>JAEWQJ010000047.1 GCA_023399215.1 Methanobacteriota archaeon
TCCCTCTGCCTTCATGCAGCTCTTCGTGGATAAGAGCAATTGACATTACTCTGTCCTGGCTTTCTATGAAAGCGTTAAGAACTTCTTCATTCTCAGCATGTTCTCTGTTTCTGAACTTTTCAGCCTGTAAATCAAGAAGGGAAGAGATCACTTGCAGATTATTTTTAATTCTATGATGGATTTCTTTTTTTCTGGCTTCCTCGGCTTTTGCCAGTAGTTTTTCCGCATTGATTTGCTCAGTAATATCTCTTGCAATAGCTGAGATAGCCTTTAGCTCTCCAAAAGTGTCAAAAACTGGAGAATAAGTTATTGAAACATTTGTTGTTGTACCATCCTTTTTTAGCCGTAAAGTTCTGTAATGATGGACTTTTTCTCCATGTTTAACCTTTTCAATTATCTTTTTTATTTCTCCGTTAAGATTATCCGGTTCCAGTATTGAGACATTTTTACCCAGAATTTCTTTGGCGGAATAACCATAAATCTGCTCTGCCGTTTTATTCCAGCTGATGATAGTACCATCAAAAGACTCTGTTACAATAGCATCATTTGATGATTCCACAGAATCTGCTAATATCCTGATCTTCTCCTCTGCTTTCTTGTGATCTGTGATGTCCTGAATTGTTCCTCTTAATCGAATTGGGCTTTTTTTCTCATCAAAAACAACTTCACCCTGTGCGTGGACTATACGCTCTTCGCCTTCAGCCGAGATAATCCTGTGATCAATGCTAAAGGACTCTCCATTTAAAGCACTTTTAACGACATTGTCCACATAGCTTCGATCTTCGGGATGTATAAAGTTTAAAAGCTCACTGTGTGTATGAAATAACTTTTGGGGAGCACACCCAAAGATACGGCACATCTCATGAGACCAGTAAACTTCATTAGTTGCAAGATTCCAATCCCAATTTCCAACATGAGCTATTTTTTGGGCTTCAGAGAGTCTTCTCTCTTCCTCCATCAGTGATTCGTAAGCTTTTTCAAGCTCTGATGTACGTTCTTTAACTTTTGCTTCTAAACTGGCATGTGCTTTACTAAGATCTTCCCTGCTTTTCTCCAGCGTATCCACCAGAATATCGCGTTCCTTCAGCGACTTGGCAAGTTTGAAGTTACTGTGGCTTAGTTGTGAGATCATGTTGGCAAGCTTCACGAAGAAGGACATATTTTTGTTCACAGCGTCTCTACTCAGCCTTGGAACTTTTTCGAGCGTGGCTATGTATTCATTCTCATTGAAGCCATATTTTTTAGCCTGGGATCGGAAAAGCTCATAGTCTAGAGACTCGTCATCAAAAAAGAACTGTCCTGAGAAGACATTGCCTATATGTTGACCATCCACAATAAGTGGAGTCACGACGTCCCACATATTGTTTTTACATTTGTAAAGCTTAAACTCTCCAGGGAGAACGCCAATGGATAATCTTGTGTCACTTTCTACACAATGCTTGCAGGTTTCAGGGTGAACTCTATGGAACTTGGTGCATATATCCTGCCATCCTACGCCTACCAGAACGTTGCCTTTGAGATCGACCAGAGCTATGACAATGTGAATGAGTTCATGTAAATCATCCATGAGGGACTGGATTGCTGGAATATCAAGAATATCAACCAGCTCAAGGTTTGCCACCTTACAAGCTTCACTTCCCGGAGGTTTTTCTTCAAATTCTCTCCAGTCACTTATATCGAATCCGTAAATGTTTACGCATTTTTTTTCAGGTACAGGGTAAAACCCGACAAGATAAACTCCTTTTCTCGTTTCAACTTTTATTTTTTCAGGTCTATTTAGGAAAATTACATTCTTCACGACACCTTCAACATAGGATGGCAGTTTCTCTCCTACTGCCACACCCCACTCATGTAATAAGGTCTCACCAGCTTTATTTGAGTAAAAAACAGTGCAATCATCTGCCACACTGAGCACAGGATTCGGATTTGTTGCCGGAAATAGCTCCAGGTCTGTTGTCATAATCCCTCTTCAGGCTTCTCTATCTGATGTCGATATGCCTAACTTTACTATATGTTATGACCACTCGCTTGTTGTAACCACTCGCTTGTTATGACCACTCGCAAGCTAGAGTATCTTCTTTAATTTAAAAAAATATATAGTTTATTAAATTTAAATGCTATCTCAAAACTTATAATATCGCTAAACTTGAACAACAATAAAAAAATTTACTAATGCGATACAAGCCTGGAAGTATATAATTTATCTTTTGATTGTCAAATTTATAATCTATTTTATAACTTTGAAACTCTAATTTTAAGCTTGAAGGTCATACAATTTATAATGAAAACAGTTTCATGCGCAAGGTAAAGAATGACAAAAGTAGCGAACTACAAAAGCTAAAAATGCATCTTTATGTCACAAAAATGTTATTCTGAATATTAAATATTCTAGGTTATCTTTTATATAAATCAGTTACATTATATGTAAAAATCAGTTCATAAAAGATTCATAAAAGTGACTTTGCGGCTCATGTGGCAGGAGTTCCCTTCCATAACCCTCGTTTCTTCAATCACTGGCAGACGAAAATCCATGCTGCCAACCATATCGCCTTGAACCCTTTCTAGCTACCAGAAGACCAGGTCGCGCTGAGGGTAACCTGTGTACCAGATAGGAATATTCAGGTTATTTGTTACTTTTAGCTTGACTATTTCGCCGCAAACATACGTTTTCACTCGCAGAAACGCCAATATCGAAGTAAAAAAGGCTTTTATACTTTTCATGTACACTGAGACTTCATGAGAATCTGGCCTCTAAACATAAAGGTTCAAGAAAATACAGCGCCGGAAAAAGTAGAAATTGAGAACTCAAACATCAAAAAGGTTCATGTTCCGCAAAAAGGAGAACCCGGCTCCTTCTGGGAAAACAGGGGTGACCGATATCACTGTGGGGTTGATCTGTATGCCCCTGAAAATACAGAGGTATTTTCGATTGAAGAAGGAATTGTCACAGAAACCGGTCTGATGACTTCGCCTGAAATATTGCCTTACTGGAACCCGACTTATTACGTGATTATTGAACAGAGCAGCGGGCTGTTCTGCAAATACGGGGAACTTGCAGACTTTACCGTAAAAAAAGGAGATAAAATAGAAGCAGGAAACTTGATAGGGCATATTGGAATGGTTTTGAACTCCGAAAAAATCAATGATCTCTGCCCGCTTTACATCCAGAATCTGAAAAACAAAAATCCAAGTATGCTCCATTTTGAAGTCTGGAGGAGTGAACCCATTACCGTTCACAAAAATTATCTTGGAGGTAACTGGTTTGCCGAAGAAATGCCTGAAAACCTGATTGATCCTACCGGATACCTTGAACAATTAGATCTGTAATATCTGTAATATTTATAATATCTGTAATTATACTAATTATACTGTAATTATACTAATTACTGTAATTGTACTGTAATTTTACTTGTGTATCTGTAACCAGGATTAATCTTCACGCACGAAAAATAAGAAAACCTCACAGCTTACTTCCATCTTAACTTATCTGGTTGGTGTCTTATGGAAAGTATGGAATATAAAGCGTCTCAGGTTGACGACAAAATAAATCACCTTGAGAAAATTCACGTAATCAAAAATTATTATCTCGTCCTCGGAGGAGGAAAAATCGGCACTGATTTCCTTGATCACGCTCGAAAAAACAGGTTCCCCTTTGTGCTCGTTATCGATAAGGATGAAAACGCGCCTGCTTCCAGAAAGTCCAACATCATTAAAACTGAAGACGAGCTGGTAAATCTTCTGAAAAACAAAGCTTCAGAGTCGTTTCAGAACGAAGCACTCAAATCCTCCAGCGCAGCAGGAGAACACGAAAGAGAAGAAAACGATAGAGGAAAAAACAAAATAAGAGAAACTGAAAGAGAGAATAAAGAAGAAAGCAAAGGAGAAAAAAACGAGCAAGAAACAACAGAAGGAAATAAAGAGGCAAGAGCCTACTTTTATAAAATGGATCTTGACAACATTCCTTTTCTTCTAAGTCTCGGCATCCCTGAATACATTATTCCTGCTGTTCCCTGCCACGCGGCTGCATATCTGCTTTCTGATCTTCTAAAACTTCCTCTGAAGTCCGAAAAAGACGAAAATACTGAAGAGATTCTGGAAAAAAGCCAGATGGAAGATAGCCCTGTAACCGAGCTCTTTATCCGACCTGAAGACGAAAGGCTCATGTCTTTTTTTGAAAAGCTTGCATCTTCCTTTCCTGATGATATAATAGCAGGACGTTACCCTGAATATGGCATGCTGTTTCTCTCTTATGCCAGGGAAGGAGAAATCTGCCCTGACGGCTGTCCGGGCCCAAGAGACCGCTGCCCCACCTTTGGACGTAAAAAACCAGAAACCATTACGGAATATGCACGAAAACTTCTTCAGCATCTGCCAGGCTGGGTCTTTGAGAGCTATCAGATGAAACCGGGTATAGGAGGGCTTAAAGGAGATGAATTCAAGCAGAACCTGCTGGAGATCCTTGAGTTTTTAAGATCCATAAAAGAAAACAGAAGTGAGAACAAATTTGAAAACCTTGAGGACAGGACTTTTTTCGTTGCTACTACCTGCACATGCCATGGTGTATTGAACATGTTTTATGTTACTGATAAAAACTTGCTTTAATTACCTGATGAAAACTTGCTTTAATTACCTGATGACTCAGTAAAAATGGTATTATAGGCAAATTCGTGCTCAATTGCCTGCAATCTTGCACCAATTTTTTTCTCTTAAGTTTCTGCAATCCGGCAGCAGTTTTTCGCTCACCAGCTTTTTCGCTTATAAGCAGGAATAAACCAAAAATAGATCTGCTATCAGACCGATCTATAAAAGGGGATTTTATGGAGGCATTTGTGGGTACAAGCGGCTGGTATTATGATTGGAACAAAAAGAAAAACCTTGACTGGTTTATTCAGAACTCCGGGCTGAACAGTGTTGAACTTAATGCCAGTTATTACAGGTTTCCCTCACCTGAGCAGATTGAAGGCTGGAACAGGAAGGGGACTGAACTCCGATGGAGCATAAAAGTGCACAGGTCTATAACCCACTGGCGACAACTCAGTGAAAGTTCCCTGGAAACTCTGGGAAATTTCCTTGAGCTTTTCAAGCCCATGGACCATCTCATTGATTTTTACTTATTTCAGGTGCCTCCAAAGTTTGACGATGTCGAAAGGGCACTCAGATTTGCAGAAGCCGCAAAACTTGGGAAACGTTTTGCTCTGGAGATAAGGAATAAAGCCCTGCTGGGAAATGATGAGGCGTGTGAGGAGCTTATGAGGAAAGTGACTCTGGTGTCCGTAGACTCGCCAGACTACAAAAACCATATCTTCCCCGGAAAAAACGTGTATATGAGAATGCACGGAAGAGAAGACTGGTACAGTTACGATTATTCTCAGGCGGAAATTAGCGAAACTATCAGGGAAATCTATGAATTCGGGCCTGAGAAGACCTATATTTATTTTAATAACGACCATAATATGCTGGATAACGCAAGAAAGGCATTGAGAGTTTTTTCAGGTTTGTAAACCTGGAATTATTTCCTTTATTTTAAAAAACCTGCTTTTTCCTGAATGAACCGATCTTTTTCAATGTCGTTAGTTCTCGTTTTTCCTTGTTAACTTAAAAAGTTCGGTGTCATTTGTTAACCATTATTATGAATAAATTATTATATTAAGAGGTATATTCAAAGTTTAGTATGGAGATTCTGAGGAGTTAATAATCAGGTGCTTCAAAATCAAAAACGAATTTTTGAGAACCCAACCCACAACAAAGAAACCATTTACCCAGAATTCCCTATATATATAAAAAAGAAGTGAAATATATGTTCTGGAGTAAGGACTATATTGTAGAAAGGCTGAGCAAAATCCCTAGAACCCTGGAAGACATTTCAATAGAAGTTTTTGAAGGTGTACCCCCCACAAACGATTTTTTGCAAAAAGCTGGCCTTTCAAGCGAGAACTGTACAGATGCATCCTGCGTCTGCAAAGACTCCCACATAAATGTGGGTATAGAACAGGCAGGTATGGAAAAAGAACTAATATACCCTTATGTAGATGATTCCGCTCCGAATGAATTTGCGGTTCAGTCAACTCAGTACCAGTTTATGGTGCCTTATGAAATCCTTGACAATAACATAAGGAAAGAATACAGGATATTCCAGCCCGAGGAACTGAAAGCAAAGTTTCCTGTAGCTTATAAACAGCTAATGGAAATCAAACAGCAGTCAATGGAAATTAAACAACAGTCTGAGGCCAAAACACAGGAACTCATTTCGGCTGATTACCGTTTCGAAAATGAAAGTTTCCTGCGGTACATAAACACACCTAAAATCATCATTACCAGCAACTCTCGCCTTCAGGCCTCATATGATCCGACCGGAAAGCATGTTTTTGCAAATGGAGTAGGTGTCGTTCTCGGAGATCCCACACTCTACCTTTATGTTACGGCTGTACTCAACTCTTCAATAGCAAAGGCTTTTCCTGAAGTCTGGAGACGCAAAGAGATACAGAGCAGAGGCAAACTTAATTCACAAATGCTGAAAAAGTTCCCAATCGCGTTCCCTAAAAAAGAGGGTATTGAGAATGTTATAAGCACAATCTCCCGTTACCTGATTTACCTTAACAGGCAAAAACAGATGGCAAAAATCTACTCGATATCAGGTTACCAGGAGCTCATCGACTTCTACAAGAGAATTTCGGATCTTCTGATTCTGGACACATATATCACGAATGACCTTGACCCAAGGCTTCTTGACGTCCTTGCCAAAAACATCACGGCATCCGATGGAGGATTTGAATACAGCGACGATATAACTCTCCTGATCGGACTGCAGGAAATAAAGAAGAACATTCTGAATTCTCCGGACTTTGGCAATTGCAGGTTCAGTAACGAGTTCACAAACATTCTCGCAACTCTGAAAAACAACACTGTCTGGTAAAAGAAAAAACTCAGCCAGTTCTGCGTTATTTTTCTTTCCAGATACTTTAACTTTTTATTTTCCGGACTTTTGATTTTCTTATTTTCCGGATGGCTTGGCTTTTTATTTTTAGGATTTTTCATATTCAGTGCAGTCTGAATTCTTTTTTCCGAATACTTCGATTTCAAGCATGAGTTCTGTGAGTTGAAACTGCATCAGGGAGTTGATACTGTGCTAAGAGGAGAATGCCATTTTCTTAGCTTAAGGTGGCAGAGAGCCGTAGAGATAAAAAGTAATTTTCAGTATCCGATCCAATCGATCCTGTCAGGCCCCCGTGGAATCGAAAACAAATTCCGCATAAACTGGATAGTGGTCTGAAACAGCATCCGCTTCTTCTGAATTCAGGTTATATTCAAGGTCATATCTGAACACGCCACTGTTTCCTGTAAAATAAGGTTCCATATCTTCGGTAATTATTATCCTGTCATAGGTGCAGTTCGTGTCTCCGGTCATGGTGTCCATGCTGTTATCTATCAGCCAGCAGTACTCTCCACAACAGTTCAGGGAATTTGCTTTATCCTCATCAAAATAAGAGCCATCTGCATTCAGATCACCCATAAGAACGAAGTTATCTTCCTCAGGGAAGATTTGTCTGGTGCTATCAAGAACAGTTGAAAGAGAATTGATTTCTTCTGTTGCTTCGTCCGGGTCGGTATGGATAGTTATCAGTACAAGACTGAAGGTTTCGTTCTTATCCTCAAAGGTCGCTATATAAGGCTGCCTGTGGAAAGGATCAGTTCCCTCGGGTTCGGGATAAGTATAGGGTTCACTTTCCAGCTTTACCCTGTCACTGTTATAAATATATGCATACTGCTCCTTGCTTGAAGTCCTTCCAAGCCTCTCGCTAACGACATAGGAATAATTAGCCCCTTCACTGTTCACAACCTTTATCAACGCAGGAAGAGCAGTCTGGGAACTGTCCCGGATTTCCTGTACTGCAACAATATCGTAAGTGCGGAGAATTTCTGCAAGAGTACTCATTGTCTTGGAATTTGAAGCTTTTTTGACCCCAAAGACCTGAATATTGAAAGCCCCAACCCTGAGGATTTCTTCCTGGGAACCATGAACATTAGATGATGAAGAAGTTCCGTTTACCTCAACCAGCCCTGATTGATTTTCGATAACGGTTTCTTCGGCATACGGGGCAACCTCGCTTAAACCCTCAGCTTTGGCATTGGTAACCCTACTTGAACCCTCAGATGACTGGGAAGGATTTTTCGCTGCATCTGAAACTCCTGATAAAGATCCTGAGTCCGAATTTTCTGCAGAATCGACATTCATTTGCTCAGTGGAGTCTATACATCCTGGCAAAAATACGAAAATTGCTGCAAGACAAATTAAAAATTTGTGACGTACTTTAAAATTCATGGTTCACCTCTTATTCAGGATTTGAGCACCTTAACTGAAATTTCCAAGCAATATTTGAAAAAAGTAGAATCCAAAAATAAAGAAATCTTATATTATATATTCTGGTTTTATACAGAGATATAATTACCGATATTAGATAAAAATAAAGGTTTATATTACCATAGTTTATATTACCCATTAAGCAGTTGGGAAAAATAAACCTAAAGATGAGATTAAGAATCTCTAATAGGCTTTTATGAATCTCTAATAGGCTTTTATATTTGTAAAACTTATCAGAATTTAATTGAAATTTATTCCTCAATTTTTTCTAGCTTTACCATAAACATCAGGCACTGCTATTAACGTATAAAAACCAGAAATTCTTAGCTTCTTCATTTGCTGGTATTTTCAGGAAGCGTGGCATACGATTCAAAATTATAATGGCATACATTTGTCACACACTATCTATGTAGATAATAAGCTGTTCCAAAATAGAACGAAGGTTGTAATGAGAAAATAAATTCACTTACTACTTTTTTTAGAATTCATGCAGTCGAACAGGAGATATAAGCAGAATCAGTCACATAAACAGGTTACAAACATGACTATTAATTTACATTAGTCATAGGTTTCCTGACAGACCAAGAATTCCTGAGAGATCAGAATTCCTGAGAGATCAGAATTCCTGAGAAATCAGAATTCCTGAGAAATCAGAATTTCCGATAGACCAGCTTAACTTGTTAAGATATTGTTTTATTGTTCGTCATCTGTTAAAAATTTTAATGTATATATGAATTTGGACAACTCTGGTAAAAATATATTATTGGACAAGTATTTAATATAGAGGCATTTCAAAATATATAGAGTTGACATAACTAGATTTCCAGAAAGATGTTTATATTTTCAGATAAACATGTTTATTGGACTGGTTTTCGTTCAGGAGGGGTAAACTATAACTGATTTCAAGAAAGACTCAGGAAAAGAAGAAGTTTCTGATGAAAGTACCTCTATCAAAGCTAAAGATGAAAATCCAGAGAATGAAATGGAAAAGGGAAAAGGCAAAGAAATAGAAATAAAAACTGAAAACCACAGAACTCTGCTTGAAAGGTACGAACAGCGTCTGAAAGATCTTGATCCGGAACTTATCACCCCTGAAGATGAGATTGCCCTAAAGGAAGCTTTTATACATGCAAAAGAGACTTTTGAACCAGAGGAGCTGGTAAGCTGGTTCACAGTTAAAGCCGAGCCCTTTTACAGATCCGTATCCTGGAAAGTACTCCTTCCCCTCTATGAAGAACTGCTTGATATTGTGGAAAAAAAACCTGGGCCTGAAAGTCCGGAAACTGCTTCTGTACTGAACGGACTTGCAGGGATCTACCGCTATATGGGAAATTACGACAAAGCTCTGAAGCTTTTTTCAAGGGCCTTAAAAATTCGTGAAAATCTCCCAGACCAGCCCAGGCCTGAAACCGGGAATACGCTTGGTGAGCTTGGAATTCTTTATGCTCTTATGAACCGGCGCGAAGAAGCTCTTTCATTCTATACCCGGGCACTTGAGATCCAGAAAAAATTTCTGAGCCCGAAAAATCTAGGCGCTGTAAGAACCCTGAACAGGACGGCCTTTTTCTATAAGGGGCTGGAAAAACCCGAAAAGGCTGAAGAATGCTTCATGCGAGCTCTCAAACTTCTGGAACAGCTTCAGGAGCAGGAGCCTGACAACCGTGTGGTTATGGGATACAGAGCCGGAACCCTGAACAACCTGGGTGTCCTGCTCTCGGAAATGGGTAAACTTGACGAAGCTGAGGACAGATATGGTCAGGCTTTAGAGCTTCAGGAAAAGGTTTACGGCCCTGAACACCCGCAGGTGGCTCAGACTCTGAACAATCTTGCCCTGCTCTATTTCCAGACCACAAGGTATGAGAAAGCCATGATTCTTTATACACGGTCCCTGGAAATTATGGAAAAAGTCGGAAAAACCGAGCACACTGGCTTTGCTACGACCCTGAACAACCTGGCAGGTGTGTACGTCCAGAAAGGCCGCTATGAAAAAGCCCTGGAACTCTACACAAGAGCGCTCGAAATCCGGGAGCGGGTCCTTGGTCCTGACGATTCTGATGTTGCCAAAACCCTGAATAACATGGGCGAACTCTACAGGATCCTTGGCCAGCACAAAAAAGCCCTTCCTCTCTACACCCGCGCCCTCAAGATCTATGAAACAACTCTCGGCCCGACACATCCCGATGTAGGCACAACCCTGAATAACCTGGCAGGCCTCCACGAAAGTATGGGTGAATACGAAACTGCAATCAACCTCTACGAAAAAGCCCTCGATATCATTGAAAAGGAATACGGACCCGACCACCCATATTTCAAGATCACACGGAATAATTTAATTGGCCTGTATGAGAAAATGGAGAGAAGCTGGCGGAAATAAGAACTTAATAATTTTATTTTGATTTATAAGTCTCAATTTTTTAGAGTCAGAATAAGAGGTTCTCAAATTAGCTTTAAAATCTCTAATCTAATTTGATACCCATCTCTTTAAAAGTATCTCCCAAATGAATTCTTATCTCCAACCTTATTACGTCGGGAGCTCAGAGGGGTCACTTCATCCCCAATCTAAACAGGCTGTCCAAAAATTACCTTCGGCAATAAAAGAATTCCTTCTTTTTTGATTTAAAGGTATTATTTTCTTTCTTTTGGTTTAGGTTTTCCGAAAAGAGAGGTGCTGTGGATATTATACAGTATCGTTGCGTTTTTTCTTATTGCCTGTATCCTGCGAGTTTATTGTAAGGGGATAGATTCGAATCTCTGTCCACTTTTTTCTAACTATTAATACGCAAAAATCAACTCATGGTATACTATACATAACTATAGTTAGAAATATGACAAGTAATTATATATATTTATTTGTATATATTGTAAGTATGGAATTTGGGGGTATAAAAGCAAATATGGAATTAAAATTCAATTTTTGGTTATAATTATATGACCTTGAAAAATTTTACTAATAAAACAAATAACTGAGCAGCTTCCACGAGATGGGGGTTTGAGTTTCATCTTTATTCGTATCGCAGCAGGGGTTCGAGGTAAGATTACCAATTGAGTAAGGAAAGTACAGGCAAGAACCCTCTAAAGACATTCAGGCTTTGTACACGTATTGCCCCGTTTATCACGCGGGCAATATTGGCTGTGAACTGGGCTGGATCTAAGGGAAATTCAAGAAGGTGGCTGTGAAGTTCGACTATCACAATAATCACTGGCACAGTTGGTGTCATGAGCTATTGCTCAAACACATCCAGCTGACGTTAGAAAGTTTGACCGATCTTGAATATTCAATACAAAGAATAATGCAAGGAATCAAACTATGGCAACCAGAATAGAAGAATTGCTGGACGTCCTGATGGCTCCGCCCGGCAAGAAAATCGACCTGAAGAAGGACTATGACCCCGGATTTACCGGCAAAGGGATGGGGAAAGAAGAGGCCGAAAAGACCCTGGCCGACGGCATCCAGATACTGGCCGAGATGCAAGACAAGCTCTGGGCCCAGAACCAGTATGCTGTGCTCATAATCCTTCAGGCCCTCGATGCAGCCGGCAAAGACGGCACCATCAAGCACGTCATGTCAGGTGTCAACCCGCAGGGGGTTGATGTCCACAGTTTCAAGGGACCTTCCAGCGAGGAACTGGATCACGATTATCTATGGCGCAACTTCAAGGCCCTGCCCTCTCGCGGCCGCATCGGGATTTTCAACCGTTCCTACTATGAAGAAGTCCTGGTCGTGCGTGTACATCCTGAGTTCCTCGCCAAACAGCAACTACCCCCTGAGATGAAAGACGAGCATATATGGAGTCTACGCTTCGAGGAGATCAACAACTTCGAGAAGTATCTGGTTGACAACGGCATCATTGTCATTAAGTTCTTCCTGTACGTGTCCAAGGATGTCCAGAAAGAGCGATTCCTGGAGCGGACAATGATGCCGGAAAAGAACTGGAAATTCTCTGCAGCCGACATAAAAGAGCGCGCATTTTGGGACGATTATATCGCCGCCTACGAAGACATGTTCAACCATACAAGTACTGAGTGGGCGCCCTGGTACATCGTGCCTGCCGATCACAAGTGGTTCACGCGGCTGGCCGTGGGAGTCGTTCTCTACAACACGATGAAGAACCTCAATCTGGACTATCCTACCGTCAGCGAGGAGCAGAAACAAGCTTTACTTGTGGCTAAGGAGGAACTCGAGAGAGAGGACGGTGGCGTGAAAGATAAAGCCGTCTTAAAGGCCGAAGCGAAGGCAGCTGCCGATTATGAAGTTACGGCTGCGAGCAGTGCGGTCACCGAGGACGAAGTTAAGAAGAGAGGAAAAAAGGAAGGCAAGAAAAAAGGTAAGAAGAAAAGGTAAGAAGAAAAGGTAAGGCTACGTCGGAAAGCCGGGTTACTCGCACCAGAAAGCATCAAAACCCCCTCACTTTTTGAACTCAAGGAGAGGAAACATGTCATCATATCAATCCGATCAAACCACATCACAGGGCCCAGCCCAAATGGTGTCAGATGTAAAATGGTACGCGATTACGCCGGTCGAAGTCGCCAGCCAGCTCCAGGTTGATCCGGCCAGGGGTTTGAGTACGACTGAGGTGCAACAGCGCTTGCAGCAGTATGGTCCGAACAAACTGGCGGATAAGAAAAAAGAACCGGGATGGCAGGCCTTTCTGCGCCAGTATAGGGACCTCATGCAGATCATCCTGCTGGTGGCTGCGGCTGTCAATCATCTTTTCACTGGAAAATGGGTAACCACGCTGGTGCTGGTGGGCCTGACCGTCTTCAACGCGGTTCTGGGCTTGCGAGGGGAGGCAAAGGCCGAAGCCAGCCTGGCGGCATTAGCTGGGACAATGAAAAACATTGTCCGTGTGCGCCGGGAAGGCGAGGTAAAAGAAATCGAGGCCGAAGGACTGGTGCCCGGCGACATTGTGTTGATGGAGGCTGGCAATGTGGTTCCTGCCGATGGACGTCTGTTCGTGGCGGCCACGATGGAGATTGAGGAGGCCGCCCTTACCGGCGAGAGCGTCGCCACGCTAAAGGACACCGCTGTCATTACCAGTCCTGAGGTTCCCCTGGGCGACCGCGTGAACATGGCGTTCATGAATACGTCAGTCACTCGCGGCCGTGGAGAGATGATCGTCACCACTACCGGCATGGGAACCGAGATGGGGCATATCGCTGACCTGCTCAACAAGACCGAGGCGGACAAAACACCCTTACAGAAGCAGCTCGATCGACTAACGATGATTATTGCGGCTTTGGCGGGCCTCGCCTTCATCCTGATGGTTATCCTGGGACTGCGCAGCGGACAGGCACTAGATGCAATCTTCATCGCCGGCGTAGCTCTGGCGGTCTCAGCCATCCCTACCGGCCTGCCGGCTGTAGTTACCACCATGTATTCCATGGGCACACAGGAGCTGGCGGCCCAGAACGCCATTGTCAAGCGGCTACCGTCGGTAGAAACACTTGGCTCGGTCTCAGCCATTTGCTCCGACAAAACCGGCACGTTGACGCTCAACAAGATGACAGCGCGAGAGTTCAGCATACCCGGCCAGAATCGCTACAGGATCTCAGGTGAAGGCTACAGTACGCAGGGAAAATTAGAGCATGCAAGCGGCATCGCCGCAGGACAGCCCTGGAAAAAGGGTACTCCTGCTTACAGTACACAAGGACAGTTAATGAGTGCAGGCGGTACCAGGATAGATCTTGATCCCTTCCTACTGCCGATGGCACTATGCTCCGACGCTCGCCTCGACGGTGAAGCATTGATCGGCGACCCGACCGAAGGCGCGCTGATCGTGCTGGCCGAGAAGGGAGGGATCAGCGTGGAAGGCGCTCGCCAGATGTACCCGCGCGTGGCCGAAGTGCCTTTTGACTCCGACTACAAGTTCATGGCTACGTTCCACAACATGAAGAACGAGCAGGGCAAGCCGGTGGTGCGCTGTTTCGTCAAGGGAGCGCCGGATGTGCTGATCGCGCGTGCTGGTTCGTACTGGCTGCCAGGCGGTGAAAATTATCCTATCACTGACGAGAATCGCAACCTGGCGTTCCAGGAAAACGACCGTATGGCCGAAGCAGGTGAGCGCGTCATGGTGGTCGCCCGCCGTGACTTCGATCCAGCTACCTTCGATCCAAAGAGCAAGCTGCTCGACCTGGTGAAGGATCTTACTCTTCTGGCCATGGTTGGCATCGTCGATCCCCCTCGGGCCGAAGCCAAAGATGCCATTGCCAGGTGCCACAGCGCAGGCATCCAGGTGCGCATGATCACAGGCGACCATGCAGTGACTGCCGCCGCCATCGGTCATGAACTGGGCATCGAGGGCATAGCCCTGACAGGAACTCAATTTGCCACCATTCCTGACGAGCAGCTGAAGCAACAACTGGACCAGATAGGTGTGGTAGCCCGCGTGGCACCTGAAGACAAGATCCGGCTGGTGACGCTGCTCCAGCAGAAGAAGAACATTGTAGCCATGACCGGAGATGGAGTCAACGATGCTCCGGCACTGAAGAAAGCCGACATTGGCGTGGCTATGGGAATCAACGGCACCGAAGTCTCCAAGGAAGCGGCTGTTATGATCCTTACTGACGATAACTTTACTACCATTGTCAAAGCAGTGGAATACGGCCGTCACATTTACAAAAACCTGTTCAACTACGTACGGTTCCAGATGGAGCAGCTGGTGGCATTCATTGCTTCCTACCTGCTGGCCGCGCTGTTCGTTGTGCTGGGAGGCACGCCGTTCAAGCCACTAGTCATCCTGTTTCTGAACTTCCTCATCACGGTACCGGTGGCTATCGCGCTGGGATTTGACAAGCCATCCCCGGATCTGATGGAGAAAAAGCCCCGACCACTGAAACAACCAATCCTGTCTCCACCACAATGGATTCGCATCGCCTTCATCGGGATCCTGACGGCAATTGCCACAGTCTATCTGGAAACAACATACGAGACAGTAGGCGCAGCCACGGCGGCCACCATTGGCTTTGTTGCCTTTTCTCTCCTCAGCATTGTTATGGGCCTCAGCGCGCGTAGCGAAACCGCCACCGCTTTCAACCGGGACATTTTGCATGATCGAAACCAACTGTACCTCTATGGATTGGCGTTGTTGGTGACCATCCTGGCGACTGAGCTTCGCCTCCTGCAGCGAATTCTGGGCCTGACCTCGCTGAACAATAACCAGTGGCTGATCTGTATCATCGCTGCCATTGCCTTGCTGCTTGTTGACGAGGTCATCAAGGTTTTCCTGCGCAGCCGTCACAGCACCAGGCAAGGCACAAGCAGCAACCCCTGAAACAATTCATGATACGTCTAAAAACCGGGGTATATCAAAGAATTTAATTGAAGTGTGAGAATGAAAAACAGTTTCATCAATGATATCCAGTGCTCTATTTTTATTTCAGTCGAATACCCCATTGCTTGCAGCGAGATGCGCCAGCGAAACTCTGATTAGAAACTCTAATTAAGTTGATATTATAGTTGATATTATAGTTGATATCATAGTTGATATTGTAATACTGAGGTAAATATAATTATACTTTAATGGGGAAGCAAGGAACCAAACCAGACTTCACTGCTGTTTATTTTCCTAACCAGGACTGTAAACTTTATGGTATTACCGGAAAGAGAATTCTTGTAAGCAGCGGCACATACCAGATTTAACTGAACAAAATGTTCAAACTTTTAAGGTTAAAATGGAAGAAAATTGAACTTTGCTTCCCAGTATGAAATCACTGGCATTGATAGTATCCGGTGTGCAAATATCGCTTTTCGAATTGATTTCTGCAAAAGCCGGCTGCTAAGCGGGTGAAAATGAGAAGCGGGTTTTAAAAATGTGAACAATAAAGGTTCCGGGTAAAATCCGCCTTTCAATACTTCCCCGTCATCTTCGCAATCGCCCTGTGTATCCCATGTATACTGAACCCGCTTCCGAGGTACATCATCGGGCAGTGTTCGGTCATGCATTCGAGACCTTCTGCCTTGCAGGTGTCAACAGCTTTTTCGGTTTCGGTTTTCCAGTGCAGCCAGATTTTAGTTATGCCTTTCTCCTTCAGGGCAGGGATAAAGTTTCCGGGGTCGGTTATTGTGACGCCCAGTACGGCGCGGTCAAGGCCGGCTGGAAGTTCGGAGACTGTTCTTAAAGAGCCGGATTCCGGCTTGTCGGAAAGGTCGATGACATAGACATCTTTGCCCCGGCTTTTAAGTTCGGATATGGCCCACTTCATTGCAGGTTTTGTATGGTCAGTGACGAATGCATAGGTCCTCGCATTCCAGAAGTTTTCCCTTTCGGATATTGTTGGTTCCATCTTGAGTTCCCCTGATCAGATTCTAAATTAAGTATATCTTCTGTTTCATATAAAAACCACAACGCAGTTTTCAGCCAGCTTCCGGCAAGCACAGAAAGAGTTTCTGAAATGTAAAGTTTCTGAAATGTCAGGCCGGATAACATATGAGTAGTATAAAGAAATACAAAAGACTGAAAAGACTGAAAAAAACTAAAAATATAAAAAGGGCAGCAGATCCGGATAGGATTCTGCTTATTTTTGCTTGTTTGTCCTGCTTATTGTCCCTGAAGCTTCTGTCCTGCCGCCTGAAGCGCTCCGCCGAGTGCCTTTGCAAGTTCACAGTTCTGGGAACACTTTGAAGGACAGTTACAGTACTTAGGAGCGTTTTCTGCCATCCATTGCCCCAGAAAACCAAAGGCTTTGAGCTGATCTTCATTTGCAGTCTGTACGAAGTTGTTTATATCCTGTAATTCCATGATTTATCACCGCGATCAGGAATGTTGTATATATTTATATACTTAAGCGTCATAATTATGTACATAATTTTGATTGTATAGAAAAATGACCTTAAATTAACAAACTTTGATAATCTCTTCAATTATCAGCTTTAAATAAGCACGGCCAATAACCCCTTCACGGTCAACAAATACTTCAGTTTCAGTCTTAATAACTTTTTAATAAAGCCTTTAATTACCAGTATTCTTAGTTACGTTAATTGCTGGTCCTGATTACAACAAACTTTAACTAAAATAGTTTTAATTTCCTATAAAATAAAGTTTTCAAAAGTTTCCGAGGCAAATAAAAAATGGAGATGGCTAACGAAAATTCCGAGACTTATTACCGGGAGGAACTTCATTCAATTAAGAGAGAAGTGACATCCCTGCGGAACGAGTTCTCACGGTTTTTGCAGAAAGCAAACCAGCAGCATATTGAAGAAATGATTGGGGAGATGAGAAAGAGCTTCATGAAGCCCATGGTAGACTATCTCTGTGAGGACGCAAGCGAGATAATGCATACCCGGATGACAACAGACTGCGGGATGCGGGATTTTTGTGAAAAGGCTTTTAGTGAGCTCTTGCATGAAACCGCAGGGCTTGTTGGAAGAGGCAGGATCGAAACTGAAACCATAAAGCTGTACCGGGACAGGCTGGAAGAATTAAAAAAGGAAACTAAAACCTCAAATTGCAGCAGGTGTTTTTCGGAAGCTACGAATCTTTTTGAAAAGCAGATCAAACTTATGCGCTCGCTCCAGATTTATGAAGAAAAGGACGAAGAGGACAAAAAAATTGACATCAGCGAAATTGAGCCTGAAAAGCTGGTCACTGAGGTCTGCGAGCCGGTAGCAAACCGACAACGCCTTTTGATGCTCAAAGCACTTTCAGGGGAAAGCAAAACGTTTTCCGAACTTTCCAAACTTACAGGCCTGCGCGGCGGAAATCTGCTTTTTCACCTTCAGAAACTCCTTGAAACAGGAATGATTTTACAGCGAAATGAACGGGGAGACTATATCATTACCAGGAAAGGTTACTCCACCCTGCAGGGGCTTTCCAGAATCTATTCTGAAATTGAGAATGAATAACAACAAAAATCTATTCTGAAATTGAGAATGAATAATAACAAAAGCAGTATTAGTGAAAAAGCAATTGCGGGGAAAATGCAACCGATGAAAAAACGATAGCAAGAAAAACAATAAGAACACGGTATAAAGACAATAATAACCAATAAAATGATAAAAAGCAAATGATAAAAAGCAAATGATAAAAAGCCAGTAAAATTGGCTTAAATCAAACAAATTATTTCAACCATCGCTTTAGCCGTCATTTCCTATTGCGTTAACCGGGCAGGTTTCTAACGCTTCTTCACAAAGTTCTTTTTCTTCATCAGTTTCAGGCTGCTTATATACATAAGCATTGGATTCGTCGTCATTCATCTTGAAGTTTTCAGGTGCAGTATCCACACAGAGATTACAGGCTATACAGTTGTAGTCACAATAATAAGATCCTGGAATATTTTCAACAACTTTATCTGAACTATCGGCTATACTTCACTCCCCCATTGTGTTTATTTGACAATAAGAGTAATTAAGAGGATTTTTATATATAATTTAACGTTCGAAAATGACTTTTTTAGTGAATTAAGTTCCTTGATAAGTTCTGTAGTCATGTACATCTTAATGTATCTAGAAAAAAGCTGGTTTGGTAACTAACTGGTTTAATAACTATTCGTGTAGCTTTTTTTAATAATTTCACTGCTGGGATATACTTTTCAAAACCTAAGAATAACCTGTGTTGAGGTTCTGGGAAATTTATTTAATTCTATCCACCTTTTTATTAAATGGAAAGCATAAAATTGCTCTAGATCCATACCTTGAGGGGGAGGGTACCATAGTTACGAAAGAAGAAGTTATCGAAGTTCTAAAGACCTGCTATGATCCTGAAATTCCTATAAACATTATTGACCTTGGACTTGTTTATGGGGTAGAGGTAAAAGAGGACCGGGTCCATATCAAAATGACTCTAACTATGCCTGGCTGTCCTATGGGAGAGCTTATTATAGAGAATGTGAAGCGAAAAGTTGAGGCAATAGAAGGAGTAAAAGAAGCAAAGATCGAGCTTGTTTGGGACCCACCGTGGACTCCTGACAGGATTTCGGAAGAAGCAATGAAGCGGATTACAAAATAATCAAGGAATAATCAAGGAATAAAAATATTGTACTAAAAGTATGGGGGAAATAAGTATGGGAAATCAGGGTCTTACAGACCTGCCAATGAAAGTCAAACTGCCTGAGCCAGAAGCTGCAGATAGAAGCCATATCGAAGAACTCATTGCAAAGCGGAGGTCCGTAAGAAGATATAAAGACAAGGAACTCTCCGAGTCCGTCATTTCTCGCTTGCTCTGGGCTGCCCAGGGTGTAAGTTCTGAGGACGGTTTAAGGACCGCGCCCTCTGCAGGTGCGCTTTACCCTCTTGAAATTCATGTCGTTGCCGGAGAAGATGGAAAGCTTGAACCTGGAGTTTACAGGTACATTCCTGAAGGTCATACGCTTGTCCGGGAAATTGCAGGTGATATAAGGGAGGGGCTTTCAAAAGCTGCTCTTTCCCAGCCCATGATCCGGAGTGCTCCCGTTTCATTTGTAATCTCCGCGGTTTATCCGAGGATAACAGGCAAATACGGTAGTCGAGGCCTTCGTTATGCCCATATGGAAGCAGGGCACACTGCACAGAACATATGTCTCCTTGGAGTGGAACTCGGGATAGGAACCTGTACAGTAGGAGCTTTTGAGGACGAAGAGGTAAGAAAAATGCTGAAACTGCCAGCAAACGAAGATCCTCTCTATATTCTGCCTCTGGGTTATATTTGAGTCCTTTGCAACACTATATTTCTATATTTCTATGTTTCTCTAAGAAAGCCTCTATGCTACCAATGTACTTGCAAACAGCCCAAAATTCAAAATTGAAAACCCAAAAGAAAATAATTGAAAACCCGAAAGAAAAGAAGAAACTTAAGAGAGAATGGGATTTAAAAAAGAAAACAATAAAGGAATCAAGAAATGGTTTAATACAGAGATTAAGAAATATTAGAGGTTCCTTTTAGTCTCAGGGCTCATCTCAGTGTTTTCCCGGGTTAGCTTGCCTTCTGAATACCGATATATCGCAAGTTCTCCTGTGGAAAACCTGACTTCCTTGATATCCTCATCGGAAATCCCTTCTATATATTTAACCAGAGCTCTCAGACTGCCCTGGTGGGCACAGATCAGCACATTTTTCCCTGCCTTTACGGCAGGCAGGATTTTCTCCTTGAAATAGGGCACTGCACGTTCGTACACGACTTTGAGACTTTCTCCTTCAGGTGGGCCTGGCTGAAAGTTCCACCTCCAGGAGGCAAGTTTTTCGGCTCCGTATTTTTCTTCCATTTTTTGTTTTTTCCTGCCCTGAAGCTTACCGTAGTAGCGCTCGTTTAAATAAGGCGTGAAATAAATTGGGATAAGTTTTTTACCGAGGTTTTCAGGATACGAGTACCATTCCGTTTTCCCTGGATTTCCTTCATTCCCTGTACTCTCATGGACAACAACCCCTGTTTTCTTCTGTCCGGACAATATTAAGAAAAGTGTTTCCTGCGTCCTCACAAGGTTTGAGGCAAAAGCAAGATCCAGTTCGAACTTTTCAAGCTCTGCTGCACACTGAAGAGCCTCTTCGATCCCTTTCCTGCTGAGAGAAATATCCACCCAGCCGGCAAGCCTTTCTTCGGGCTTTAATCCAGGTTCTCCATGCCTGACAAGTATAAGATGACCCATAAAATGATACTCCGTATAATCAGTTTCTATAGCCAGGAGCCAGTAAGTATGGCCAGAAGTCAGTAGGTATGGCCAGAAGTCAGTAAGTATGGCTAGAAGCCAGTAAGTATAGTCAGAAACCAGTAAACACTATGGTTTATTACTTCTTCGGTACAGGCCTGAAATCCAGCCGGGTATTGTAGAGAAAATGCCAGAGGTCACCTTTCTTTGCCATTCTTTCTGCGTCAATCACAGCTCCCTGCCCCTCGACCTCGAACCTGACACTCCGCTTCCCGAAAGTGACTTTTCCGAGACTGCTTTCCATCCTGCTGTAATCAAGGGCATCAGCAAGCCGGATAAGAGCAGCCACTTTCAGGGTAAGCTCCTGAAGATCCTCAGGCATTTTCCCGAAGTCCTTTCCTTTAAGTTTCTCAACTTTCTCTTTACCTGCACTCTTTTTATGCAGGAAAGCAGTCCAGGCAACAATAGGCCTGAGTCTTTCAGGCACCTCTAAAGGCGGGTGAAGGAGTAAAATGTTCCTTCCTGCTTTGTGATGATTTTCAAAATCTGCTGCTACTCCGATATCGTGAACAAGAGCAGCTATTTCTACCAGGTTCCGCATTTCGGGGTCCAGTCCATGGATAGAATTAAGAATGTCAAATAACTCAAGAGCGTTCCTGGCCACATTATCGGCATGGCTACGTTCAATTCCATATATGTGGTAAAGGTCCTCCAGAGGTAAAGGCTCGGGAAATACTCCTTCTGCGGACTGACCAGCTTCTGAAGATTCTTTATCTGAACTCACACTGGGCACCTTTCTTATTTGCCTTTTACTAATATCATAAGTATTGTTAACTAATTATAGCTAGCTCTTTATTTCTATGTTTCATCAATAGAAGAACAGAGTACTTTAGCATTTCAAGAATATCATTCAACTGTATACGTTTCGGCTTTGGATTAAATAGGAATATTTTCTGGAAGAAACTCTGCATATGCTCTCCAGTGATCTGTCATTACTTCTCCAATCTCTTTCTGCTTTAATTTTTCCCATATTAGTTGTCCAGTTTCCGTTCCTCTGCTACCAAAAGATCAGTTGATGAATTTTTTCCCAACTCTATCAACAGCAATCCAGATCCAGCAATATTTTTTTGTTACCGATGTAAGTGTGCATCTCATCCATTTCAACAATAGAGATCTCACTTTCGTTTTTTAGGTCCTCCAACTCCTGACCAAATTTCTTTATCCATTTTTGGACAGAAACATGACTTACTCCTAAAGTTCGGACTCAAATCATATTGCGTGCGGCCATCCCACCCTAAAGGATGGGGTATGCTTCGAGCCGCCCGCCCGGTTTCTGGGGAATAGTTCAGTATCCATTTACAAGACTTTCTTGATGCAGAGTTTCATTACCAACTTATGTAACCATGAAACTAAGAAACCTACTTTACAAAGAAGCAACGGTACAGAGGTTTAAACGAAACCAAAAAGAGGCGAGGGTTCACTTCCTCTCCAATCTAAACAGGCTGTCCAACAATTATTGGTAGTAATAAAAAAGTGCTAAAAAGAAACAAATAAGGCCTTTAAATCAAAAAAGGAGGAATTATTTTATTACTGAATGTAATTGTCGGACAGCCTATAAAGAGTGGGGTATTCGTGATTCTCTGCACTCCCGTAGTAATAAAAAAGTTTAATTATATAAGTAAGTTCCAATTATTGATGTTTTTTATTAAAATGTAAATGAATGATGGAGGAATAGGATAATGAAAACTAACGAAAAGTTTCATCAGCTGATCTTATCTTTATTAGCTCTAGTATTAATTCTAATTGTTGTTTCATCTGCTGCATCTGCTTCTACTCTTAAAGTAGGACCTAAAGAGAAGTATAAAACAATCCAGAAAGCCGTTAATGCAGCTAAAAGCGGAGACACAATAAAAGTTTCCTCCGGCACATATAAAGAATACGTCAAAGTAGACAAAAAAGTATTCATTCTAGGAACCAAGTATCCCAAAGTCGACGGTTTTTATTATTACGGAGGTTCATCTGGTACAATAAATGGTTTCTCAATTCAAAAATATGGGATAGGTGCTGCATATGATGGCGGTTATCCAACTGTTATTAGAAACAATTATTTTTATAACTGTGGAATCTCTCTTATTGGACATCTTATGGACGACGCTATAATAATGAATAATCAAATAGTTGGTGGAACGATTTATTTAAATGATAATACTGGGCAAACTATAACAGGGAACATGATTTCCAAGTCAAAGGTTGGACTTTACCTGGGAGATATGGGCGCCGATCCGACAGTTACAAAAAACACGTTTAAGAGTTGCAAGTATGGAGTTTATATTTATACTGATACCTATCCTGGAAAATTGAAAAAATTTTCTGGAAATAAATATGTTAATAATAAGGTAAATATTGGGTGGGGCACTGATTATCTGTAATTATCAACCCCCCACTTCCTTTTTTAGTCTTAATCTAATTACAATGCCTCAATAGGTCCATTATTCGTTAGTGTCAATTCGGCTGGATTTCCTTTTACAGCATACACAAACTTCGTTTCGAAGTTTCCACCAGGTGTGATATCAACAGCTACTGAAAGTAGTATACCTTTACCATCTGTTAAAATACTCCTTTTTGTACCTTTTTTACCACAATCAGTTGGATTAGCTCCGGTCCCAGCTCCACCGAATGGTACTTTTGTCATAGCACCGTCAAGTGCTTGTCACTCCCACTCTAATCCATTTTTATTATCGTATTCCAGTAGACCAGCTTTCATATGTTCTCAAAAAATCCGGATCTTTGCCATTCTTGAAATCGATCATGGACAGTACTTGAAGCTCCATAAAATCGTGGCAAAGATTTCCATTGGCAACCAGTACGAAGAAGATAGAAAATACCACTCAAGATTCTCTTATCATCTTTTCTAGGTCTTACAAGTTTCTTTTTGGGTTTAGGGAGAGGTAATAATGGTTTGATTTTACTCCAGAACTCGTCGGAGATCCATAGTCCTGTACGTTATTTCATGTTGCCATTACTCAACATTACCCTGAAATGTAGTTATTCTACTTTTCGGATAGGCTCTTAATCACCTTCAAATCAACTTAAATCAACTTAAATCAACTTCAGTTTTTTAACCTGATAATAATTACAGAAGCTTGAAACTTCTTACTTCAGGTCAGAAATTCTTTTTTTTACGGTCTTTTGTTAAGGATGCCTTCTTTTTCTCTACCCGCTCAAGAAGAGCTTTTCCAAGGTTCGAATACTCCTTTTTCACAGGTTTTTCTTTTTTCACGGTTTTTTGGGCGAAAATAGCCTCTTCTTCTTTGTTGTCAAAAAAGCCTGAAAATTGGTCAAAAAGTAGAATCGAAGCTTCAAGTAGCTTTTTCTGCCCTGAAAGGTCGTCAGGGGAGAGTTTCCCTGCGCGTGTAAGAAGTTCTGCAAACTGTTCGAAGATCTCGAGAAGTTTCTGCCTTTCAGCCTGCTCCCTGACTTCATCTGTCATTTTTGAGAGGTATCGCTCATTTTCAAGTTTTGCTATACCGGGTCTGTCGCTGAAAAGAATGAATAACAGAGCTTGATAAAAGGGATGATAGAATTCTGGAATATGGAAACCAATAGAGGCTTCGGATGCTTCCTTAAAATAATTGACGGCTTCTTTTAGCCCGAAAATGTAAGTAGCTTCATTTTCTGCCCTTAGCGCCTTCCAGAGAGAAGCTCTTCCAAGCGAGCGGAAAGCATACCTTCGGACATAAACGTACAGATTGTCAGTAAGCGCCTTCAGGTCTCTCCAGGCCTGGGTTTTATCAGGCATATAAAAAAAAGCAGGCCCAAGAGCCCTTGTTGACGCCCTTTGCACAAAACTGTCACTATGATCGGAAAAACTTAACAGGTCTTTCCAGGCTTTTTCTTTATCAGGTACCTCTATATAGCCTGAGGATAGGGCAAGAATTGCTCCTTTCCGGACTTCACGGTCTTCAACTGACGCAAGCCTTACAAGCTCGTTCCAGGCTGCCTGCTTATCTTCACAATAGGCAAAAGCAGAAGCAAGGAGTTCTGCTGCTCTCCTCCTGAGATGGGCTTCCTGGCTTTCAGTAAGCTTTACAAGGTCAAAAAAAACTGTAGACTTTTCCTCAACCACTGGAAATACCTCCAAAAGCAGGTCTGCAGCATCCCTTCTGGTACCTGTCTCCTCCTCCCCGGTCAGGTTAAGGAGTTCGTTCCAGATATCCTGCGTTTTGCCTGTATATTGGGAGTAGGCTGTAAGCAGAGATTCTATTGCGCCTCTTCGCCTCTGGGGATCCGGATCCGAAATCAGGTTAATAAGCTTACTTACAGCCTCGTCTTTGTCGGAAAGACCAGAGCCTGACCCGGCAAACAAGTCCGTCATATCTTTTCTTCGTATGTACGCCCTGTTCTCTACTTCAAGCCCGAAATTATCAGACACAGGTTTTTTAAAGAAGTTAGAGACAGGCTTTCTGTGTTCTTTTTCATTAAACTGGAAACTACCAATTTCTCCAGTATTTTCTTTTTCTCCTAAGTTTTCTTTTTCACCTGATTTTTCTTTTTCTCGGAATTTACTTTCTTTTTCGGGTTTGCTATTTCCTTCTGATTCATATTCCTTCCAGGTTTTCTCTAGCTTCCCATAGTTACATTTCCATGTTCTATCCTGCTCTCCATAGTTACGTTTTCTTATCTCTTCCCACTCCCTTTCACTTACCTCAGGCATATTACACAATTCGGGATAAGCAGAAGCAAGCGTATTCACGACCTTTCGGAGAGCAGGACTATTCTTCGTTTCAGCCAGGTGTACAAGTTCGGAATATGCTCCTCTTTTGTAGGAAATGTGTGGAAAGACCTTCGTGAGAATGTTAACCGCTGTACTCTGCACGGCTTCGTCCTCATCCCCTGAAAGTTCGATGAGTTCCTCCCATAGTGAAGCTTTGTTATCCAGACCTGAAAATAAGGATACAATCGCATCAGCGGCCATGTTCCTGATAGAATCATCTCTGGCTTTTGCCAGGCTCAGGAAATCAGCCCAGATCTTTTTTTTGTCCGGCATCTCAGGAAAGATAAAAAACAGTGCATCGATAGCTTGCTTTCGAATATATTCATTCTCATCTCCTGTAAGCCTGAGAATGTCATTCCAGGCCTTTTTCTTATCCGGGACATGAGAAAAAACCGGGGGTAGAGCCAGAAGTGCTTCCTTCTGAGCCTCAGGATTTCCTGATACTGCAAGTTCCAGAAGAGTCTCAAGAATTTCATCCTTCATCTCGTCCGGCATCTGTGTGTAAATAACTCCAGGAGTCCGGGCAGCCTGCTCCCTGACCTTTTCATCCGCAGATTCGCTAGCCAGTTCCAGTACTTCATTCCAGGCTTCTTCTTTTTCCTCATCAGCCAGTTCCGGGAAAACCAGGCCCAAAAGCAAAGCCGACTTCTCCCGTACATAAGAATATTCTGAAGTTCTCATCTTAAACAGATCTTTCCAGACCTGCCCCTTATCCGGAACTTCCTTTATTATATAATGAAGTGAGCTAACAATTTCCCTGTTTGCATCTTCCATGCTTGATCTGGAGTTTATCAGCCCGGCAAGGTCTTCCCATGCTTTATTTTTGTCCGGCATGAGGAAAAAAACGCTGACCAGAGCATTGGCTGCAGCCGTCATTACTGACTCTACAGGATAAGCTGTCAGATTCACAAACTTATCCCAGGCAAGCTTTCTATCCGGTACATTCGGAAAAACCGTTACAAGGGAATTTATGGCTTCTTCCCTGACTGCATCCTCTTCATCAGAACAAAGTCTTAACAGATCTTCAAAAGCCTGTTTTCTGTCAGGCAAAGCCTCAAAAAAAGTTCCCAGCTGCTTTGCAGCCTCTATTCTATCATCCGAAAACTGACTGAAAACCTTATTATGTACCTCTGGCTGCTCACTCAAAAATTTCCACCAACTTTGCTGTAATGCCTTCCTATCTAAATATCGAGCCTATCCCAAAACTAATTTTATCCTCAAATTAGTAAAATTTCAAAATTATTTTCATGATAAGAAAATCTATTACTTATTGCGGATCTGGGATTCAGAGAAATCATTTTGAGTTTTGAGATAAGCTCATTTTTTATTTACATACGGTATCCCAATCTGGCAGGTTTCCTCATATAAGTATTGATTCTGGATTATAGCAGGAAGTAAAAATTATTAAAGTAGAACCGAGAAATGCTGACATAATAGTTTGGCTGTTAAACTCATGACCTATTTAACCAGATCCTTAAGACCATTGATTGGTTTTGTGGCATGCCGTTATTGTTATTTCAATAAGTTTCATTACATTACTTATTAACTGAAGTTTAATTATTATACTTATTTACTTATTAATAGAAGTTCTATTATTATAGATTTCTCACACTTCCTAACCTTTCAAAAAGCTTAAATACCTCTGAGTAGGAGATAGTTTCTCAATCAAAGATATATTGCATTATATTATTGTTTATTTATGCTATTACGAATTAAATATGTTAGTCCAAAATTGTTTAACTATGGACCTGTATCATGCTGAATTATAGTACTTATATAATTGCATAGTATATTATCCGAGATATAGTATCCAATGAGGATATAAAAAATAGAAGGTTGAAATAATGCGGCAACAGGACGTAATAATTAAACAGTTGGCACAAAAAATAGTAGATTTTATCGAACCTGTTATTCCTTATCTGGTTATTGGGTCTAAAAAAGCGGCTGAAGAAGCCTGCAAAAAAGTGGGGTCTGGAGTTTGGGAGACTAAAAGAAAACTCTGGGAAAAACTGTGTTCAATAGAATGCACTGAATTAAAAGAAGCCGCCGGAGATATGATTGTTGCACCCTCGGATATGGATGTAAGGCAAGTTTTTATTCAGGAGATATTAAAATTGCTTGAAAAAAACCCTGATTTAGTTAAAGAAGTTTCGTCTTTTATGGATTACAAAACAGCACAGAAGCTAATGACCGAAGATAGTTCGGCCATGATTATAGAACAAACCTCAGAACAAGGTTCAAAACAGAGTTTGATTGATAGAATCCAGGTGTTTGACGAATTTAACAGGCTGCTTGAAGCCTTCGTAACAAGAAAAGGTATTTCTCAGGGTCCGGAGCGATACGGAATGCAAAATACCGAAAAACCTGTTACTGGTCTGGGAGTCGTAGGTGAAAAGACTCACAGCGACTTACGAATTGAGCAAATTGCAGAGATTAAACATATCACAAAAACTGATTTTGCAAAAGCTGGTGCTGAAAAAACCGATAATGAGATTCAAGATAAGGTTCAAAAGGCAAAGGCTCTTTTAATACTAATCTCAAGTCTGGAAAAGCCGGAAAAAGGAGAGATTATGGAAGAAGCCCTTGATTTTGCCTCCCAGATCCAATATGGAGATTTAAGGTCACAGGCCCTCTCCCTGTCTGTCCTGTACCTGGACGAGCCAAAAAAAGCCGAATCTATTGAGAAAGCTCTTGAATCTGCCTCCCATATTCAGGATGAGAACGAAAGAGCCCTTATCCTTTCCTCACTTCTCCCTCACCTGAGAGGACCAGGCAAAGAAGAGCTTATTGAAAATATCTTTTGCTTCTCACACCATCTTCAATATGGAGACACGAAATTCCAGATACTTTCCTCGCTTGTGCCACATCTTTACGGGTTAAAAAATGAAGTTATTATTGAAAAGGCCCTTGAACTCATAGAGGTAATTTTCTCTGACTATCAAAAGGTACAGGCTCTCTCATCTCTTATCCCATATCTAAACGAGCAGAAAAAAGAAGAAGTGCTGGAACAAGCCCTCCAATTAGCTTTTGGCCTTAAAGATAAAGACATGAGGCCCGAGGCTCTCTCGTATGTTCTCCCACACCTGGAAGAACCCAGAAAAGAAGAGATTCTTAAAAATGCCCTTAATATGGTGTCCGGGATTAAATCCGAGTCCCAAAAAGCTGAGGCTCTATCTTCACTTTCTCCATATCTTGATGAGACAGAAAATGAGTGAATTCTGGCTATGTAGAAGTTGTGGCTATGTAGAAGTTGTGGCTATGTAGAAGTTATGGCTATGTAGAAAACTTTAATTAAATCAGCTTCAAGAGACTGAATTAATTATTAATATTCAGCCCACTCAGCTCAATTAATCCACTTTTTTATAATTCACTTTTTTATAATCCGTTTTTAATCTCTTGGGGTTTCTACACCTCAAAATATATTTACAATATTTCTGTCGACGTTACGTTAATGTTTATCCTTAATTGTGAACTCCATTTTTCACTGCCTGCCTGGATTAATCACGGTCTTCTGGAGTATCTTCTGGAGTTACATGAACTTTCTCACTAACAGGTAGAATAAAACGATAAAGCAAATGATCAGGAATAAATGCATCAATGCTCCAAGCATCACTTCAGAACTTATGTCGTGGTCTTTAAAATAAGGAATATTTTGTTTCAAAGTGGAGAGGAGATTGCCGGTCGATTCTGCCATGGTTATACAATAATTTTTTCCCATATATAGAATTATAGTTTTAATTTCACATGACTTTCCTGGTAATACCTGATTCTGCGCCATTTCATTGAGAAACTGACCCAGAGCTCAAGTTTGATTTTTAGATACCCTGAATACTACAGATCAATATAGAAAATTTAAAAAACTAAGATCCAATAATTATTAATAGTATATTTGTTGGGCAGCTTTCAGGCAAATAAAAAGTTAAGGAAGGGAAAGTGATGGCCAGTTATAAACATCCGTGTAAATATTGCGGTAAATTAATCGCGCGTGATTCTAATTTCTGTCCGTTCTGTACACATGAAAACCCTCTTGGGCCTATGAGATGCCCTGTATGTAGATACCCTCTTGAAGACGGGGCAAAAGTCTGCGGGCACTGCGGTGTTTTGCTGTGGATCACATGTAAAAATTGCGGAAAAGAAACATTCCTTGGAGATAAATGCAGCAACTGTGGTTTTCCAATTGTAATTGTATGTCCCAATTCTAAATGCAAGACCGAACAGTCCCCTGCAAGCAAGAATTGTATCAAATGCGGTAAACCGTTGAGGTGATAATATAGGATCAAAGACATCACAACTCCAACCCTTTACAAGGAATTACGAAGACAACAGTTCAGAATCAGGTTTCCAGTTTACTTTCTACTGTGACATATGTCAGGACGGCTACAAAACAAGCTTCGTCGAATCCAAAACATATAAGAAGACAGGTCTATTTGGTATGGTTGGAAGAGCTCTATCTGCAGGCTCTGATCTTGTAGGCCAGTACGGTGTTGGAAATGCATTGGATAGAGGCGTGGATATACTAAATGACCGAAAACAGGGAATGTCTCCTGAATGGCGAAAGGAATGGGAAAATGCCTTTGAGATAGCCCAAAATGAGGCAAAAGAACACTTCTACAGATGCCCACGATGCAAACACTATGTCTGTGAAGCCGACTGGAATGAGCAGGATAATCTCTGTGTAGAATGTGCGCCAAGGGAAAATGTTGAGCTGACTGCAATAAGGGCAGAACGCATGGTAGATGAAATGAGGGATAAAGCTGAAAATGCAAATGTATTTAAAGGCAATATAGAGAGAAGACAAACTTTATGTCCGGAATGCGGCAAACCCTCAGGTGAAGGAAAATTCTGTAATAACTGCGGAGCACCTCTTACCCTCACAAAATGTCCAAATTGTGGTAACAAGGTATCTATTGGTACCAGGTTCTGCGGAGAATGTGGTACAAAGTTAAACTAACTTCTCTGATTAAACAAACATAGATCGTACACTTTTAGCTGGTTGATATTTCACCTTATCAATACTTGGGATTAACTTTGCATTTATTCTCTAAACTTACTCATGAGCAGGAAACTTACGCATGAACAGGAAATTATAATGTACACAAAATAAAAAACGATGATATGCAGAGCCCAAGTTTGTGAAATTTCTGGAGAAGTATCAACCTCTTATTGATAAATATATTGAGTTTCAATACAGCAAGATTTCTACTTCATGTGACAGACCTATATGTAGTGCATCATTAATTACCAGCAGTCTGGTTATCCAAATCCATTACTTCTTCCTAAGGTTCCATCCTCCATAAAGACAGATCAAGCTTTCCAATAATCCGAATCCTGGAGTGGAGTTATTTTTGCTCGGTTTATTTTCATTTGAGCTACTACTATTATTAGATTCGGAATTGTTAGTATCATTGTAACTATTATTTTTTGACTTATTGAGTTCGACAGCATTTTCTTCAACTTCTGTATCTTCAGTTGCATTGGAGATTGCTTTTGTGCTTTGTGCAGTCATATTAGAATCCATAAAAGGCACAATTATAACTCCGGTAGGATAGATTCCTGCATTCACAGTAGCTGTAACGTTATTTGTGGTTGTGTCAATTACAGAGACATTGTCACTGTCAGCGTTTGCCACATATACCTTTTTTCCGTCCGGTGTGACTGCAATTCCCATGGGCCATTCTCCTACAGGCACTTTGGCTGTGACGGTGTTTGTTTTTGTATTAATTACAGTGACACTTTTATTGTAAAAGTTTCCTAAATATACCTTACTTCCATCTGGACTGATTACAATTTCACGAGAAAAAGTTCCTACAGGCACGGTGGCTATTACAGTATCCGTGGCTGTATCAATTACAGAGACAGTATTGTTGTTAGCTACATATACTTTATTTCCATCAGAAGTAACTGCAACACGATGAGGCGAGTCTCCTACAGGCACGGTCGCTGTAACATTATCAGTGGCTGTATCAATTACAGACACAGTGCTGCTGTTATAGTTAGGTACGTATACCTTTTTTCCGTCCGGTGTGACTAGAACTTCATAAGGACTGTCTCCTACAGATACATTGGCTGTAACTTTGTTTGTAGCCGCATCAATTACATAAATAGTGTTGTTTCGACTGTTTGCAGCATAGATTTTTTTTCCATCCGGTGTAAATGCAACATTGTAAGTACTCGGCCCCACAATAATCGGTGCCATTAAGGTGTTTGTCGCTGTGTTAATTACAGAGATATCGGTGTAATCATGCTGTTTCGTCACATAAATTCTTGTTCCTGCAGGGTTAACTGTAATTTCCGAAGGATAGCTACTTCCGATATTCACTTTGGCACTAACCATATTTGTGGCTGTGTCAATTACATAAACATTGGAGACGTCCATAGGTGAGTCCACCACATATACCTTTGTTCCTGCAGGGCTGACTGCAACTCCTACAGGCCACCCATCGCCGAGAGGCACTCTGGCTGTAACATTGTTAGTTGCTGTGTCAATTACAGCGACATTAGGAGTCGGGAGAGTACCATTATAATTCGTATCGTAATAATAACCTCTCAGATTATAATCTCCCAGATTTGTCACATATGCAAATGGAGCTGCACCTGCTACACCAGCCAATATTAAAATCACAAGTGCAGTTATTCCCAAAACTTTTATGAGAGTCTGTCCTATGCATGCTTTATTAGACAGTGATACAACCGGGAGTGGAATCGGAAAAGTTCCAATTGTTATTATTGATCTAATTTTACTTTCCATCTTTTATTCCCAGACAGTTTTTGTCTTTCATAACAGACACTATCAGTAATTTGCTTAGGATATTTTTCTGAATTTATTAATTTAGTCAATTTCAGGATAAAACAAATGAGTATAGGACGAAATAATTTTAGGACAAAACAGTCAAACTAATTTTCCGGCAGGCTCTTCGGTTATGGGAGCACATGGGGGATAAAGGTAATCAAATTGTACAGTAAAGATATTTTCATTTTTTTCAAGTTCATTTTTTACTCTTATTGCATCTTCTTTCGGAATCCAATATGTAAGAGGTCCATCACTATAAAGAAAACGAATATCGCACCAAACAAACCTTTCCAATTGAATATCATGTTTATCCAGTGCCTCAAGAAAACTTTTATAGTGGATAGCTTTTTCAGGTACCTTCATTATATAATAATTTCCTCTTATTATGGTAGAAGCATTCCAAGTTATCTTATTCTCAACTTCTTTTATATCCTTTATTTTATCCTTATCCACCATTATGTAATATTCCGGATAATGATTAGTGTCAAACGTAATTCTATAATTCCGAGTCATATTATAGTCTTGAAGAATGGATTTTACTTCGGACTCAGAAGTTCCATTTTTAAATTGAATAGCCATACCAGCCACTTGCGATTCAGGATCTGGAGTAGACGTATTAATTGGAGTAGACGTATTAATTGGAGTAGACGTATTAATTGGAGTAGATGTATTAATTGGAGTAGACGTATTAATTGGAGTAGATGTATTAATTGGAGTAGTATTAATTGAAGCTTGTGTAAATAGTATCCATAAGAGTAAGAGACTTATTAAAACAATTAATGCAGCAATTTCCTTTTTAATATTACTCGTTTATATCACACCGCGAGTGATGATATGTTTTAGTTATCTGTTGCTTAGATTACGTGGATATAGTGATGATTATCCTTTGCGATTTTGAAAAATTTACATTGAAGATCTTTTATTACGATTCATATTTATCCTCCTTATTACCCCAGGAGGCAGAATCAGGCAAGCTTAAATATTCGCACAGCTAACATAATCACTGCCTCTTAGGGTACACTTTATGGAGTTCGGGTTACCTGGAAAGTACTTTTGAACTCCATAAATTATTACTCATACATTATATATAAACCACAAACGTTTTCACCAGATCATTAAACTATCCGTTTTTCATACTTTTTTCGAATCATTAATTATTTCAGAATCTTAGATTGTCGGATGATTTGTCCAGAAAACTCATATATAAACAGATTGTCCGACTATATTCAGCTATGTATATAAAAAATAAAAGAACGCAATTTATACTCATATAAGACCATATGAGATTGAACTATGTTGAGTCTAAACTGGTATATTTCTTAACCGTAACATGGTAGTAAATAAACGCATGATTCATGATATTAAATGCGTGATTTATGATATTAAAGAGTAAAATATTCGAAAATCAACTACATCAACAAAATTTTGCTGTATCAAGGGTGCAACAGCTTTGCAAGCTACATTTGTATCCAGATTTGGGTGATAAAAGAGATATGGCAGCATTGTCATTGTTTTATGAATATTGGAAGGCACTGTTTAAGAGAAAGTAAAAATTAGTGAACTACTGTTGCGTCCTGAAATATTTTTTCAGACTCAAAACCAGTTGGAAGTCCAATACATAATAATAATAATAATAATAATAATAATAATAATAATAATAATAATAATAATAATAATAATACAACAGCAGGCTACTTAAAATTTAAACATTAAGTAAACTTCAATTCGTTTTGGAACTGTAGGATACTCATATAGTAGGATGGTCATATAAGAAAAACATATACGAAGTTGGGGCAAAACAGTAGACCACATATATATACGAGAATAACTGCAATAGAGAACTAAAAAAGGAAAATAATTTGGGATCAAACAAAATTAATGAACTGTTAATTTTGCTCTAGTTCACGTGTAAGTTCGCATGTATGTAGAAATCTTACCAGGTATCTTGCATCTTCACTTCATGAAACCCGATGCTATTATATTTCTTGCAAGTGAATGAATAAATGGGGGATTTTGCATAGAGAACGTTACTTTTAACAAAATAATGATTGCAACTGACGGCTCGGTTTGCTCAAGGCTTGCTGCCAATAAAGGGATAGAACTTGCCAGGTTAAGCGGAGGGACGGTTTACGCAGTTTATGTGGTATCCACGGAGTATTTTTCTTCGATGGCTGTGGATTTTAACTGGGAGAGAATGCGTGAGGCTTTGAGAAAAGACGGATCTGACGCCGTTAATTATGTAAAAGGGATCGGAGAGATGGAAAATGTTAATGTCAAGTGTGTCCTGCTTGAAGGTCATCCTGCCTCTGAGCTGATCCGGTACGCCGAAGAAGAAAAAATGGATATTGTTATTATGGGTACTCTTGGCAGAACAGGAATTGATCGACTGCTTTTAGGCAGCGTTGCCGTAAATGTTGTACGGCATTCAAAAGTCCCTGTTATGGTTGTAAGGGAAAAAAGTAAGTATTGAAGGAAAAGCAAGCTAATAGAAGTATAATGGAGAATAAATTTTGATGTAAAACGAGTATATCATCCAAATATTCAAAAAGATTCAAAAAGGGTTATTTCAATCGTACATACCAACGATTGGATTCTTTATCAACGCTTATCTTGTCTTCTCTAGCAAGCCAGCCAATAGACATCAAAGCCATTTGAGAATCAAAGCCATTGTCACTTAGATGAATCTTTACCTGGTTCAAACTGCATTCACCTTCCTCTAGTTTATGATACAACACTCCTGCAGCTTCTCCGATTTTTAAGTTCACATTCTCTGGCATGTTTATCACCAATTTCATTCTCAGAACTGTTTTATTTTAAAAAGTAGGTACTGTTTTCAGGTACTGTTTTTAGGATCATAAGTTTATAAATTCTGACTAAGCAGACCTTAAATAATATGCTTGGTTAATATATTAGGTTTTTCTGTTAAGGTCTTTTCCAATAAGTAAAAATGATTTAATAGTAAAGTGAGAATTCATTTTCATTCTCACTTTTACTTCCTTCAACGTTCACTTTTTAACTTTTAATTTTCTTTTTCACAGCTGTAGCTGCATTTTCCGGGGAGTCAGTTTCCCAGAGTTTTCTGACCTTAGCACTCCTGAGGGCTGGCATTAAAGCCTCAAGCTTTGCCTGCACGGCTGCAAGCATTTCCTCGTCAACTCCGGGGGGTGTTATGCCCATGAACTTCTGGGCTTTAAAGGTCTCGGTTTCCCTGGATACTGCACGGTCGACTCCTCTCCTTACTCCAGTTTTCAGGGACTCGATTGCATCCTTCCACTGGGTAGCCCAGGGTGCATCAGGAATTTCGGTGTGGTGGACATCGGTCCTGTCCACTTTAATGGCATCTAAATGACATGCTTTCACACAGGCTCCACAATAGGTACAGAAATCCTCCTTAAAAGCAATTTTTCTCGGGTCTTCAGGATCTGTAGGCACATACCAGAGCTTGGAAGGACAGACATTGAAACAACCGCGGCAGCCCTGAGGATCGCATTCCTTCAGGTTTGTCTCAATAAGGGCCAGTCCTCCTTCCATGGGTTTTTGCAAATCTACGGCTTCATACGGACAGACGGTCTTGCAGCGGGCGCACTGTGTACACTTCAGCTCGTCTATCTTAACATTCCCCTCAACTTTCGGAGCCTCGCATGGGCGTTCCCCTTTAACCTTTATTGCTTCTTCAGGGCAGATGTCCTGACAGAGTACACAATAATCGCATTTATCCTCGTCCACAAGGATCTGCTCGAAAGGCACGGGATTATCAGGTGTGGGTTCACGCTCGAGAAGGATGAAAGCTTCACAGAACCGGGCACAGATTCCACAGAAATTGCACTTTTCAGTGTCAATTTCGATCTCTCCTTCTGCCCCTTCCTTTAAAGGCGCAATCTCTTCTTTTTTCGGAAAAGTAAACTCAACTTCGATCGCATCCTGAGGGCAGGCTCCCTCACAGAGAGCGCAGGGGAGACATTTTTCGTTAATCTTAACAAAGGCATCGTACTTCGGATACCGTTTCTCATCAGGAACTTCACCTACAGCCTCAAAGGTTATAGCATGCACAGGGCAGAGGTTTGAGCACATCCTGCAGAAGGTACATTTCTCAAGGTCCATCATCACCGCAGGCGCATCAAGCCCGGTTGCAATCTCATGAAGAGGCCCCATTTCAAGCGCTTTTGTTGGGCAAATTTCTGCACAGATTCCACAGCCATTGCAGCGCTTGTAATCATAATCCAGAGTTTTGATAGATTTCTCGGTTGTCTGTGTATAAATAAAATGGGAGCCCTGAAGGTCCATGCTAGTCGTAACCGTGATCTTTTCCTGGGCTTCATCTTCAGCAGCCTCTGGAGCTTCAGCTTCGAGATCCTCGGCTTCAAAATCCTCGGGCTCAGTGGCTTCAGGTTCCATAACTTCGTTTTCTTCGACCCCGCAGCAGCCTCTGCAGATGTGAGCTTCCCGCTCAGTGTGCTCCTCGCTCATTATGCCACCTCCTCAGGTTCGGCTTCGGGTTCTCCAAGCTTGAGTTCGGTTCCTATGGGTCCGATTTCCTCAAGTTCCTTTACAAATTCGGTAATTGTGTTTGAGAAACGTTCTCCTTCGGCAGCCGAGATCCAGAGGGTCCTTAGCCGTCTGGGGTCAAGTCCGATTTCCTTTATAACTTCCTTTAAGACATCCATCCTCTGTTTTGCGTCAAAGTTCCCATGGATGTAGTGACACTCGTCCATTCTGCAGCCCGCAACAAGCACTCCGTCGGCTCCGCCTTTTAAGGCTTCAAGCACGAATTCCGGATTTACCCTTGCCGAGCACATAGTACGGATAACCCTGATGTTTGTCGGGTAATGGAGCCTTGACATCCCGGTCAGGTCTGCACAGGCGTAACTGCACCAGTTGCAGAGGAAAGCCACAACGAACGGACTCTGGGACCTGTGCGCAGTTGCAGCCCGAACCTGAGCAAAAATCTGTTCGTTTTCGAAGTTCCGCATCTGGATTGCCCCTGCAGGGCATGCAGCACTGCAGTCTCCGCAGCCGTAACATGAAACCTCGTCTACAACAGCTTTTTTATTTTCGATCTTGATCTTCCCGAATTTACAGACATCAAGACAGGTCCGGCACCCAATGCACTTTTCTGGATCAACATGGGCTCCCATGGGATCGGCTTCAAGCTCTCCTGTCCCGAGGAGCTGCATAACCTTGGATGCACATGCACTTCCCTGGGCAATCGAAACCTGGATCTCTTTAGGTCCTGAGGCGCAGCCTGCAAGGAAAACTCCGCTGACCGGAGCATCTACAGGGCGCATTTTCGGGTGGGCACTTGCAAAGAACCTGTCAGGCCGCCGGGCGAGATTTAGCATCCGGCCTATGCCTTCTGCTGACTTGCTGGGCTCATAGCCCGTTGAAAGCACGACAAGATCACAGGCCTCTTCTTCGATCCGGGATTCCAGGGTATTTTCATAACGGAGTACAGGCCTGCTGTCTTCGCCTGCGTAAATTTCGGCAACTTTTCCCCGAATAAAATCAACGCCCATAGACTGCGTCCTTGTATAGTATTCCTCATACATCTCCCCTGCAGCCCTGATGTCAATGTAGTGAATTGTGATCTCAGTATCAGGATAACGTTCCTTAACCATCTGGGAATTCTTAAGTGCGGCCATGCAGCAAACCCTTGAGCAGTATTCATTGCCAACGGTTTTATCTCTTGACCCGACACATTGAATGAACGAAACGCTTTTTGGTGGTTTGCCTGTGGAAGGCACTATGACTCTTCCGCCTGTAGGCCCTGCAGAGTTAAGCATACGCTCAAGCTGCATATTTGTTATAACATCAGGATATTTCCCAAATCCGTACTCCTTTTTCCGTGATGCATCAAAGAGCTGATAACCTGTTGAAACAATAACTGCTCCGGCTTCAAACTCAATCTCTTCAGGTTTTTGCTCGTAATCCACAGCATCGGCAGGGCAGGCCTGTAAACATAGCCCGCAGCCTACACAGTGGTCAGGGTCTATAAGCACTACCTGAGGAACGGACTGGGGGATTGGCATATATATGGCTCTGGTCTTTCCGACCCCATAATTCATAGGGTTCTCGATTTCTACTGGGCAAACCGCAGAGCAGAGGTCAACACAACCTTTGCATTTGTCTTCAAGTATGAACCTTGGCTTGCGTGTGACTTTTACATGGAATTTGCCGACGGACCCGGAAATATCAGTAACTTCGGAATATGTGTAAAGGGTAATATTCGGATGGTTCTGAACTTCTGTCATTTTAGGGGCAAGCACACAGATGGAGCAGTCATTTGTAGGAAAGACCTCATTCATCAGAGCCATTTTGCCTCCGATTGTGGACTCTTTTTCTACCATTGTGACTGGAAAGCCGGCTTCAGCAAGGTTCAGGGCTGCTTCGATTCCTGCGACTCCTCCTCCTATAATAAGAACGTTCCTGCTGGCTTTGGAACTTGTTGCACTCAGCTCCTTGAGGAATTTTGCCTTTGCAACTCCCATCCTTATAAGGTCAAAAGCCTTCTGGGTCGCCATCTGGGGGTCATCGGCGTGCACCCAGGAGCACTGCTCCCTTATATTTACTATTTCCATAAGATAAGGGTTAAGCCCGGCTTTTTCCATTACATGCCTGAAGGTCTTTTCATGCAGCCTTGGGGAGCAGGCAGCTATTACAACCCTGTCGATTTTATTTTCTTTTATATCCTTAATGATGCCTTCCTGTCCGGAATCGGAACATAGAAACTGTACTTCCCGGGCGAGCACCACATCTTCCAGTTTAGCCGCCATTTCCTGCAGAGCTAATACATCTATAACTCCAGCAATATTTAACCCGCAGTGGCAAATGTAGACTCCGATTCGCATAATTGGTGACTCCATATACCTGTGTTTTATGTTGAATGTTAACGATTACATTGTGATCCGTTTTTAACATGTTTTACATATAACTTGAAAGTTATAATTTCTGAGAATTTCTGGACCATAATTCAGAACCGTGTATCCAGGACATATTACCATACAGAAAAGTCAGGTTGGTACAGCTGATCAACAAAGACTTTTTTGAACTGAGAGGGATTTTATCATTTCAAGTTCATGAATTTGCTAATACCAGTTAAGTTATTACTTATCAATTAATTTGTTACTCAGTTGTGAATTAGGCACCCAGACAAAAGTCAGTTACTTTTATATATCGCTATACATTATCTTTAGAACTAAATAAAAATATAGGTGTTTTGTACAAAATCAAAACCTTTATTTTATAAGGCTTTTTTCTAAATTTACTGAAATTGATTAAATATTTTAAAACTCAGATTATTTCCAGTATCTCCAAATGCCAGGTTTCATTAATTTTTTTTGTTAGCTAGTTTTTTATCTAGTTTTTTATATGGTTTTAATCTGGCTTTAATCTGGTTTTTGTTAGTTAGCTTTCATTAGCTAGCTTTTGATCTAGTTTTTTTATATGGTTTTAATCTGGTTTTAATCTGGTTTTTGTTAGTTAGCTTTCATTAGCTAGCTTCCTTTGGTTCTTTAATTAGTTAGTTTATGTCAGTTATATTAGTGGACTTTCGTTAACTGGGTTTTGTAAATTGGTTTTTATTTATACAACAGAGTTTAACAGTTTAGTTAATGATAGAGTTTAATAATTTAGTTACGTGATAAAACATAACAGTTTATTTATATATTAAAATTTATATTTATTGGTATATTAACTTTCTTGTTCACTCCAAAATAATTAATTAACCAGAGGTTAATTTTATAGCCTAGCTTTAGAATTTTAACTCCGTTTTGACTTATCCGCAGTTTGACTGATAGTTGCCAGATAACAGACAAAAGCCTTAACATCGTTAGCTTTACCTTATTACCGAAGTTTTACTAATTGATTTATAGTTTGAGAACTTAATGCGTAATCGATAGACCAGCTTCAACTTGACAACTCAAGAAAAGCCATAATGGTAAATTGATGATAGGGGCGCTAATGGGATGAAATCGGTTTTACTGGACGCTAAGTGAGATAAAATTGATTATATGAACATGAGTGAGAAAAACTGGTTGTATGAGCGTAAGTGAGATAAAATTGATTACATGGACGTGAGTGAGATAAGTGAGATAAAATTGATTATGTGAGCATGAGTGAGATAAAACTGGCTATACTGCGCTGAATCACTTAATTTCTGCAGGACAAGGTATTTCTATAAATAGCCTTAAACAAAAATATATATTAATAACCTTACAGGTGAAGGTGACGCTAAATACTCAGGTTATTCTCACAAGTGTTTCGTAAAACTTAAAAGTCTCAGTATACTTGTCTCAGTATACTTTATTCTAGTATACTTCCTAATATTCCCATTTTATAAACAGCTCACATAGTTTCACATATTATTCACATATTATTTACACATGATTAACACATGACTTACATATTATTCTCATCAAGGTTCAGGATTGCTTCAATTTAAAGCGAAGGAGCTCTTTGTATGACTGATCATAATGAATTAAAACAGAAAATGTATGAATGGACTCAGAAATATGCAGAAAAAGCAGGGTACAGGCTTAATCCGGATAAAGAAGCTCTTGATTATGTGCTTGATGGACTTACAGTTAAGCTTGAGAAATTCGGAAGGCGCTACTGTCCCTGCAGAATAGTTACCGGAGATGAAAAAGAAGATAGAAAGATTGTATGTCCCTGCATTTATCATAAAGAAGAAGTTGAAAGGGACGGAAACTGCCACTGCGAACTTTTCTTCAAAGCGAATTAATTGAGCTCAGTGGATTCGGTTTGCCTGCAAAGAGGCTTTATTGGTCTATTTTCGAAGATAAGGGAAGTTAATTTGTAAGATCTTCTGACCTGAAAGGCCCGGAAACAAAAGACTATGTACCTGAGAGCATCAAAATATTAAGGCTTGTCCGCAGCCTTTTTCAAAAAAGACTTGAGCAAAAACCTTTTCTCAAAAGGTTTTATCGAAAACCCTTAGCAGTGGTGTGATCGCACTCCTTCTTAAAAAAGGTTTGACTACAACCTCTTTGAAAAAAAGTTTGAACTCAATTTTTCCGGGAGAAAGTTTGACCAATGGCCTACATGGCGTGATAAAATGGCGTAAAGGCTTGAATAAAACAGTGTATAAATTTTGATAAAAATCTTTACTGCAATTTAAAAGTAACACTGAAAACAAAAAAGCGAGAGTTTAAGGAAGATTACTTAGATATATTTAATTAAAGGTTATATAACATACGTTTTCAGTGACACGCTTAATGTGACACGCTTAATGTGACACGCTTAATCTTGCTTTTTAATTATACTTCTTAACCTTCATACTCTTTAATGAAAAACTGACATAAAAATTTGACTCAAGGGTGACCTGTAATGACAAATGCAATGGAACTCTATCAGATGCTTCCAAAGACTAACTGCAAAAAGTGCGGAAAAACCTCTTGTATGGCGTTTGCAGTAGCTCTCATGGCCCACGAGCTCACACCCGAGGATTGCCCGCCTCTTAAAGATGAAACAAAGTATAGAGAAAGCTATGAAAAGATAAGTGAACTCTTCAAACCTTCTGAAAGCGCAACTGAAACCGGGCTTATAGTGCATGAAGACTTATGTTTTGGCTGTGGAAACTGTGTGGTTGCCTGTCCTCCTAATGTAGCTAATGATCCACACGGAATAGGCTCGGGAAAAGCCCCTACGAATCCTAATAAATTAGTCCTGGCCGTAGAAGACGGCATTGTAAAAGCACAGAACTTAGGGGAATGCCGCCGCTTCGGAAAAAACAAAATTCTATGTAATGGCTGTATAGTAACCTGCCCTGTAGAGGCAATCGAGTTTGTGTGAGGAAGCGGATATGGAGAAAAACTATCATGTATGCACAGGCTGTGGACTCCTCTGTGACGATATTGAGGTTGAGTCCGAAAATAACATTGTGAATAAAGTTTATACAGCCTGCAGAGTAGGAGTCGCCCATATGAAGGAAGCAAAAAGGGGCGAAGCAGAGTTTCTGATTGATAATAAGTCTGTAGATGAAGCTACTGCTATCAGTGAGGCTGCATCGATCCTTAAAAACGCCAGAAATCCTCTGATCTTCGGGCTTGGGACTTCTACCAGTGAAACCCAAAAAATAGCAATTGAGCTTGCAAAGAAAATCAACGCTACTCTTGATGATACATCTTCGTTCTGCCTGGGTCCTCTAGCTGAGGCTCTCATTCAGGATAAGCTTAAGACCTGTACTCTTGATGATGTAAGGAATAAAGCTGATGTTATTATATACTGGGGAACAGATCCATCGGACTCTCATCCTCGCCTTCTTTCGAAGTATTCCTACTTCCCCAGAGGAATGGAAAAGCAGAGGGGATGGGAAGAAGAAAGGACAGCCATAGCAATCGATGTCCGGAAGTCACATACCGCAAAGATCTGTGGGAACTATTTCTTCCAGATTCCTCCAAAAGGAGATGCAGAATTTATCAATGCCATGATTTCAGGACTTTCGGGAAAGCTTCCCAAAACCTCCTACAATTACCCGCCTAAAAAAATCCTTGAGCTGGCAAACATCCTTAAAGGAGCAAAGTTCGGAGTAATTTTTGTAGGACGCGGGCTTATTTACTCGCTTGAAAACCTTGAACCTCTTTTCAAGCTTATGAAAATCCTGAATGAGAAAGCAAATTTCCATCTCATACCAATGGTAAGCAGCTCTAATACAATGGGCTTTAATGAAAACCTCTTTGCAGAAACTGGATACGTGAACAGTGTAAAGTTCGAAAATGGGACTGCAAAACATGGGCCCAAGTACTCAGTAGTTGAGTCTCTTAAAGCAAAAACTGTGGATGCAGCTCTTATAATAGGTTCGGACCCGCTTTTATTCCTTCCAGGGTCTATTGCAAAGAACATGCTGGAGATTCCTGTTATCTCGATGAACCATTGCGAAACCCTGACTTCAAAGCACTCAAAGGTCTACATCAATACCGCAATAAATGGGGTAGAGGCAGGTGGAAGTTCCACACGCATGGATAGAGTTAAAGTGAGCTTTGAGCCTGTAATTGAGACTAATCACCCGTCTGAGGAAGTAATTCTCAAGAAAATAATGGAGGCACTCTGATGGATTTCGGATCTTTTCTTACAGCTCCCGAAATAAAAGTCAAAGTCATAACTTACAGGGACATCTTTCAGGATAAGGCTATGCTCGAAAACCGCTTTGGGGACGAATACAAAGACCTATCTGCGATAATAAAGCTGGACCATGCAGATCTCAAACAGTTGGACGTGAAAAAAGGCGAGACAGTCATTTTAAAAAATTCCTTTGGAAGAGTTGTGGTAAAAGCTATGGAATCTGGATACGAAACTCCTCACAAAGGCATCGCATATATGCCCAAAAGCCCCTGGTCCAACATGCTGATCTCAGACGAAACCGGAGGTACAGGGGTACCTAAATTCAAGGATATATCCGTAACCGTTACCAGCGCAAAAGGGGAAAAAGTAACAGAACTCATGCTTTAAATGTTTTCCCTGGTAAGGTTAACAAATCCCTTAAAAATTGCCGTAAAAACGGCAAAATTATTTTCAATTCTTTTTCATAGTTGGTTAGCTGCAGATTGGATGAAAGCATGGTTGATGTACTTTTAAAATTTACAAAAGTCTTGAAAAACGACACTATTTTCTACCGCTTTGAAAGTTTTGAAAACGTGGACCCAAGGTGGGAGCTGCCCTGTGAGTATCTTTCAGGACCTCACTTTGCAGCCTGGAATGGTGTTCTTCTGTATTCTGGTGGAAATAGCATACACACTCTCTGTCCAGAAAACTTGATTTCCTTGAGTGAGTATCAGGAACTGATGGAAATTGTTGAGATTGGGAAAGAAAGGTTAAGAAAAATAAAGAGCAAAATGAACATCTGAGCATTTTCTCAATCAAAGTTGCGCTGGCACACCTCGCTGCAAGCAACGGAGTATGTTCGCGCCACCGCTCCAAATTCCGTTAAAGCACTCCAAATTCTATCAAAGCACTCCAAATTCCATTAAAGCACTTCAAATTCCATTAAAGCACTCCAAATCCATTAAAGCACTCCAAATCCGTTAAAGTAGACAATAACTCTAAACAATTTAGTTTGAGCAGAAGTTAATAACCGGAAATGGAATTGAGAAATTAGTTCTCATCAACGGTCATCGGGGAAGTTTTCCATCCCCACAGCAAGTTAGCGGGATATTCGAATGAAATAATAGACACAAAAACTGAGACTTTACCCTATCTTTTTTGACTATGGATCTCCTCATCATCCTGGGCATTAAGTTTTGCTTATTTTGGTTCTTCGAACCCGTGATAAAACTAACCAGTAAATTGCTGTTAAAGGTACTGATTTTGCCAGAGGTTCCGCTGCATAACAATGCAGCTGAACTGGCGGCGAGAGCAAATCAGAATAAGAGATGTGAGCTTTTAAACCATAACAGAGGAAGGAACAAAGGCTAAACGTTATGAAGGATGTTGAAATCGAAAGACCATGAAAATAGAAAAGCAGATACTCCAAAAACATATTCGTAATTTTTATAAATAGCCGACTTTTCTTTTCTTCTTCTTTGCCAGCGACCGCCCGATATCTGCTCCCTTCGTGAGCATGCGGGCGTGGATAGAGTTTTTTCAGATGAGTTTTAAACAGAAATTTGACAATTCTTTCAGAATCAATAAAGTGCTGCGCGACTCTTACACCTAAAAACTATCTTTTTTATCATCGAAAATAGTTCGTGTTATCTACACGGAAATTGACAGAAGGCATATGAGATGGATAGGTTCTCATCCCTGAGAGCCTATCCGAAAAGTCAGTAATGCATGTTGAAAAATCACAATAGATATTATAATACCGGAGTATCCAGGCGGATTCTGTAAGAACATAGACCTCATGCCTTCCTAACTGTTAAGGGAACCAGTCATTCACCTACTGACCAGGGAACCAGCCGTTAACCTTGGTTGTATCTAAGCCTTCTGTCAATTTTGATTTTAGCCCTCGGGTGGTCAACATTCGAGAAAACAATGTTGTATCTAAGCCTTCTGTCAATTTTGATACTACTTTAAAGGCGTATTCTTTTCGAAAATAGTCAAGTTGCAAGAATATTTAATACTGAATAATAACTATTATTCAGGGAGCTGAAAAGAGAAGGCAGTTAAACAGAGTTAATAACGACATAAAAAAGGAAGTTGGTAACGAATCTCTGTTTTGCTGCAATCATTGTAAAACTGCTCAAACAAGTTTTGTATTAGAATTCGTATTAGTAACTTGAACTTATTCGAACATTCGAACCAAAATTAAAAAATAAAAAATATTTGGGGGAAAAGTTTCTGGAATACACACTTCGAGTAGGGGGAGAGGCCGGACAGGGACTGCAGACTATAGGTGGAGCTCTTGCACAGGTCTTTTCCAAGATAGGATTTCACGTGTTTACTCACCAGGATTATATGTCCAGGGTACGTGGTGGGCACAATTTTTATCAAATTCGCTTTTCTGAAAAGGAGATCTCTGCCTCAAGAGATATGATCGATATCCTCCTGGCTCTTGACCTGGACACTATAGAAATGCATAGAAAAAGCGTACGTGATGAAGGATTTATTCTTTATGATTCCGAAATTACCAAAAAGAAATTTGAAGAGCCTGAGTTCATAGATATCCCGTTCAAAAAAATAGCTCTTGATGTAGGGAAAAAAAGTGTGATGGCAAATACTGTAGCTACCGGAGCAGCACTTGGAATTCTTGATCTTGGGCTTGAAACCTTCAGGAATGTTCTAAGAAAAGCTTTCGAAAAAAAAGGGGACGAAGTAATCCAGGGAAATATAGCCTGTGCAGAAGCAGGATATAATTATGCTCGTAAAAATTGTCCCCGTTGTGAAGCTCCCGAAATCCGTGAACCTGAAAACAGAAAACTCATGCTTATTGACGGGGTTCACGCAATCGGAATGGGAGCCCTAATGTCAGGCTGTAAGTTTTATTCCGGTTACCCTATGACGCCTTCAACAGGGATTCTAAACTATATGGCTTCCAGAGCAGAAGAGTACAACCTGGTCGTTGAACAGGTTGAAGACGAGATTTCAGCCATTAATATGGCTATAGGAGCTTCTTTTGCAGGCGTAAGAGCAATGACCGGAACGTCGGGTGGAGGATTTGCCCTGATGGTAGAAGGCCTTTCTCTGGCAGGTATGACCGAAACTCCTATCGTTATTGCAGAAATGCAGCGTCCAGGGCCTGCAACAGGTTTGCCTACACGCACGGAACAGGCAGATTTGCTTTTTGTCCTTTACGCAGCACATGGAGAGTTTCCAAGGGTGATTTTTGAACCGGGAGACCCAAAACAGGCTTTTTATCTCACTAACAGGGCTTTCGAACTTGCGGAAAAGTACCAGATCCCTGTGTTTATCCAGTCAGACCAGTATCTAGGGGATACCGAATGGACGTATGAAAAATTCGACCTTGAAAATATAATTTACAATGATTATCGGCTGAGAGAAAAAGACCTTGAAGGTGTTGAGGTATATAAACGTTTTAAATATTCCAGTACAGGAATATCTCTTCTTGCAGTCCCAGGAGAAGCCGGAAAACACCTCGTTGTAGCGGATAGCGATGAACATGACGAGGAAGGACACATCATAGAAGATTCCGAGACCCGGATCAAAATGGTCCAGAAAAGGATGTTGAAGAAACTGCCTCTTATAAAGAAGGAGATTGAACCCCCGCTTCTTTATGGCGACTCTTCTCCAAAAATCGTGCTTGTAGGACGTGGCTCTACTTATGGTGTGATAAAAGAGGTAGTCGATGCTATTTCTAAAGATCACAAGGTTGCGATGATGCACTTCAGCCAGGTCTATCCTCTTCCGGAGCGGGATAAGTTTGATTATATTGAGCTTCTTGAGAATGCTGATCTTACCATCTGTATAGAAAACAGTGCTACCGGACAGTTTGCAAAACTAATGAGAGCCGAAACAGGGTTTGAATTTTCCCATCAGATTCTCAGGTATGATGGGAGGCCTTTTACAATCGAAAATCTGAAGGAGGAATTGCATGCCTACATCTGAAGATTATAAGGGACAGGTTCCTGCCTGGTGTCCGGGGTGCGGAGATTTCAATATCCTTTCGACTGTCAAAGAGGCACTTGTAGAGCTTGGTATTGAGCCCTGGGAAGTGCTTATGGTTTCCGGGATAGGACAGTCTGGAAAACTGCCTCATTATATGAAATGCCATACGTTTAATGGGCTGCATGGAAGGACCCTGCCCGTAGCTACGGCTGCAAAACTTGCCAATCACTCTTTGCACGTAATAGCAGTTGCAGGAGATGGGGATTGTTATGGAGAAGGCGGAAATCATTTCCTTCATGCAATTCGTCGTAACCCGAATATTACCCTGCTAGTGCACGACAACCAGATTTACGGACTGACAAAAGGGCAGGCCTCTCCTACCACGGCTCAGGGAACTCGCACCAAAATCCAGCCTTATGGTGTCCTTGAAGAGCCATTGAACCCACTTGCCCTGGCAATTTCCCAGGACTGCAGTTTCGTAGCCAGAGGTTTTGCAGGAGATCAGAATTATCTGAAAGAGCTTATGAAGGCTGCCATATCACACAAAGGTTTTTCCCTTCTTGATATCCTTCAGCCCTGTGTTACCTTTAACAAGATAAACACTTTCAGGTGGTACCGAGACAGGGTCTATAAACTCGAAGAAGAATATGACCCATATAACCGCTTAAAAGCATTTGAAAGGTCTCTGGAATGGGGAGATAGGATTCCTAATGGCATCTTCTATAAAAATGAGCGGGAGACGCTTGAAGAAGGAATACCTACGATTCAGAAAGAACCTCTTGTCAGGCAAAAGTTCTCTATTGAGGATGTAAAGCACGAAATTGATAAATTTTATTAATCAATCGGCTTCTTGTTCGGTACATATTTAGAAAAAGAGATATCTTCAAGCTGGTTTCAGTCAGGAATAGTCCAGGAAAAGAATAGCGACAAAGGAAAGATGAAAATACTCAGAGAAACGCTTCTTTTCCTGGAAGCTTCTTGTATATGAGCATGATCGGGATTGAGACATAAGCGTGACCGGAATAAGACATAATCAAGATCGGGATTGAGATATGAGCATGATCAGGGTTGAGACTATGTGCACATTTCTCATGAAAAACTGTGTACGCCTGACCAAAACATTTGTTCTCTTAGCCGCAGTCCTATTTGTAAGGAACCGGGTAGAAATAATTGGCTTAGAGTTTATAAGTACAGTTTTGACCTCAAATAGTTTTGACCTCAAATAGTTTTGACCTCAAATATCTTTTTCATTTTCAGGTAATCATTAAGGCTTTGTAGAATCCCCTATCAATTTTTTAATCAGATCCATGTCTTTAATTACTTTCAGACTTATGAGGCCTCCTAATAAAAGGTTCATATAGTATGTTAGGGCTCTCCATGCGATAATTGTAACTCCAATAATGGATGCATTTATGAAAACAGAAAATATGGAAGCTGCTCCTAATTCAGCAACTCCGCTTGCTCCTGGAGTTGCAGGTACGACCATGACTATTGCCAGGAGCACCTGGGCTGCAAAGGCAGTTACTATCGAAGGCGTTTGTGAAAGGCCAGCTAGAATCAGGACAAGCAGAAAAAACTCAACCGCCCAGAAGAGGTAGGTAAAAAACATGCCCCATAACAACCCTTTTTTTCCTACTGAAATAAAAATCCATATACTTTCGTGAAAAAAGTCTACTTCCCTATCTATCTTTTCCATTAAATGAGAAATTGAAGCATCCGTCTGCTTCCCTAAAAGAGGTGCAATTCTGCCTGTAATCCTACGTATAATGTTTTTTACTTTTTCGGGTTTCCATAATCCGTAAATAAAAAAACTCAGGGCTATAAGTGCCAGGAGACTGGCTATCAACAATGCCATATTGAATCTAGAGCCTGGAAGCGTATCTTTCATAATATAGAGAGCAAAAGGTAGAGAAGAAAAGATGAGAAAAGCATCAAGCAGGCGTTCTCCTATAACTATGGCTGTAGCTTTCCCAAGAGGAATTCTGTTCAAATGTAGCATACTCAACCTGACAGGCTCTCCACCTGCAGAAGAAGGAGTAACTCCAGCTACAAAAACACCTGAGAGAATCATCTCTACTATTTTAAGATAATTTACCTTGTAACCCAGTGCATTGCACATAGCTCGAGTCCTGGCTCCCCAGATAAAGTATGAAATAATATGGAAAAGACCGGCTGTCAGAATATATTCTATTTTGATCTTTCTCAGAGCTTCGATGGTATCTGAGTTAAAAGTCAGGACGTTAACGAGCGTAATTGATGCCACACTGATAAACAGCGATGCTACAAGCCATTTTTTGTACCTGTTCATGATAAATCTTTTCGTATTTTTATCTAGTGACCTGGTGAATTTGTTATCTATTAAACTTTTAAGGCATCGTTATAGAAAATAATGAATTAACTTTTAATGTTCCTGATTAAAATTCTGTGAGAGCATAAGAAAAGTGAAATATGGAAGCTGATGTGGTATTTTTCCATATCCTTCGTATTTTAAATAATTATATTATTTATTTTATATTTTTCGGTGAATCCCAATTTTGACTTTCATCCTGGTTCTCGCTTTGAAGCATATATCTCAGGAGCCTTCATAATTAGTTCCATAATCGGAATTAACTGAAGTATCTTTTATGTTTGAGTTTTATGTTTGAGCTCATTTTTATGTTTGAGCTCATTTTTATGTTTGAGCTCATCCGGATTTAACTTTATCCAATATTTACTTTAGTAACTTTTACTTTAGTAACTTTTAAAATCTGAAACGAACCTGCAAGCAAACAAAAAAAGATATCAAGAACTCTGATGTCAGGAATTGTCAGAAATAAAATGGTAAGAAAACTTATCACCCAAACTACTCTTATTACACTATATGGGTAGCGGGGATAATTTCAATAAGTTCACAATAGTGGTTACTATATTTGTTATTGCCATTGCAATATATATAACGAAAGCCTTTTTCTCCGTGATACTTTTTAGCTTTTTTATCGCGTACCTTCTTATTCCTTTATATTCCTTTTTAGAGCACCGAATAAAGTACAGAAGGATAGCAGCTGCAGCTTCAGTTCTTTTAGCGTTAACTGTTTTTGTCCTGATTGGTATAAGGATAATTTACGTTGTTGCCAATGAAGTTTTAACTCTTTTGAACTCGCCTGAATATCTACAGGCACTCACCAGAAACATAACAAGCAGAATAATAAAAGTTATAGAAGTAAATGTACATTTTAATTCTTCTGAGGTCACAAATCAGGTTGACCAGTTTATTTTAAGTTTAACAGAGACATACTTCCCACCAACAAAATCTTTAGTGATTTTTTTAACAGCTACGTTGCCATTTTATATAGTAGCTATTATAGTAGCGCTTATCTTTTCTTATTATTTCTTACTGACCGGGAATAAGTTAATCGATCAGCTTTTAAACTTTGTACCTGACAAAAACGAAAAAGAGATTAAATTATTCTTAAAAGAGCTGGATGTGATATATTCCAGCCTGTTCAGACAGCATTTTGTCACAAGTGCGATAATAGGATTTATTGCCCTGCTTGGCCTGTATCTGCTTGATGTGCCTTATCCGGGTGTTCTGGCTTCACTTGTATTTCTTCTGTCAATGTACCCTCTTGTCGGACTACCTGGAGTGTACCTTCCCCTGACAGCATATTACATTCTACTTCAGGACTACAATAAAGCTTTACAAATACTGATATTCAGTCTTGCTCTAAATACACTGCAGGACTATTACCTAAGGCCTAAATTAATTCAGGAGAAAGGTTCCGTGCACCCGGTAATTACAATTATCGCATTTGGAGCACCTCTTCTTGTGATAGGAATTACCGGGCTTGTAATCGGCCCTGCAGTATACGGTTTTTTACTCGCACTTTACAGGACAAAGTTAAAACTTAAGGAAGAACTTAGGGAAGAAGAAAAATGAAGGAGAATAAGTGACGGGAGTAAAAATTGGAACAAGAGCAAACGATTGCTATACTTCTAGTTAGAGCCTATCAGAAAAGTTAATAATGATATCTTATAAATTGCAGTCGGTCACCAGTCACGATTCTTTTCAGATAAGTTTTAATAACTTATAAATGAAAATTCAACAGTGGCTTGCAACTTTGAGATAATAGACCACTATTGTCCTTTAATATTCAAGGTAGTCAAAGTTTACGGTCAAAACTTTCTCATTCATTTCAAGCTCATTTTTTATTCTGACTGCATCTTTTTCTGGAATCCAATACTTTGATTCATCTCTAAGATGGATATAACAAAGAATGGACTTTTTCAATTGAAGATTATTTTTTTCCAGTGTTGTAAGTAATTTTTTATCTGGAATAAATTCTTCAGGTAACATAATTATGGTATAATTTCCTTTTTTGATTTCGTCACGATAAGTAAAATTTTCATCTTTCCTCAATTCATTCATTATATCCATTCTTTTATCTTGATCTACGGTTATGTAGTCCCTTTTTAACATATCGTCGGAATCGTAATCTATAGTATAGTTAACAGTCATGTTGCAATTTTCAAGGATGGTTTCAACTTCCGACTCAGTAGTTCCATTTTCAAATTGGATATATAAACCACCCGCTTTAGGAGTTTGAGTTTCTTTTATCATATCAATTGAAGTTTTTATAGTTAGTCCCAATAGTACTATGAGAATAAGAAAAAAGATATAAACAGCAGCATTTTCCCTTTTAATTTTGCTCACTCCTACCACCGCAAAAAGATGAGATTTTTTAACTTATTACATATTAAAGATTTATCACATATTAAAGGTTATAGTGATATTAATATCAGTATCCGTTCCAATTTTACATATTGCCAATTGTAAATATTGTAAGTCACAACACTCTTTGGATCACATTCTTTTGGATCATACTCTTTGGATCACACTCTTTGGATAGGCTCTTATTTCCAGACTGAAATTCTCCATCTACCAGAGAAAACAGATGAGTTTGACGAACTGAAGATACAACTTGACGAGACAACTTCAAAATCCGGATTTTTGCCTCCTGGATTCATATCTGTATTGCTGGTCAGGCAGTGTTACGGAACTTTTCAACAACTTTCTTGTTGTATGCGTTCACGATATCACTCCGAGTGATGATTCCAAGAAGTTTCGTTTTATCCTCTCGATCAACGACAGGGAGCCTGCCTATCTGCTTTGATGCAAGGCGTTTGAGGGCGATATCAAGAGTTTCATCAGGGTAGGCAACTTCAACTTCTCTGGTGGCGATTTCTCCTATTTTTTTGCCAACTTCTCCAGGCTTTACCTTGTTTCTGAGGTCTGAGAGTGTTATAATTCCAGAAAGTCTGCCTTTTGAATCAACGACAGGAAAACCGACATGACGACTCACTTTCATGAGAGCCTCGAGGATTTCGACACTTTTATCCTCTGAAACAGTCTGGACACTTGTGATCATTGCAGCTTTTACAGGAATGGAGGTCATGATGTCTATTTCCCTGCCTTTTCGGATCTTGATACCATTCCTGCGAAGCCCTTCCGTAAAGATTGATTCAGGATACAGAGCACTTGACATTACATTACTGAGAACGCAGGCAAACATGAGAGGGAGAATTAAATTGTAATCCCTGGTAAGCTCAAAAAGGATCAGAATAGCAGTAAGAGGAGCTCTTGTACTCCCAGCAAAAACTGCGCCCATACCTACAAGGGCATAAGCCCCCGGCCCTGCTGTCATTCCAGGGTATATCATATCTACGACAGTCCCAAAAGCTCCTCCAAGCATTGTCCCCACAAACAGAGATGGAATAATTGTCCCGCCAAAGCCTCCTGATCCAAGGCTTAGAGAAAAGACGATAATTTTGAGGATAAGCAGAATTAGTAAAAGCTTGAAGGTAAACTGGTTATTCAGAGCATCCGTAATCACACCATAGCCCATCCCAAGAACCCGGGGATAGAAAAGACCAATCATGCCCACTACCAGTCCTCCCAGAGCAGGTTTAAAGATGGGATGAACAGGTATTCCCGAAAACAGATCTTTTGTGTAGTAAAGGGCTCGGATAAGTACTGTTGAAACTATGCCTGCAAGGAGCCCAAAAACAAGGTAAAGCCCTAACTCTCGGTATGGACTGACAAGTGTATAGGAAGGGATCTGGAGAAGTTCAATTCCAATAATCGAGTTTGATACAAGTGTTGCGAAAACTGAAGAAATAACTATGGGAATAAAGGTGCTTGTTTCAAGTTCTCCGTAAATCACTTCAACGACAAAAACCACACCTGCAAGCGGGGCACTGAATACTGCTGCGATACCTCCAGCAGCCCCACAGCCTAGAAGAGTCTGGAGTCGTTTTTCCGGACTCTTCAGAACTCGCCCCACCAGAGCTCCTGTCCAGGCACCCCCTACAATGCCTGGTGCTTCTTTTCCCAGTGAACCTCCTGAGCTGATTGAAATTATTGACGCAAAAACTTCAAGAAGAGAATCTGTAAGGTTAAGCCTTGCTCCACGAATGGCTACTGTCTCAATAAGCCCATCAACCCCATAGCGCCTTTTCATCAGGAAATGCGATATCATCCCAACTATCAGCCCTCCCAGAGCAGGCATGAACATTATATAATAGGGTGGGAACTCGTGTACTGAAAATCCGCGTTGCATTCCGAAAAGAGTGCTGAAATACAGAAGGGCACGGTCATATATGCCTATTACCAGCCCTGTGAGAAGACCAATCAGGATAGCAATCGAGTTAATCTTTGCTGACTCTATATCGAATCTTCGAGTGATATATTTCCTTACACTGGAATAATTGAACAAACTATGGTTTTTAAATTTGGAATTTGTATTAACTTCCAATGTTCGTGCCTCATGGAGCTTTTATACATTAAATACTTCTTCAGCAGAAACAAATCCGGCCGTGAAATGATGGGTAATTGAAGCTCTGTGAAGGCTTCGGTTAATGATACTCTATTCCACAGATAACAGGACAACTGTTAAAAATAAAATATCAGCTTCAACTCTTTTTTTAAGAGAAAAACTGGATAAATCCAGTTTATTTCAGCAACCGAGGATTTCATAAAACCCATAGATTTGCGCACTCGAAGGTAAACTAAGTACAATTAATATAATAATTTTAATTTATTCTTTAATGTTTTTATGGTTTAATGTTGCTGTTCTTCAGTTTAAATGTATAAGTCTTATCTCAATTAGTCATATACTAATTGCAGAATCATATTAATTGCAGAATCATATTAATTACAGAATCATATTAATTGCAGAATCATATTAATTGCAGAATCAAACCTAATTTTCATACAACTCTTAATCACTTTTTTACAATGAGTGATCACTTTTTTATCAAAAGTGACTTTCCTGTCATCTCTTGCGGCTTAGGGATTCCAAGAAGCTCAAGAATCGTCGGTGCAACATCACACAATTTTCCATTCCTGAGAGCTTTTATCTCACTGCTTCCGAAGTAAATGCATTTTACCGGATTTGAGGTATGTGCAGTATGAGGCTCTCCTGTTTTTGGGTCTATCATCTCCTCAGCATTTCCGTGATCTGCAGTGATAAGTGCCACACCGCCTTTTTCTTTTAGAACCTCAACAATCCTGCCAATACATTTATCCACGGCTTCCACCGCTTTTACTGCAGCTTCAAAAATTCCGGTATGTCCGACCATATCCATGTTTGCAAAGTTAAGGACAATAACATCATACTTTTCTGACTGGATTCTTCGGATAACTTCATCCGTAATCTCATATGCACTCATTTCTGGTTTAAGGTCGTAAGTAGCGATTTTCGGCGAGGGAATAAGGCAGCGGTCTTCATTCTTATAACGCTTTTCTTCGCCGCCGTTCAGGAAATAAGTCACATGGGCATATTTTTCAGTTTCAGCTATGCGCAGCTGGATAAGTCCATGCTTGCTCAGCACTTCCCCAAGTACATTTTCCAGCTTTATTGGAGGAAAAGCAATGGGCACATCAAGGGTTTCGTCGTACTGGGTCATGCAGACAAAGTAAACATCAGGGCGTTTTTCTCTCACAAACCCGTCAAAGTCATCTTTTACAAAAGCCCAGGTTATCTGCCGTGCCCTATCGGCCCGGAAATTGAAGAAGATCACAGAATCATTATCCTGTACTGTCGCCACAGGTTTTCCTGCTTGATCAGTAATTATTTGGTCAGTAATGACTTGATCAGTAATTATAGTGGGTTTTACAAACTCGTCAGTTTCTCCTCTTGCATAGGCATTAGAAACTGCAGTTTCTGCATTTGGAGCTGTATATGGAGCCATTCCTCTTATCAGGGCATCGTAGGCAAGTTTTATCCTGTCCCATCGCTGATCTCTATCCATTGCGTAGTAACGGCCTGAAACGGTTGCTATTTTAGCATTACCGTGCTCCTTACAAAATGCGTCCAGTTTCTTTATATCTCCTAGAGCAGCTTTTGGAGGTTCGTCCCTTCCATCCAGAAAAGCATGTATATATACTTTTTTTAAATTCTTTTCCTGTGCAAGTTTGAGAAGGGAATGCAGGTGAGGCATATAACTGTGAATACCTCCGCAGGAAGCAAGGCCCATGAGGTGCAGGCTGGAATCATTAGCTTTGACATTTGAAATTGCATTCAGAAAAACCGGATTTTTGAAAAAATCTCCATTCTTGATAGAACTATTTATTCGGGTAAGGTCTTGATTTACAATTCGTCCTGCCCCTATAGTCAGATGCCCAACTTCCGAATTCCCCATCATGCCTTTCGGAAGGCCTACAGCCTCTCCGGAGGCTTTTAATAAACACCAGGGATACTCCTTTTCCAGCCAGTCAAGGTTTGGAGTTCGTGCTGTCATGACAGCGTTTCCTTCTTTTGCTTCCCTGTAACCCCATCCATCAAGAATAATAAGCATAAGAGTTCTTCTTGCCTGAGTCATACCACGAAACTCCACAAAGTATACTCTTTGCTGTTTTTCAATTCAACTACGTAAGTCCTATCAATAAAGGCGTTTTTGATGCGTGTTGTGATATTACAACAGGTCTACATGCTCGAGTAACTTCCTATTTTGAATAATACCTGTTGTAAAAACTAAGTAGATCACAACACTTTTTAGACAGATATTTTCCTTAATGGACACTGGTTATTTTTCCCCTTCTTTTTTACTTTCCATTTCTTTTTCCGTTTCCAGAACTTTAAGGGTGACTTTCATAACCGAATCCGGATTAAGTGAAATAGAATCTATCCCCTGTTTTACCAGGAATTCTGCGATTTCGGGATAGTCACTGGGTGCCTGTCCGCAGATCCCGCTATGCCTTCCATTCTGCTTTGCCCCCTGTACGGACATTGCCATTATTTTTATAACACCTGGGTCCCGCTCATCGAATTCTGCAGTAAGAATTTCCGAGTCTCTATCAACTCCGAGAGTTAGCTGGGTCAGGTCATTTGAGCCTATGGAGAAGCCATCAAAATATTGGCTGAATTCGTCAATTTGAAGGACATTATTTGGAATTTCACACATAACATAGATCTGCAACTCATTTTCTCCTCGCTTTAGCCCGTTTTTCTCCATTTCGGCAATTACTTTTTGAGCTTCTTCAATAGTTCTGCAGAAGGGAATCATAATAATGAGGTTTTTAAGCCCCATCTCTTCCCTGACTTTTTTCAGAGCTCTGCACTCAAGGGCAAAACCTTCCCTGTAACGCTCATTAAAGTACCTGGAAGCCCCCCTGAAACCCAGCATTGGATTACTTTCCTCTATCTCGAAGTAGCTGCCCCCAAGCAGGCTTGCGTACTCATTGCTTTTGAAGTCACTTGTGCGGACTACAACGTCTTTAGGATAAAAAGATGCAGCAATGGTTCCGACGCCCTGAGCAAGCTTATTTACGAAATATTCTTCTTTGTTATCGGAGTTTTGGGTAAGTTCCTCGATTTCCTGAAGGACTTTAGGATCTTTGACCTTTTCAGGATGCACTAGAGCCATTGGATGGATCTTGATATAGTTTGAGATAATAAATTCCTGCCTTGCAAGCCCAATTCCATCGTTTGGGATCATGGAAAAGCTAAAAGCCTCATCAGGATTCCCAAGGTTCATCATAATTGCGGTTTTAGGGCGTCTTGTGTCTTTAAGGCTCAATGTATCTTTGTGGAAAGGAAGAATTCCATCATACACAAGTCCATCTTCGCCTTCCGCACAACTTACGGTAATTTCCTTACCTGTTTTGAGAACTTCTGTTGCGTTTACTGTCCCTACAACTGCCGGAATTCCCAGTTCCCGGCTAACAATTGCAGCATGGGATGTTCTTCCTCCCTGGTTCGTAACAATTGCAGCCGCTATTTTCATCACAGGCTCCCAGTCCGGAGTTGTGGAATCGGTAATCAGAATCTCTCCCTGTTTAAAAGAAGGCAGATCTGAAACATTAGGAATTACATGTGCCTTTCCAGCAGCAATTTTGTCTCCTATGCTCTTGCCTTTTGCAAGGACATTAGATTTCCTTTCGAGCACATAAGTTTCCAGAATGTCTCTGCTTTTCTGAGATTGTACAGTCTCAGGTCTTGCCTGCACTACAAAGAGTTCACCTGTAGCTCCATCCTTTGCCCATTCGATATCCATGGGCATGGATTTCTTATATTTATTTGAGTAATAATCTTCAATGGTAATAGCGTACCATGCAAGTTTAAGCACTTCTTCGTCACTGAGACAGAAGCGACGTCGATCAGCCTCAGGAACGTTTACATTCCGGGTAAACGTTTTGGAGCCGCCTTGCCCATAGATCATCTTAATTTCTTTATCCCCCAAATTCTTCTCAATAATCGGCTTATATCCTTCCCTGAAAGTTGGCTTGAAAACGTAGAACTCATCCGGATTGACCTGTCCCTGCACGATATTTTCTCCAAGCCCGTAAGAACCTGTAATGAAAACTACGTCCCTGAACCGGTTTCCGTATCAAGAGTAAATATAACTCCGCTGGAAGCCAGATCAGACCTGACCATTTTCATTATCCCTATTGACAGTGCCACTTTAAAGTGATCAAAATGATTTATTACCCGATAGGAAATAGCCCTGTCAGTAAAAAGAGAGGCAATACAGCGTACGCAGGCATCTCGAAGCGCGGGATAACCCCTGATGTTAAGGAAAGATTCCTGCTGGCCAGCAAATGAAGCAGTTGGAAGGTCTTCAGCCGTTGCTGAACTCCGCACGGCTACATCGGTATTTTCTCCGTACTGCTCACATAGGTGGTCATACCCGGATTTAATTTCCTGCCAGAGGTCATCCGGAATTCCTGCCTCAAGGATCAGGTCCCTTGCAGCTTTTCCCCTTTTTGCAAGTTCTGACACATCCGAGGTGTCAAGCCCTTCCATTGTTTGTTTGAGTTTCTCCAGAATCCCTCCGGCTTTGAGGACATGCCAGTAAGCTTCAGCAGTAACTGAAAAACCATTCGGGATCTTTACTCCCTTTGGAGTGAGTTCCCTGTACATCTCTCCAAGAGAGGCATTTTTTCCGCCTACAAGCGGAACATCTTCAATCGAAGTCTCATCAAACCAGCGTATGTATTTACTTTTGTTCTCAGACATTTCCCCGAAATCCCCTTTAAAATTATTTCATTTTCAAAATAATTACAAAATGTGTTCAAAATGTGTTCAAGGTCTCATACCTTATTTGGAACGTTCCCCCAGAACGTATAAGAGATTCTTGAATCAAGAGGCTCCATTTGCAATTTATGCTTCGATGACAGAAATGAATTTCCCCTATTCAGCTTGTTCTGATTTAGAATCTATACAAAAGTCAACGTGGTGTAGTGCTAAAGTCGTTTGCGCATGCAGTCACAGCAACGAAGTTGATGATTTCTTGAGAAAGCTTCATGACCATATCCACATTTCTGGAACAATGGGAAATGCAACAGAAAAGAAACATTGCTAAACTAATCAGTGAATTGCCATAGAAGACTTAAATTTGATAAGGAGCAGAAAATCAAAAGGAGCATTGAGAGCCAGTTCTGTTCCGTACTTTCATGCTAAATAATACATACTCAGCAGACTCGACGCCAGTTAAGTACTCCTTAACTGCAATTCCCCTGGAAGCACTCCAATCGATCCTGCTCTTTTCCTGCACTATCCATCAAGAAGCGTTTAATTTCATGTCAATGTATTTCTTGCTTTTTGCTCTAGTCTGATTATTACTCATAGGCTTTTACCCGTTTAAGTTAATTTTCATCCTGAGATAAATTATTGAAAACCGTAAGTACAAAAATCTCCATTTCCCTCAAAAAAGAAAATGCAGGAGTTTTTCAGAACTGATACGGAAAATACAGGAGTTTTTCAGAACTGATTAATAACTCACGTGCACTCCTGTAGATTGTTTTTATTTAAGTTTTCTTAAAAGAAATACCATTGTCAATATCATTACAAGGCTTGCCGCTCCAAATCCTGGTATATCAGGAATAGGGATGGTAACGGACTTATCCTCAGATGCGGATGGTTCAGGGTTAGATGGTTCAGGGTTTGAATCTTCTACATGAATAGGGAGATCAAGCGTTTTATCTTCTCCATCATTTTTATTATTTCCAAAATAATAAATTACCCTGCCTGTAACATCAAAATCCCCAACCTGGTTGGCTGCAATCCTCACTTCAATGTCCCTTCCCTTGCCGGGTTCAATGTCATAGGTAGTTGTGTACTGTCCCGCACCGGACTCAACAAACTCTGAAGAAGAGACACTCATCCCAGACGGAGGAATAATAATCACCTGGACATGCATGGTAGGCTTTGTGATAAAATTCACAGCTGAAAGCTTGAGCAGGATGTCTTCTCCCTTAAGGACTGACGTTTTTTCGCCATGAAGGTTCACACTTGCAGAAGATTTTTCCGAGTTGTCGGCTGATGTTTCTTCAGGTTCTTCTTGTGTGTTTTCAGATTCTTCTTGTGTGTTTTCAGGTTCTTTACTATAATAATTGTTTATAGTAGTTGTTTGCGTCTTAGTTTGTGAATTATCATAGTTGTTTACAATAGTTGTATCATACTTGTTTACCGCACCTGTTTGTATGTTTTCAGGTTCTTTTGTCGAATCGTTTTCCTCTTCGTCCTCAGTTCCTTTTACATCCTCTTTGCTTTCTTCAGAAACAGCCTCTCCTACATAATGATTTACCAGCATGGCTTCAATTCCACACTTGGAGATCTCTTCCCCTAACTCATTGAAGTATATGCTACCGTATCCTTTTGATGAGTCTGGATCTACATAATACAAACTGAGCATCTGATTACCATTTTTATCTTTCCATGTATCACAGTTCCATGTCGGCTGTTTATCTTTCACTGTATCAAATACTGTGATAATATAGTTATCAGATACTGGTATACCAGCAATGAAATCAGTTATTTCTTCTTTTGTCGGGAGATCTTTGTTTTCAGTTGCTGCTACACACGATGTCAGCAAAGCGAAGATTAAAAAGACACCTGTTATTTTTAGTGGCAGTTTCATTTTAACTCCTGTTTTCAATCTGTCGTAAATTTGTATAATCCGAATGATGGTATCATAATGAAGTACAAAAACATACACATACCAGCTATGAATCAAAATGGTCCAGCAGTTAGGTTCTGTTGCAAAAATAATATTTTCTCAGTTTGATACTATAATTCATACCTTTGTGTCGCATTTTCCCCGTGATAAAATCGATTAACTTTCCTAATTTGAAAAGTTTTACTGATTTTGTAATAAAGCTAGATTTTTTGCAACGGAACCGAATTAGATATCTATGCATATGTCGCGGAAGAAGAACTTTGTGCAGTGGCTACTGGCGCAGTGGATGAAAAGACAATAAATAACAAAACAAGGGCGTTTGAAGCTAAGACTATAAGGCGTGATTTTTTTGTTGTCATTATATTCTCGTCCTTTACAGTATTTTCAAAAAAAATAGACTGAATAAATTAGTTGAATAAAGAATCTATAAAGCTTTCCATTTTATCCTGCTCCACATAAAAACACTTAAATTTAATAGAGAAAGTAATCCGATTTACCTTACTTTTGACTGCTGCCTGTGACTATTCAGGTAAGTGACTGTTCAAGTAACATTGGAAAAGTCCAGGATCCAACTGCTAAATATGAGATCATTTCTAACAATCAAGGAATAGACTGCTAAATATAAGATTACTTTTAAAAATCAAGGAACCGAAGGCTAAATATCGGAGTAGTTACAAGTTCTATTTTATCTACAATGGGCCCTATGACAAACCTGTCTGTTTGAATATCTTCATAAACTATGAAGTACAATAGTAACTAGGGGTGAATAATTGTGAATAAGTTAATGAAAATTGTGGGTTGTATCTTAGCAATAATAGGATTTGCCTGTGTTTTAAAACACATCATGCATTGCAAAGAACGTTATTCTTTGTGTGGTGGGCATAAAACAAAAGAAGAAGAAAAACCAGCTGGTTCAACTGTATCGCATAAAATAAAAGTAGAAGATGAAGAAAAACAACAGGGTACAAGGTATGGCTCTAATCCCATCCGTTATTAAGTACCATAATACATCTTTATTTTTTATCAGGGGATTAAGCACCCTGATTTCTGGCGTTTCTCCTAAAAAGTAAACGAGCAACGTTTTATACCATTTTTTTCTTTGTTTAATGTGTCTATTTTCATGTATTCCTCATCCATTTCCTGTTTGCGCTTATCTTTGATTGTTTTGACCTCTGTGTAAATAAGCATGCTTTCTTTTCTAATTCCCTTCGTAGATTCTATATGCATTACAGCTGCATCTACATCTGAACCTTTATCCAATAATGGTTCTACTTTACGCCACTCTGCATACTTAATAGTCAGCTCTTCGCCAAGTTTATCTTCAAGTTCAAAGATTTCATTTCAGAGTTCCATGATTTGGCTGTCTATCTCTTCTTTTGCAGACGCTATTTTCTCCCCCATATATTGATCTCACTTTCCTCAGATGTCTTCAAAAATAACATTTTACTTGTTATCGTTTTTGGATAATTATATTAAATTTGTATTTATTACCTTAACTGAAACTTTGGGAAATAGGTGCTGGAAGTTTTCAATGAAGTCAAAAGGCCAAAAACTGTGGGACATTTCAAAAATATACAAATTTGTTTTAAAAAATTTGTTAAAAAACAAAAGTACTTCAGAAAGTATTAAGTGAAAGTAGAAAATACATTTATAAGTACGGACTATCCTAAAAAAGAATAATAAGATTTGAAATTCTCTTAAGAAAAGACTGTAATAATAAGAAATACTGAGTCCTCAAAAGGTCAATAAAGGTTAAATTAAGATTAAACAAAAAACAACAGAGGTTAATAAGGATCAACAAAATCTAAATGGTTAAGCTTCAAATTGAATATCAGCTTAAAATTACGTAGATTTTGACTTGATCTGTTGATTTCCTAAATTTCACAATCGCAAGATGTGAGGAATAAGATGAAAACAAAAATAATTGTGCTGCTTCTTATATTCGGCGCCGTTTTATTTTCAGGATGCACAGGGAATGAACAGCCCTCAACAGAGAAAAATGCAACCCCTGAAGAAACCGCAACTCCTGTGGAAAATACAACTATTGTAGATACACCGGAAGAAAATGCAACTGCCATAGAAACCGAAACCTCGGAAGAAAATGTAACTCAGGAAAATGTAACTCAGGAAAATGTAACTCAGGAAAAAAGTGTAACTTCAGAAGGGAATGGAAGACTCAATGTATCAACTACTGAAATTAAGCAAACTCCCTATCTGTTAAGACTGATCAATAAAAGAGCAAGTTCCTCTAGTCTTGATATAAAAAAGGGAGAATCAGTTTCTTGGGTAAACATGGAAGACAGCCCAAAAAGGATCCTTACCCTCGTGAGTGAAGAAAAGCTCTTTGATGATACAAGACTTGCGTACAAACGTGCTTTTACCTATACCTTCAACGAGACCGGAGACTACCACTTCAGTGTTGTCGGCCAGCCCAGAATGAATGTTACCGTTAGTGTGGCTGAACCCTGATAAATAGTTTCTAAAAATTGAAGAGTCGAAAGTTCAGGGAATATCAAGCTTGATGAATGTTCTAACTATTTGCAGGAAAGGTCAATAAAATTTCGGCCAATAAAATTTCCTGACAATCTATTTTTCAAATTTTTAAATCAGGGTTTTTCTGGATAAACGTACATCTTAATTTGCTAGGACTTTTCTGGACAAACATACATCTTAATTTGCTAGGACTTTTCTGAATAAATACATCTTAATTTGCTTTTCCTTAAGTATACGTGGCCTTTTCTAAGGCTTTCTGAGGCCTTTAAAGCTACGTTCTCAAACAATATGCAAAGTAACACTAAAATTAGTTCCTTATTATATGGTCTGGATCAGCGCTTATCACCCAAAATTCATGCCTTTGCTTAAAAAATAACTCCGGCTTAAAGGACTGTTCTAAGAAAGCATTATTATTTATAAATGGCTTATATTAAATTGAGAATACAAAAGGTAGATTAGCAATAAGGGGAAGGGGATTGGAAACAAAAAAAATAATTTTACTCCTGATAGCTCTGTCAGTAATAATATCAGGCTGCCTGAACTCGGAAGAAGAGAAGAATGGGAAAGAAGACCGGGAGGCAGGCGGCAGTTTAGGAGGCTCTCAAAGACAAAGAGAAGTGAAAACACCCATAGGAATGCAGGAAGAAACGTGGACAACGGATAATCAGGAAACACAGGAAGAAGCAGTAACACAGGAAGAGCTTGGAACACCGGCAGAGATGGAAACACAGATAGAATTGGACACACCGGAAGAAAAAGAAACTTCTGAAATGCTGAATGAACCTGAGATGGAGCAAACAGAAGCCTGGACCGGGGAAAGGGGGCAAGCTGGAGCAAAACAGCCTGGTGAAACCGTGCCGACGTCACACCTTGTGAGGCTTAAAAATTATCTTATGACCCCTTCAAGCCTGAAAATCAATATCGGAGATACAGTTGTTTGGAGAAATTACCAGGAGTCCACTGTGCTTACTCTGACAAGCAAAGAGCACCTTTTCAAGGACCAAAGGCTTGCATATGGAAATACTCTGGAGTATACGTTCAATGAGTCAGGAAGCCACAATTTCAGTGTAAAAGGATATCCGAAAATGCAGACGACCATCACTGTAAAATAAGATCCCAAAGTATAGCAGTTTCAAATGACATATAAAACTATAGTCGAAGGCACAACAAAGGTTTCAGTTCCGGTACCGCCTCCGGATGCAACCTTCCCTCCCTCGGCAGCTCCGGTTTTTTACAATCCGGAGATGGAACTTAACCGCGATATTAATGTTGCAGCTACGGCTGCATTTGTGAAAAGGCTTCTTTCGAGAAAAGAACTTCTCAGGGAAGAAGTCCGTTATGTGGACGCTTTTTCAGCGTCGGGGATTAGGGGACTTCGGATTGCAGGCGAAGTAGGGATTCATGTGACCGTGAATGACTGGAGTCCTGAAGCGTTTGAACTTATAAAGGAAAATATCAAAATTAATGGGCTTGAGGAAAAGACCCTGGCTACCCGCAAGAGTGCAAATGTGCTGCTTCACGAGCAAAAATACCATATCGTGGACCTCGACCCCTTTGGTACTCCTGCGCCCTTCCTGGACGCAGCATCGGCCTCAGTCAGGAGTATGCTGTCGGTTACAGCAACAGATACGGCTCCCTTATGCGGGGCCCACCTGAAAGCCGGGATACGGAAATATGCATCTGTACCCCTCAACAAGGAATATCACAGTGAAATGGGACTTCGAGTTCTCCTGGGGGCGTGTGCCAGAGAGCTTGCAAAGCATGAAAAAGGAATGTTACCTCTGCTTTCCCATGTGACGCGCCATTATGTTCGCGCATACCTCGAGGTTCTCCCTGGAACAAAACAGACTGACCGAACTCTAAAGTTAATGGGCTTTAGCATTCATTGCCCAAAATGCGGATTTCGAGGGCCTGTATACGGACTTGCAGTACATATCGAGAAAGAATGCCCTGTTTGTGGGACTTCCACACAAATTGCAGGCCCTCTATGGCTTGGGCCTTTCAGGGAACAGGCATTCTGTGATGAGGTTATTTCCGAACTTGAAGCGCATCCTCTAAACACAAAGGATAAAGCAAAAAAAATAATTACTTTCTGCAGGGACGAACTCGATATCCCGATGTTCTATGACCAGCATGTAATCTGTAAAGAACTTGGAGCTTCTGCAACTGGAATAGAAATCCTGATAGAAGCCCTTAAAGCCAACGGATTTGAAGCATCAAGGACTCATTTCAGCGGTACTTCATTCCGAACCGATGCGCCTATTACAGAAATTAAGAAAATAATCAGGGCGCTTTCAGAGTGAGTTCCTTAGATAAAAATGCAAAGGTAAAAGTAAAGGTTGGGAACTGTCTCAGTATTATATAAATCACTGAAGAATATCAGTATTATATAAACCACTGCAGAATACCAGTATTATATAAACCACTGAAGAATATCAGTATTATATAAGCCACTGAAGAATATCAGTATTATATAAGCCATTGAAGAATACTTAAAGTGCTTTGACTCAGATCCAGAAGTAACCCGCTAGAGAAATTCCAATGTGATATTATGTCCGACGAAAATCCAGAAAAGTTATTTTTGCAGGAAAAACCCACTCGTGCACTATTGTTTATAGGCTCAATGGGGAAGACCTATGCGTCTGTTATTTCTAAAGAGATAGACTCCACCTTTGCTCATACAACAAGGATCCTCGCGAAAATGGAACAGTGCGGACTTATAAGATTCACATCCGAAGGGCGGATAAAGTTTGTCGAACTTACAGAATATGGAAGAGAGGTCGAAGCTGCTCTTAAAGAGTTCAGAGATTTAATTGAAGAGGAACCTTTGAAGGATAAGAAAGAGGAGTCCCAGGATACAGGTCCTGAAAGGGAAGAAGCTGCAGAAAAGGACGGCGGTAAAGAACCTGAACATGCAGAAGAGCTTGACCCTCTGAGTGCCGAAATTTTTGAGAAAATTCAAAAACTCAGGAACAAAATCGAAAGTATACATAGAGACGCAATAGAGCAGAGAGATAATAAGGATACGATTTCTCGGAAACTTGGCCCTTATAGTCGGGATATTAAAAAACTCCAGAACCAGATTGAAAGGGCAGAAAGCCCCATTAATGAGACTGTAATCTCAGCTCTGGAAGAAAGTGAAAAGCTTCTGGAAGCGTACCTCAGGAGCTGAGGAATAATTCAGTTCCCGGTAAAAACAAAGCAGAAGAGAGAATTGGTAGGAAAAATATGATAAAAGTTGTAACCCTCCAGCATATTTACGGAAAGAACCGGGAAAGAATGGCTGGACTTTTGAAAACTCTGGTTGAGAATGAATTGAAAGACCTTGAAGTAAAATTTGAGATTTCTATTACCCCTGAAAACTGGGCCGAGTTCACCCTTGAAGGCGAGGATGAGGAAGTGTCTGCGAATCTGCTGACCTCCAGATACGGGATGCCTGCAAAAAAAGCTGAACCTGGAAAGGTTTATATTGGATTTCTCCAGGCTTTCGGAGAGGACGCTTTTCTGGTCAATATTGGAGTGCCTGTAAAAGTTGAAACCGAGGAACTGAAAGCTCTGGGCAGCGGAAAGCCAAAACAGCTTGCATCGAGATTCGGTCTCATACCCCATTTGCCGGTTGAGGTTGAGGTTATTGAGGCTAATAAGAATTTAAAAGCTCGTTTCACCAAAAAGCAGCTCGATATCTGGTGGAGCTGGATAAAGGCAACTACTGATAGGGTAACTGTTAACGGGGCAACCCGCTCGGAAATCAAAAGCGCAATTAAAAAAACAGGTCATGGAAGGGACATTTACGAAATCGAGCGCCTTGGGCTGCTGGAACATGCAATCGTGTGTCGAGAAAAAACCGACGGGCCTGGTATAGTTGCAGCAATAGGACCTCGTATGAAATCCGAGATGGGAGTTGTAATCGGGACCGCACGCTGACAGCTGCACCCTGATAGGAAAAAATATGACAGGGAAAATAGGCCAAAGCTCGAAAAAAGAGCTGGCCCGAAAAAATTTTTATAAGCCATTTTATAAGCCAGTTAATTTTAAGAATGGATTGAGGCTTAAGACCCTGAGTTATTATTAATAATAATAATAATAATAATAATAATAATAATAATAATAATTTATATGTAATACTGTCTATGCAACGAAGGAATTTACACTGTTATTTTAAAAAGGCAGTGTTCATGCCCTGATCCGTAACATTCGGTCTCGGTAACTCTGTACTCCTTCTCGAGTTTTCCTTTAAGAATTCCCTCAATAATGCCTTCAGTTAAAGTGCAAAAGGGTTTTCCTGTTACCGGCGTGGATCTGGCTTTGAAATCGTCTTCAATCTGAAGAGCAGGGAGGTCCACAAGTACTGTAACCCTGCAATTCTCATGGAATTCCAGAAAATCCCCGATTTCCCTCAGGAGTTCTTCAGGGGTTTCTGATTCAAAAATAGGGGAAATAGATTTTCCGAGATCGGTTCCTATTATTTTTACAATAGGGGTATTATCAATCCCATATGCTTCAAAGCCAAAGTAAAACGCATGGAGCAGAATTTCTGTAAAACAGAACCTATCGTTTCCGCATGAAGGAACCTTTTCCAGTAAACTTCTGTAATTTTCAATGAAAGGCTCCTGAGAGCAGCCCATGTAGCGGGAAGTGAGAGAATAAATCTTTCGGCGGCGATCTCCTGGGTCAAAGTTTTCTTCCACAAGCTCGCATGATCTTAGATTGTTGAGGTGTACGGAAATAGTTGATTTGGCTTTTGCTGTAAATTTTACGATTTCATCAAACGACCTGGGTTCTTCCCTGAGCAAATTAAGGATCTGGAGTTTAACAGGACTGCCTATTGCTACCAGTCCGCCATCATTATAAAAAAATTCTGTTTTACTCTCAGGTTTTGCCATAATATCTTTAGATAAGTTGTATTTAGAATATATAAATCGTTCGCACGTCCACGAATGATTTCATGTTATATATATTTATAAATTTATAAAAGAGTTCGTTTGTACAACCGAGTTAAAAAGAGAAATATTTTGTTTGGAAAAAGGAAAGGTTGATTCGGGGATAGATAGATCTTATTCAAAAAGAGAATTAACAGAGGAAGGAACAAAAGCAAATGAAACATTAAAGGCAAATGACACATTTATCACGTTGTTCAGACAGCAAGGAAACTGGGTGTAAGTGCATATCAGTATATGTAATAGAGTAAGCAACACATTCGAGATGCCATCTCTGGTTTAACTAATCAGAGAAAAAAAGCTCACTGAGTGAAAATTGAGAGATTTCTACTCAATTTGAAGAGGATACGCCGTCCTCAGGAGCAATGGGTTGGTATGCATATTCGTGCCTGGATGGAATGCGGTCACGTCATATTGAACATGAATCATGCTGTCGAGGGGTTCATTGAGGTTAATGGAGTAAGGAAAGATCTCAGGGTAATAGGGGCTAAAGGGTGACAGGGACTATATAGAAAAGGATTGGGGCGTTTCAATGCCTCTCTCCTGATATTCATACTAAACTAGCTCAGACAGCTATAATGACGCATTTAAAAGGTAAGGTCAATTTTCTTAATCACGTCCTCGATAATTAAAAGACCTTTCTCTAACTCTTCCTTCTTGATGTTTAGTGCGGGAAATATCCTGATTCCATTACCCTGAGTTTGAGTAACAAATAAACCTCTTGTCAAGCACTCATTTTTGACATTTGTAGCAATGTCTTCGCTCTGGAATTCGACCATAATAAGAAGCCCTTTTCCCCGTATGTCGGCAATTACATTCCCATAAATTTTTGGCCATAAACTCATTTTTTCCAGGGCAAAAGAGCCCATTTCTTTCACATTTTGGGAAATGTTGTTATCTATCAGATATTTTATCACTGCGTAGGAAACAGCACAACCAAGAGGGTTGCCACAGTATGTACCTCCGTGATCGCCTATTTCGAGTTTCTTTGCGACGTTCTCAGACAAAGCAAAAGCACCAAATGGGAAACCACCTGCAATTCCTTTTGCCATTGTCATAAAGTCTGCTTTCGCACCACAAGAACTTGTAACAAAAGCTGGCCCTGTTCTGAAAAATCCGGTTTGGATCTCATCCGCGATCAACAGGCTGCCATTCTTCTCACACAGGCTGCTTACCTCTTTCAGGTATCCTTCAGAAGGTATGTGAACTCCACCTTCTCCCTGAATAGGTTCAAGAATTACTGCAGCAACATTTTCGTCCAGGGAACGTTTCATAGCCTCCAGGTCATCATAGGGTACGAACCGATAATTAGGCATCAGAGGACTATACCTATCCCTATGCTTGGCCTGACCTGTAGCCGATGTTGTACTGATCGTACGACCATGAAAGCTTTGATCTGTAGAAATTATGTCGGGCCTGCCTGTTACCTTTCGAGCCAGTTTAATGGCAGCGTCATTTGCTTCGGCTCCGCTATTTGTGAAGAATACTCTTGTAAGATTGGGAGGCAGAATTTCTGCAAGTAAGGACAGTAGACGTGCACGTGCCGGAGAATATGTAAGTCCCGAATTGGGGTTTTGAATTATCTTTCTTCCCTGATCAATCAAGGCCTCAGTGATAACCGGGTTTGCATGGCCAATACATGTTACACCCCAACCTGCTGTGAAATCAATATACATCTTCCCTTCTTCATCCCATACATAAACTCCATCTCCTTTTTCAATGGAGATTTTCTGCTTCACGAAGAAAGGCGGGAGGCACTTGTCCTCTATTTCAAATGTTGTCTTGCTTGACATTATAACTCATTTCCTCTATAACCGGAAGAAACTTGAGGGTAGCACCTGAGCAATGCTTATCTCAGACCAACTGTCCGGTATCGCTAAATTCAATTGAAGCTATCCCACTTTATTAATCTGTTGATATCTGAAAGTCGAACATTAATATATGACTTACGCACTTGAAACGAAAAATCAATTACAGCAAAGATTGTGGATTAAAGTCACATTTTAGATAATTAGCGACCTGATGCTGTTGATTCTTCAGTTCGACTGCGTATAAGTCCTAAGCATATTTGAGATCAACAGTTGTCTCTTGAGGTAAAAAGATGAATGAAAAGTTCACAGCTTGGTGTGGGTTATGTTGTATTGATTGCATCCCTTCTAATAAGGATCTGTTTGATCTAGTTCATAAACTTGAAGAAACACTTTCCGATCTTCAGTTTGATGAATATGCAAAACTTAAATCTGAGAAAAATTCTGTCTTTGAAGAATATCCGGTATTTATCAGGGTACTTAAGGAAATCGAATCATTAAAATGTCCTATACCTTGCAGAGAAGGAGGTGGAAAACCTGTCTGTGAGATCAGGAACTGTGTGCAAGGTAAAGGATACCTCGGATGCTGGGAGTGCAGCGATCGCTGTAGCTGTACTAAACTTGATTATTTGAGGTCCGTTCATCCGAATTTAGACTACCACTTAGACTTAATTGGCAAATACGGTCCAGAAAGTTGGCTTTCAAAACGTGGAATCCATTATAGGTGGCAAAAAGAAAGTACTGAAAAAACAAAACCATAGTTATTATGGGATCTATTTATTTGTCATCGGTAAAGATTCGTTTCTTTCTTCTACTTGGTCTGGTTTGGAATGAGGAGGAGACTCAGCCGATCGAAAAAATGGGTAAGAATTGAAAAGAAAACAAACTAATTTTTCGATCAAAATTTTGATTCATTCACTTTGAATATTTGTCTTCACTACTGGCTCAAACAAAAAAACCCTATGTCATGGAATCGGAGCCTTCTGACTCTTTCTTATCCATGGACTCTTGAACCGATCTCAATTTTATTAGATTTTTGCGTGTTTTTTCAGTAGTATTAAGGATATATGTATACTGTCATAGCCGATCCTGGCACACAGATATAAACGACAACGTAAACATTCATCAAACAGAATTAATCGATTAAGTTATTTGCGAGAATTTATCAAGACAAGATTTTATAGAAAAATTAAACGAAAAGCTTGAAGACAAATGAACATATTTTGAAAATAAAATCAAAATTATTGCTACAACCAATAAGAGAATCAAACGCAAAAGTAAACGTTTGGTATTATTAAACAATCTGTCATATTCAAGCACGCTATCCTATTTTTTTCTTTGATTTCGTGGAGCCTCACTCACCAATATATTACTTAAACTGGCCGGCACTGTAATATCTGCATTGCAAAACTAATTAATGAAATTACAGTTGATGATCTTTGTAGTAACATATCTGATTTCGATTCTTTGAGTTCATCTAACTTATCACAAAATTTCTGTGTGTCGTTATTTTTTGGAAGATCTTCTATTAAAATCCTTACTTCTTCTAAGCGCTCTAAGATGTCTCTATTTAAACCGTTTAGCTTCTCAGCCTGAACAGAATCTAATTTTTCGGTGGAAAGTTTATTTATTTCCTCTATCTCATTCAGCTTTTCCAATTCTTCTTTCATAAGTTTAAGGTTTGATACGACATCAGCTGAATTCAGTTTGATTTTAGAGATATCAAAGCTTATGCAACTCAACTTATCTTTAATAGTGGCAATTTCACCATATACTTGACCAAACTTAAGAAATTTTTGGTTTAATTCTTGTTCTGGAACCACATTAACTGTTGGAATCAATGCAATAATTGTAGGTAGAATACTATATTGCTTTGTGAGATCTCTCTCATAATTCATCGATTCGATTAAGTCAAGAATTTCTTTATTTTCAGGAGTAGGAGGAATTTTAGATTTAAGAACTACAACAAGGTTTGGTACATACCAACACATTTCTTCCTGACTACTAATCTCCCATTTTTGAACTTCCTTACAAACAGAATATGCAACTTCTTCTGTGATAGTTCCTTGAGATTGCTTGTATGTATTTTTCGCTTTTTCTTGTATCTCTTCGAGCAAGGACTTTAGGTTTCTGTCAAGGATAGGCAGTCCTTTTCTCATTGCAGCTGTAGCAATAGGTGCTGCATCTTCAGTAGATCTCATTAACTCTGCGGCACAATTGCAGTATTTTTTATAAAAGTTAAGCTCGTCTTTCATACCCTGCAAGCTCAGATTCTTCATACTCTGAACTTCACTTAGTGCTTTAGCAAGATTTTGAACAGCTTCAAGAAGTAGTGCCTTACTCTGTGAGCCTTCAATTGCAGCTTTAGCTTCTTCTAGATATTTGCCAATTTCTTCTTTAGCTTCATGTTTTTTGAAAATTATTGTATAGAAAGACCGGTAAAAAGGAAGGCAAAATTGAGATGGACTCCAAGAAGAGAATTCAAGTGAAGCTTTTTCAAAAAAACAAATTGCTTTCTCCAATTCTTTTCTATAATCTTGTTCTCTTTCTGCCAGGGAAGCCTTGAATATAGAAACCTTTCCAAGAGAGTGATTTGCATAAGAGCTTACATAACTGTCTTCATCATCAATCAGTGCATCTAAGTCATTACATATCAGTTGTTTATCTGGCACATGAGGAAACACATTTCCAAGAGCGGATACAACCTCTATTCTCACAAAATCATCTTCATCATTAAGCAGTCCACGTAAATCACTCAATGCCAGTTGTTTATCTAGCAAGTAAGGAAATGCAGAACTTAGGGCAGATACAGCTTCTCTTCTTACAAAACTGTCTTCATCGTTAAGCAGTTTGTGTAAATTGCTCCATGCCTTTTGTTTATCTGGTATGTGATAAAATGAAGAACCAAAAACAGATGCCACTATACATCTAATATCTTTACTTTCATCAGTAGTAAGTTTAACTAAGTCATTCCATACTACTTGTTTATCTGGAAAATGAGAAAAAGCGGAATTGAGGACAGGTACTGCTCTACATCTTACATCACTATTTTCGTCAGTAGTAAGTCTGTGTAGGTCATTCCATACAAGTTGCTTATCGGGAACATTTGAAAATGCAGAACAAAGAGCAGATACTGCACTATATCTTACCTCACTGCTTTCATCAGTGATGAGTTTATGTAAGTTTTCCCACGCTTTTTGCTTATCTGAAAAGGAAGAAAATACAGAATTGAAAACAGATGCTGCCCTACATCTCACATCGCTGCTTCCATCATTGATAAATCTGTGTAAATCATTCCACATTAGTTCTTTATCAGGGAAGTGAACAAATGCAAAAACTAGAGTAGACGCCACCTCTTTTCTCACAAAACTATCTTTATCATTGGCTAATTTATGTAAGTTATTCCACGCTTGTTGTTGGTCAGGCATTTGAGAAAATGAGTAGCATAGAACAGTTATTATCTCTCTCCTGATATCAACATCATTATCGTCAACTAGTCTAATTAAGTCATCCCATGCTTTTTGTTTATCTGACACGTGCGGAAATTCAGATCCAAGAGCAGGTATTACCCAACATCTTATATCTTTATATCCATTGTTAATTAGGTCAACTAAGTTATCCCATACTTTTTGTTTATTTGGCACGTGAGTAAGTGAAGATTCAAGGGCATATACTGCTTCTCTTCTTACACCAATATTTTCGTCATTAGTAAGCTTAATTAAATCATCCCATGCTTTTTGTTTATCTGGAACATGAGAAAATACAGAGATAAGAGCAACTGCAGCCTCTCTTCTCACAAAAGTATCTTCATCATTGATCAGTTTATGTAAATCTATCCAAGCTTTTTGTTTATCTAACAAGTAACAAAACGAAGAGCCAATGGAAGATGCTGCCTCTCCTCTTGCGAAGCTGTTCTCATCATTTGTCAGTTTATGCAATTCTTCTAGTTCTGGCTGAATATATAAGTTGCAAGAAAGTAAAGAATCAAGGACAGTTACAGCCTCGTTTCTTATATATGGATCTTCATCGTTAGCTAGTTTAACTAAGTCTTTAAATACCATTTGTTTATCTGGTACATGAGATAGTGAAGATCCAAGGACTGATAATGCCTCATTTCTTATGTAAGGATCTTCATCGTTAGCTAGTTTAATTAAGTCTTCCCATGCCTCTTGTTTATCTAAAATTTCCGGGAATACACAGTCAATGGCAGAAGTTACCCTATACCTCACACCAATGTCTTCATCATTGGTCAGTTTATGTAAGTAGATCCATGCCTGTTCTTTATCAAGTATTAATGAAAAACAAGCTTCTAATTGCTCCAGAGCTTCGATACGTTCTTCTGGATCTTCGCTGAGACATTGATCGTAAATCTTCTCTTGATCTATCAATTGCCCAACACCAGAAACTTGTATATATTTAACACTTAAAACAGTTTCTTTTTGCTTTTACTCTCATCCTCTTATTTGAGTTCGTGTAGGGGATTAATTTACTCTCTTGCCTAGTCCAAAAAAGCTGTTTCTGATATTCAATTCTCCTGAGTCTGATCTTCAAGTCCACTACGAGCGTGTAAATAGTCTATAGGATGTGAAAAATACTTACTATCTCCAAGTTATTAACGACGGGCATATTTCATTAACTTTATTTTCATTAAGGCGAATAAAGTTATGTTTTTCTTTAAGTAAGAAATCGTGAAATCTCGAAAGAAAATTTTTAAATTCAGGTATGTCATAGATTACCAGTTCCAAACAATGCATAATATTTTGGAATTAATGAACTAAACTCAGAATTTTAATGTAGATTTTTTGGAAGACAGATGTATAATCTTCTAGAGCGTATGAACATGAGTGATCGTCCAGTAGAATCGGGTCAAAAAGGAGAAGAGAAAATACTAGATAAGCTAGCTCTAGAAAAACAATATAAGCTTGCCTTGGAAAACGACCCAAAAGACGCAACTATGCACTATAATTATGGAACTCTGCTTGTAGAATTGGACCGTAAAGAAGAAGCTGAGATACAATATAGACTGTCCCTGAAAATCAATCCAAAAGACGTTAATGCATATTATAATTATGGACTTCTCCTAACAGAAATGGATCGTAAAGAAGAAGCTGAGATACAATATAAGAGTGGCAAGCAATTGACGGTGCTATGACAAAAACACTATTAGGTGGAGCTGGGACCGGAGCTAATCCAACTGATCGTGGTAAAAAAGGTACAAAAAGGAGTATTTTAACAGATGGTAAAAGTATACCACTTTCAGTAGCTGTTGATGGAGCAAATCGTCACGATAAAAAGCTTGTAAAAGAGACTCTTGATACCATCATTGTTGAAAGACTGTCTACGGATGAGGGAATTCAGAATATCTGCATGGATAAAGGATATGATTTTCCTGATATCAGAGAATTGGTTAAAGAATATGGTTATACTGCCCATATTAAAAGCCGTGGAGAAGAAAACATAAGAATAGAGAGACCAGGTTTTAGGGCAAGAAGATGGATTGTAGAAAGGACACATTCCTGGATAAACAGATTCAAAAGACTGCTTATAAGATGAGAAAAAAAATCGAGAATTACCTTTCTATGCTTCATTTCGCATGCGCATGGATAACATTCAAAGCAGCAGGGCTTTTCGGATATGTTCTTAGTCTTTGATTTTTATTTAAATTGTTCACAAAAGCGAAATTTAAAAATAATTTTACATTTATAGTTTATGTATCTGCAAGCAAGGTCCACGAAAACTAGGATTGAATCTTGTAGTCAATAAGCTAAGCAATGGGAACATACATGAACTACAATAATATGACAAAAGACGATTTTGACAGAATTCTTTATGCACGTATTAAAGAGGAAAATCTTGAGTCAATAGTCAATATTCAAGGAGTTTATGAAATAGTATCCAAACACTTCGGTAGTGATAGACTTCTTAACGAAGAGACTACTCAATCAATAGTTAAAATTCCAGGAGTTTATGAAATAGTATCCAAACATTTCAACAATGATATACTTGAAATATGGGAGTATGAGCAATATATAAAGGTCAAAGAGATTGTAGAAAAAATTGGTTTGTGGAATCCAGAATTCCAACGAACCTTAGTGTTATTAAAATTACTAAATGAATTAACTGAAGTGCTTTACGGTACTCTGGATCTAAAACTGGATAAATATGTCAACCTTCGTGCACTTCCGGTTAGAGAGTTTTTTAAAGATGTCGTGGATAAATATTCAGAATACCCTATCTGGACATGTGATTTTGAAGGATCATGTCTTGTTGGTGCAGAGAAGCTTGAAATCGAACCTGTTGATTTAATTCTCCAGCGTTTTGAGGGTGATGAATAACATTTGATAAAGAACTTTTATATGAAGAAGCGTAAAACTCCTGTTTCTTTATCTCAGGGAATATAAGCATCAACTTCTCCCCTATTCTTTTCAGTATTCTTTAACTTCGTAGACCATCGAATAATTTAATATTAAATTAAGGTATGCGAAAACCAAGCAACCTTTCTCCAAGAGTTTACCATCAGGCTCAGTAGGTCGTAGAAAAACCTTCGACTCTAGCTTGTAACTACGTAAAGCCAAAACGAGCGAAAGACACAGTTGTTAATTACCTTTACAAATGCTTTGCGTTTTTTCACGTTACTTATTACCCTAAAATCAGATGCGAGGGGTAGGGTTGAATCCACAAATACCTTCGTAAACGGATCTTAAGTCCGCCGTCTTTGACCGTGTTGAGCAACCCTTGCAGGTTTGCTTGTTTACTTTTGGATAATATTTAGTCCTATATATTATACTCTGAACATGGTGATTCAGACGAAAAATTGAATGTACTTTTTCCCTTATATTTCGCCTCTGATTTTATATCCCAAAACCCACTATCTTTTAACTTTTCCCATCAGAATTTATATCCCAAAACCCACTATCTCTTAACTTTCCCCATCAGAAATAACCATAACTATAAATCAGGGTTATTCAAAATAGCCAGTTGTGACCTCTGAAGAAACTGTACGGGCGGAAATCCTTGTATCCGGAAGGGTACAGGGCGTGGGTTTTCGAAGATTTGCGAGAAACGCAGCCCAGCGTCTGGGCGTAGAATCTAACCCCAAAAATTTAAGAGACGGCAGGGTTTTTGTCATTGCTGAAGGCAGACCTGAAGCTGTAGAACTTTATATAAATGAACTTAGGAAAGGCCCCATGTTTGCCCATGTGGAAAATGTCGATGTCACTTTCAAGGAAGCCCTTGGAAATGTTAACCAAGCCTTTTGAAAAAAGGCTTGAGCGAAAAAGCAGGAAACAGGCGCGTTCAATGTCTATTCAGCTTTTTTTCAACCTTTTTGAAAAAAGGGCTTGAGCGAAAAAGCAGGAAACAGGCGCAGTCAATGTCTATTCAGCTTTTTTTCAACCTTTTTGAAAAAAGGCTTGAGTGAAAAAGTAGGAAAAAGCGTGGGAAATGCTTCTTCAGCTTTTTTTCAGGATCTTTGCAATAATTACAATTCCTACAAGATTGACCAATCCTATCAAAAGGTATCCTATCAGGTGCGTTAAACTCGAATTAGATTTTTCAGATTCTTTTTTCAAGAAACTAGCAGTAGAGTTTTTTCCTGAACCTGATACTGATTCTGAATTTTCTTCACTACTTTCTTCGATTTTCTGCCCTTTTTCAGTGAATTCCAGTACAGAATCGGTTTCAAGAGTGAGCTCTTTTTCCTGTTCTTCAAGGCTGTTTCCGGAATCAAGAGCAGCACTGACCGTATAGGTGCTTTCCGGCTCAAGCCCAAGGAAGAGGAACTCGTCATCATGTTGCAGGGAAGCTACAATACTTCCATCCTTCACATTTCCGTCTTTTCCATTCCCATTCTTCCTGAGTTCTACAGAGCCTTTTTCCGGAAGCTCTACCTTCAGGTTTACGTGGTCTGTCAGGAGGATCTGTTTTCCTTCTGCAAACCTTGGCCGGTCTGGAATATCAAGAACTCCAAGCAGCATTGGAGCAAAGTCTTCCTGGCCGTGCTTTCCCCTGAGAATTCCACTTTCAATGTCCTGGGCATGCACTATAAGGGGAACGAGCTGTGCTTCATCTGTATCCGTAAATTTTTCGGACTGGTGCCCACCCTTGGAATCATCTTTGGAAAACCCCATTCCATGGTCTGCTGTCAGTACAAAGGCAAGGTCATTTTTCTCGCATAGCTCATAAAGTGAGGAAATATCGGTATCAAGACATTCGATGCAGTCTATATACCCATAATTATCACGGTGGTGTCCACTTGAATCTACAGCGCCTACATTAATAGTGAGCAGGTATTTTTGTTCCGGCCTGTTTCTGGCCATATACTCAACAATATTGCACGCAGTTTCGACTCCCCATCGGTCATATCCACTATACTTTTCCCGTGTCTCTTTTGATGATACATATCCGGGAGCTTTGTCAGCAGCTTCTTCCATAACCTGTAAAAGCCCTTCAGATACCTCCGAACTGTCAGAGGAAGGTTCGGGTTGCTCAAGAGCAATTTTTATTTTATTTATTGAGTTATTTTCATCCCTGAGAATTACATCCTGCTCGGCACGGATTGACCAGGAATCTCCCCTTTCCATAACCGCAATACAGAGATAGTCTTCTTTGTGTAGAATATCGAAAATGGTGGCATCTTTAAAACTTACAAGTTCACTGTCTGCACCCGGATTTCCTGTGACAAGGACCGAATGCCCTCCTTCAGTAAAGGTCTGAGGTGCTCGAAATTCCAGAATCCTTGCGCTCTCTTTACCTATTTCCGGTATATTCTCAAGTTCGGCTTTTTCGAGGGGCGTGCCGTCGAGTGCATGCGGCGTAAGTTCAGGATAGATAAAAGGTGCACTGAGACCGTCTACAATCAGCACGACTGCACCATGAGGTGTGTTAACAGGATTTACCTCCACCTCGGTCAGTCCGGAGGCAGGAGCTGGAAAAACGAAAAAGACAATAAGCATTACAAGAAAAAATAGAACTGAGAAAGATCTGGGGGTTCGGACGGTCTGAAACATTATAAATTATTTTTAATTCAAGCTATAAAGAATTTACCTTTTAAAGATAAACTTTCTGCCGGATATCCTGTATTACTTTCCGGTTTTATTACATCGGGAGCAGAAAGAAGTGCAAATACCCTAACCTTCAGGTCGGAGACAAGTGAACCCTTGCTTCTTTTTGGTTTCATTTAGCCATCTATACCGTTACTGCAGAATAGAGAAAAGTGTCTGATAAAGGAAGACTCAGGTTCCTTCACTCATATTTACTAATAATTTGTCAATTTTCTTTACATCCTTTCTTTTTACTGCAATATGCTTTTACTGCAATATGCTTCTACTGCAATATACTTCTACTACATATCCGTGTTTTTCCAGACCTGCTTTTTAAGCACAGAGTACTGGTATTTTTGCCTGTTCAAGATCTTGAAGAATTTCAGATATAAAATGGTGCATTACAGAATAATATTGTAATCTCATCTGGCAAGTTTCCGAGCAACGGAAAGAATTTCTTTATAGATAATATAAAATTATTTATACAGCAGAATCAATAGAATCAGTATATGTTTGACCAGGACCTGATCCAAAAATGGCTTGATGAAGGCACGATTAATACCGCTCAGGCCGAGAAAATGAGGGCAGACATTGAGGAGTATAAAACGGAACACAGGTCAAAAAAACAAATTATTGCCTTCTCAACCATCGGGGCGATTTTAATTGGAATTGGTGCCATCCTCTTTGTAGCTTCCAACTGGGAGAAAATAGGGGATACTGTCAGGATTCTGCTGCTTGCAGGAAGTACTCTAAGCATACACTATACCGGTTATCACCTGAAATATGAAAACCAGAAATATCCTAGGCTGGGTTCTGCCCTGCTATTCCTTTCAGCTCTATTTTTTGGGGCAAGCCTCTTTTTAATTGCCCAGATTTACAATAGCAATGCCAACAACAGTACCCTTGTTTTGATATGGCTTTTTGGAGTTTTTCCCCTTATATATGGTTACAGGTCTACTGCAGTTGCCGGACTTTGTTCTTTGCTTTTTTACCTCTGGATAGGCCTTCTGTACAGCGAGAGAAATAGCTTCAGTGAATTGATAAACATCACGGACCTCTACCTTATCTCAGGCATTGCAATTTATTTTACAGGAACTTTGCATGAGCTGTCAACAAAAGTAAAAGACGCTACACCAATTTTTAAGTTCATGGGACTGCAAGCTGTACTCATTGCACTATTCATATGCACCTTCGGGTCCTGGGAATCAAAAAGTAAAGAAATTATTTCTGCAATTTATGCTTTTCTTGGAATCCTTTTTCTGGCAGTCCTGCTTTCAAAACCCCTTCGGTCAAAGCTTGCAGGTTTTCAGACAGATATGAGCATGGTTGCAATCTCGTTTTTAATGGCAGGAATAACTCTGATAATTACAAACACTCAGGTGTCAGAAGAAGCCTATATGGGCTTTTTTAATCTTGTTTTCCTAGGACTTCTGGTTCTGCTCCTGTATGCAGGATACAGCACCGAAGACATCGGGATAATCAATACTGCAATGTTCTGGTTTATACCCTTGATTATTGCAAGATATTTCGATTTTTTCTGGGACCTTCTTCCAAGGTCATTTTTTTTCATACTTGGAGGACTTGCCCTGCTGACTATAAGTATAGTACTGGAAAGGAAAAGAAGAGAATTAAAAGCTCAGTTTGCCGGAGTGGGACAATGAAAAACTACAGTTTGAGAGACAGAAGCCATGGAAACATAAACCTTCCAGAAGCAGGGAGAGGCTGCGAATGAATCAGAAGAAAATCCTTTATCTTACCATAGTTTTCTGGCTCCTGATTTTCTCAGGCTTCATTGCCTATAAGGAGTATACCCTCAGAACCGGCACTGAGGTTCTGCTCAAAACCCTACCAGTAGACCCAAGAGACCTTTTCAGGGGAGACTACGTAACCCTTAATTACGAAATCAGTACCCTTGACATGGAAAAGCTTCAGGCCAAGGATTCTTATTTTTATAATGACGACCCAGTATATCTGGCACTTGAACTAAAAAATGGGTACGGTGTGCCTAAAGAAATATACACAACTCCACCCGATGATGGACTTTACATCAAAGGTAAGGTAAGTGATGTTATATACGACTGGGAAACAGACGAATCAGGTGTTATGGCAGAGGAAGAGATCATTAAGGAACTAAGGATTGATTACGGTATTGAAAGTTATTTTGTTCCCGAAGGCAGGGGAATGGAGATAGAAAAAGCGCAGCAGACCAGAAAAACAGAAGTTGATGCAAAAGTTATCATTGACAAATACGGAAATGCCGTAATTAAGAGTTTATTGATTGACGGAAAAGAGATTGAGTTTTAACACAAGTCTTTTCAAAAAAGGCTTGACCGAAAACCCCAGAAACGACATGTTCGGCGTGATCAACCGACCCAACGGTTGTAGGTTAACGATTGCGCTCAGGCAGGAGAATTAGATACGAGCTAAACTTAGAATGGCCGAAAACTATTTAATTAGGTAATACCTAACTAACAACCAAGATCCAGCATGACAGAGAAAAAAGAGCATTTGTTATTAGTTTTTGAAAACCTGTTCAAAACCCAAAGAGAATGCTCCTGTGATATCCTCTCTGAATGTGGGTTCTCAGATATCACTGTAAAACAGATCGGATATCTGAAGCTTATTGATGATAACGGGGACGTGACTTTTAGCAGGCTTGCTAGGATCACCAGAAACTCAAAGCCAACCATCACAGAGATGGTAAACAAATTCGTGAAAATGGACTGCGTGTACAAAGAAAAGTCCTCGAAAGACGGAAGGATTTTTTACATCCGCCTGACGGAAAAAGGACAGAAAATAGCTCGTGCCGAAGAAAACGCATTGTTGAGGGTCATTGAAAAAATGGCAGATTCTCTGGACGAGAAAGAAATTGACACGCTTATCAACCTCCTGGAAAAGGTGTGGTAATTTTTTTTGTCCGGCGAAAAAGTTAGGTTAATTCAAACTAAATAATCTGACTAAAAAAGTTAGGTTAATTCAAACTAAATAATTGGACTAACCTGAAAAACAGAGAGAACAAATTTAGAAAAATGAGACGATTGACAATGTATCCAGAACAACCCGATGAAAACAGAGAAAGCATCGTAATGCCGCTTTTTGAGGTAGTGGTCTACCCAAAAAGCCGGGCCAAATTCCTTGCTGACAAAGTCACAGGGGAAATACTCCTAAATGACATGAAAAACGCCGAATATGTATCTGCCATCGGGCTGACTGTAAAGAGCGGCACAAAGGCTTCAGAACTATCCGAAGAGAGCCTGTATAAGATCGGAAACTTGCTTAAGATTACATATGTACAGCCTGCTGATGACGGATATCTCGTTGTCGCAAAGTCTATCGAAAGAGTAGAGGCTATATCTCTGTATAGGAAGAATGGGCTGTTCTACACAACTTACAGGCCTGTCCATGATCTGCCGGATTTCGATGAGGACTCTGAAACTGAGGTACTGGCAAATATCAAAAAGACAATTCACGAGATCAGTGTCCGTTTCCAGGGTTCTGAACAGTTTACCAAGTCAATCGATAAGATGGACTCCATTGACCAGATAATGGGATTTGTCATGCCGTACATACCCGTAAAACTTGCCGAAAAACAGAGACTCCTTGAGCTTGCCTCGGTTCGTGAGAGGTATCTTCTGTTCCTTCATATCCTGACAAAACATAAAGAAAATATCAATCTCCAGGTCGAAATGGCAAAAAAAGTCACTGACAAAATAAGCAAGTCTAACAGAGAGGCAATGCTCCGCGAGCAACTGAAAGTGATTCAGGAAGAGCTCAACGGAGGAGATGACTCGGTTTCAGGCGATGCTGCATACAGAGAGAAAATTGAAAACTCAACTATGCCTGATGAGGTAAAAAAGAAGGCATTTTCCGAATTAAAGAAACTCGAAACCGGAGGCGGTCACAATCCTGAAGCCCCTGTTATAAGGAATTATCTTGACCTCCTGCTCGACCTTCCCTGGGTAACCGAGGAGAAAAAGAGCATCGATATTGAAGAAGCCCGTCGTGTGCTTGAGAGCAACCACAACGGACTTGAAAAGGTCAAGGAGAGAATAATCCAGCACCTGGCAGTTATGAAATTAAAACACGAGAAGCAGGGCTCAATTCTGCTTCTGATAGGGCCACCAGGTACCGGTAAAACAAGCCTTGGGAAAAGCATTGCTGATGCTCTGGGTAGAAAATATGTCCGGGTCAGCCTCGGAGGTGTCAAAGACGAAGCTGAAATCCGGGGACACAGACGGACATACATCGGTGCCCTTCCCGGTAGAATTATTCAGGGTATGAGAAAAGCAGGCACAAAGAATCCTGTTTTTATTCTTGATGAGGTTGATAAGCTTTCAGCTTCCTACTCTGGAGACCCGGCAAGTGCTCTCCTGGAAGTCCTTGATCCTGAACAAAACAGCACGTTCTCAGACCACTATCTGGAAATCCCATATGACCTGTCCGATGTCCTGTTCATAGCTACAGCCAACTCTCTGGCAAGTATCCCCTGGCCTCTCCTTGACAGAATGGAGACCATTGAGATCTCAGGTTACACAAAGAATGAGAAACTTGCAATTGCAAAAGACCACCTGGTGCCCTGCATACTTGAAGACCACGGCCTTGATGCGGAGAAACTTAAAATTGAAGATGAAGCCCTGAAAGTAATCATCGATAAATACACTCGCGAAGCCGGAGTCAGGGGGCTTAAAAAGCAGCTTGCTAAGACTGCAAGGTTTGTGTCCGAAAAGATCGTGTCAGGCAAGGCTGACCTTCCTTACGTGGTCAGGGCTGATATGCTCAAAGAAATTCTCGGAAAAGAGATAATCCGGCAGGAAGAGGCCAGAAAAGAGAATGTGCCTGGCGTGGTTACAGGACTTGCATGGACGCCTGTGGGAGGAGATATTCTTTTCATAGAAGGTACCTTTATGCCAGGCAGTGGAAAACTCACGCTTACAGGCCAGCTTGGGGATGTGATGAAAGAGTCTGCAAAGATATCTTTGAGCCTTATAAGGTCTCGGTTTGCAAACACTGCAAATAGCTTTGACTTCACTTCAAGCGACATCCACATCCATGTGCCTTCAGGTGCGACCCCGAAAGACGGCCCGTCAGCAGGAGTAACTCTCTTTACCGCCCTTACATCCCTGATAATCGGAAAAGCGGTTGATCCCAAACTTGCCATGACAGGGGAAATAACGTTGAGCGGTGCAGTACTGCCTGTTGGTGGTATAAAGGAAAAAGTTCTGGCAGCCCACAGGGCAGGCATAAAGAAGATAATCCTGCCAAAAGAAAACGAAAGAGACCTTGAGGATGTGCCTGAAGATGCCAGAAACGAACTCCAGTTCGTACCTGTGGAGACCGTTGAAGAGGTCTTGAGAGAAGCCCTGGATATTGATCTACCCAGGCCGGTAGTACCATCCTCATATCCGGGAAGCAGTTATGCACCTGCGCACAGTGTATAAACGTTAAGAAATACAGGATTGGGCTTACGGTCTCCAGACCATAATACCCATCCAATTTTTCCTCCTGATTTCCTCCTGATTTCCTCCTGATTTCTTCCTGATTTCTTCCTGATTTCTTCTGATTTCTTCTGATTTCTTCCTAATTTTTTCTCCCAATTTTTACCCAACCTTTGAGAAAACGACCTTTTTCTTCATAGAAAAACATGCAAAATGGCATCGAGAATGAAATTTTTGTTTTAATTAACTTAAATCAACCAGGTTATATTCATTAAACTTAGGAAAAAGGCGGCTCTTTTACGGTTTTGGTCTGTCTTTAGAGTCCTATTTACAAAACTGGAGCTCTATAAAAGCCAAAAAATCAAAAATATTCATGTTTGAAGTTAAAAACACAAAAATAAGGGGATTAAATCTTAGTTTACTTTTTGATGTTTTTTATTCAGGCAATTCTTTCAGTTTTACTGCATAAATTTTATAAAATATAAAATGTTAACCATGTATAGCAGACAATCAACATGAAGCACGATCAACATGAAGCAATTAGTTATATTATTGATTCTGATTATAGCTGTGCTTTTTACAGCTGGTTGTACTGAGACAAACTCTACTCAAGAATCTCATGATAATGGTTATGTTGTCAATACAACCGAACTTGGGCAGATAAATACATCCCTTGAGGAAGGTCCGGTCTTTTTGAAGCTCGGCGCCGAATGGTGTGGGCCATGCCAGAAAATAGAGCCTATCCTTCAGGAAATGGCAAATAAATATGAAGGAAAAGCAACGATCATGTCCGTAGATATAGACCAAAACCCTGAATTTATTGAGTATTTTGGAGTAAACTTTATTCCTGACTCCTGTGTGATCATAGGTATTGAAAATGGGGAATACGTATATATGCAAGAGGATGGAACTGCTAGCAAAGACAGGTTCACGGCCAGAATTCTTGGACTCAGGGATAAGCAAGAATTCGAAAAAGTTATGGATCTAGCGCTCCAGAAAGAAAATGTCAAATCCAAATAAATCCACTTTTTGCAGTAAAATTTCAAATTTCATAATTTTTCATGCTATCTATTTTTCCGCAAAGTATACATTGGAAAATCACATCCTGCCGGTCTTGAATATATTATATATAAGCCACAGTCCAAAGATGCTGGCAACAACGAAACTGAATGTGCCAAGAAAAGGCACACCCCAAACAAGAGGTCTCATATGTGTCTGAATGACCAGAGAGGAAGCGACAATCATAGCAGAGATGATCAGACTGATAGATAACCGATTACTTGCAACGTCAATCTCGGACACCAGCTTTTTACCGTCCTCAGATTCAAATTTTATATTCAAATAGCCATTTTCAGCATGATCAAGTATATGTGAAATTTTATTCGGTGCTTTTCGAAAGAGACGCGTCCAGCTTGAAATATTGCTATATGCCTTACGAGCCAGGTTTTGTGGATAAAAACGCTTTTTCAATTCATTTTTTGCATAAGGTTCAAGAAGTTCGCTAAAATTTAAATCCGGGTCCATTATAAGTCCAAAACCCTCAACAGCCACTATACCTCTAACCAGTAAGGCTATGTTATGAGGCATAGTAACCTGATGGTTCCTTAAAATACCTATTAATTCTTCGATTATCGTGGAGGCATCAAGCTTTTTCAGAACCTTACCATAGTATTTGGAGCGAAAAGATTCAACATCCGCTTTCAATAACCTTGTGTCTGCATAAGAGTCTATACAACTCATATCCCTGAGTAACTCAATGAATAACGAACTATCTCCATTAACTAAAGCTACCATGCCATCCAGAAATATATCGCATACTTCTGAGGAAAGGTGACCTGCCATTCCAAAATCAAGAAAAGCTACGTTCCCGTCTTCCATTATAAGGATATTTCCGGGATGCAGGTCTGCATGGAAAAAGCCATCTTCAAATACCTGCTGCATGAAAGCTTCTATGACTACAGAAGCTATATTACTCCTATCAAAACCCTGCTTGTCCAGTAAATCCACACGGCTACTTTTTATACCTTTGATATATTCCAGCGTCAACACACGTGTATTTGTATAGTCCCAGTAAACCCGTGGAATATGGACCTGACTATTCTTCCTGAAATTGTCTGCAAAACGATCTGCATTCCAACCTTCCTGAGTATAATCTATTTCTGCAAGAATACTGCGAGATAACTCGTCAACAATCTCAATCGGCCTGTATAATCTCGCTTCTGGCATATGTTCATCAACAAGCCTGGCTATACTGTACATAATATCCAGATCAGATTCAATTACCTCCTTTATGCCAGGACGCTGGACCTTTACAACAACCTCATCGCCATTTTTTATTTTTGCCCGATGAACCTGCCCAATGGATGCACAGGCAAGTGGTTTTGTCTCAAAAAACTCAAATAATTCTTCAATGGAATGGCCGAGTTCTTCTCTTATAATTAGCTTAACTTCTTCAAACTCAAAAGAAGGCGCTTCATCCTGAAGTTTTGCAAACTCGGCAGCATATTCCAGAGGAATAAGGTCATGCCTCATGCTCATTAATTGACCTAACTTAATGTAGGTCGGACCCAGTTCTTCAAGTATCTTACGTACTCTAACCGGACCTGAAGTATTGAGCTTGTCCACCTTATCTTTATTGTTAAACTTATAGGTCAAGTCCCTGATACTGCTCAACCCTATCTTTTCAACAACATATCCAAACCCATACTTCTGGAGAACTTCGATTATCTGGCCATATCGTTTCAACATGGCATAGCGACGAAGCCTTTTACGTATCATAATGTCAGTAGCCTGGAATTTTTATGGGGGTTGTTAATTTATTTTTATAATAAGTTAACAGGATATATTATATATCTTTAGTTATCCCTATTTTAGAGTTCCTGTTTCTTATCCCGCTTTTATATTTTTTAAATTATTTACAAACTCCAGATTCCGGGAGGTAAAGAAATTGACTAAGCTTCAGGCAGGGAGATAAAGAAATTCCTTAAGCTTCAGGCAGGTAGATAAAGAATTTGCTTAAGCTTCAGGCAGTTTCATCACATCATTAAAGAAGTGTGAAAAAATTCAAAGTTGTCCACCGCTTCAGGAGGAAGTCCCATTTCTTCAAACATCTCCCTGAAAAATGCGCGATATTTCTTTTCAGGTATCGATTCTCCGACGCTTCCGACATGCATTATGATTTCGAGCCTGACCTTTCCTGAAGAATCGAGTTCAACTATGTACTTATTTCCTATGTATCTGTTCCCCATGTACCTGTTCTCCTTATCATAAGTCACGACCCCTGCCTTTGGGACAAAATACCTTACTGAACCTACCTGGTTCCCGTCCTTTAAAAAAACTTCTTTCGTATCCGAACCTATCTTGGGGTATCCATAAAAACCCAAAACGTAATTGTCGTAACTGGAATCATCACTGTTTTCCGCAAGATAGGCATATACAGCCGGAAAATCCGGGGATTCGTTTACCTGTATTTCGGCGTCCCATGTCTGATTTTGTGCAGCTTTTTTCAGAGCCTCAAGATACTTTTCCGAAGCTTTTTCATCCGAGCCGAAGAGGAGCCCTAATTTTTCAAGCATCCAGGAGTCATCAGGAAATTCCGATAGCTGTAACGGAGACTTGGGGTCGGAATGGCTAAAATTCGAGACTGCAATACAGGTTTTAATCCCGGTTTCAGTTCCGTTTTCACATACAAAGACCATAAGCTCGGAGTCATCTTTATAGTTAAGCCTTATATTCTGCACAAGAACAGCACTTCCGAAGTTTTCCCGGACTTCAGGGACATCTCCTGGTTCAAAGCCCGAAAAGTTTCCGGGCCAGGGCCATGAACCTTCTATCTCATAACCAGCTTTCTCCGCTTTCGTAAGTACGGAATTGTAGTCAAAAGACCCAATATCAACTTCTTCGGAGTAGTACCAGGAACTGTCAAGTAAATCCATTAATAAGAAAGGGCCGTAGAGAAACAGCATAAATAGAATGAGCGGGAGCAATAATAATATCAGTATGGCTTTTTGCTTATTCATGAAACTCTCAACTCTGGAAAAGCGTCAGTGGACTTGAAGGCTGTTAGTGTTCCTTATATGTAGAATCTTAAAAATACTGGAATTATAATTCGGAGTTTTTCACATTATTATATGAAATAGGTCAACTTAATAAATAATTTATATATTTTCACCACTGATTTAAAAAATTACCTATTATCAGAGAGAAAAGCGCAGATAGACCAAAAAATTTAGCTTGGAAACTTTCCCAGGGGTCAGCAGCCTGCCTATCGTTATGTTATTTGTAATGATATTTGTGATGTTATTTGTGATGTTATTTTTCTTCCGTATCTTTTCGGTCGAAATTCACTACTTTGACTTCTGAGAAACACTTTCTAAAATACTGTTTTTTTCTAAGTTTTTCTGTTTCTAGCTATTGAGAGGATACTGTAGTAAATACTGTAGTAATCTGTAACGTAGTAAAACCTATAACTTTTCAAAGTTTTCAGATAAAACTCGTCCATGTCCTAATAATCTGTAACGTAGTAAAACCTATAACTTTTCAAAGTTTTCAGATAAAACTCGTCCATGATCCTAATAATCTGTAACGTAGTGAAACCTATAACCATAGTGATCACATAGAGAAAACTAAGGTACATATATTGCCTAAGATGCCTGTATTGTGAATACAAGTTCAAAAGAAATTGAAAACACGAGGTAAAAGTTATGAAAGTGATAGCAATAAATGGAAGTCCTCGAAAGAACTGGAACACAGCTACCCTGCTGGAAAAAGCTCTTGAAGGCGCAGCTTCGGAGGGTGCAGAAACAGAATTAATCCACCTCTATGATCTCAACTTTAAAGGCTGCATAAGTTGTTTTGCCTGCAAATTAAAAGGTGGAAAAAGCTTTGGAAAGTGCGCAGTAAAAGATGAACTGACACCTGTGCTGGAAAGTCTGGAAGATGCCGATGCTGTAATACTTGGATCGCCAATTTACCTTGGAAATTCCACAGGAGAAATGCGGTCATTTATGGAGCGCTATATATTCCCGTATATAACCTACTCTATTGACACACAGACATTTTATCCCAAAAATATTCCTGTTGGCTTCATCTACACTATGAACATCACTGAGGACCTTTTTGAGCTGGTTGGGACTAATAAGCTTATTGAGTCAAATGAATGGGTTGCAACAAGGATATTTGGGTATTCCGAATCGTTATGCAGCACCGATACATACCAGTTTGATGATTATTCAAAATACGCTTCGTCTATTTTCAATCCTGAGGAAAAGGCAAAAAGGCGAGAAGAAGTGTTTCCGCAGGACTGCCAGAAAGCTTTTGAGATGGGAGCCAGGTTTGTGAAACGGCAAAAAAACTCTGAAAGCACAGAACAAAAGCAATAAAACTTGAGTTATTTTACTTTTTGAAAACGATTTTTAACTCCTATAATATCGAAAACCTCCGCCAGCTTGCCTGGCGGTGTCTTCTATAAGGATTCTAAGACATTATAAAGTTAAGCAATTCCCTTTACGCCTCTTTTCTGTATAATAAACCATGCCGCAAACACCAGAGCTCCGCAGACTACGGCCGTGGTTCCGAGTACAGGGATTTTATCCGCCCATTCCAGGGAGATGAACCACATACTCACAGCTCCAAAGATGAAATAGGTAAAAATCAGCAGGGAAGAGGCTGAACCTATATCCTGGTCAACCTGTTCCAGCACAAGGTTATTGCTGGGAGGACGGCTTAAACCCAGGGAAAACGAAACCATAAGCATGGGAAGAGCAAAGCTCCAGGGACCATATTGTCCCATAAAAAGGAGGAAAATACCGCCCAGGAAAACTCCCGCAAATGCGATTGTCATCAAGTGCTTTGAATTCACCCTTCTTGTTAACCGAAGGCAAGAGAAGGCACCAGTCATAATGGCAAGGGCATTTAAGGCAAAAAAGTAGCTGTATTTTTGCTCGCTCAGGCCAAACTCGTTAATATAGATAGCAGAAGAACCTGCAATGAAACTAAACAATGGGAAAAAACTGACTGACATGATTAGAACCATGATCATATACGAGGGATTGAGCAGTAATCTGCCGTAGGTATTCATGACCTGAGATAAAGGAGTTTCAGATACTTCTGACAGTGTTTCCGGAAAACGGAGAACGCCAAACATTGCGACAATTCCCATGAATGCCTCTATTAAGAATACCCAGTGCCAGGACAGATACAGAAGGATCCACCCACCAATGATTGGAGCAAGCATAGGGGCAAGGCCCATGATTACAGCTATATATGCAAGAATTCTTTCCCGTTCTGGACCTACGAAAATATCTTTAGTCATTGCCATAGATATCGAGGAACCGGCAGCAGCTCCTGCAGCTTGCAGTATGCGAGTACCTATCAGCATGGGCGCACCGGACACAAAAGCACCTAGCAGGCTTGTCACTATGTACACTGTAAGCCCGATAAGGAGAGGACGTCGACGTCCATAGCGGTCAGAAATCGGGCCGTAGAAGAGAAGGAAAAGCCCATAGGTCACAAAGAAAAAAACCAGGTTCAGGTTAATTATCGATAGAGAGACGTTCCAGCTTTTAGCCAGAGCGGGAAGGGCCGGTAAAATCATGTCTGTGGTAAGGGGAGGAAAGGCAGACAGAAGTGCCAGAAGCGGCACTGTCACTTTCAAATTTTTTTGTATTTTATCTTTGGAAGTGTTTGTTTTTTGTTTGAAAGCCATAGCTAAATCCTTTATCATTATTGCCATTAGAAGGTTATTAATGGAAAGTTATTAATGGAAGTTATTAATCCAAAATATGGTTACATATGTAACTATGTCGTATGAATACCGAAGGAATATAATTGTATATAACAGTTACGATAGTAAGAATGAAGCCCGGTAAACTTGATACCCTTTTACAATTAAGTCAAAAAACCAGAACCGGATGCTATAATGAAAGATTATACAAACAATAAGGATCTTCGTCATTTCAGAGGGGTAGTTTGAAATTTAACTTTCCGAATTTTAGACAGACCGTGGTACTAAAATACGGAGTGTTTCGATACCCTAGCATTTCTTTTTATCAACTGTACAATACTGTTAATACCTTCCAGAATTCCGTTAGTGATTCTAGAATCAAAGTAGTTTAGACTTCCATCTCAATGACTTTTAATGGTTTTAGCAACCTCAATTATTACCTATAATCTGCTATGAGTTGCCTGATAATACCAATTTTTGAGATATTGTTCAGTTTCCTCGGATTTTGCATTTCAATAACTTTCTAAGGCTTTCTTTTGTATTATATGCTCTGAATGTATCCAGTTTTTGATTTTGAATTTTTAGAAGCTTTTCTTTCTGTTTATCAGTTAGATTTTCCTCGTTCGTAACCCATATGAATTTGGTATTTTTGAGTTCCTCGTTTTTTGTTCTTGTATCCTTACTTCATTCAATCCTTCATTCATTGCTTTCATCATATGGAATTTATCGAATGTATTTTTGCATCTGGAAAGTTGCGAATTTTTCTAAGTCTCCAACCTCCGGAAAAGTCTCATTAAACGTTAAATTTACTGACACAAGCACAGGAACACCGACGAAGTGGCAATGGAATTTTTGAGTGGAACAACTTCTAGAGAAAGAATCCAGAACATCAGTATGTACAGGAAGGAAAATATAAGGTTACACTTACAGTAAGTAATGCGACGGGCGGCAGATTGTAACGAAGAAAAACTACATAAAAGTGACAACAAATACAAGACCTGGTATATATTCTGAAAACGAATAAATCTTAATTGAATAAGAGAAAAAATCTCGAATTGAAAATAGTATTATCCATAGAGAACGACGAAGAGCCGAATAGACATTTGGATTGCTCTGGATGGAACACAGCTCCAAAGGGATATAACTATTTGGAGTTTAAGAAGTTTAACAAGCAAAAAAAGGTTGATTGCTAAAAATTAGACAGAGGTTTCAATATTTCTTGCTCTATTTATAAAAAGTTGAGTTTTTAATAGGATTGTTTCCTACCTTCACCGTACTTTAGAATATTGTCGCTATTGTGTCAATTAAAGAGTATCACTTTTTTCATTTTATAATGGCAGCATCAGGATTTTGTCCTAAAGGCACTGTGGTTGTAACAGTATCTGTGGATGTATCAATTACAGAGAAAGTGCCGTCATTGTAGTTCGGTACGTATACTTTTTTTCCATCCGGTGCAATTGAAACGTCGCAAGGCTCTTCTCCTACGCTCACTGTAGCTGTAACCTTGTTCGTTGCAGTGTCAATTACAGAGACATCGTTGCTATAACGATTTGCTACGTACACCTTTTTTCCGTCCGGAGTGACTGCAATTGCAAAGGGACCCATACCTAAATTCATAGTGGCTGTAACAGTGTTTGTTGCTGTATCAATCACAGAAACATTGTTGTCCAAGTAACTAGCCACATATACCTTCGTTCCGTCTGGTGTGATAACTCCCGAGAGACTCCTTCCTGCAGTTACAGTGGCTGTAATAGTATTTGTGGTGGTATCAATTATAGAGACAGTATCGCCGCAGTCGTTGATCAAATATGCCTTTTTTCCATCTGGACTTATTTTGATTTTAAAAAGATTTTCATCAGGGGCAGAATCTATATTCAAGGTATCTGTAATAGTATTAGTTGCGGTGTCAATTACAGAGACAGTGTTATTCCAATCCGTCACATAAGCCTTCTTTCCATCAGGTGTGACTGCAACATCACAAGGCTGACTTCCTACATTTACTTTAGATACAACAGTATCTGTTGCTGTATCAATTACAGATACAGTATTAGGGAAAGGGTTGGAATAATCATTGCTGATAGTCAAATAAACCTTCGTTCCGTCCGGGGTAACTGCAATTCCCCAAGGATAAGATCCTACAAACACATTGGCTGTAATAGTGTTTGTGGCAGTATCAATTACAGAAATATCTGAGTCATGACCTGCACTTATGTTACCCTGTTTCGCCATATATATCTTTGATCCATCAGGTGTGACTGCAACAACCTCAGGATTGAAAGGTACGTCTATTGTACCTACAACTTTGTCTGTTGCTATATCAACTACAGAAACAGTATCGCCCAATATATATGCAAATGGCTCCGCACTAACACTTATCGTAGTGAGTGTCGAATTCGTAATATTTCCATTGGATGCCGTCAGATTAACGATATATCTTCCTGGTGTAAAATAGGTATGTTTAGGATTCTTCTCAATTGAAGTATTTCCGTCTCCAAAGTCCCAGTTCACTAATGTTGCATTTTTGGAAAGAGTAGTGAACTGCACGTCAAGTGGAGCATGACCACTAGTTGTATTGGCATCGAAGCTTGCAAGAGATATAGGAGTTGCAGGTACAGGAGTTGCATGGTTACCATATGAACCTACGTAAACAGCTGCGACTAGTGCCAGAACTACCACTAGTACTGACCAAAAGATTTTTGCATATTTTAAATAACTTCCTGCTTTTTCTTTAACTTGTATCTTACCAGAAGAAACAGAAACTTCTTTTTTTATCTCTCTAGTGTCTCTAGGATTTTCAAGCTTTTTTCCTTCAAGTACTTCTCTCTTTCTCTCTTCATCTCTTTGTTTTTGTTCAGTTTCTTCTCTCTGTTTCTGGAATTCTTCCTGCTGTTGATATAATATCTCCTGCTCTTCCTTCTCCTTTATGGCTTTCTCCTCTGCTTCTTTCCTGACTTTTTCCTCTTCTTTTTTGCGTTTTCTTTCCTCTTCTTCCTTTTGTTTTCTTTCCAAAGCTTCTTTATCTTCTCTCTTTCTCTGTTTTTCTCGGCTTTTCTCTTGCTGTTCTTTTTTTTTCTGGTGCTGTACAGCTTCAATACAGTTCTGTATGGCATCATTTTGTTTCTCAGACAAAAGGTTATCTTGTAGAAGAGATTCTATATAGTTAAGTATAATTTTATCTTCTTTTTTTAAAATAGAAGGGTTTTTGTAGCGTTTTCTTAAAATAGCTTGACATTCACCGAGTATATCAGAAGGAAGTTGGTCCCCAAATTCGTCAAGAAGTTTTTCCTTTTTCAACTCATATTCTTTTTCTTCAATTATTTTAGGATTTTTCCCAATGAAAATATTTCCTTCTATGCTCCCTTTCTTCATGGGAGACTGCGAACAACTCTCTTTAGTCTTGTCAGAAGCATAGTTGTACCACTCGTCAATAGATATGTAACCGTCGCAATTTTTATCAGCATTACCTGTTTCCAATCCTTCTATCAGGTAGTAGGTAAAGACTCCATGTCCTAACTTCTTATCTTCTCTTGCTTTGGGAGAGCCAGTCGATCCGGTTGAAGTAAGAATTATTGTTCCTGATCCGGAAGGTACCTCCAAGTATTCCATCACATCAAAGTCTGTATCCCTTATTTCTGCAAGACAGCTATAACAACAATCAAGGACTATGACCACAGATTTCCTAGAAGGAAATCTTATGCATTTATTAATAAAATCAAAAGTTAATGAGGTTGTAAATAAGTCATCTTCTTCTGTATCTTTAAACAAAAGGCATAGATCATTTTCAAAATCTTTTCTCCCATGACCCGAAAAATAAATAAAGACAAAATCACTATCCTTATTTTTAAGAATTTTTTCAATTGCTGAAGAAGCTTCCCGACTTGTTTTGTTTTCAAGATAAGTAATTTCATCAAAACTACATATATCCTTATTCTCAAGAACCTCTTTAATTTTGGTAGCATCAGCTACTGCAAACTTCAGCTCTTTACCCGAATTTGGATAGTTATTCCCAATAACAAGCGCGAGTCTTCTTCCACCCATGAAGGCTACCTGATAAATTATTCAGCAGAATTATTAAAAAGACTCACAGCTTCACATATTGATAAATGAGGATTTTCGTCAAAATATTTTTGTAATTCTGGGATGGACTGATTTGTAATCTTAACTATACTACCATCAGGACATTTTATCTCAATGTTAGCTTCTGGTCTGTAATAATACCAGTTTTTAATAGCTTCAAAAACGGTTTCAACAAAAATCTTTGCAGTAATTTCAATGATAATAGCATGGAAAAAAGTAATAATGTCAGCCCTTTCTCCCTTACTGCTTTCAAGAGTCAAAGGCTTTATAGAACCTTCTGGTAGTGCCCTAGATAATTCATCATAAAGATACCAGCATTGACCCTGCCAGTATTCGGATAGATCATACTCATTATCCAACTGTAATGTAATTTGGAAATTACTTTTATCAGGAATCTGCTCCATTCTACCATCTCAAAAGTCCTTGAATCAATAACCATAATCGCTAAATATGTGGTTGCTTTTCTATAAAAATAACTAGTTCTACCCTAAAAAGGTTTTGAAATTATTCTATAGGCGAATTATACCTTGAAATTTAGAACTTGACTCCATGGAAGCAGAATTTTTCTTTTTGATATTTTGAGTAGGTCGAAGCTAATTGTCCAGTAAAAATATTACTAGAGGTTCTGTGTGAGTTGTACGAAATAAAAGAATTTGATAAGGTCATTGACTCATATAGCAATATTAGACAACACTTTCACTCCGCTTTCCAAAGCGTTTTATGATCTCAGAGCATTGACAGTAATTGTGCATACGAACGAGCTAAGAAATCGCTGGCAGGGTTCGATACCTGCCAGCTAATACACAAACTAAAACGGCGCCTTTTCAAATAACAAAGTTTCTTCCGGTCTCAATGTTTTTGCTGCCCTCTTCACACCTTGGCACCAGCTCCAGCGATCGAGATCAAAATTAGGGCACCCATAGCTTAACCGATTATACCACCTGCAATAGACCAGCTCTCAATAGTCTTCCTGGTTGTTTTTACACTGATCTCATAAGGTACGAGTCCTGCAGTCAGAGCCCACCGCTTCAGGATCTTTTTGGCACTCTGACACTGTATATCTGTTTTCCATTAATACTCATGGTATAGCGTTATTGAATCCGATGAAGCAAGTTTAACGCTTTTCACACCTTGTTCGAACAATGCATATGAGATTGTGTCAAGATCCTTCATCAGCCCTGAGAAGATGGAAGGAAGCTTTAAAGCTAATCCGGATTTGACGAGTCGAATATCAGAGGAAATTTATGAATACACTGAAAATTATAACAATCCTCATGTTTATGTCATCTATATCCCTTTCTAGTTGTGCGGACGTCGAAAATGGTACGCTAAATAATAATAATAATAATAATAATAATAATAATAATAATAATAATAATAATAATAATAATAATAATAATAAAATATCTATAGTGTGTATGGGTGATTCCATTACATACGGTTTTTGTGGAAACGGAACTTCATATCCTGCAATATTGCAATCACGGTTGTCTGGAGCAGTAATACACAATGCTGGTGAGTGCGGAGATCAGACTTACGAGATGCTAGCCAGGTTTGATAGAGATGTAATATCACACCATCCGAATTTTGTTATAATAATGGGCGGACTCAATGATTTTCTTCTTGGACAACCTGAACAAGGTATTGAAGATGATCTGGCTGCAATGTGCAAGAATTCCACACAAAACGGAATTACACCAGTACTTTGCTCAATTACGCCAATGACTTATGTTCCACAGAATTTGAAAATAAAAACAAACAACCTGAACAAGTGGATTATATCATATTCAAATGTACACGGCTATAAAGTAATAGATTTCAACTCTGTGCTGAATGATGGTCATGACAATCTGAGACAAGAATACGATTCTGGAGACGGGTGCCATCCAAATGCTGCTGGTTATGTTGCTATGGGAAATTCGATTGACATCAATTTGTTTAAACACTAGAGATAACTGGTGCCATCTGTAGCGGTTCGAAAAACGAAACAGCTTCAAGATAGACTCAAAAGCTTAAGAGCAGAAATAGAAACTAAATTATAGGTAGGTAGGCGGTTGAAACAGTCCCACTCAGGCTTAAGAGCAGAAATAGAAACTAAATTAAAGGTAGGTAGGCAGTTGAAACAGTCCCGCCCAGGCTTGAGATAAAACAGATCTAATTCTATGCTTTTCTTGCGCATCGGCATAGAATTGGGAAAACAGTAGACAGGATGCATTAAAAATTAGGTTCCTTCCAAATCAGTGTTAAAACTAAATATACAGGATTATGGTTTTCAGTAGACGATCCATATCCAGTTCCAGATTTATCCTCTTCTCAGATCAATATTCTTTCCCTTATTTTCTTCAAACCACCTGCAGTATTCTTCAGGGCACTGTTTCCCAGGACACCCGCAGATATACTCCATGATATCGCTAAATTTTGCGCTGGCAACTGATACCGAGGTATCGGCAGCTCCGTAATAAATACGGAGTTCATCGTTTACTACGACCCATCCGCAGGGAAAAACAACGTCATTGACATCTCCACTGCGTTCGTATGGCTCACGAGGCCCGAAAATCCAGCCTTCCGACCTGCGGAGCACTTTCGTGGGATCTTCAAGATCAAGGAGAGCAAGCCCGAGTCTGTAACTAATTTTCGAGGTCGTCTGGCGTACTCCATGGTACATAATTAACCAGCCTTCAGATGTACGTAGCGGCTGTGGGCATAGACCGATTTTATAGGCATCCCACCATCCACCTTCCCTGGCATACAGAAGAACCTCGGGTTTTTCCCAGGATTTCATATCATAAGAAAAGGAAATCCAGATATTAGCTTTTAAAGTGTGAGTAGTAGGCGCAGGCCTGTGTAACATTGCCCATTTGCCGTTAAACCTTACAGGAAAAATAGCAGCGTCTTTATTATCGGGAGGCATCAAAGGTCCTGCTCGGTCAAAATTACGAAAATCCTCGGTAAAGGCAAGGGCTGGCAAGGGACCACTATCCGAAAAAGCCACATATACTATAGCCCACTTTCCCATCTCATCGATGTAAGTTATGCGCGGGTCTTCAATGCCATATATCTCTTCAGGATAATTTACGGGGTCCGGAAAAAAGGTTGGCTCACTGTCAATTTCCCAGCCGTCAATTCCGTTTTCGCTCCTTGCTACCGTAAAGTGAGAAAAACCCCTGTGGTCCTCAACCCTGACCAGTAACAGAATTTTACCATCAATTATGGCAGCTGCAGGGTTAAATACCGAATTGGCTCGATAAGGCCAATCTTCAACCGTAAGTATTGGATTTTTTCTAGACCGTATAAATAGCTCCCCATGGTCTTTCCAGGTCATATTATTCCCCTCCAGCTTATATTGTCCAGCTTATATTGTTCTCTCATTCATCTTACTCGATGAGAGGCTCATCATATCCATTTCCTGGGATATTGTGCTTAAGAGTGCTGGGGATATTGTGCTCAAGAGTGGCCTGACCTCAAGCACATCCTCTACATATGCTCTAAAAATTTCTGCAACGCTCCAGGCCTGAGCTATGCATCCGCCTGGAGAGTGAGGATAATCACCATTAAAAACTTCGGAAACAGTGCCAAGACCTGCGGTTTCAAGATGCGTATCAAAACCCTCCAGGAGAGCCCTCATATCTTCCAGACTCTTTTTGGAATAATTGTGAACCTTCCGGTAGGCTCTCACATAAGCGCCAAGGAGCCAGGGCCAGGCTGTCCCGTTATGATAAGCCGTATCTCGAGTGAATGCATCCCCGTGATACTGTCCTCTATATAATGGGTTATCAGTTGAAAGACTTCTAAGCCCAAAGGGTGTCAAAAGGTCTTTTTCAACTCTGTCCACAATCGCTTTTTCTTTATCGGGAGGGAGCATGGTGTTAGGAAGAGATACTGCGAAGATTTGATTGGGGCGAATTGCAGGGTCTTTAACCTCGTTTCCGGCTTCATCCTGACATATAAGGTCAAAGAGGCAGTTGGTTTCCGGGTTCCAGAAAGTGTTCTCAAAATTTGAGGCAACACCATCTGCAAGCATCTCATATAAAAAGACCTCTTTTCCAAGAATAGTACCCAGGCTGGAAGCAATTTTCAAGGCGTTGTACCAGAGAGCATTGATTTCACAGGCTTTACCTGTTCTTGGAGTTACTGCCTGCTCTCCAATTTTAGCGTCCATCCAGGTTAATTGAGGCCCCTGTTGAATAAGATGATCAGAATCCATGCAGATTCCAAAGTTCGTACCCTTACGGTAGTTATCTATAATAGCCTCTATAGTGTCCCAGATATCTGCAAGGAAAAGAAAGTTGCCTGTATATGCAAAATAGCGACTAACAGCATGGATAAACCAGAGAGAAGCGTCTACAGTATTATATACTGGTTCTCCTCCAAAATACGGAAAAGTGTTGGGGATTAAGCCTTTCCTGCAATATTTAGCAAAATTCATGAGAACGGACCTGGCCTCTTCATGACGATAAGGAATTAAGTACAGGCCAGTCAGAGATATCATGGTATCCCTTCCCCAGTCAGAGTACCAGTGATATCCTGCAATTACAGTATTTTCACCTGATAACGGATTCTTCACTGTAAAAGTGTCCGTTGCCCTGAGAAGTTTAAGGGCAAAAGGATCTGTAAGCCTGGAATTGAGAATAAGGAGATTTTGGCGGTTTACTGCCCTTTTATAGAATTCATCAACTTTCCTGAGGTTAAGAGAAGAGATATCGTCTGTTGAAGCAATGATAAAGAAACGAGAATTTCCCGTTTTGAGCTTGCTTTCGAAATAGCCAGGACTGAAATTATCTTCCTGGTAGTTAAGTCCTCTTTGCTTTTCAGCATCATACTCCAGGTTATAGTACCACCTGGGATCAGAATGATATTCAAGATTGGATGAAAGAGAGAAGGTAAAGCCATTAGAACTCTCCAGCTCTACTCCCTCCGGATGAGCTTTCTGAGAAAAAGAAAGGTACCCTGAGCGAGCAGTGTAATGGAAGTCTCTTGAGTTTATCAACGGAAAAATTTTCAGCAAAGCTTCTTCTTTTCTGGATTCGATATCATAAAGAATACAGGTAGTGTTACTGTTATGGACCATGAAGACTTTTTTCTTCACGGTAAAATCACCAGGCTGGTAAATCCAGAGAGGAAATGGGTTTTGAAGGTATTCGGAAAGGCAATTAAAGCCCATGGGAGAAACAGTATCTGGAAATTTATGGACTGCAAGTTTATAAATCTCTTCATCAGTAGAGATTTCCTCATCAAGGGATGAAAGCAGTACAACCCTTCCTTGAAAGTTTCTTGGAGCTGCCACAAGCAGTCCATGGTAAGTCCTTGTGTTTGCCCCGATAACTGTGGAAGAAGCATATCCTCCAAGACCATTTCCTGTAATCCACTCTCTTTTGATTCCTTCTTCATATGTTGAAAGAGAATCTACCCCAAGCCTGACCTCACTCATATATATTCGATTAGGCTTGATTTATTAAATAGCTATACGTTTAGAAAAAAACAAGCTTATCCGGAGCTATTGGCTCTTTTTTATATGTTTTTAGTTCTCTCGCTTTTTTGTATCTTTAAATTTATTATTATCTATTTATAAACCCACTTTCCGCAATATTTTCCTGATATTCATTATTTTTTCCGCTATCGATTTTAACCTTAACGTCAATTTATTAGCTTTCTGTAAAGGAGTTAAAAATGGCTAGATGGTGTGTTCAGAGACCAAAAAAGATTGTATCCAATTTTCAGCAAAATTTCAATTTGGCTTTGTTATTTGAGGAGTTCAAAAACGCTATCGGAAAAAATGTTGATTTTCAAAAAAATACTGCGGAATGTAGGATAAATACAACGTCGATGGATTTTATTATTATATTAAGATCTGTGACAGATTTGAGATCTGTGACCGATTTGAGATTACACCTTCAGGAAGCAACCATAACAATTACGATTTTGCGAAAGCTGCCCTAAGGTTCTCGTTCGCCAGTCCAATTGCACTGCAAGATGCAGGTGTTCCCGCAAGAGGGTTTAGCATCACGAAATCGTGTATAGTTCCCAGGTATCTAACGGCTGTAACATTGACACCAGCCTGCATCAGTTTATGGGCATAGGCTTCGCCCTCGTCGCGGAGCACATCATTCTCATCAGTTATGATGAGAGCCGGGGGCTGTCCCCTGAGCTGGTCAAGTGATGCCTGTAAAGGAGAAGCTGTAGGCTGCTTACGTACTTCTTCGTCAGGCAAATAATTGTTCCAGAACCACTTCATGGCTTCACGAGTAAGCCAGATACCGGTTGCATACTGCTGATAAGATTGGGTATTAAAATTAGCATCGGTCACAGGGTAAAAGAGCACCTGATAATCAATTTTTGGACCACCTCGCTCCTTTGCCATAAGTAAAACAGCTGCTGCCATATTTCCGCCTACGCTGTCACCAGCAACTGCGAGCCTTGAGCTATCCAGGTTGAGTTTTTCTCCGTTTTCTGAAACGTATTTTGTTGCTGCGTATGCCTCTTCTACTGGCGTAGGGTATTTTGCTTCCGGAGACGGTGTGAAATTGACAAATACAACCGCAGCGTTAGCTCCATTTGCGATTTCCCGAACTAATCGGTCATGTGTATCTTTGCCTCCAAGTACCCAGCCCCCACCGTGAAAATACATTACGACTGGCAGGGTTTCCTTATTTCCTTTTGGCCTGACTATTCTAACCAAGACACGCCCCTCAGGACCGACTGGAATATCCAGATCGGCAACGTCTGCAGGTAGTTTTGCTACCTGAGCAGCCTGCAAATCCGAAAGGACTTTACGGGCATCTTTCGGTGAGAGCTGGTAGATTGGTGTTCCACCCTGCTTATTTACCTTTTCTATAAATGCTCTGGTTGCTGGTTCGAGTAAGTCGATTGCTTGACTCATGGATAAAACCCTCCTGGCTTGATTAAATTGTACTTAATACTATTGCCGGCAAATAAGGCAAAAAAATAACCTTGATTATTCACCATTACACAATTGACGTTTTAAAATTCACAATAGAATTCACAAATATGATCCTGTTTGAGTATACGTTTATTCAGAATAAACTGGAAAATGATTGCTAATCTACGTATATGTTGACTACTAAGAAATATATAAAATAAGTCGAATATATTTTCCTTATGGCAAATAATATTAAACAGTGAAAATGATAATAATTAATAAAGTGTTTTTCTTCCTCTCTAAGGACTTTTGTTCACGGCTTCAAAAATTCAATCCCGGAGCAAAACTTTATTAGTTACCGGGAAAAAGTATTTTTATTAATACATTGAGTTTCCAGTAAAAACTTTTTATAGATATGTTTAGGGTATCTAAAAAGAATTACCAGGGGGAATATAAATCATGACCGAAAACAGGACATATACATATCTGAACCCAAAAGTAGCCCTTATGGGGGCTGGCTGCGTAAAAGAGATCGGCAAACATGCAAAAGACCTTGGAGCTACAAAAGCCCTTATAGTTTCCGGCAAAAGCAAGCATGGAGAACGGCTTGCACTGGACATATACAAAATTCTTAAAGACGCAGGCCTTGAAGGCACAATTTTTCCAGGAGCAGACCCTAATCCGACAGATACTTCAGTTATGGAAGGAGCAGAAATTTACAGAAAAGAGGACTGTAATTTAATAATCGCTGTCGGAGGAGGAAGTCCTATGGACTGTGCAAAGGCGATTGGCATTGTCGTATATAACGGTGGATTAATCAATGATTATGAAGGCGTCGGAAAAGTTACAAAAGGAATTCCTCCACTTATCACGGTAAATACGACTGCTGGCACTGCGAGTGAGATGACGAGTTTTACAATTATTACGGATACGAAGCGGCATATCAAAATGGCAATCGTCGACCCGCGCATTACCCCTGATATTGCAGTTAACGACCCTGAACTCATGGTAAGCATGCCGCCTGCACTTACGGCTGCAACCGGTATGGATGCTTTGACCCATGCAGTTGAAGCGTACGTTTCTACAATGGCTACGCCTACAACAGATGCAGCTGCTATCAAATCCATAGAACTTATCTCAAAATATTTACGTGAAGCCGTTGCCCACGGAGAAGACGTGAAGACCAGGGATATGATGGCACATGCTGAATACCTTGCAGGCATCGCCTTCAATAACGCAAGCCTTGGTTATGTGCATTCCATGGCGCATCAGCTAGGAGGACTTTATGACCTTCCACATGGAGTTTGCAACGCGATTCTTCTTCCGTATGTGGAGGCATATAACAAGCAGGTTGTCCCGGAACGCTTTGCTGATATTGCCCGGGCAATGGGAGAAAAAGTGGAAGGATTAAGCCATGAAGAAGCTGCAGAACGGGCTATAGAAGCCATCAGGAAACTCGCATTGGATATCGGAATTCCTTCTGGCTTAAAAGAGCTTGGCGCAAAGGAAGAAGATCTCGAACTTCTGGCTGAAAATGCAATGCAAGATGTTTGCCGCCTGACAAACCCCAGAGAGCTTTCAAAAGAAGATATTATCGAGATTTACAGGAAGGCCATGTGAAAATACATGGAGAAAGAAATTCTGGAGAGAGTAATTCTGAAGAGAGCAATCCTGGAAAATTCAATCCTGGAAAACTCAAGCCTGAAAAGCTCAAGCCTGAAAAGCTCAAGCCTGGGAAACTCAAGTCTGGAAAACTCAAGTCTGGAAAGTTTAATCATGGGAAGGATATCTGTAATTGGGATTTTAATTGTTAATTATCTTACTAAAAAATGAACTATTATTATCCTTCTTTGTTTTTATTTTTCTTTGTGTTATGATAAGATCAGTAAGTTGTTTCTTCAAGTGAAGGTATTGAGATTGAATTAATCAGGAAAGTAATTCTTGATGAAACTGATAGATCAGGAGAGTGATCCATGAAATGGAAATCAGGGACAATATTCTGGATCATGAGTATAGAATTTGATGTTGAAGGGGAGCAAATTGCAGAAATCCCGAAAAAATGGGTCCACATCCGGGATACCATGGGTCCACATCCGGGATACCTATGAAGTGAAAATTGAGCCTGGTCAGGACAATACACTCATCATGGTGATTACAACTGCGCTTGATCAAATGGCACATGAAAAGTGAATTTTATCCTGAGAAGAGTTGGAAAAAGCGGCTGTGATAAGGCAAGTGATATTTGATATATTTGACAGATGTTGTTTTTAGAGGAGTTAAAAAGCAGGCATGAGTTTCTATGTATAACTGCGAAAGCAAAATTGGGGGAATGAGATTATAAATTCAAATGATTATTCAGTACCCGCTAAAATTTTACTTTACAGCACCACTGCCGTTATTTTGACAATAGGAATGCGGGAAATTGCATCAATACTTACAGTCGTCTTTTTCTCTGTGTTTACCGCGTTGATCTTTACTCCGCTTGTCCGCTGGCTAAAACAAAGAGGTATTCCAGGTGTACTGAGTGTTATTCTGGTAATTTTACTATTTACTCTAATTATCCTGGTTCTTGGGATAATAGTCGTTGAAGCAGCATTGCAGTTTGGAAGTCAGATTCCGATTTATCAAGCTCAGTTGACTGAACTCGTGAATAATCTTGCAAAATATGTCCCTTCATATGAAGAATTTTCCGTACAGTCGATTCTCCGTAGTATGGTGTCGATAACAATTTCTCTCATGGCAAATACCATTAATGGAATTGCGAATGCTGGGGCAACAGTCGGAATTATTATTGTTACAGCAGCATTTTTGCTAATTGATGCCGCCAATACTCCTGAAATAGTAGACTCGGAAATTGGAAAGCAGTCCGAACTCCGTTTGAGGATGAGTAAATTTAGCAAGAAGCTGGTAAAATTCATTGTCATAAGAGCAGAAATAAACCTTATAACCGGTATTACAATTGCTCTCCTTCTCTTTATCGGAGGCATCGACTATGCTATTCTCTGGGGAGTACTCATATTTCTGTTAAGTTATATTCCCTATATTGGTCTGGTTATTGCTTCTGTTCCTCCTATAATGCTTGCGCTTTTCAAGTATGGGCCTTTAGGAGCTCTCGCAGTCATTTTAATTATCGTCATTGTGGACGCGCTTGCAGAAAATGTTCTTTTCCCATCCATTATGGGAAAAGGCTTGCAACTATCTCCTGCTTTCCTGTTTCTTGCTCTTCTCTACTGGAATTTTGTGTTTGGACTTGCAGGTGTGCTGCTTTCGATACCACTTACAATAGTTTTGAAGATTATACTTGAAAGCTTTGAGGAAACGAAATGGCTGGCAAGATTGATGGGCCCAATTGAAGAAACTGAAGAAAGTTAAAAAATGAACTCTTCAAAAGTAAACTTTTGTGGTAATCTCCTTCAAATCAGAGTTAAAACAAGAAATAAGAGTTAAGACCAGAAACTCACATGAAATTCTTCGAATAACGTGCACAAAGAAATGAAAGTACTCTTACCTTTTTACCTTTCAACTTTATCATTATCTTGGGCAGGAAGTTCCGCATCAAGAGAATCTCAGAAGTTGAACTCTTAAGATGTCGAATATTGATTTTGAGGAATACCGGATTCTTCTTGTTAATTCAGATTTTCAATCAAGAAATGCAAAAATCACTGGATTTTGGAACAGAGCCATCCAATATTATCAGAAATTTTGAACGAGGGTCCGGAGTGCAAAATTATAGATACTTTCATGCTAATAAGAGTACCTCTAAGAGTAACTCTAAGTTGGAGAACTGAAGATCATTTGTGCCTGCGGTCTTAATACATTCTTTATTCTGTTAAGCCTACGGCCTTAGTACATTCTTTATTCTGTTAAGCCTACGGCCTTAGTACTTTTTTATTTCGTTAAATACTAACTATTAGCTTGGAGAAAGTTTATTTGCGAGTCGAGAGCTTTTCTCTGCTCTTATTATCATGTCCAGTCCTTCCTGCAAAAGTTCCTCTGCCCTTTCCTGATTTTTTGCTTCGGCAAAGATTCGGAAGATTGGTTCTGTGCCAGAAGGACGCATCAGAACCCAGCCGTCTTTATACCAGATTTTAACTCCATCGGATGTGTCCATTTTGTGCCCAAGTCCTGAAGCCTCATTTTTCACGATTTCCATAATAGCATGAGCATTTTTAGCAGGCACTTTGGTCTTTTCGTTAAAGTAGTGAGGTACACGTATTTCAAGATCGGAAAGCTTTTTCCCACCAGCCAGGATTTCAAGGACCTTGGCACAACCCATTGCTCCGTCTCTGCAGTATTGATGTTTGGGGAAGATAAGACCTCCATTACCCTCACCTCCGAAGACTGCATTTACTTCCTTCATCTTTTGGACAACGTTTATGGAGCCGACAGCAGTCCAATATAGTTCGACGCCTTCCTCTTCTGCGACATCGACCATTCGCTGAGAAGAGCTAACAGGGGTCACTAAAGGACCTTTTTCATGTTTAACCATATATTTTGCTATCATGGCAAGCAGAACATCATCGTTTACGAACTGCCCATTTTCGTCCACAAATACTATTCTATCCGCATCCCCATCTTGAGCTACTCCCAGATCAGCGCCTGTCATTTTTACAAGATTAGTAAGTTCGGTCAAGGCTTCAGGTAAGGGTTCGGGATTTCTCCAGGGGAAGGTCCCATCAAGCTGGGCTTCAAGGGTCAAGACCTGACAGCCCAGTTCCCTGAGCAGGAAAGGAAGAGTAAGGGACCCTGCTCCGCAGCCTGTGTCTGTAACCACTTTGAATTTGTGGCTGCGGATGGCTTCGGCATTTACAGATTTAATAATGTTTCTTACGTAATATTCATTGACTCCAGGATCGATTCTGAAGCTGCCGGTTTTTTCCCAGGATACAATGGAATATTCTCCGGAATGATAGATTTTCTCTATATCTTTTTCTGCGTCTCTTGAAAACTCCGAGCCGTCCCCTGCAATAAACTTGATCCCGTTATATTGTCTGGGATTATGGGACGCAGTTACAATGATTCCGGCATCTGCGAAGTCGCGTACATAATACAGGATAGAAGGAGTAGAGACTATCCCTACATCGATTACACTCATTCCTGTCGAAAGAGCTCCGGCAATTGCGGCAGACTTCAGCATCTGGCCCGAGATTCGAGTATCACACCCTATGGCAACAGTGCCTTTCGACCCCATATATGTACCAAGGCATCTGGCTAAATTGACTGCCAGCTCAGGAGTTATATATTCATTGGCGATACCTCGTACGCCGTTTGTTCCAAATAATGCCATTTAAATCCCCCCATAGATTTAAGCATAAAGCATAAATTGCACTGTTCTGGAAATTTAATCCCTATTAGATGAGTTTTTGTATGTTTTGTGGAAATCCATTAGTTAGATTTTTACATTTTTTTTATACATTTTATACGTATTAGATTATAAAATAACTCATTATATACTCCTTCAACAAGTCGATTGGAAAAGGCGCTTAGAAAATTATAAAATGAGACTTCTATATCGAGATCGTGAAGCTCGATATCGGGAAGCCAGACTTATAATTTGTTCTGTAGTTTTCAATAAATTTCCTTAACTCTTCCAACCTAGCCATCTGTTAACTGAACTTTTATTCCGTGTGGATGCGTTGAAGAGTTGGTTAAAATTCTTTTTACAATACCTCGGGTAATTTTTCCGGTTCTCTGGTCTGCTTTTAAAACAATTCCTACACTCAGCCCTTCTTTAATATTTGCTCTGACAGTACCGTTGTTCATGGCAGAAGGTAAATCTGGAGTTATATAAAGGTGTACGTTTGAAAAAATAAATTTGAATTTGAAAAAGTACAACCTTACTATTGTATCCTGGTCGTTCTTGTCCCGCTCGCGAAGCGAAGCGGCTTTTTCTTTATGAAAAACGAACAAAACAAGAAATGATCTGGTGTGTTAATGCTCTGTTTGCTTCTGCGGATTCGATTGAAGCAAATGTTTCAGCGGCAAGAGAAAAAGTTGCAGCGGCAAGAAATAAAACTGAAAAACTAAGGCAGTCCATTCTTGCAAAGACATTTTCCGGTCAACTTGTTGAGACAGAGACTGAAATTGCAAGAAGAGAAGGCAGGGATTATGAGACGGCGGAGGTTTTGCTTGAGATAATAAAGGAGGGGAAGGAAAGAAACGATAAATAATAGGTACTTCCTCTTCCTGTTGTACCCAAGTTCCGCATCGGCAGTTAGATATTCTTAACTTGAATATTATTCATGGAATCATTTTTCAATTTTGCTTCAGCAGCTTGTAAGTATTTTTTTATTTTTGAGAGGAAAAGGTGTGTTTGTAAAAAATAAGTAATACAAAGAACAAAAAATGAAAACAACGTTCATAACTTATTGCAAATTTTTATTTTATATACACTCCTATCTTAATAGTTCAGCATCTACTTAAACAAATATAGACTTTTAATTTTAAAATCAGTACCTCTTCCGAAATTATATATACCGTTCTTCCCTAAAATATTCAATATGATTCCAAAAGAACAAGTCTTAGAATTCCAGAGCAGAATTTCCATCATGATCGAAACGAATACAGAATTAATGATTAATGCCGTTCTAGATAGTGGAAGCACAGAAGACAAAGATGCTCTAAGATTTTTGGAACGGGTGAAATTAGGGGAGGAAATGTTAAGGATTGCAAAAGAATACATGAAATAATCTAGACAGCAGATCCTAATTTCCTAGAATTTAATTTTTTTATTGCAAAAGCATTTTCCGGTCAACTTGTTGAGACAGAGGCTGCGATTGCAAGAAGAGAAGGCAGGAATTATGGGACTGCGGAGGTTTTGATTGAGAGGATAAAAGCAGAAAAAGGGAATAAAGAGAAAAAACGATAATATTGCTGCTTTTTCAGATTTAATTTATTTCTTCTTTTTTCTTCGGAAAGGCCGCCCGCTTCGCGGTCGTTGAGTACTCGGGGACCCAAAAAGCTACACATATCTGCGGTTCAAAAACTAAAAATTAAATGTTTTTCTAAACGTTGGTTTCTAAACTCTGGTTGCCGGAGTTTCTAAGATATTAAAAAATCCAGCCAGCAATTTTATGCTCAGAATCATGTTCATAATCATGTTCAAAATCATTTACTTGTAGAGACAGAGGCTGAGATTACAAATTTCTGAGATTACACTTTATGAAAAATTCGGGATACTATATAACCATAAACTATGGAGTCACCGAGAATTTCGAACATGTGGTATGGAGCAACCTGGCTGAATGCAGTTGCCTGTGTGAGACTTGAAAGGAGCGGTATGAAAGCGCCTGGAATAAATAGTAGAGTTGCAGCCACTTTGAAATTCAGGTTCTTCTGCTTTTTCAGGCTGGCAAAAACTGCTGCAAGGACAATGGCATATATTGCACCTCTCACTAGCTCAAGCGGGAACATAAGTGAGAAAGAGGGGACTGAAAGGCCGTTCTGAGGGTTTGTGTATATGGGAACCACGAAAGGTGATATGATGAGACCGAATGTTAGGTACACCGGAAAATAGGCAAGGGATGCGGCTATAATACGCAGTACATAATGTTTATTTGCTCTCACGTGTTCACGGATGGCATTTATCAGGGTTATGTTGCCTTCAGGTTTTAGAATATAGATTGCAAGAGCCGTTTGGATTAAGGTGGTCAATAACGAAACTGTGACGGCGGCTACCAGAGTAAAAGTTGTATTGAATACATCTGTGAAGAAGTATGCCTCAATGAAGTTGTTAAGGCTCGCGACAACAAACAGCGTAATGCATGTCAGAAAGTACGCGTCTCTTTTCCTGAGGTTGAGCTTAGGTATAAACCATGTAAAGTAAAATGTGAGAACTATTGAACTTAATATAGCAATCGTGAGTGTTTCCCTATTAATATTGCCTTTTGTAATTAAGTGCTGAATACAGGCTATGGCCGCAAAAGCAATTGATAGGATTATGACTTTTTTGTCCATAACATGCTTCTTCCCGATACTCCTTTAATTACTTTCTGGTGCATCGGTTCCAGATTGCATCCATAAACCCAAACTTCAAAGGAGAATAAAATTCAAAGCTAGAATGTATAGAAAAAGATAAAATACAGGAAGTTCCTAAAAGACCGTTTCCAACCCACTGGCAGGACTATTTCTCATGAAAATTGTTATAGAGACCCCAAAATACAGTTTCTGGAAATATAATAAAACCGAAAAAGGCTATGAAAAGGCTTTCTTTTCTCCATTGCTCACAATTTTCAATTACGGCTTTATAGAAGGAACGAAAAGCGCGGACGGCATGGAAGAAGATGTAGTAGTGCTGGGACCCCACATGCCGAGAGGAAGTACACTTAAAAGGGACGCTTTTGACGGGATAGTAAAATTCCTGGATGATTCGATAAGGGACGATAAGAAAATCGTATATATCAGCGGATTTCACTCTTCTGTCCTGCTTGCTTATTACTTCAGGCTTTATGCTCTTTTCAAGGTATTCCTTTATGCTTTCCGCGAGAGAAGAATTGCAAAATGCAGGTTTGAAGGAATTGAATTCCGAAAATTGCGCTGAGATTTTCAGACTCAGGCATCTACTTTAGCTTTATAGACTTAAGCTTCTACTTTTAGGCCTGTTTATTCTTACACTTCAACCTTTACTTCCGTACTCACACTTTATTTTAAACTAACACCTTTAATCCGCTTCAGGTTCATCTTCCAGTATAACGATACGTGCACCTTCAGCACTTAATTTTACTGACTTGATACCTTTCAGGCAGCCGTCTTTGCTTTTGTAACGCCGACTTAAAGCTATAATCTGCCCGTTTCTTGCCCTCAACCTGAAATGATATCCCCCCGTTTCATCCGTGTATATTTCAAATTTAGACATTGTCCCCCGATTTGTAAAATCCATGTTCAAATTTATTATAAAATCTAATATGAAACCAATGTAAAGATCTGTAAACTACATATGAAGTAGAATACTACATATCAGAGATGTAAAATCTTAGATTTCAGAGATGTAAAATCTTAGATTTTGTGTTTAGTTTTTTGGGATCCATTTATCCTGGTGAACCTTAACTTAGCTAATTTTCACATCCCGTAATATATTAAGAAGTACTTGTTAAAATAATGTTCTATGTGAAATTTGACTGAACTTAATAAATTTAATATAAATTCTTGATCGGCAAAATCTCGATCGGCAAAAGAAAGTAAAGAGAAATTTCGAGAAGATCGAGTCTAAGAATTTATATAAGCTGAGTATATAAAATATTAGGGAGTATCTCGATCTTAGTTTTTTCGTAAAACTTAGAAAAGTACTAATAATTTAAAGAAGCTTAAAAAAAAGGTGCTTTAAATATGCCTTTTCATGTGATGCTTATCCCGACCCTTGGTTGTCCTGCTAACTGCAGCTACTGCTGGAGTTCCGAAGAAAAGTCCCCGATAATGAGCATTGAAACTATAAAAGAAGTAGTAGAGTGGCTTAAAACTTTTAGAGGAGATGCTGTAACTTTCACTTTCCACGGTGGAGAACCACTCCTGGCAGGAGCAGAATTTTATCGGGAAGCATTGCCTCTTCTGGTTGAGGGTTTGAGTCCCAGGAAAATCGCGTTTGCGATACAGACAAACCTCTGGAAAATGACTCCTGAGATAGCCGAAATTTTTGCGGAATACGGGGTTCCGATAGGCTCCAGCCTGGATGGCCCAAAGGAACTTAATGACCTGCAGAGGGGAAAAGGATACTACGATAAAACCATGAGAGGCTATGAAATTGCCAGGGATCATGGGCTTAATGTGAGGTTCATTACCACTTTCACTTCTCATTCTGTAAAACAAAAGGAAGAAATTTTCAATTTTTATCTTGAGAAAGGGTTGACGCTCAAGCTGCACCCCTGCCTGCCTTCTTTAAAAGGTGACAATCCTGATAAATGGACTCTTGCTCCTGAAGAGTACGGAGAATTATTAATTTATCTTCTGGATAAATATCTGGAAAACCTGGGCCGGATTGACGTTATGAACATTGATCAGCTGTGCAAATGCGTATTCACAGGCAGGGGAACAGTCTGCACCTATGTTGACTGTATGGGAGATACCTTTGCAGTTGGCCCTGAAGGAAACATATATCCCTGCTATCGCTTTGTTGGGATGCCTGAATATGTTATGGGCAATGTTTATGACCGCCCGAGCATGGCAGACCTTGCTAAATCCGAAGCCTGGAAACAGATGCACCAGTATAAAGAATATGTGGACACTGCATGCAGCAAATGCGCCCATATCAAATATTGCAGAGGTGGATGCCCGTACAATGCAATAGTGCCCACTGATGGCGAGATTAAGGGTGTAGACCCGCACTGCACCGCCTACAAGATGATTTTTGATGAGATTAACAAGCGTGTCAATGAAGAAATGTTTGGGGGTTCAGGTATGGATAATATGTTTATGCCCCAGACGACGAAGCCTTCAAAATCAGGAATAATGTCCCTTATGCTTAAGAAACTCTGAAAAAAGCTCAAAAAATATGGAATTTCTGAACTGGTTATACTTTTTAATTGCCAGTATTTTCGAGATTTATAGCTGGAAAAATAGATTTAGTTTATATATATCTAATTTTTGAGCTGTTGAAAAGGATTAAAATAAAACAGTAAACAAATCGAATACATGACAGCTTAAAGGAAGGAACAACTGAAGAATAACTTTGCTTTTTCCAGTTATTTTGATTACTTTTTTTGGCTCTTCGTTGTTTTGTGTGAATGTCCTCATAATATTCTCATAAAAACCAATGCGGTCCTGAATTGAAAATCATCTTATCCATATGAAATGGTGAAAAGCCCTTTTTTTCAATTGGTATATCAGGGATCTGTTGTAGTTTCACCCTGTGATTTTTTTCTTTTACTGTTAGGAACCTGAAATCCATGTTACCTGCATGTTGTTAGATAATTGACTCGACACTAGGGGGCAAAAAAGATTTATAAACATGGACAGGTATCTCATAAAAAATATTGCAACTTTATATAAGCTAAAATAAAAAAGAAGACTTTATGTAAGCTAAAATAAAAAAGAAGAAAATTTTAGCGGTGTTATGAATGGAAAATAATTTAAAAATTGTAGCAATGCTTCTTGTTGTTGCTACTGTTGTCTTCGCAGCCGGCTGTTCCGAAAAGACAACAAATCAGGGAAACGAAACTTCAGGAAATGAGGTTTCAGGAAATGAGGTTTCAGGAAATGAGGTTTCAGGGAATGAAACCTCAGATGTTTCAAACCAGACCACTCCAGCAGTATCAGCAACGACTTCACCTGTTGGAAATGTAACCGAAAAAACCAACGAAAATGTTGCGGAAGATAATAACACTGAAAAAACTGAAAATATAACAAAGCCTGTAATCAGGAAATCAACTTACGTAGCTCCGCATGAACCAAGTTCAGAGGCAAACCAGATAACTTATACTGTATATGACAACAGTGAAAATAATACACTAGGTGTTTCAAATCAGGGTACTCTGAAGATTGTATCGAGTGGAACAAACACAACTGCAGAAAATACAACTCAGGAAAACACGACCGTAACCAGCGATCTCCTGCGAAAACAGAAGATAGCTCAGAATCACACATCTACTAATGGAACTATAAGTGTCTGAACTACAAGCAACATAATAAAGCATCCGCGAATGGCAACGAAAATAAAACTTGACCTGTAATTTGATCTTATTTTTCTTTTTATTTCTCTATTTATTATTTGTTAAGAAAAGCCAGTTATAAATTCTCTATGAATTTAAAATAAAGAATACTCACGTTCTTAGGAATTGAATTTGTTTTTAAAATAGTTTATATATATCCACTTTCTAAACTAAGCATATGGAAGAGGGCAAAATGAAGAATACAATCACGAGAAGTTTTGAACTTCAGGACTACAAAATAGTAGGAACCGAACTTTCCGGTTTCTGGGCAGACTTAACGAGCAAAGAAGAATTGATAGTTGAGGTAAATTACATTCCTGAAAAGAAAAAAGTCTTCAGTCCTGAAGAAATCGAAAAGCTTGCGCTGGAAATCCGTAATAAATGCGGCAGCTTTGAGGCTCAACTTCCCGAAAATATAAAATGCGAAGTCACCTTCAAAAACTTCGGAGAAAAAGTTTACAAAACCGGCCAGCCTGATTTTAAACTGGAACCCAGGGAACTGGAAGAAGTCCAGGTTGCTTACCGCTTCTATGTTGAATATTATATATAACCAATTAACTTATAGGACCTACGCATTTGAGTTTTTCCAATGATAAATAAGGAATTTATTTTTGAATTTAAGAACTAGAAACCTTAAGCGTAAGCTTCCTTTTACAGTTTTTCTAAATTTTAGATTAAATGGGACTATGAACCTAATAAACATTCCAGTTTAAAAACTTATAATTGTGATTTTAATTCACTAATGTGAATTAACATAGAGAAGAAACTTTACATAGAGAAGAAACGTTCACAGTTATCGCTTGTCATTTTCTTTGTAATTTTTTTTCCAATGACATTATTCTTGAAAGAATTTGGCAGCGTTTTAAATCTTCTGTAAAATTCGCTTCATATTTACGCATAGATCTTGCTATAAAAACTGCGTATTAAAAAAGATAAATTCCATTTTTTGTGATGGAACTTTTTGTCCTTCAAAATTGGTATGTTCATGTGGAACGCAGTCCATTAATGATTTCTTCCAGAAGGAAGAGAGCGCCTGAAACTCCCAGATATGTTTTCGGGATAAAGTGGATGTACCCTCTGTCCGGAAGGGAAATTTCGATACCTGCTTTGCAGCATCCCTTTGTTTTTAAAAGCTGAAGGGTAAAACTGTCAGCAAAGGCAATATCAACCGATTCAAGCGAAAGGTCTCTATCCCAGGCTTCACAAAAGCCCTTTTCCGTCAGAAATGACTTAAGAGATTTTGCTATTTCAGGGTCGCTTCCGGGAAGCAGTTTTACTGCATAAGGGGCCATGCCCAGGTAGGAGTAGAGCCAGTGTGTAAGAGGAAAGACAAGAGAGCTTTCAGCTTGGATTGAAAAACTGGCTCCTTTGGGAAGCCCTGAGAAAGAATGGAAACGTGAAATCTGTTGATAACTAGTCTGTCTAGCTTTCCGGACTTCCGCAAGTGCAGGTGCAGGGTCGATATTTAGGATAGCTGCAACTTCTCTCAACAGGCTTTCATTCGCATCAAAACCCAGGGGAGCCCCAAGAGGAGAAAACACGGCAGGAGTTCCGAAGTGTTTCCGATACCACTTAGCAACCCTTCTGCCGTATTCGGGGAAAAGGACAATATTACAGGCTGCGTTGTTTGATTCCCGGACTTCGTCGAGGGAAGTTCCGGCAAGTAAAATAGCTCCCACTTCCAGGCCTAAGAAAGACAGGAGCCGCTTCATTTCTGCAACCGAGCCTTCCCAGTGTTTGTGGAGAAGAGAAAGTCCTATCAAATTCACTTTTTTAGGAAATTCGGAGCGATTAAGGGGACGAAAAAGGGAATGGAGTTTTAGATGTTCCAGCAAGGTAAGGGTAGTATTTTCAAAGCCCTGAGCTGCAGGAAGAGAAAAAACCGTCTTTTCCACCACAAAACATCGATCCTGCAGCCCTGCCTTTTTAATTACGTTCTCCAAGTCATCTCCAACAAGGCTTGCTCCCGGGGAATTAATTACTACAAGCAAACCTTTTTCTTTTGCTGCCACTGCTGCAAGTGCCCTTTCAAATTTTTCAAGGGAGCCCTGGATGAAGTCTTCTCCGTCCAGGCAGGTACAGGGGACCCTGGGCTGTCCGAAATAGAACTCGTCCTGGAATGCCAGGGGGTCATGGGAACTTTCTCTGGGGAACTGCCTGTCCGAAAGGAAACTATGGTATAACTTGCACCCTGTAGGACCGTTTAGAATCACAGCTGCGTCCCTGATTCCCTCCACAGCCAGGATAGAGCCCGTAAAAGCGTCTGGGGAAAATATCAACTTTCATCACCTCCGTCATACTTCCATCCCTCCACAACTGGCAGCCTCAAAAGCGTACTCCAGCGTTTTGCAAGTTCAAGCCCGCTCAGGAACCCAACCTGCGGGGAGACTGGTATGGTATCATAATGCACTCCACCTTCAGGGACCGAAGGGACATAACTCGAAAGAACAAGGTCCGGCCTGAGATCCCTGACATCCTTAGCCCTCATTTCATCCGTATAGTTTCTCTCTACAGGGAATCCTTCATCGGACAGGAGGCCAGGACGTTCATTCCTGAAAGTCGAGACTGAAAAACCAACCTTGAGAATTTCCATTCCCAGGTCTCGGATCGTGTCCAGAACCCAGCTGATATCTTCGGTGTAACTCACCAAGAGTACACGCTTTCCCGAGAGATGGGGAGCATATTTCCCGATCCCTGCTTTGTACACCTTTTCCTGTTCTTGCAGCAAGGAAGAGACATCCTTTCCGGGAAGCAAGCGTGCTGCCAGAGCTTTTACCCAAATGGAACTTTCTCGGAAACCCACAGGAAATGGAAGCTCAAAAAACTCAAGCCTGAAACGCTTGGAGAGGTATTCCTGGATGGCCTGGGTATCAGGGTCGGTACAGGCTAACAGGTTGATCTCCGCTTTTTTAAAAGAGCGAAGGGAAAGGGTATCTGTCTCTTTTAAAAACCTGCAGTTGACCCTGTATCCCAGTCTTTGAAGCAATTTCTCAACAATACAGAAGTTTTTTTCTTCTTGAGGGGAAAAATTCCTTTCTCCTATTATGTTAACAAGGCCTTTTTCGGGCCTTACGGAGGGGTCGATCAGATCAGCAACACGTTTGCTGCCCTCGAGCATACCGGCTGAAAAGTCTCCCGTAATGACCCCTTCCACAGGGATAGGAATGACCCTGGCTCCAGGAAAACGAACTTTGGCTCTTGATGCTGCTTCCCTTATATCGTCTCCTATGATTCCTCCTGGACAAGTGCTCACCACAAAGACCGTTTGCCAGCCAGCTAAAAGGACTTCTTCTATTCTATTTTCAAGGTTTTCGAGTCCCCCAAAGATAATGTCCTCTTCCTTCATGTCTGTTGGCAGGAGGCCAGGGACTTGTTTTTTCTTATCTGAGATCTTCCTTTCACCTTCTAATAAAAACGAGCGTGTAAGGGCATCGGCCGTGATATAGGTGCAACTCCTAGGCCCGTGCAGGACCGTGGCGGCATCGTTAACCTGAAAAGTAGCAGTCACAGCCCCTGAAAAGGCACAGCCGTAAAGGAGAGGTCTGGAGAAGTGTTTTGCCTGGGATGATGTAGATACTTCTGTTGGAGTTCTGAAGGAAATTTCTGCAGACTGCGCTTCTGGAATCACCGGACAGATTTTCTCGGAACTTGTTTCTGGTATCTCCATATGGATTTCTGCAAAAGGTCTATTTTCTTGGCTAAGTGAAACAGGTTCAGCACAGGATCTTTTTCTGGATACAGAACCTGTTCCGAATGGCTTTATACAGGGACGTTCCCGCCTTCCCAGCACCAGAGCCTCAAGCTCAATGTCACCGAGAGGGTTGGCGGGGTGCAGCAGGTTCCGGTCCTTTTCCAGGTTTTTCACATACAATGCCAGCTCTCTGAAAATACCTGCAGGAGCAGAGGAAGGAAAAGCTTCAGCCAGAGTTTTCCCTACTTTTTCAGCCTGAGAAAATATTTCGTCCCTTGGAATAGAAGCCAGCACAGGCAAACCTGTTGCCTGGGCAAAGGTAAAAACTCTTTCCTCTTCCTCAAAAAGCCCTCGTCTGTTGAAGATAATACCTGCAACCCTGGGAACTGAATCCTCAAAATTTCGGATTCCTCTGAGGATATTGTTAGCAGCGTACAAGGCCATGTATTCCCCTGAAGTTACCAGAAAAACAGCATCGGCATATTCTTTTCTCAGGGGAACTGCAAACCCCCCGCAGACAACATCCCCAAGCACATCATAAAGTACGACGTCAAAGGAAGAAGCCCTAAGTCCCACACGTTTTAAGACCTCAAAACTGCTCAGTATCCCTCTACCTGCACATCCTATCCCGGGTTTCGGACCCCCGGCTTCCACGCAGGCAGTACCTCCGTAGCCTTCAAAGACCAGATCTTCAAGCTTCTGTGCTTCCTGAGGAGTTTCACGCATATAGTCCAACACTGTGGGAATGTCAGCCCCTCCAAGAAGCAGACGGGTGGAATCGTGTTTTGGGTCGCAGCCGACCTGAAGGACCCGCTTTTTCAAAACGGCAAGGGCAGCCGAGAGGTTTGCAGCAACCGTGGACTTGCCTATGCCCCCCTTCCCATAGAGAGCAATCTGGATTATGTTTTTTCCTCCTGTTACTTGCGAACTTAAAAGGGTAATCTTCTGTTTTATCCCTAAATTATTACACTTTTTTAATTTTTTATTTCAACTATATATCGTATACAGCTGACCCACTTTTTTACTCCAACTTCTTCAACTTCGAATTTGTTTTATTTTACATGATTATTTCACAATACCAAAATGGAATTGAAACTTACTTAACGTTTAACTTTTTGCGCCGTCTGCTGTTGTATCGTGTATTGAACTTTCAAATGGTTTTGAATTTGCGAAATTATTTCAGGATACAACATATCATTACTGAACTTGACTTCACCATTAAGCTTTATTTATCCAAGAAGCCATCGTGAAACTGCAAAACTCTATATGGATTTGTCTTCAACTGTTAAAATACATCTTTAGCATTGTTGGTGTAAAAATATAACTTTCCGGCAAAACCCGAGAAAAGAGAATTAATTGTTTTTCCTGTTTTACTGAACATATCTAAGTTATCTAACGTATTATAACCGAAGTATAATAAATTTTAGGTTATATTTTTGACTTAAGGTTATTTTTCTACCCATTTCCAAGAAAAGCCAATATTTTTCTTGCCTGACTTCGGTGGCCTCCTCCACTTGAGAGTATGCACACAGACAAGATACTTGGCTACTTTATTTTGCAATCGGGCTAAAATGCAGTTAATTCATGCGAGAAAACAGGTCAGAAAAATACAGAGGTCAAGCCAAACAAAATACAGTAATTTTCCTACAAAACCACTCAATATGTTGTCTTGTCTGCTGGCATCTGAACCGGTAATATAGAGGAACTAAAAAGCGATAGAAGTCTATCCAAGGTAATTAACTCCATTTTCTCTTACTGGAAAATCCTAGACGTATTGTGAGTAGAAACATTCAAATGATTAGACAAAGCTATCTCCCTGTAGCAATAATGAATTATAAAGAGGGGATGAATCTACGACTGAAGATCTGAAAAAAGTCCTCCTGCAAAAATGTGAAAGTATGGATATACCCCTGGTTGGGGTTGCCAGTGTTGAGAGATGGAGCAATCCTCCTTTTTTACCATGGATGCCTGAGGAATTCTATCCTCAATCCATATATCCTGAAGCAAAATCAGTGATAGTTATCGGACTGCCGGTACCTCTACCGGTTTTAGAGACAGCCCCCTCTTTGTATTACCATGAATTATACAATACTATAAACACCTTATTGGACCAATACACATACAGACTTGCCAATTTCCTGACCGATAGAGGATACCCATCTATTTTCATACCTAGAGATGGGTATGGAAGCGTTCAGGTACTCATTGAAAATCCTACTGCATTCTTTTCTCACAGACATGCTGCTTTACTCGCTGGGCTAGGAACTTTTGGGGTAAATAATACGATCCTTACACCAGAGTACGGTCCCAGGGTCCGTTTCGGTTCAATTCTGTCCACAGCCGAGCTTCCTCAAGATCCAATGCTAGAGACTCAGCTTTGCACCCGTTGTATGCGTTGTGTAAAAATGTGCCCATCAAATGCTCTTAATAAGGAAGACTATCCCAGCGGACTGACAGATAAGAAAGCTTGTTCCGCTTATAGCGCTGAATTAAATAAGCGTCACATTTCGCCTTGTGGTATATGTATCAAGGTCTGTCCAGTAGGAAATGATAGAGTGCTATATAAAAGAGATAATGATGCAATATACGTAGATGAGGAGCTTTTTGCCAATCACCATAAAGCTTGGAAGCACGTTAGATCTTATGGAGGAAAATTATAGGCTATATATCAATTAGTTTTAATAGCTAACACTTTTTTCAGGATTATCCATAATAGCTTTAGTGTGAATATGCGTCATTGCTTGTAGCAGGGCTCACCAGCGTAACTTTGATTATCTATTTTAAAATAAATCTAAATAATAAGTTGAAAAGTCGAATCGCGGAATAAGGTTGACTTCTAGTTGACGTTGTTTCTATCTTGGTAAAAATGAGGTCGTCCAGCAGTTGTTGATTGATATTATTATAAGTAATGAAATAGAGCCTCTTGAATTCTCTTTTCCATCCATTTTGTATTTTCATAAGACTATCGCAGTGTAAGTAAATAAATGCAAGTGGAAGCAGTGTTTGACTTTTATCATCAAAACATCAATCGGATATTAGTGGACAACCAAAAATGAAAACAATGATTTTAGTAACTTTTACAACTGCACGCTCGCGCAATGTACCACGTTGTTTGCAGAGGGTGTGCGCTTCCAACATTGATTTTTAATTCCATAATGAGGTAATCTATTCCAACAACAAATTGTGAAAAATAGATCCAAAATTTTATAAAACTGACCTTCTGCAGATATCTTCAAAAAAATAACATTTTTCTTGTTATCGTTTTTGGAGAATTATTCGAAAATCTGCAGTTATTGTCTCAACTGAAGCTTCGGAAATGTGTGCTGGAAATTTTCAATGAAGGCAAAAGGTCGAAAATTGTAGGAGATTTCAAAAACACATGTTTGAGCAACTGGGCAGTTTTCAGAAAAGAAAGTGGAATAAATCAAGGGAGAGATATTTTTAGTGTTTTTAGCTGCTTCAGTATTTTCAGTATTTTATCTTTTCATTTTCTCCAAATTCGTTGAAAAGCACACGATTCGAATAAGTAAGGATAATAGAAAAAAATTGTAACTATTCAGCCCATGTGAAACAGAATCGATAACTATCCTTATTAAAATTCAAAATAACTATCCTTATTAAAATTCAATCGACAAATTTCTGTAAATTTATTTCCATAAACTACTGGCGATTGACTGTTTTTCTTTCTTTTCCGCAGATTATTTATTGGATTTGTCGCTTTTAATAAAATCGACACCATTAGACACGTTTGGATAGGCTGAATAGTTACTATATAATATAATTAATTCGATTGATTGAGTTGCAGATGATACCACTTATGCTGCATAGTTTTATTTTCACCTATAGAGAAAACATCGATACGTTGTGACTCCCACGAGACGGCTGCAGGTGCAGAGTACAATTCCCCGCCTCTACACATCCATTCATGCCAGGAACCGTCATACCATTTATGTTTCAGTGTATTATAATCACTTCCAACTGTGAAACAATCCAACCTATAAGGTGCCCAGGAGGAGACAGCTACACCTTCAGTAAATTCTCCACCTAGACTTTCCCAGTCATACCAGGTGTCATTAAACGACTTATGCTGCATAGATTTGTCTTTGCCTAAAGCGAAAACATCGATACGATTTGAATCGGACGAGACGGCTGCAGGTGCAGAATACAGTTCACCGCCCAGATCTTCCCAGTCATGCCAGGAACCATCAAACCACTTATGCTGCAGTGTCCGATTAGCTCCAACTGCGAAACAATCCAACCGATTGGGTGCCCAAGAGGAGACAGCTACACCTTCAGTAAGTTCACCACCTAGACTTTCCCAGTCATGCCAGGAGCCATCAAACCACTTATGCTGCATAGATTTATCTTTACCTATAGCGAAAACATCGATACGATTTGAGTCCCATGAGACGGCTGCAGGTGCAGAATACAGTTCACCGCCCAGATCTTCCCAGTCATGCCAGGAACCATCAAACCACTTATGCTGCAGTGTCCGATTAGCTCCAACTGAGAAACAATCCAATCGATTGGGTGCCCAGGAGGAGACAGCTACACCTTCAGTAAGTTCGCCACCCAGATCTTCCCACTTGCTCCAAACTGGAGAAATGTTTTGTGACGCAACGTCGTCGGTAGTTGAAACGGATTCGGCACCTGCTATTGCACCTGATAGTGTCAATGCAAATAAGATTGCAAGCAAAATAGCTAATGTATTTTTGATTTGTCCTTTCATTCTATGCATTCCCGAATTTATGGTTCAATCTTACAAAACTTGACAGTATCACGAATTTGCTGTAAATTTTACACTAAGTTTTCGTACACGGATGATGAAATTAATTTAACTATATCGAATTTTGATCCATTGACTTCTTAAATGTATAATTTTACAGAAAAATCGGCACACTGCCAGAATTTCCAAGGAATTTTATTTTAGTATTTTATAGAAGTAACTTCTTATATTGTATTAAAATATGAATATTAATAATTTGTTATTTATCTTTTTAAATTTATGTTAATATATATTTCTGGGGTTGCGGTGCAAAAATTTGGTTTTGTTCCAAAATCAGCGCAAAAACGTTCACAATTAGGAAATTTAATTCTTCTCATCCCCGAAAAAGGGCATACAAAGGCAAAAATACTAATTTTAAACTGCGAAAATATCGTTTTTGGACTACGGCCCTTCATATAGCCATCTCGTAAATATTCAATAGAGAGTCGGAGAATAATCCCACTTTTTGGTATAAGATTGCGAAATAAAAAAGCAGAAGTTTCCAGAGATTTCATGGAAAACATACAAAAAAAATTGAACACCAAAGTTGCGCTGGCGCACCCCGCTGCAAGCTAGTAGGGTATTCAAAAGAAATAAAACTTGAAGTTTTTTTTCGAACTGCTCTAAATAGTGAAATTTATTTTAGCAGCTTGCAGTATTATAAAGTAATCAAAAGAGTTTAAGGGTTCAGTCTCTTGCTCATCAAAAATCGATAGATAATTAGCTTCAACTATTTATAAAAATATTTATTTATCGTCTTATGTTACTCACTGCGACTGATATTGAGAAAGAAGCAGTTATGAAGCTTTTAAAACCACTACCAAAAAAGAAAAAAGTACTCATGGGTCATATTGGCGTTGAAACTTATTATATTGGAATGTTTGGAAAATTCAAAACTGTTGTAACAAAATGCGAGATGGGTTCTTTGGGGAGTGGATCCACAATACTTGCACCTACGATGGGTATAAAAATGGTCTCCTAGGGGAATTATTATGATAGGTATTGCATATGGTAAGCATAAAAACATAGCAAAAATCGTTAAGGCAGAAAAAGCCAAAGGTATGATTAGAAGATAAGGAGTATGAAAATGGAAGAAATAACAATCCACGAATTTGATTTTGCCCTCATCAATGAATTTTTCACAGAGCTTGAACGGCAGGGACCCGGCAGTCCCGAAGAAACCATCAGGGCATTAGGTTTTATCGGAAATCTTTCAAACAAAACAAAAATTGCCGATTTAGGCTGCGGCACAGGCTTTCAAACAATGGTTCTGGCACAAAATACAGAAGCAACCATCACCGCCCTCGACCTTTACGCTGGCTCGATTGATAAACTTAAAGCAACAGCTGGAAAACTTGGTTTGCAGAACAGAGTAAAAGGTATTGTCGGTTCAATGGATAATTTGCCGTTTCAGAATGAAGAATTTGATATTATATGGTCTGAAGGGGCTATTGCCAATATAGGTTTTGAAAAAGGCTTGAATCACTGGAAAGGCTTCCTCAAAAAAGATGGTTATATTGCCGTAACATATGAGTCATGGTTTACCGATGAACGCCCCGCTGAAATTGAGAAGTGGTGGTTGGACGCAGTTCCTGAAATTGGCACAATAGGGCATAATATTTCCATCATGCAAAAAACAGGTTATATTCCTGTTGCCGCATTTACGCTGCCTGAAAATTGTTGGATAGACAATTATTTTATTCCGCAAAAAGCAAGGCAAGAGGAATTCTTGAAAAAACATGCGGGAAATAAAACCGTTGAGGATATGATTGCATTTATGAGGCGTGAGGCAGACTTGTATTCAAAATACAAACAGTATTATGGATATGTATTTTATATTGGGAAAAAGATGTAAAATAATAATGATTTACGCCGCTACTTCGTATACCAGACCAGAAACTGCTTCGCGCCGCCATTTCCGTTGGAACGCTTTGAAGAAATGACACGGCTTGTGGACGGTGATGGGAGCACGACGCTTAGATAATTTATATTTTGTTTGGAGGTAAGTACAGGGATTTCAAAAGCGAACAACTGGCATATTGCGGGATATATTGCGTGTAGTTAGCTTTTTCCCTTATTCGCCTAGCCCACCAGCAGATACTTTACCAGAGCTACCGGGCCGATGCCTGGTCTGCCGTTGTTCGGACATACAAATCCTGAACTTCGTCGTAAATGAAGCTGAAATCCACGGCTGCTTCCAGCTTTCGCAGGGAGTGCTCCTCCGGTACCAGATCCTCCAGAGTGATACAGTGCATTTTTATTTGTATTCCATTCCGTTCCCTCAGCATCCCCAAAAACATCCTACCGTTACTTTTCTGCCTCTATTATATCATTTTTGTGCAAAATCTGTTTTTACTTTCGATGTAACATTTAGTAAATCCCCTCAGTCTACTTTCCTTTTAAGCTATTTTTCCCCTCAAGTCACTCTCCTCTCAGACTACTTTAATCTCCTTTTCCAGCTTCTTTATCATTTCCCTTACCTGAATTGCCCTTTCGAAGTCCAGCCTGTCAGCAGCTTCCCTCATTTCGGTTTCCAATTCGATAATCATATTGGAAATCTCAGTTTTAGGGATATGTTTGGTGTCGGTGATATCCACGACCTTTTCCCTGATTGGTTTCCTGATAGTTGTCGGGACTATGCCGTGTTCCTTGTTGTAGGCAATCTGCATGGAGCGGCGGCGTTCGGTCTCACTAACTGCATTTTTGATGGAATCAGTCATATTGTCGGCATACAGGACAACCTTCGAGCTGGCATTCCGGGCTGCGCGGCCTATGATCTGGATCAGGCTTCTTGAGTTTCTCAGGAAGCCTTCCTTATCCGCATCCAGGATGCCAATGAAACCCACTTCCGGAATATCAAGCCCCTCCCTGAGCAGGTTGATCCCGACAAGGACGTCGAATTTGCCAAGGCGGAGTTCGCGGATAATCTCAGTTCGTTCCATCGTTTTGATATCCGAGTGCAGGTAACGTGCTTTGATCTCATTCCTCGCAAGGTACTCGGTAAGTTCTTCCGCAAGTTTCTTCGTCAGAGTGGTTACAAGAGCACGGTCTCCCCTTTCCACAATTTTCCGAATCTCCTGCATGACATCTTTGACCTGACCTTCGAGAGGACGAATTTCCACTTCAGGGTCAACAAGTCCTGTTGGGCGGATAATCTGTTCCACGATCTGGGCTGAGTGCTCTCTTTCATAATCGGAAGGTGTTGCCGAGACAAAAATCACGTTTTTCATGTACTTCTCGAATTCGTCGAACTTAAGAGGCCTGTTATCGTAAGCACTGGGAAGCCTGAACCCATAATCGACAAGACTCTTCTTCCTTGAACGGTCCCCGTTGTACATCCCATGAAGCTGCGGAATAGTCTGGTGGCTCTCATCGATTATCATCAGGAAATCCTCAGGGAAATAGTCAAGCAGGCAGAAGGGCTGTTCTCCTGGCTGTCTGTGGTCAAAGTGCCGAGAATAGTTTTCAATGCCCTTGCAACTGCCGGTTTCCTGAATCATTTCCATATCATAAATCGTGCGCTGCTTCAACCTGTGAGATTCGAGAAGCCCAAGTTCAGGAAGGTGTTCTTCGAGCTCTTCGAGGATGGACTGAATTGCACTTTTCTGTTCCTCCTCAGGAATTACATAGTGCCTGGCAGGATAAATAAAGAAATAGTCCATCTCTTCTGTTCGCTGACCTGTCTGCTTGTTTACCTCGGAAATCCGGTCGACCTCATCTCCGAAAAGCTCAATCCGGATAATATCATCAAAGTATCCGGGAATAATATCAATGGTATCTCCTTTTACCCTGAAGCGCCCTGGCATGAGCTCAAGGTCGTTCCGTTCGAACTGGATTTCAACGAGCTTTTGCAGGATTTCTTTTCTCTGAACCTTATCCCCTACCTTTAATTCAAACCCCATTTTCTGGAAATTCTCAGGATTGCCAAGCCCGTAGATACAGGATACGGATGCCACTACAATAACGTCCTGGCGCGACATCAGGGAAGCAGTAGTTGCAAGCCGCATCTGCTCGATCTTCGGGTTAATCTGGGCATCCTTCTCAATATACTGATCCCTGGCAGGAAGATAAGACTCGGGCTGATAGTAATCGTAATAGGAAACAAAATACTCCACCCTGTTTTCAGGGAAGAACTCTTTGAATTCATTATAAAGCTGGGCAGCAAGGGTTTTATTATGAGCAATAACAATAGTCGGTTTCCTGACCTGGTTTATGACATTTGCAACAGTATAGGTCTTCCCTGATCCTGTTACCCCAAGCAGTGTCTGGTACTGCTCTCCTTTTTCAAGCCCTTCCACAATTTTTTCGATTGCCTGCGGCTGGGAACCCTTTGGTTCAAAATCGGAAACCAGCTTGAACTGCGGGCTGTCCCAATATCGGGCATCTCGTATTGTGTCGATGACTTTTTTAGATACAGCTTGGGATGTCTTATCTGAAGATTTCATAGAATCAAAACCTTAAAATTCTGGAAATTTAAATGACGGACACATATTACCAACAGTAGCAATAACTAATTAATGATTTTCAGGAATCTGCGATTTTTTGGAATTAATCATTTTTAGGAATCAATCATTTTTAGGAATCTGGGATTTTTTGGAATTAATCATTTTTAGGGATCTGCGATTTTTTGGAATCAATCATTTTTAGGGATCTGCGATTTTTTGGAATCAATCATTTTTAGGAATCATAGATTTTTGCCTCAGCAGGCGGTTGTAGGTAATTGCAAACCTGTGGGCTTCGTCCCGGATCTCCTGGACAAAAAGAGAGGCTTTCTCGTCTTTTTTTATTGGAAGAGGAGACTTGATTCCAGGCACATAGATTTCTTCTTCCCGCTTGGCTATCGAAATAAGAGGAACCCTGATTTTGAGCTTTCTGAGCTCCTGAAAAGCTGAAGAGAGCTGTCCTTTTCCCCCGTCTATAATGATAAGGTCAGGCAGGTCATGTTTGTCCTTGAGCAAGCGGGAATAACGCCTGCGTACAACCTCTGCAATGGAAGCGAAGTCATCGATCCCTTCAACACTCTCGATCTTGAAACGGCGATAATTGTGTTTATCAGGTCTGCCCCCCCGGAACTGAACCATTGAACCGACCGTAGCCGTGCCTGAGAGATGGGAGATATCAAAACATTCTATGACATTCGGAAGTTTCGGCAGAGAAAGTTTACTTTGCAGGGCTTCGAGCTTTTTCCTGTCTCCAAAGAAACCGATCTCAACATTTTTCATGACAAGGTCGAGAAGTTCTTTTTTTTCTCCCTGCTTCGGAACCGTAACTTTGACTTTTGTTCCTTTGACGTGAGAAAGGAAATCGACAAGTGACTCTTCAAGAAGCTCAGGAAGAATCAGCTCTTCAGGAGGCTCGTTCTCGGAATAATATTGTACAAGAAATTCTTCCAGAAAATTTTCCCCAAAGGCAAAAACATAGTCCTGCTTATCCTCAAGCGTACCTTTGTAGACCTTGAAGAGCATGAGATAAACGGTATCATCCCTGACAATGTAGTTCAGAATATCCTCATTATGCTTTTTCTGCCTCTCCATATTTTGTTTTTCCTGAAGATACTCAAGGGCTGCAATCTCGTCCCTGAGAGCCATGGCTTGCTCGAACTGCTGCCTCGATGCCAGTTTTCTCATATCTTTTTCCATAGACTCGATAAGCTCTCTAATATTGCCTTTCAGAACTGAAGCAGCTTTTTTCACTTTCTCTGAATAATCTTCTGCGGAAATTGCACCTATGCAGGGCCCGCTGCATGCCGCTATATGGTATCTGAGGCAGGCCCGTTTCGGCATCTTTTTGCAGGTTCGGAGCTGGAAGGTTTTTCTTACAACCTCAAAAATGTAGTCTCTTTCCTTTGCCGAGACAAAGGGCCCAAAAAAGCTCCCACCATCTGCTTTTCTCCTAGCGAGCTTGATCCTTGGAAACTTTTCATCAGTTAAATGAATGCAGGCATACCGTTTTGAGTCCTTAAGAGCAATATTATACCTTGGCCAATGTTTTTTGATCAGAGTATTTTCCAGAAGAAAAGCCTCTACTTCAGTGTTCGTGACAATAAAATCGAGGCCCATTACAGCCTCTATAAGGCTCGCAGTTTTTGGGTCATGGTCTCGTTTCTGGAAATAGCTGCTTACCCGCTTTTTGAGGTCCTTTGCCTTGCCTACATAAATCACAGTCCCTTCTTCGTTCTTGAAAAGATAACAGCCAGGCAGGTGAGGTAGAGCTTCCAGGTCAATCATTTTTAAACCTCTTTTTCAAGTTTTTAAAGGGAACTTAAATCAGTTTAATCATTTTTAAACCTTAAATCAGTTTAATCAGTTTAATCAGTTTAATCAGTTTAATCAGTTTGATCAATTTAATCGGTTTAATCAACTTAATTAGTTTAATCAGCTTAATTATGCTTTCATTGGGTTTAAATTAGATTAAACCGGCTTAAATTCACCAAGTCAACTTTTAAAACGTTTTAAATCAATTGCTCCTGAAATGCATTGCTGGCTCTATGTTTACTGTGCTTGAAACCTCTGGAGTCTTCGGGGTCTTCCTCCGGGTCTTCTTCAAAGTCTTCAGAATCCTCCTCATTCTGATTATCATTAAGATCTTCATAATCGGCTTCAAACTCTTCCCCGTCTTCAAAAACAGCTTCTGCAGGCTCTTCTCCCGACATATCGATATATGACTGCGAAAGTTTAGGAGCAAGGAAGCGTGCAGTATAGCTTCCCTGAACTGTGGACACTTCTTCCGGAGTTCCTTCGGCAATAATTTCTCCGCCTGCGTTCCCGCCTTCGGGGCCCAGATCAATGATATAGTCTGCTGATTTGATTACGTCCAGGTTATGTTCTATTACAACCACAGTGTTTCCTTTTGCTACAAGCTTGTTAAGAACTGCGATGAGCTTTTTGACGTCATGGAAGTGAAGCCCGGTTGTAGGTTCATCAAGGAGGTAAATCGTCTTTCCGGTACACTTTTTAGAGAGTTCCCTTGTCAGCTTGATCCTCTGGGCTTCCCCACCGGAAAGCGTTGTTGAGCTCTGGCCGAGTTTGATATAGCCCAGTCCGACTCTTGTTAGAGTATCGAGCTTGCGTTTGATTGCAGGGATGTTTTCAAAGTGTTCGGCAGCCTCTTCAACGGTCATATCAAGGACTTCTGCAATCGACTTGCCCCTGTACTTTACTTCAAGAGTTTCCTGGTTGTAGCGTGTACCCTTGCATTCCTCACATTCTATATATACATCGGGCAGGAAGTTCATTTCGATTTTTATCAGCCCGTCTCCCTGGCAGGCCTCACAGCGCCCTCCTTTTACGTTGAAAGAAAAACGCCCACTTTTATAACCCCGGATTTTTGCTTCCTTAGTTTCGGCAAAGGTCTGTCTTATGGTATCAAAGACCTTGATATAGGTGGCAGGGTTTGAGCGAGGAGTCCTGCCAATAGGACTCTGATCAATAACGATTACCTTGTCAATCTCGGAATCAAAAACCAGCTCATCATAGTCTCCAGGCGTTACATTTGATTTATTAATCTTCTTCGTCAAGGCTTTGTACAGGGTATCGTAAATTAACGTAGACTTTCCGGAACCAGAAACACCTGTAACCACGGTCAGGACCCCTATGGGAATATTTACATCTATATCCTTGAGGTTGTTTGCCCTGCATCCTTTAAGCCTGATGAATGCATTACTGTGTCGACGAAGAGCAGGCGGTTTTATCTGTTTTTCTCCTGAGAGGTACTGGCCTGTCAGAGATTCCTGGTTCTTTTCGATCTCTTCAGGCGTGCCTTCGGCTACTACATAACCTCCATGAACGCCTGCACCTGGCCCGATATCAAACACATAGTCAGCAGACCGAATAGTATCTTCATCGTGCTCCACGACTATCAGAGTATTTCCAAGATCCCGCAAGGTCTGAAGGGTCTGGATTAGTCGCTCGTTATCTCTCTGATGCAGCCCTATTGAAGGTTCGTCGAGTACATAGAGCACGCCCATGAGGTTTGAGCCAATCTGAGTAGCCAGCCGGATTCGCTGTGCTTCTCCGCCTGAGAGAGTGCCTGCACCTCGCGAAAGGGTAAGATAGCCGAGCCCCACATGCTCTAAAAAACCGAGCCTGGAGCGTATTTCCTTTAAAACCTGTTTTGCGATTTCTTTTTCCTTTTCCGAGAGCTCCACATTTTCGAAAAACCGGCTGCACTCCAGAATTGATAGATTGGCTACATCTACAATGGATTTCCCGCCGAACTTTACTGCAAGCACTTTTTCCTTCAGTCGCTTTCCTTCACATTTTGGACAGGGCTTAACCTGCATGAATTTTTCAAGTTCTTTTCGGCGGTACTCGGATTTTGTCTGGCTGTACAGTCTTTCGGACTGCGGGAGCAACCCTTCCCAGGTGCCCTTATGAGACCAGTGTGCATCCCCGTTCTTCATGCTCATACTGAACTGCATAAGTTCGTCCGAGCCGTACATGAGAGCATTATACTGCTCATCTGTGAGATTCTCAATAGGAGTAAATATGTCAAAACCGAAATGCTTTGCCACGGCTGCAAGGTGCTGGCTTCGGTAACCATCCAGGAAATTCCTGTATAAGGCGACCGCACCGTCTGCAATACAGAGAGTTTTATTCGGAATAATGAGGTCAGGGTCAAGCTCCATCTTAAACCCTAGTCCATTGCAGGCTTCACAGGCCCCAAAAGGACTGTTGAAGGAAAACATCCTGGGCTGGAGTTCTTCAAAAGCCATGCCGCAGACTGGACAGGCCATAGTCGAGGAATAAAGGTGGTCTTTTCCTTCAGAATCAACTGCAATTAAGAGTCCTTCGGCTTTTTTGAGAGCCATTTCACAGGCTTCGACAAGCCTTGAGCGGTCTTCTGAAGGGTCCAGCCGGTCAACCACGACTTCAATATCATGTTTTTTGTATCGGTCAAGGGTAATCTCATCGTCAGTTCTGTGAATCTCGCCGTTTACCCTCATCCGCGCAAAGCCTTCACTGTTCAGTTCTCTGAAGAGCTGCTGGTATGTCCCTTTTTTCTGGCGGACTATAGGAGCAAGAATGGTAACCATGCCTTCGCATTCCTTGCTAAGGTTGTCCGCAATTTTTTCAGGAGACTGGGCCTCAATTTTTATGTTGTGGGTAGGGCAGTAAGGCGTGCCGGCTCTTGAAAAAAGAAGCCTCAGGTAATCATAAATTTCAGTGACCGTCCCTACAGTACTTCGAGGGTTTTTCGAGGTCGTTTTCTGCTCAATGGAAATTGCCGGAGATAACCCTTCGATGCTGTCCACATCCGGCTTATTCATGATTCCCAGGAACTGCCGCGCATAAGCCGAGAGTGACTCCACATAGCGCCGCTGCCCTTCGGCATAAACCGTGTCAAAAGCCAGGGTGGATTTCCCTGAGCCCGATACCCCTGTAATAACGATTAATTTATCCCGCGGGAGTTCCAACGTGATGTTTTTCAGGTTGTGTTCCCGTGCCCCTTTAATAATAATATTTTTCATTTTCCTTCTCTCGGGTTTTTGTCCAGTTGAATCGGTTAGATGAAAATTTAAGGTCAGAGTAAATTCTGGATTTTTAAGTTAGATATCTAAAAAATCCAGAACTAATATGAATTTATGAATTTCAAGAAACTTTTTTGAAAAACCTAAAGTTTATATTCACTTGTCAAGCCGTTTTTTTCAGGCAGATAATTCTATGTATTATTATAAATAAGTAGTGATAATTACATGACGTTGATTTCACTCCTCACATATATGACAATTTTCGGATTCATGCTACCCAGTTTTGCGATACATACAGCAAAATGCAGACTTTTTATTAATAGAGTAATATAGCGGAGTGAAAGTATTAAGCAGTAAACAACCGGTTTTTAGAGTTTATATTTGGTATATTGCGTCCATAGATATTGAATTGTATAGCGTTCCTACGTTTAATTTTTGATCTGTTTGTCTTTAATACTTTCAGTTCAGAATAATCATTTTTTCTACAAACCACCATGAATAAAAGCCTGTTAAGCAAGGAACTGATTCCCTAAAAAGAAGACGAAAAAATATCGGTAGACTGCAAGAAATGCGGAGTTTGAACTTTTTATCATATAACGGATGACTAGACTATGTCGATGATATAAATACGTATCCTCTTTAGTATATTTTAGTAAAGTTGTGTTAAGTTTACAAGAGAGTACCAATGAGAAGTGCCCTGGTGATAGTACTTCAATATTTTCTGTCTTCAAAAAGAGAAGGATATTTATCTTTAAGTAATTTAGGAAATTCTTTGCCTATTTTTGTATTTTGAGAATATTGTTACTCTCATTGTGCTGGTGCACCCCTGCAAGCAATGGGGATATGTTCACGCCTCCGCTGCAAGCTTGATTGTAGTAAAAAAGCATGGAATTACATAGAATATGTAATAAATTTTTATAAGTTTAAAAGAATTGTCAAGCCCGATTGGACCAAAACATAAGGGAGATGTTCAGTAGTAATTAGTTGACACTGTCATACTGAGGCTATTAACTTCATATTTCTCAGGTACTGTAAAAGTTAAAGTGTTTTTTCCTGAATGTTGACCTTAGATTAGTAATACAAGTTTTTAATATAATAATATCAAATATCACAAACGTAACGAAAAGTATTAAATAAAAGTTCATCGTATGTATCTATGTCTAAGCGAACAGACAAAAATAGAAAAGCCTCCTAAATCTGTGAATTGAACGCATAACTCCTGAATTCTTTACCTGTATGTGCAGCGGGTGAGGAATTTTAGGTGTTTTCGCGTTCAAGTTAGAGTTCAAAATTCCCTATTTTACTCAGTATTCAATAGTTTAAAACTCATCCAGTTCAATGCTTTTTAAAAGGAAAGATATGCTTGTTTATAAGAGAGCCTATTCCATAACTCAAAACTGCTTCTCCGAATATGGAATTAAGAATAATCAATGATTTTCTGATCACGGGAAATAGTTCTTAAATTCTTATCGGTTTTGAGTATAAAGCTGGTTCTGTGATGAGCTCAGAATAAACTTCTTAGAATAGACTTCTTAGAATAGACTTCTTAGAAATACTTCTCAGAATATACTTATAAGTGCATTATTTATTTAATGATATAGTTGTAAGTTTTGAGAATTTGACTCCTTTCAAGGCTATTATGGATTCAGCAAGTTCTGCAATATCTTCACCTTTTCCATTGAGAAAAATTAGTTCAAAACAATTATCACGATCAAGGTAAACATGCACTGAAGATCTTATAAGGTGAGAATAATTGTGCTGGATATTTGTTAAAACATTTGAAAGGTCTTTTCTCTTGTTATCATAAATAACCGCAATTGTTCCTATACGATAGCCTTTAACGTCGTTTATCCATTCATAATGGTAAATATAACTCCTGATAGCATCTCTCATGCCTTCCGAGCGGGAAGAATAACCTCTTATCTCAACGATTTCGTCGAATTTATTCAGAAGGGTATCTGGAAGAGAGACACCTATCCTCATAAGTTCTGTTTCTATCATATTACCCACCATACAGTTTAACTTAGAGCTGAATGTTACAATGTTTATTGTACGTATTACTATATATGCTTTTTTCATGTATGCATTCATATAAAATAGATATATTAATTAAAAAATTATGATTCAAGGGCGCTTTAGTAATGGGATAAAACAGGAAACGGATACTTTAGTAATAGAAAATAGCAGGAAAAGGACACTTTAGTAATAGAAAACAGCAGGAAAATGCTTTAGTAGTAGAAAACAAGCATAAACTAGTGCTTCGATTCCAAAGTATGTCCAAAATGAATTTTTTGAAAACCACTGAAAGCACGGAAAACACGAAAATAAGTAGTAAAGGCGTGTTTTTTCCGTGCTTTCCGCGTTTTCCATGGTTGTAATATCCAGATTGAATCACTCTGCGACAGGTTGCGTTTTCCGTAAGTGATCTTTTTGTAAAGCAAATTGACACAAAAGTACCGATATCTATTTTGGGAGTTAAAAAAGTTGGGACTAACCAAAATTATTAACTTTGATCACACTAATATGGCATTCAAGCTTCAATTACAAAAACTTGGTTTTCATTCATTAAAAGCCTCTTAAAAATGTTGGTGAACAAAAGAACTTATTCTCCAAATAACACGCATCCATATTTTTTTAATCTTTTTCATTTTCACTCATATTTATAATTTTCAAAACTTCAAATTCCCAGTTAGACTCTATGGTCATATACCTTCTTTCCTGCTACCCAGGTTTCAGAAACAACAGGAGGGTTTTTAGGATCAAGATTACCTTCAAGGACTACAAGATCCGCAACCATACCTTTTATCAGCATACCACGCTCTTTTTCCTGTCCACCGGCGTAAGCGCCCCCTGCAGTATACATCCAGAGCCACTGCTCAAAAGGAAGCACTTGATCTGGAAAGATGACATTGCCTGCTCCATCGCTCATAGTTGATCCCATTACAGAACCCTCAATCGGATCGCGAGCATCCATAAATCCTCCGGGATTGTCACTACCTGAGGCCACAGTCACTCCTCCCTTAACAAGGTCACCGTAGGCATACCACTTTCCATCATCTAGCACAACCTGTTTTGTATTTTGCGCCCTGGACAAAAACTGAGGTTGGATACATGTACACCCGCCCATGGCAGCAAGGCGTTTGATTTGAGATGTACTTATGAGGGTTACATGTTCTAGGCGTGGGCGCATTTCAAATCCAGCAGGGGCTCGAGTAACAGCATTTTCGAATGCCGTAAGCACCGCATCGGTTGTTGCATTTCCAAAAGAATGAACACATACCCGGAATCCCTTTTCTGTCGCTGCAAAGAGCATTTCCTCAAAGTCATCCCGGTAGTTACCGCTGTTTATCGTCTGCCCTCCGATTTTAAGAGAAAAGGCTACTGTTTCTGCTGTTGCACCGTCAGCGAATAATTTGACAGGACCTACACGCAGCCTTTCATCACCCACTCCGGTGACCGGCCCATGAAGCCTATAACCCAGCTGATTGTCCAGAACAGTCTCTCCATGTGGCATCATAAGTACCGATACCGGAAGCCGTCTTTCATCGTGAAGCTTTTGATATGCCGCCTCAGCAGCCGGTGTGACGCCAGGGTCGTGGACAGCAGTGATACCGAATTTGAGAAGCTCTTTAGCACGCGCCTCTATAAGGTTCGCAAGTGTTTCCGTGTCCGCTTCCATTACCAGTCGGAACACAGGAACCTGTGCACATTCCACAAGCACGCCTGTTGGCATTCCGTCACTTTCCCGGAGAATAATTCCGCAGCGAGGATCTGGAGTTGAGCGGGTGATGCCCACAAGTTCCAGCGCCCGGCTGTTTACTACACTCTGATGGAAGGTAGCCTGGATAAGAAGAACCGGCCTATCGGAGCTAATCTCATCCAGATCGTTTTTCGTCAGGTCGAACCCGCCAATCTTGGCATCAAACCAACCGAAGCCGACAATCCATCCTTTTCCCGGTTTTTTTCGGGCCTGCAGTTGAATTTCCTCCAGTACGGATTCCTTTTCAGTCAAGCCTATCAGGTTCGCCCAGGTAGGAAAAAAACAACCGAATGAAGATAGGTGGTTATGTGAATCAATGAAAGCAGGAAGTAGAACCCGACCTTTCAGGTCGTGAATTTTTGCATTGGGAAAAGATTTCAGTATACTCTTGTCACCAACGGCGGCAATGCAGCCTCCATTGATGACTACAGTCTCTGCATGTTTCTGTTCAGAATCCATGGTGAATATCCGGCCACCCGTGAATGCAATGATTGAATCATTTTCTACATCGATAGTGTTTTTCATAGTTCAGCTCCTACAGACCTCATTTTCTTATTGTTTACAATAGTATTGGAAACATTTACAATAACCTAGAAAACAGTCATAAGATTTTATTCTACTATCGCATGGGCGAAGTGTGACAGGTAACATACTGGCCGTTTTTCATTAATTCCCTGAAAATAGATCTTTTTATAATCCTCAGTGGTCACATTGCAAACTTGAGAAAAACCGTTCTGAACAATGAATGTTTCTAACATCCCGTCCTTGACACCGAACTTATAAGGTTCCCCCTGTTGTGCCATGCCTTTTTTAGCATCCATTAGTGCAATCTGGTCGCATGCCGTACACTGCACGCCGCATATTCCGTTTGTTCTATCAATACTGGATTCATAGACATAATCGAAGATGATTGCACTTCCGACACCCGAATTCTTTGCGATAAAGCACAGCATCTCATCCACGGCTTTTGGCGGAAGGTAGTAGATGAGCCCTTCCATGATAAAGACGGTCTTACGCGATCTTTCGTATCCATGTTCTAGCAGCCGATGACTGAAATCTTCGCTCTCAAAATCAACCGAAACATACTCGACGTGGTCCGGGAGTGAACCGAAGATATCTTTGATTTTTTCGATTTTCACGCTTTGAGTTTCAGGATGGTCAACCTCAAAAACCTTAACCTTACCCCTGAGTCCTTCAATTCTGTATGCCCGAGTATCGTACCCTGCACCCAGAATGACAAGCTGTTCAAGCCCTTCATCAATAAACTTTTTTACGAAATCATCAAAATATCTGACTCTTGCTGAAAGTGAGTTGTGTAATCCGGGGAATGGAGTTTTAGAGGAGTCACAAGCTGCCATTTTTAAAAACGTCAAATATTGCTGACTAAGAAAGCGGACGGCAAATGGGTCATAACAGATACGTTCACCCTCTGGCTTGAGCGATTCAAGAGCTCTGACAAACGCTACGTTCTCAGCTGTAACACTTGATCCTTTTTTCATCTCTCTGGTTTCAAGAGTTCTGTTTTCGGTATTGTCCGGTTTTTCCATAAAAATCTCGTCCTCTATGCACTTACTTCTGTCTTTTTGACCTTAGTTGTCCCAATTTCTTCTGATTTTTTCTTCGTAATCGGCCAGGTCTTAGAATATAAATAATACGTTATAGTAATTAAAGTTACTTATTAGTAACTTTACTGTTTTATTGGCAGTGTATGCTGAATTGACAGCAAAGCTTGAGAATATGATCGTGTTGTCAAAGAAGTTTCTTGAAGACATTGATATATCAATATATTTAAATATGTTAATGTGTTAATATGAAATCTGTGGTATTATGATTGGCAACATCGATGAACTATCGGTTAGAAAATCAGTGAAGGAGAAGTACTCGGAATTGGCAAACAAGAGAAGTTTCTGTTGCGGTACCGGAAAAGAACATACGACACAAGTAGGGTATTCAAAAGAAGAGATATCGAACTTGCCCGAAGAGGCTGTAGAAATCAGTGCCGGCTGCGGCAACCCTACTGCAATAGCTGGACTTATAAAGGGGCAGACTGTGCTCGATCTTGGCAGCGGTGGTGGTATAGACGTGTTCATCTCGGCGGAAGCCATCGGAGAGACTGGTAAGGCAATCGGTATCGACAGTACTCCCGAGATGATCTGGAGGGCCAGAAAAACGGCGAATGAGATGAATATTAAAAACGTCGAGTTCAGGCTTGGAGAGATTGAGTGCATGCCCGTTGAGTCTAATTCCGTGGACGTGGTCATCAGCAATTGCGTCATTAACCTCAGCCCCGATAAGGATAAAGTGTTCAGAGAGATCTTCAGGGTTTTAAAACCTGGAGGTAAGCTCGCTGTATCTGACACGGTAACAACAAAAGACCTCGCAAGTGATGAACTAGAAATGCTCCAAACTTGGGCAAGCTGTATCGGAGGCGCGATCTCCCTGAATGAATACGTTAAAAAGTTAACGGCTGTAGGGTTCAAGGATGTCAATGTCGAAAGCAAGTATGTATATACCCCTGGAGAGCTGGCCCAAATGGTTAGCGAGCCCGGAGGTTGTGGTTGCGGCAATACGACACTGAAAAAACCGGAAGGTATCAGGGCAGTGTCTAGTATCGCAACGGCCAGGATCTCGGCAAGGAAACCGTAATAGGGAGTAGGCAACTGGGATAGGAAGTCGTAGCCAGCTACGATTTTCCAAAACGTTTTATACCCGATGAGCGGATAATGGACGTTGAAGGTAGAAAATGGTGAACGAGGAAAAGTGCTGTAGCGAGGAAAAATGCTGTAATAGTGTTAAAACCTCACTGGAAAAATGCCTGAAGAACATGCCCTCGGACAGCGATGTGAAATTCCAGGCCGAGTTCTTCAAGGCCATTTCCGATCCTGCGAGAATAAAGATTATATATGCTCTCGCAGCAAAAAGCGAGCTTTGCGTATGCGAACTCATGGAGATTACGGGCATGCAGCAACCCGTCGTTTCTCACCATCTCAAGGTTCTGAAATATGCAAAACTGATCTCCGACCGGAAGTCGGGGAAATGGGTTTACTATTCACTGACTAACAGGCGAGCTTTCGAAGTTCTGAAGGTCATCGAGGAAAATCCTTGAAAGATACCCTTTTATGACTTTAGCCGTTACAAATCCGTAGACGGCGTAAGGAGCTCTGGACTCTCAAGAAATCAACATAGAGATATGCCGTGCCCGTGGCCACGCAGACTTATTCAGCGACATCATTCGTAGTTACATCGGCTATTCCTTTTGCATCTTCACTTTTTTCAGTCCTTTCCAAAACGTGTGCTTTTTTGCAGGCCATTCTTTTTTCTCACTATATCTGTGCAAGTAATGCTAATAAAGTTGCAGTTCTGCTTCATGATCGGTTGCTGTGCTTTCTTGTTAGAAAAACTTGCCATGTATAACAAAACTGTGTATGCTAGTTATCAACAAAAGTTACTGATTAGTAACTTTACTGTTTTACTGGTAAATTATATATGAGTTGGCGTTCAAGCTTGAAAGGGTGATTGTGTTGTCGAAGATATTGCCCGAGTACAGGGAAGAGGCAAAAAAAAGAATTGTTGAAGCAGGGCTGGAGGTAATGTATGAGAAAGGATACTGTAACACTACAATGGAAGATATCGCTCGCCGCCTTGATGTCAGCAAACCAGCCCTCTATCGATACTTTAAAAATAAGGATGAATTGGTCATAGAAAGTGCAAATTATCTGCAGACACAATACCGTGATATAAAAACAGGCTGTAATTCTGACATCTGCCTGGTTGATGCGTGGATAGGAATCTTCGATCAGATAATGTCACCTGATATTAAAATACATGCATTATATTTTGAAATTCTGGGGATGACAGTACACAAACCTGAGGTCCAGAAAAGATCAATCGAAGGCATGAAGCGTGGTCTTGACCAGCCAACTCATGAAATTGAAGAACAACAGCAGAAAGGCCTTATTCCATCCGAAACCGATCCGCGTACCCTTGCAATCGCTCTTGTGTCATTGTTTAATGGAATGCGGGTTCTTATCCTTCTTGGCGTTGATTGGAAAGAAGTCCGCTCTCGATGGATCGAAATACTCCGAAATTTATTTGGAATAACAGAAAAAGGAGGGCAGCAGGCAGAATGCCCCAGGGATTGTAAAAGGTTTGAGGATTGTAATCCTGCATCAGAAACATGAATGTAATTTTCTCAAGAAAAGTTCCCATTTAAGTATATTAGTCCTTAGTCCCACTGGAAAACTCCCCTGAAGATATCACAAATGTAATGTCTTACCTGGGCAGAGAAGCTGTCTAATGTATTACCAGAATCAATATTTTTTCCATTTTCCAATTCAGTATCCTTGCCATTCTCAGATTCAGTATCTTCGCAATTTTCAGATTCGATATTTTTTACAGTTTCATACTTAGCATCTTTTTCATCGCTTGCCAACTTAACTAACCATGCGTTCTCGTTTTTAACGCCCACAGCTACATATCCACCATCTGAAGTCTGTTGAACGGAATATAACGTGCAGTTCCTGAATTCTTTTATCCATTCCTGATTACCTTCACTGTCTGTTTTCATTATGAACGCGTTATCATCAGTCTCAAAGGCCCATGAATCATCATACATTCCGGCCAACACATAACCATTATCTGAAGTCAGCGAGATAGAAAAAGCAGAGTCATCCATAGGTCCGCCAAAGGTCTTATTCCACTGTTCCTGGCCATACTCGTCAGTCTTTATAAGCCAGATAGTATAGTTACTTGATTGATTTGAGATGGTAGTGCTGGCAATTACATATCCACCGTCATAAGTCTGCTTAACAGGATCTAATAGAAAGTTCAATGTTTCAAGACTATGATTTTTGCCAAAGGTATTGCTCCACTGCTGATTGCCACTCATGTCATACTTGGTTATTATAATATCATAATCGACCAAGACCAGATCATCACGCTCTCCGATCTCATGCTCAACTGTATCACCAATTACATATCCGCCATCAGAAGTACGTTCAGCCCTGTACTGAAGATAATCCCAATGAGTAATATTATCAGATACTTTATTCCACATCTCTTTTCCTTTTTTGTCTGTCTTGATCAGCCAGGGTTCGGCATAACCAGAAGGATATGTGTAACCTGATAACACATAACTGCCGTCTGAAGTTTGTCGGGTGAAGTACCCTTCATCAAAATAAGTTCCTCCGTAAGTTTTATTCCACTGCATATCCCCACTTTTATCAACCTTAATAAGCCAGGCATCCGGATAACCTTCTGTACCTTTGCCGTATGAAGCCGTTGTGCCTGCCACTATATACCCACCGTCTGAAGTCTGTTGAATACACCAGGCACTATCTTCACCATTTCCACCAAAAGACCTGTTCCATTGTTCCGCAGGTTCTTCTGCAGCTATCACATTTGAAATTTGTAAAAATAGAACTAATAAAAGAAAAATTAGAAAAACTCTATGTTCAACATTTTTAATCACTGCGTCCCCCCCTAAAACCGATTGTAACAAATAAGTAATAAATATATGTTAAATATTTAGAGAGTCGTCACAAAATATGAATATTGCGGATTATTAATATATTAAAAGTGCATAGAAAAATATGACACAAACAAGATTTATGATTCTACAGTCTTTTATGCCGTAGTTTGGCTATCAATCTGAAATCTAGACTAATTTTCAAAATTTCTTAACCTGCATATTCATCTGCATATTGCAGTATCAGGCTCTTTTTCCTGAAGCGAGCTTCAAAAGTAATGCTCTATTGAAGGAAAACTTAGGTTCAGAGACCAATTCCAGACCTACGGATCGGGCAATTTCCAGAGTGCTTTCAAAATTGGGCTTTGAGATATGGAATTTAGGTTCAACAATCAAAAACCTGCTATCAGGTTTAAGATGGGAAAGCAACCTCGCTTAAAAAACTCTTTTTATCCTGTACTCCATGGACCATATAAAAAGCCAGGGCAAAATCCACCATTTCGGAGAGGCCTAATTTTTCATGTTGGGCTTTATGAAGAACGATACGAGAACTAAGCCCTTCACGCTCACTTTTACGCTTTAATATCTGAAGCATCTCATCCTGAATATCCACAGAAATGACCTTTCCGTTTTCACCCACCAGCTTCGCCATTGCCAGAGAAAAGAAACCCGGGCCGCATCCCAGATCCATAACAACCTGACCTTCTTTGATATATTTGCCAACGATTTTGTAAGGGTTTTGCAAAAATCTGCGAACCCGGTTTTCAAATGTCCAGGCTTTCTGATAGGGACATACATCCGTAGATTTGTTCGTTATGTTTCTTCCTCCGTTTAATTTTGGGTCCCATCTCCATTTCGAAGAGAAAGAATACAAAAGAATATTATATATTTTTAAATTTGAGTATATCTTTCTAACATTTTATAACATTCGATTACTTTTTAATATTATATAACATTCAGTTAAACTATCACACATTTAGAGAGATGGAGCATTTATAAGAATGCTTGTTTAGCACTAAACTCCTGTATATATAAACATCAAAGGACAGATTAGCAGCAGAAAAGCAATTATTATGAAATTCGGTTGATAAAATGGATTACGTACATGGATATTCTAATAAAGAAAATTCTCGACTTCATGATCAAGCAAATACACTCACAGAGTTATTACATCATGATACCTTATATCCTCCGGGAAGCAGAGTGCTTGAAGCCGGTTGTGGCGTGGGCGCACAGACGGTCATACTGAGCAGAAACAATCCAGAAGCCAGCATCACATCAATTGATATTTCAGGTGAATCAGTCGAGATAGCAAGACAATTGGCTAAAAAAGAAGGGGTGGAGAATGTTGATTTTCAGGTAGCTAATATCTTTGCTCTGCCCTATGAAGACGAGACTTTTGACCATATTTTCATATGCTTTGTACTTGAACACCTTAAAAACTCTCTTGATGCCTTATTGTCAGTGAAAAGAGTACTTAAAAAAGAGGGCACGATAACTGTCATAGAGGGAGATCACGGTTCAAGCTATTTTTATCCCAGAAGCGATGAAGCTATGCAAGCAATAAAATGCCTGATCGATATCCAGGAACTTCTGGGAGGTAATTCCCTCATAGGTAGAGAAATCTATCCGCTATTGAATCGAGCTGGTTTTAAAAATGTTAATGTCTCCCCCAGAATGGTATATGTTGATTCGAGTAAACCCGATCTGGTAGAGGGATTTACGAAGAATACTTTCACTGCGATGGTCGAAGGTGTCAGGAAGCAGGCACTGGAGCTAAAGATGATCGATGAAAAAACGTGGAATAAAGGTATTAGCGATCTTTACCGGACTGCAGGGCAAGAAGGCACGTTTTGTTATACCTTTTTTAAAGGCACAGCCACTAAATAATCTTACCACAGGTTTTGAGCTTTCTTGGCTTTTTTGGCCAGTATGAAGGCACTTGATTGGGGTTATGCAGGGTTTTTAATCAGACAACCTTATAATTATTTATTTTAAAAGGTCTAATTTCCTTGCAATGTGTTAATAACTCTGTCTTAACTCCATATGTCGAGGCGAAACTATGAGAGATATTCTAAAATATGGACTTTTTTTGGTTGGAGCTCTTTCTTTGCTGACACTAAATGCTTTAGCACTGCCCGATCCTCCAGATGACGATATCAAGCCTGAAAAAAATAGTGAAGAACCCATTGGTATTGACATATGTATAGATTTCATACCATACAACCATGAGGAATTGAGAGACTATTCCGATACAATTGTAATAGGTACCGTTAAAGAAATACTTCCACCCAAATGGAATACCATAGATGGGAAACAACCGAATAAACCAATAACTAAACTCTACTACCCCGATGATATCATTTATACTGACATTGTTATAAGTGTCGATGAATACCTCAAAAATTCGTCATCGTCCAAAGAAGTTATTGTGAGAATTACTGGTGGGACCGTTGGAGACGTAAGCATGTCTACAGACGCTGATCCAAGCTTCAAAATAGGAGAGAAGGTTTTGCTTTATTTGAGTAAAGACGAAAGCCCCAGTACGAAGGATATTGGTCCTAAGCATTTCATAGTCAAAGATTTTTACCGCGGTAAATATACATTAACCGACGATGGGAAAGCTGTAATGCCCGACGAAAATACTACTCTCGACGAGTTGCTTAGTACAATTAATCAAACTGAGAATAAGGAAAATGATACCGGAATATTAAATGATACAGAAACGGCGAGTAAGCAAGAACAAAATTCCAGTTCTACTGAAGAACCAAAAAGTATTCCTTTCATGAACTATTTCTGGGCGCTTGCAGTAGTGAGCGGGGCAATCGCATATCAAAGAAAAACGAAGTAGGCTTTGTAGATAATTTATCTAAACCAGGTTCAAGAGGCTAAAAACAAGTCGTAAAATTGGAATTAGGGTTATATACTATTTAACGTTAAGGATGTTTTTACGTTTTTTTGGATAGTCTCTTAGGCAAGATAGCCAGTTATTTATGTGTAAAAATTAATCCGAATATGGGGGAATTAGTGATGGCATCGAAATTTTCTGCTGAGTTGGAACCTATAATAATGGACAAATTAAAGATTGCACCTGATGATCGTATTGATATTAGACTATTTTTGGAAAAAGATTCAATCCTTGAGAAAGTGACACTTGAACTTGAGGCAAAAGGATTGGTAATTACAGATACTCAAGAAGGCCCAGATGTCATAATTAGAGGAAATACTGCAATAAAGAACCTTTCTAAAATTGAAGCAGTTGCAGAAGTCGACAGAATCGAACATGATCATCCCCTTTAATGATGGTTCTTGGTACTGAGGACATTGGTTTTTAACATTTCAAAGCAGGATACATAGAGGGCAAGTTTAATTTAACTGTGATGATGAGAAAGCTGTAGAACTGAATGAATACAGATAGTAAAAAGATAGATAGTAATAGCTATTTATGATTTATTAAATGGCTATTTTACTCCATTTTACAATGTAGCGTCTATGAGTTCGTTATGAAATGAGTTTATTATGAAATCTTAAGATCAAAGCAGTTTGGAGAGGAAGTAGAAAAGTGAGTGTTCATAGTAATGGCATTCTTTTATTCAGGTTCAGGAATGAGATACTCGAAGTGATGCTGGTTCACCCAGGTGGGCCATTTTGGGCAAATAAAGACTCCGGAGTGTGGTCAATACCCAAAGGGCTACCTGAAGGACATGAAAAACCTCTGGACACGGCAAAAAGAGAATTTAAGGAAGAAACAGGGTTTGAGGCTGACGGCGAGTTTATTGATCTGGGAGAGTTAAACCAATCTAGGAAGAAGATAGTTCATGTATGGGCTCTTGAAAAAGACCTGGATATAACAAATGTTGTAAGTAATACATTTCCGCTTGAGTGGCCAAAAAACTCCGGGAAAGTACATGAGTATCCTGAGGTCGATAGAGCAGAATGGTTTAATATTGAGCTCGCTAAGAAAAAAATACTAAAAGAACAAATAGGTTTTATTGATAGGCTCATGGACATTATAAATTACTCTCAGAAGGAAGAGCCCTTAGACAAGGGGAAAAAATACAGGCAAACTACACTATTTTAAACTGTGACCCTTAAACTCTGACCCGGTTTGATGATCTGGAGAGAAAACTTATGAGACTATGCTTACCGTAAATGTTTCCGTGATATAAATGAAAACGGAAACTGTACAGGTCTATAATCATTTACACGGGTAGTAATATTTACACGGGTAGTAATTCGATCAGCCATTTTTGAAGAATTTCTCTGGTAAAATGTATGTTTGTAAACGAGAGAAATAACAGATTTTATTCATTATTGAACAGCTTCAAAACGTGTTGATAAATCTATCAATATCAACCTTTTCGGAGTCAGTACTTATTTGTTTTACTTTAATACTCGTAATAGAACTTTCCATAGCATAAATATTCAATAACTTACAAAGTACTACGCGAGTTAGGGTAAATAATAGAAACGGTTACTTCCGTATTGTATTTGCTCATGTCAATCCCCGCAAAAACTGAGGGGATTTTAATCCCTAAATACATTATGCTTTGAGAAGTTCAAATCTTTTGGAATTCAATCCTTATTAAATGATCTTGCTCTTGAATATATAAAATACAATCTATCAATACGATCCCATACAACATCCCATAAATATTTAGCATAGGAGAAAGGATAATTCATCCAAAAAACTAATTTCTTGAAGGGAGATAGATCTCTATAACTTTCGACCCACATGGATTCACTTAAAAATCCTTTCCAGACAAGAGATTTTTGCATTTGTTTCCATCGCCTGAACATATGGGCTATTATAAGTAAGAAGGTACAAGCGATTGCGAATTGTTTTTTTCTCATAATTTTCACCCTTAACGACTCAATGAACTTAATAAAATAATCTCGAATAGGGCAAAATTTCCGGTATTTAGCCGAAATAGGCTTAAAACCAACCTCTTTTGAGATTAAAATTCTTGTTGGAAAATTACTGAACTCTTCCAAAATATTCGAAAATCTTTTTCTTGATAGTTTAATATGTTCAAATACATGTTCTTTCTCCTATAAATTTTTGTTCCAAAACTACCTGCAAGGTTTTCTAGTATTTTTCTGTCAATGTCAAACCTATAAAATTGTCAATTTTCAGTTCCGGTGAGAACTGGAAGGCGGCAGATGATGATGAAAGCCGCCAACTTAAAAAATAATCTTCAATGAGAATTACTTATTTAAAACCTATTTTTATAAAATGTTAAAAGTCTCTAAATACCGAATTTACCCTTAAAAAGGTCAGAATATGAAGGTCTTCTACTTATTATATTATTTTAAATGAATCGTTGAGTTTTTATAGACAAGTATGAGTATTTTTAGCTGTGGAATAATTGTACTAAACTGGAAAAGTAATAGTGGGGGAAATTATTATGAAAAGAGCCAAGGTTTTTTACCTGAGTATAGCTGCAAGCTTCCTGGTTATTCTGTCAACGCTTCCAATTTCATTTGCAGTAACTGATGTAGAGGATACTGATTTTGAAGATGAAAACAATGAAACAGATTTCACATCAATGTATAACAAAAATGAACTAATGGATCAGGAAATAGGTCTAAACTTCCGGTTTCTTACATCCATGCTTCAGATGCTTGACCTCAACCTTAATCTCATAAACAGAACCCTGAACGCACGCGTTGAAGAATATCCATTTCTGCAGCCTACAATCGAAGGGACAGAGACGGGCATAGCAACAACGAATTCCATACTCGGTGTGCTGGAATCAGACCCTGAAAATTTGAGTGAGACGGAAAATTCTCTGGCTCCTTTAAACGAAAATATGGAACGGCTTAATTCAAGCCTCGGATACCCTGACAACATGATAGAAGCTGCCAATTCGACCCTTGGAGAACCTAATAGTACCACGCCTATGGTTGTCGAGATGTTCAAAAGTGTAAAAGCAATGACAGAGCTTTTTAACTGAGACTGCGATACTAAAATTAGAGGATATCAATAAATTTGCAAGCTCAACAAGAAAATTTTTGGCAATATTCAGTTCAGATATTTAGGTTGCCAGATATTCAGATCAGATATTCAGGTTGATATTATTTAATGACTTTAAGCCGATGTTCCTGTCGGTAGATTAATTTTTCATTTTGTATGATTTGAAGAGCAAATTGAAGATTCTTGTGAACTCTTATTTACCTCATACTGCTAAAGACTTTTTATTTTCCTGTACTGATGAATAAATATTTATATAAATGTTGAATTATACTAATTCTCGGGTATCATCCTAACTATTTTTGGAGAAATTATAAAAAATTATTCAAATGACTAATAATGATATTTAGAAAGTCTCGTTTCGAGACATTTATCTTCGGAAACGTTTTCTCTACTCTGGCTGCATTTGAATAATGCCGGAAAAAACTCCTTTTCATCAGAATTGTTCCTGACCGAATAAAAGAAATTGGGATTATCCGGAATGGGTAAGCCAGTTTTTTAGAGTGTTTAAAACCTTTTTGAAGGTTTATTTTCTCAATCTAAGGCTTTTAATTGCTTTTAAAATTGCTTCCGTTTAAAGCTGCAAAAGCCGAGAAATAGAATCCAGTTGATCTCTAACAGGAAACATATTAAATAAGGTTTCCTTCAGGCCGCTGTCTTACCTCATTATGATAATGCGAGGCTGATCCCGAAAAGCTTTTATATTTAGTCGAGTAGGTACTTCATGGAAATATTGGGGGAACTTTAAAAAATATATAATGAGTTTTTTCCTTCAAGTTTCTGAAAAAACGACATAATCCGGAATTTGCTCTGCCAGCTCTCAGACGGCTAAATTGGTTACGGACGCTTGGAGTTAGAAAAGAAAAAGACTCGATGAGTTTCGTAAGCTGTTCCATGAATGCAAAAACAGATTCCAATCTTCGAAAAACAGGCAAAGCGTTCATTGAATTGAAGGGCAAATTAGCAGAAGCAAATCAAAATCAACGCAAGGCGGGTAAAACCCAGATCCGTCTTTCATAATCCAGCCATGAATCTTACCCAGGATCCACCCTGCAACTCACTGAGATCCTAAAATGAACCCAAACCATCCAACCTGCGATTCAACCCAAAACCCAACCTGCGATCCAACAGGGATCTTCCGGATTTAACCCAATCCAACCTGCGATCCAACAGGGGTCTTCCGGATTTAACCCAATCCAACCTGCGATCCAATAGGGATCCTCCTGACTTAATCCAAAATCAGCTTCGAATATCGGCACCTAACCGAGGATTATCCCAAGATCCGCATTCGAGTCATTTTGGGACCCAACAGGACTCAGCCCTTGATCCAACCTGGAAGTTGACCCCACGATCCGCTCCAAGATTTAGCTCCGATCCAATCCTAAAGGTCGTAAGAAATCATGCCACTTATCAAGAAACCCGAAATAGATCTTGTCTTGGAAGCTCAGAAAGGGGTAACCAGACAAAAAGTTAAGCAAAAAGGCCGATATACGGACAAACTTAAAACTTACAGCTGTTTAAAGGAATCCGAAACAACTAACTTTGAAACCCTAAACCCCGAAATGAGATTTATCATTACATACAGTAACAGTACCCTATCTGTTAGTACCTGCAAGGCTGAAGAGCCGGGCTTAGCTTTCCTGCAAACTACAAAGAAAGACTTTTCAGGCTTTAACCTTCAGTTGACTGAGAACGTTTTACAAGTAGTCGCTGGCAAGGCAACCGAACATTGCTCCTGCCCGTTGATCCAGAGAGTCGGGAACTAAACGCAGTAAAACGGTGTTAACATGTCAGTTAACGACTCGGTCAACCGGATAGTGGCAGGCTCCGGCGTAATACTTGCAGGGACCTTCATCGGAATGCTTCTCGACATTATTACCAAAAAAGTACTCACGTCACATCTTGCGCCAGCCGACTTTGGCACATATGCTCTTGCACTTACTGTGATCTCAGTTACAGGTGCAATCGCAACCCTTGGACTCAATGAGGGAGTTCCAAGATATATTGCGTTTTTCAGGGGCAGACATGAGGAACAGAAGGTACATGAACTAATAATCTCAGCCATGATTATGGGCTTGATTGCAGGCTTGCTTTCAATTCTGGTATCACCTTCCCTGTTCCATACTCTGGCAGGAAATGGATTTGATGCACAGGGCAAAGTCCTGTCCGTAGTGAAGATCCTTATCTTTGCAGTTCCGTTTACTATACTCCTGAACCTGACAGTAGCGATCTACAGAGGATTCGACCGTACGAATGTTAACATGTACTTCTATAACATCATAAGGCCGGTATCTCTACTTGGATTTGCCACAGTTGCCGTATTTATCAAGGCTTCCCTGAAGGGAGTCGTGTTTGCGGATCTGCTCTCAATGATCTTTACCTTCAGCATAATGTCCGTGTACTTCATAAAGAAGCCGCCAATCAAGAGGGCAGTCAAGCAGGAACGGAAAATTCAGTTCGGTGACACAACCAGGCAGCTAATAAGGTATTCATTTCCACTCTTAATAACCGCAACTCTGCTCAACATTATGAGCTGGATAGACACAATAATGCTCGGCTATTTCAAGTCGGCTGAAATTGTTGGAATTTACAATGCAGTATATCCTCTTGTAGGGTTCTTGTCTCTGGTAGTATCTTCCATGGGCTTTGTCTACGTCCCTGTTACATCCAGGCTCTGGGGTCAAAACGAGACTGCTCCACTTGGCTCAATTTATGAGATAATGACTAAATGGTGCTTCCTGCTTACATTCCCTCTCTTTGCACTCATATTCGTGTATCCAGAGTACTTTATTACAAAGCTCTATGGAGCACAATATGTGGGCGGTGCCACTGCCCTGCGTATCCTTGCCCTGGGATTCATAGCAAATTCGTACTTTGGGTTTAACTATCATACCCTGTTAGCCTCTGGTGACTCGGACTTCCTTATGAAGTGCTCAGTAGCAAGTGCAGGCGTTAATGTCGCAGTCAACTTCATGCTTATACCTGAGTATGGGATGATAGGTGCAGCTATAGGGACTGCAGTGTCCTTTTCATCCATCGAAGTCCTGATGACTTTAAGGGCCTGGAGGAAGCAGAATATGCATCCTTTTACCTCGATGTACAGAAGATTAACTTTCATCGTTGTCTTGATGGTCGGGTCCATGCTCGCAGCCAAGAATGCGCATCTACTTACCGGAGCACTCTGGGAATACGCAGTCTTCATAGTCGGCTATTTCCTGATCGTCCACCGCGCAAAAATCCTTGACAGTGCTGAAATGAAGATGATAAGCGAGATCCGGAAGAATTTCAGGTATAGAATCAGCCTTCGCATTCCTGAACCACTCAAGACCCTTGCATCATAATTTAATTTCGTGCAGGGAAAAGCCGGCAACTATTTACTTTGAAGAGTATCAGAAATCCGAACATTCATGGATTAAAGTGAAAAAGTCGAAAAGAAGATACAGGCAGTGCTATAGTTCATCCCAAAACCAATTTTATTCTCAAATCAATGGAGTTCCAGATCTATATTTCATGATCAGGAACTCTATTAATTATTTCAAATACGAGATTCAGAGATACAATTTTGATTTTTGGGATCAACTCAAATATTAATATCATAAGATCTCAAGGTTCTAAACAATAATAGTTACGAAAGATTTACTTGTGCTTGATTTCATTAATCAAGTGAGTAGATCCTAATTTTTTTTCAGAAATACAACCGTATTATTAACTGGAGGTTCTGGCTGAACCCTTAAATATTCTATAAATCCGGAAGGCAACTCGAATAGAGAACCACCATCCAGAACTTTTCTAATACCCTTTTCGTAGAGGCGGTAGGAGACTTTACTTCCTTCAGGAAGTACCTTTGCCAGGTGTTCAAATACCTCCTTTTTGGGTTCAGCCTGAGCAGCGATCATATAAAGATCACAGCTGCTTTTAAGGGGTAGAATGAAATGGTTTCCTTCAATTATCTTGATTCTTTTGGAAAGACCTAGACAGGCAATTACTTCTCTAGAAAGATTTGATCTTTTTCCAACCTGCTCAATTCCAATTCCCTGAAGATCGTACTTTTGACAGAGAACTATCAAACTCAGAGGGAGAGGGCCACTTCCAAGAAAAAGAACACAGTCTTTCGGTTTCAATCCTGAACCTGTATATTCGGTCCTGGCAAGTTGTAAGTAGTTTGGATAAAAGGTAAAATTCTGAAGGGTTTCCCATGGATTTGAGCTTTCAAGGAGGCTTTTTGCTTTTTCTATTTCAAGTTTCAGATTGTATAAAAATCTAAAGTTCGAAATTGAAATCATCAAGGAGTCAAATCCAGGACTTTTAAAGATCATCTCTGTGGATACTTCATCTATATCCAGGGCAGCAAGTTCATCTAATCTTTGAAATATGTCCTGCAATTCTATAGAGGAATTTTCCAGGATCTCTGTCTCTCCAAGATCCTTCACATGAGTATGAATCTGCTGAAGTTCGGCAATTAAGGATGCGGTCTCAATTTTTAGAATATTACTCACACTCCAGGAAGACCATGGTGTTATTTATCTTTCCATCGGGATAAATTTCTTTTATTTTTCGGAATCCTTTAATACATTCTGATTGGACCGGCCAATAGAGCAACTGTCTCATACCGCTATAGTCACGATAACACACTGAAATAGATTTTTCAGATTCTGGTTTTCTATTTTTTATAATCGAATGGAGGTTCCTGAAGATGCGTTTTTTAGGTTCAGCGAGCCCTGCTACCAGTACAGAATCCCAATCGAGCTCTGCAAGTGAGTTCTCATCACCTTTGACAATGCTGATTTCTTTTTCGAGGCCAAAATGTTTTACACAGCTTTTTGCTAGAGCCACTGCTTCTGGGTCCTGATCTATGCCGATGCAGCGAATTCCGTATAGTTTACTGAAAAGTAGTAAAGTAATAGGAAGGGGGCCACAGCCTATAAAAGCCAGTACTTTAATTTGGGAACAGTTCTGGACGTGGATTTTAATCGTATATTCATATCTGGCATAGAGAGGAAAAGATTCCAGCATTTTCCAGGGTTCTTTGCAAGCCAGAATTTTTCTTGCGAGCTGAGTCTCATGTATACTAAAAAAATGAGTATAACTGCTGTAAATCGCAGGAAGAATGGAGCTGATCACCGGGTCTTTAAGTAAGGCCTGACAGAAATCTTCAGCCATATCCATATGCCCAACTTCATCAAGCTCCGAGAAAATTTCATAAAGATATGGGAGATTAAGCTCAGCAATTTTATTCATATCACAAAATTGAATGTTATTGTAAAAATGAAGTAGGTGTGATTTTATATTTTGTAAATTGTATAAATTCTGCCCACATTCTGGATATAGAGATGAAAAATTGCTGTTTTTTTCACTCAGTAAGCTGTTCATGAGATTCAATCCTTTTTTATAATAATACCTTTTATAAAAATGGGTATCTATTTCAATTATATGTCAGGAATTTAAAGATATATATAAATATTTTCTATATTTCGTTATGAGTAATAATATTTGAAAGTTTAATCCCGTTATGTATTACAGAACATAACGGTTGTAAGAAATGAATGTTAAATTTGCCTACACAAAATAAAAATAATAAAGAAGTAACTGTTGGCGATGTGAAAAATAAAAATGTTAGGGCATTTTTGTATCTTGTTTATTCAGAGCAACAGAATAACTTATTCTACCTTTTTCTGTCCTGGTTGTAACTAAGGTTCTGAGAAAGAGATATATTGAAAAATTTCCTTAATTTAAGGCTCTCCACTCATGTTCAATGTTTACTAACTATTATTGGACAGTAAACTTTCTGAGAAACTGATTTCTTCAAATTAATTTCTTCAAACTAATTTCTTCAAACTAATTTCTTCAAACTAATTTCTTCAAACTAATTTCTTCAAATTAATTTCTTCAAACTAATTTCTTCAAATTAATTTCTTCAAATTAATTTCTTCAAACTAATTTCTTCAAATATGTAACAATGTATTAGAAAAAAATAAGATCTAGTAATAAAAAACAAAAAGTAAGTGTTAAATATCATTAGTAGTATAGGTAAATATGTCTCTTGCGAACAGACACAAAACTTAAACTACCTCCTGAATAGTTTAAGAACCTGAATTTCTTTTCACCCTGTCTGTGAAAGCAGATAGGGATAAGGTTCAGATAATTAAAGAAGGGTATAAGAACCCGTAAAAATTCCCTATAAAATTTCCATTAATTTGAACTGAATGGTTTGATCTATTTTTACTCACGTCTTTTCAGTCTTTTAATGTTGATTTATGGATAGAATTTTTACAAAGCCGATATAAAAACATTTAATGATAACTATTCGGGGATAAAAAAATAGAGATAAGAACACTTAATTTTATTTACAAATTAAATATGTATATTGAATTATATGTAGATATTAATTTATCGAAAAAAGTAATACCAAAATATATATAAGTAATATAGAACAATCCTGCCTCAAGACATTGTTCAGAAAAATAACTAGCAAAATGTTGTAAAATATATAAAGGAGCTGAGTTTCCTTTCTTTCAGAAAAATATTCTAGATCATACAGAATTACCCAGTCAAAATAAAGATTTTTAGTTACAATTATTAAAAATGAATAAGGGAAGAACGAAAAATGCATATTCCAGATGGATATCTAGGGCCGTATACCTATGTTGCATTTTGGATCATTATGATCCCGATATGGTATTACGCCGGAAAAAAGCTGAACACAGAACTTAAGTCCAGACAGGTCCCTCTGCTGGCACTATCAGCTGCTTTTTCATTTGTAATAATGATGTTCAATGTACCTATTCCAGGGGGCAGCACGGGTCATGCCGTGGGGGGTGCAATTATCGGCATAGTTTTAGGTCCATGGGCAGGAGTTATATCTATTTCTGTCGCTCTGGTGTTACAAGCATTGATGTTCGGTGATGGAGGAATAACGGCCATAGCCGCGAATTGCTTCAACATGGGAGTGGTGATGCCCTTTGCTGGTTATTATATTTACAAGCTTATTAGCGGAAATTCTGAGATCACTTCCTCTAGAAGAATTATTGCTTCGGCTATAGCTGGATGGTGTTCTCTGACCATAGCAGCTTTCTGTACAGGTGTTGAATTCGGAATACAGCCCATTTTGCATCACACGGCAGCCGGAACCCCACTTTATATGCCCTACCCATTGAGTGTAACTGTTCCTGCCATGGTAATGGAACATGCTTTTGGATTTAGCATTCTGGAGGCAGTGATTACCGCAGTTATTTTTGCCTATATCCAGAGGACGGATGTCTCTCTATTTTATAGCGAAAAATCAGAAGTGCAGAAAGGCAAAATGAAGAAAGCAGTCACAGCCTGAGGTAAGAACATGGAGAAAATAATAAGAAACTTAAGCATTGGCTTGATAATCCTTATGATTTTTGCACCATTGGGTCTCTTAGCCGCAGGCGAAACCTTCGGCGAATGGGGACCTGAAGAGGTCAAGGAGAAGCTCGGTTTTGTGCCTCCAGGGCTTGAGGAGCTCTCGGATTTCTGGAGCGCTCCAATGCCTGATTATGCTTTTGCGGGCGGCGATGAGTCTATGACCATGTCTTCTGTAGCATATATTATGTCAGCAGTGATAGGAGTAGTAGTCTGCGGTGGCCTCCTGTATTTTATAGGAAAAAAAGCTGCTAAAAATTAAAATTTTTAAATATTGTCGTGAGTTTGCCATAAATTGAAAACCAAATATTTGGTATTGTGAGAATTTCAATAAATCTGTGAGTTTGATGGATTGTTTATAATACTTATAAAAAATTGGTAAACATGAGATTTATTGAAATTCTCTATAATTTGGTTCTCTCTATGTGGAATTTCTTTCCAATAACCTTTGGAATATATAATTTTGCATAAAATCGATACCTTTTTATAATTTTAATTTTTGATTATTTTTATAATTATTTCATATCATATTTTAACTAGATGGAATTCAGGTTTTAACTAGATGGAATTCAGGTTTTAGAGCAGGTGAACAATGATCCCAGATTGGATGAAAAAAACAGATACCGGTCCATGCCGGTGCTCAGCGGCGCATCACGGTAAGAAGGGTTTCATAGGAAAGACGATTGACGGCATCTTTGGCTTTTTGGAAGAAGCTTTTGTCTCAGATAACTTCTCTAAACGCGATGGTTTCCTGCAGAGTTTGGACCCTAGGGCCAAGCTGATTTCCATCCTGACCGTGATATTCGCAACGAGTTTAATCGGAGACCTGAGATTACTGATCTTTGTTTATATGCTTACTCTGCTTTTTGCATATCTCAGCAAAATCGATATTTTATTCTTCATTAAGCGGGTGTGGCTTTTCATACCAATTTTTGCAGGAATCATCGCCATACCAATGATATTCAATGTCTTCTTTCCAGGAGATCCTCTTCTAAGATTAGCTTATCTTGGCTCTGGGGCGCACCTGGGACCATTTTCACTTCCAGATAGCATATACATCACCAGACAGGGCGTCAACTCTGCTGTGATATTTACAATGCGTGTCGCAGCGTGCGTATCTACTGTAGTTTTGCTTTTTCTCACCACGCCTCAGCAGGTTCTTTTTAAGTCCCTGCGCTCGGTGGGAGTTCCTAAAATCTATGTTTTCACGCTGGAGATGGCCTACAGGTACATTTTTCTGCTAACTGATATGGTGCGGGAGATATACATTGCCAAGAAAGCCAGAACCATAAAAACTGGAGGCATGTTCGAGGAGCAGAAATGGGTTGGTGGACGAATAGGCTATACGCTAATAAGGTCTCTGGATACAAGTGAAAAAGTTCATGCATCCATGATGTCCAGAGGGTACAATGGTGATGTTAAGATAATGCAGGAGTTCAAAATGCGCAATCGCGATTACATTTCAGTGGCAATTGCGGCATCCATGAGCGTATTGCTAGTGTTGATCTCCCATAATATCATAAGGTGATATGAACATGGAAACAATTTTTGATGTGAAAAATGTATCATATACGTATGTTGGAAAAATAAATGCATTAAATGGTATTAGCTTCAAGGTTATGCCAGGTGAGCAAATCTCTATAATGGGCTCTAACGGCAGTGGAAAATCGACTCTACTGACCCTTCTAGATGGACTTATATATCCTACTTTGGGAGAATTCCATGCTTTTGACAATCAGATAAACGAAGAGGTTTTCGATGCTATTAAAGATAATGAATTTAGGTCTTATTTCAGGAAAAGAGTAGGATTTGTCTTTCAGAACTCAGATGTACAACTCTTCTCGTCCACAGTTTATGAAGAGGTTGCCTTTGGACCCATGCAGCTCAATATGACTCCAGAAGAAGTCAAAACTAGAGTGATGGAAGTCCTGGAGATGATTGGGATTACCAAGCTTAAAGATCGAGCTCCTCATACACTGAGCGGAGGAGAGAAGAAAAAAGTCTGTATAGCCGCTGTTTTGGCTAATAACCCGGATGTCCTTCTATTGGATGAGCCCACTGCAGGATTGGACCCAAGGACTCAGCTCTGGTTGGTAGAACTATTACAGGAGCTTGGTAAGGCGGGAAAGACGATAATCACCGCTACTCATGACCTTGAAACAGTAGAGCAAATTAGCAAAAGAGCCATAGTTATGGGCGAAGATCATAAAATTGTTGTGGATGGAAATGTGGAAACAGTGCTCAAAAATAGGGAACTTTTACTTTCTACAAATCTTATCCATGAACACATGCACATTCATGGCAAGCTTGTGCATGAACATCTGCATGCTCACTATAGAGAGCATATACACGAGCACTAAAATTGAGTTGCTTTATACGATTTAATAAACTGTGCCTGATTATTACATAATTTGATGTTTGTACATGTATTCGGTTAAGATATATAAGAAAATGTTATTTTTGTTGCCGTTTCTGTAACATATAGCTTCCGTAAACATATAAAATGTAAATCGAGATGCATAAATGATTACAGTAGGCATTTTAACGTTAACTGATTCCTTAACCGAATTAGCGTTAACTGATTTCTAACCGAATACAAATGAATAATTCTTCGGTGATAACTGTTCTTATGTAACGGATTTTCATTTTTTACATAGTTTACATTAAGAAAATATTCTAACTATTTCTTTTGATTTTATTTCTTTCTTCATTCTTTCCTATAGATATCGTTTTTACTCTATCCTTCGCAGAAACAGCAATTTTTTATAAAAATTTAATAAGAGATGTTTAATAAAAGTGCAGTACCTTATGAACTAGGGGAAAGTATGAGCTGGGGGTACGTAAAAAACCTAGTTACCAGAACAATAAAGGAATGGATGGAAGATAATGCAATGACTTACAGCGCCGCGCTGGCGTATTATTTTGTACTGAGTCTTCCTGCTCTCTTATTGTTTTCAGTATCCATAGGAAGTATTTTTTTGAAATCTGAAAATCTCCAGAGTAAAATAATAAACAACCTGCAAGTAGCCGTTGATGAGAGAATCATCAATATGATAATTCTACTCTTTGAACGTATTCCGGAAATTAATTCTCTTTCAATAAGCGCGTTGATAGGTTTTATCTTTCTTCTCTGGAGTGCAAGTAACGTTTTCAGGCAGTTAAAAAATTTCCTTGAGAGAGCATGGGATATCAAACCCACTGAATCAAGCAACATTAAAGACTTTATCAGGGATGCAATCATGTCCTTTGTTATTGTTATACTCTTTGGAGGGCTACTTGTAATGGGCATATTTGTCGAAGGATTTCTTTATGCGGCTTCAAAATTGTTCCAGCAATTTCTACCATTTTCACCTATAATTGCTGATTATACAGGTTCAATAGCCAGCTTCCTTATTCTTGTTCTGTTTTTCATACTTGTGTATAGAGTGCTTCCAGATAAGAGTTTTGACTTGAAATCGATTTTTGTAGGGGCTTTCGTAACAGCGGTTCTTGTAACAATAGGAAAATACGTTATTGTACTTGTTATTGCATACAGTAACCCAACAAACGTCTATGGAGCAATAGGGTCTATCATAGGGTTATTTCTTCTATTTTACTATTCCTCAATTATGATTACGCTTGGTGTGGAGTTCACAAAAGTTTATTCGGAATCGTGAACTATCTCTCCCTGAATTCTTTGCCTTTCGGCTCCGTTGCTGTTTTCAGAGTACCTTCAAACCGCTTGTGAAGGACAGCTTTAACTTCACCGATCTTAGGAAGTTTTACAATACTCTTTTCAAAATTTACTGTATAATGTTGTGGCAGTTGATATGATTGAACAGGATTTTTCTTAGATTTGAATCTAGGAAATCCACTTTTCTCTCTAAAAAATTTGATAAACGCAGATTCCACGTTTACTAAGCATGCCAATAAAGCTTGCGAATTAGTTTTTTTCAACCATTCATTAGCAGGTTTTACTTCATGAACTAAAATTCGTTGTAAGTCAAACCTTGAGATTGATTTATTATTTTGCTCGTAAGTTTTTATTTTCTGTTCTAAAACCCAATAATAGACAAATCTACAGGCTCCAAAATAAACTTTTATAAGTATATTCTGACCTTTTTAAGGGTAATTTCGATACCTATAGGCTTTTAACATCCTTATATTACATGTTTTAAAGAAATAAATGGTTTTTTGTTAAAGGTTATTTTATAAAGTTGACGGCTTTCACCCCACCTGCCACTTTCCGGTTCTCACCAGAAATTGTCGAGGAAGGAGACTTCACACCTTAGAGTTAAAAATGCTAGCTCCGGGAATAAGGTCTAACTATTCTTTAAATTTTGATCCTGTTTTTATTTTGACTATTCGGTTTTCATGAAATCCCGGTGTCCGTGAAATCCTGGTATAAAACAATTTGTTGAAGAGCTAATCTGATCGTAAACTAGCCATAAGTCGACCTTAAAATCCTCCTTGAGACCGGCACTGGGAATCTTCTTATACTATTAAAGAAATGGGAAAAAAGCGTTATGTCTTATTAAACATAACACCTTGTTTGTCATATATCCTCTGACTAACGCGATCTATAACATAATATTACTTTGTCATAGGATACAGGTATAAAAAAATAAAAAGTAATCGGTACTGTTGAAGAGTACTGTTGAAGGTTCCTTGATATCAATTCTGAGTTCAACTATATGAATAGATATAACAAAAATATTTTGAGTAGGTGTAATCGTGAGAAAAGAACTGATAGTTCTGCTAGTAGTATTAGGAGTATTCCTTGCAATAGGATGTACTGGTAATGGAAATGAAGCTACAAACGAAACGGGTACTCCAGTC
>JAEWQJ010000051.1 GCA_023399215.1 Methanobacteriota archaeon
GCCTTACTCTCGAGAAGAGAAGCAGAGGATGTAGAGGGTGCAGACTCATTCGAGAGAGATTCATTCGAGGTATTTTCAGAATTATTGACACCTGAAGAAGCGTTATCCTCTACAGTAACATCGGTTGCTGGATAGATAACATACCCTTCCGGAGAAGTGCTTCCCTTTCCTTCATCCGAGGTCTGGAAATACCAGGAATCGGTAAAGTATTTCTTTTTATCTTTATCAAGGGTCAAAGTGATAGAATTTGAATTTGTGAGGACTATTTCATTTTCAGAAGCTTCTTTTACCTCAAAGCCCTGATATTCGTCCCCGTTTTCAATGAGCATAACTTTATCCTTATCGATGAGCCAGGTATACTTAAAGACTGCAAAGGAATCAGTAGCACTCGTGAATATCTTATCTACATAGGTTACAAAGTAGAGCTGGTCTTTCTTATCCCCGAAATCCGCAGTTGCAGTAAAGGTTTTATCAGCAACATTTCCACTTGTGTTTACAATTCCTGATTCAATTTCTTCCCCGTTTTTATCCAGTGAAAACCATACCTTTTCGCCATCAACGTCAACCTGGTTAACTACCAGAGAGTAATTACTCCCAAGATCCCAGGAATCTCCAGACTTTAATGTATTTTTCTCTTCAGAAGGCTGAGAAATTACAAGTTTTGCAAGCCGGGTAGAGTCGTTTCCAACGGCAATATACGGTTTTCCAAACCAGGGAAGCTGATAGTAGAACATCCCACCAAGTTCCTTAGGAGTTGTACTGGCGTCAAGTTCAAGGTCGGAAACAACTCCATATTTGGAGGAAAAAGGACGGGTAGTGTACACAAGTTCTCCTTCACCTATTACATGATTTCCGGGGTGGCCTTTGCCAAGTTCATTCTGGCCATCTTTTTCGACATATTGAAGGCGTTCACCCCACCAGTTTTCAGAAGCTACAAAACCTTTATGCTTGTTTACAGGATAGGCAAAGCCGCCAAAAGTGGTCGCATTCCAGCAGAATCCATCGGATAAGGTTTCGTTTGTGTCGAGGGGCAAACCAGAGATAGCTGGAGCTGGAGCTGCAAAACCCGAAGGAACGATCAACAAACAAACTGTAAGCGAAGCAAACAGCAAAAGTAAAATTTTTTTGATGTTAGATTTCATAAGAAATTATCACTCTTTTCATTTATTATCACATAGTTAAACACAATAGGCAAGATAATATCAGAGATAATGTTATTTATAATAGAAAAAGTAACAACAAATAAATCTAAGTAGTTAATAAATTTTACTAAATTAATTCATTTCGAAACCCTAAATTGATGTTTCAGAGTCTCAAATGCAGCATTCACTCGGCAATGAAGCCTGTAAACTATCAATCGAGTTTCCTGTCACGGAACGTAATTCTAAAAATTTTATTTGAGCAGAAAACTGGTTTTGGGATGAACTCTTAGATTGGATTCGTATGAATATCCCTCAAATTTCCCACAAATATTCCACAAGTTTCCCACAAGTTTCGTCAGAAGATAAAAGATGAAACTCTCAAACAAAAATCTGTGCGAAATTTGTTTTGAAAACTTGATCTCTGTCTTTTTATTCATCAACTGATTTTCCTCTACTCTGGACTGATTTAATCATCATTAAAGGAAAACGGAATCCTATTTCCTTGAAGTTATATAAATAATTTTGTATTTAATGTTTTATCAAGCCTATGAGAGCTGGATATTTTGTGGGTTTAATAGTAGTTGAAAAAACTTCATAGCCCTCATAGGCTTGACAGAACCTATGAGAGCACTGGGTCAGAAAGAGTGTAATAATGAAAATTAGATAGTTCATCTGTAGTTCGTCTGATTAGATCAGCCTCGAACCTTGAAACAGAGCAAAGCTCCAACCCTGTTAAAAAAAGGCTTGACCGAAAATCAGCCTCGAACCTTAAAACGGAGCAAAGCTGCGACTCCTCCCAATTTATGAAGCTTTTCTCCGGGCTCAAAGGCCGTGCTGAAAACAACAACCTTCCCCTGGGCCTGTTCGACTTCCCTGAGGAGTTTATCGATATCCGCTCCTTTTTCCCGTCCTTCCCGGAGGGTTTCATCGGCAACAAGCAGGGTTTCGACAGCCCCGAAATTTAGAGCATTCTTAACATCGGCAAGGCCATAGGCAGCTTTGCCGTCCATTGAGATCTCACGGATCAGGTCTTCCATAAGGGCGGATTCGCGAGCTATACGGGACTCCTGCATAATGCGGTCAACTGCGCCTCTGCGCAGAACTTCCTGAAAGCCAGACATTCCTATCATAGAGGTATCTTCAATAAGGGCTTTTGAAGCCATAGCCGGTTCGATTTCCTGGAAATATTTAATGAAATCCTCTTTAGTAAATCCGGGCCCAGCAATAACTATGGACGCTTCCTCAGGAACGGCATGCCTGAGCTGTTCTACAACCTCCCTGAAAAACTCATTCCTCAAGCCAGTCTCTCGCTTTCCAGAAGACTGCCGGATATGAGAATAGATCTCTATCCCATAGTGATGCACAAAGCCAATATCGGCATCGCCTTCTTCTATTGCCACCATAACAACTTTCGGACGCTTCGAGGCTTCTTCAGCATCCTTGATCCGCTGAAGCTGGTCATTCTTCCAGTGTTCCTTGACAATAGAAAGATTGGTTCCGATCTCGATATTGAGAGTATGATAGGAGCCCGCATCCATCCCATGTTCTATCATCCCATGTAACCGCAGACGATTCGCAAACTTGTGAAACTCGAGATCGTCAATCCTTATTCCGAGCCTGACCTTTACCTTCTCAACCTTTTCAGGGCGGATTTTGTCACTTGCCGAATCGGCTTTCCTTTTGGTAACCGAAAAAACTAGGTCTCCTTTTTCGATTATATATTTGAGGTGCCAGAGGTCATCAAGGGTTTCAGCGGTTACTGAAATTTCACCTTCCCTTCCCTTAAGAGAGCGATTTGTAACTCTCATGCCTTTTTCCCTCCATGCACTTCAATCTCCTCTTCCGTTCTTTCCCCGGTTTTCATTTCTGTGGCTTCGTTGGCGAGTTTTTCTTTGAATTCTTCTTCAGTTCCCTTTCCGAAGTTTTTTCCGAATTCCTTTTCAATTTCTTCTTCGTTATCTTCAGGTTCGTTCTCGACTTCCGGATCCTCATGTTCCTCGCTTTCGCCCTCGATCCGTTCTCCCTTCCTTTTCGGCTTCTGGCTCTTTAAGTCCGATTCTCCGGGTGGGACCATCATGGCTATCTGGTCAGGAGAGGCAATCTGTTTTACGAAGCGAGGATCATTGAGTTCGTCGGCATAAATCCTGTAGATCTTTTTAGAGATGTCATTCTGGTTAAAAGCCCCAGGGACAATTTCGAGGATATAATCCCCATGTTTCCGGACAGCAGAAACAGGCCCGCCTATAACTCTCGTCTCGCCTTTGAGTTCAAGCCCAACTGCAATGCCGAGAGGAATATCCTTAAAGTAATTACGTTCCCCGCGGATGATAAAAGCTCCTTTTTTCACATATTCTCCTGACTCTGGAGTTTTGCTGACCTGCTCGGCTTTAACCCAGTAGCAGTCCCCACTGAAATGCCCTGCTTTCCAGAGGCTGGAATAAGAAACAGCAAACTGTGCCGCTTCCTGCAAAGTAGATTCGGGAACCTCTTCTCCGCCGGTCTTGATAACTGTTAGAGGAGCTCCCGGAGTCTGGGTATGGAAGACAAGGTCTCTCTTTTCCAGGTATTTCTTAAAAATATCTTCGTTGGTGTCTGCATCTCTGCCTCCTACAACAAAGAAGCCGTCCGAAGACACAAACCACCTGAACCTGTCATACCAGTGTTTTTTCCTGGACGCATGAAGCTTTCTTCCTGCCTTTGCAGCCTTTGCCACGGATTTTTTCTCCATAGCCTTCCTGGTATCTTCGATAGCTTTGAGAGCTCCGTCTTTTTTCTTGCTAAATTTCTTGACCTTTTCATAGTATTCCTGAGCGTTCTGTGGCACTGTCTTGCGGATGTCAATGTTAATACTCTTCCCCTCAAGGTTCACAGTCACAGTCCCTGTCCTCGGGTCAATATTTGTGATCGTTTGCGCAGCAGGCACGGTCTTTTTAGCTTGCTTCAGAATTGAGCGGATTTCGTCCCAGGAATACCCCTTTGACCTTGCACCATTGAGCACGGAAAGAAGCTCTTCGATACCCTGGTAGTTTGCATAAACTGTCTCAGCAAGGGTATTATTTTTCTCGATTTCTTTTTCGAACTTTGTAAGGCTCCCTTCCTGTTGAAGAAGCCGCCGTTCATAAACATCAAGGGTTTTCTCCTTTTTCTGAGCTGCTTTTACCTCTTCGATTTGTTCAAGTGCCTTTTTCCCAAAAAATTCATCAAGTGCCGTGTTAAAAGAATCAAAATATTCTTTTTCAAATCCGGAATAGCGAGTAAGATCAAAAGGAAGTACATCGAAAGTTTCCAGCTTTCCATTGATTTCCTTTTTCACATGCTGAGGCCTGAGCTTAGGAACCTCGCCTTCAACCCCGACTTCTGGTTTAAGTTCGGTTTCTGGTTTAAGTTCAGTCTCAGTTTCGGCTTCTGCGGTGCCTTTATCTCCGGTTTCCACCCTCAAAAGCGGAGAAAAGAGATCGTGCATTGCATTACAGATCCTGAAGGCATCTTCTTCAGTTGCTTCCTTTGAAGGCTTCGATTTGTCAATTCCTGCCCTGGAACAGACTTCTTCTGCCAGAACTCCTCCCAGATTGAACCTTGTGGCAACCGTCCTGACGATATCAGACGTAGACCGGATAAACTCCTTCATAAGGTCAGAATCCTTTACCTTGAGAGGACTTATCTGTGCCTCAGGCAGTTCATAAATTTCTCCACTCCTAAGCCGCCTATCCTTCATTGTTACAGGATTCATAGGCAGAATAATCCTGTTTTCCGAATCGACAATAAGTATGTTCCCAGGGGCGAAAAGCTCCACAATAAGATTACTGTGGACTCCAGCTCTCTCAATTCCAATTTTCACGATCCTGTCAAAGTCGTGCTGCTCAACAGATACAATCCTGCCTCCCATCAGGTATTTTCTAAGCAGCATTGGAAAAGCCTGGGGAAGCGTTGGGCTTGCCCTGAGGTATTTGCTTAGATGAATGCGCTTCCCGGCCTCAATAACCAGGTTGTCCCTGCCCTGGTGAAAAACGTAAAGATTGATGCGAATCTCCTCGTTCGTGGGCTGATATATCTTCCCGATCTTCGCATCAATAATGGATTTAGGACCTGCTGACAGCTCGGCAACAACTGCAGCAACGTCGGCACTTGACATATCCTGCTTCATAAAGTGGATATAATAGAGGCTTTTGGTATAAGCATTACTGAAGGATTTAGTGAAATTAGATATAAAATGAAGTGGCTCAACACCCAGGCTCGGCGGCTTCGCACGCTTCGAGCCTTCGGGCTTCGCTGAAGAATTATCCGCTCCCAAAGCGTTGAAAAGTAGTAAAGTAGGAAGTGGTTATAATTCCCTCAGAAGACGGAAACCAATGGCCTCAGCACGGTATTCGACGTCGAACCCAGCACGGATCGCTGACCTACAGAACCCAGCATCGCTGCCCCAGCCACCGCCCCGTAGAATACGGTTGAAGCTACTTCCATCTTCCCAGGCACTACCATCAGAAGGAGCCTCTTCATAATTATCATGCCACCTGTCCTGAACCCATTCCCAAACATTACCATGTATATCATAGAGACCCCATGAGTTTGGATTTTTCTGACCAACAGGATGAGTTTCACTGTTTGATTTTTTATTATACCAAGCATATTCATTAAGTTTTGACTCATAATCCCCGAAGGAATATCTCGTTGTTGTCTTAGCACGGCACGCATATTCCCATTCAGCTTCTGATGGTAAACGATATTTGTCAGCGCCTTCTTTCTCATTCAGTTTTTGAACAAATTCTTGAACATCTTTCCAAGAAACGCTTTCTACAGGTCGATCTTCATCCTTGAAGCCTGAAGGATTGGTCCCCATAACTTTTTTCCACTGTTTTTGAGTGACCAGATATTTACCCATATAGAAAGGATTATTAATTGTCACTTCATGGACAGGACCTTCGTCATCATACCTACCTTCTTCGCCAGAAGGAGACCCCATCATAAATTCTCCGGCCGGAATAAGCACAAATTCCATACCTGTAGAAGAGCTGGTGAAGGTTTTTGGGATTTCGTGTTTTTCGATATTCTTTGGAATTCTTGTATTTTCAATATTTAGAACCTTAGTTTTTCGAGGTACTATCAAGGTTTTACCAAGGGTTCCACTGTGAGGAAGTATGGTGTTTATGCTAATTCCCTTAAGACCTTGTACAGCTTCAATATAATTATCAACCGAAAATTCACCCTTTAAAAGTAATTCTAAGAAATTATATATAGTAATATCAACTTGTTCCAGAGGGGAAGGAGCATAGTAATAATTCCTAAGAACCGTCAGAGATTCACCAAGTATACGAGGAGGAAGTTGGATACTGAACTCTTTAAGAAGCTTGCTACTTTTTGATTGATATTCATTATCTTTAATTTTTTTACGATTCTTTGCGATTAGAATTTTCCCCTCTATCTGAGTTTTCATAACCGGAGATTGAGAACTTCGTTTTATTGTTCTACTGTGGGCGTATTCATACAAATCATTCACATATATGAGACCATCTTCATCCTCATCTGCACCACCAGTTTTCAAACCTTCCAGCAAATAGTGAGTAAAAATGCCGTGTTTGAGTTCTGGATCTTCCTTCGCTTTCGGTGATCCAATCAAACCTGTAGATGTAAGAATTATCGTACCCGGACCCGAGGAATAATCAGAAAACGCTTCTTCTAAATCGTCTCCTTTTATTCCGGCAGCACCACTATAGCAGCAATCAAGAACGATAATAACTGATTTAAGTGATGGATATTTCATGCACCTGTTGATATAATCAAAATTTAACGATGTTGCCAGAGGATAATCTTCTCTAGCGTCCTTGAACAACAAACGCAGTCCATTGTCCAGATGTTTTTTTCCATGACCAGAGAAATAAATGAAAACAAGATCGTCACGGTTTGCATTTTTCAGTATTTTTTCAATTTTGATCCTTGCGTCTACAAAGGCGTCATCTATTGATTCTTCAACTTCATCAAACTTACAAATATCTTTATTCAGCAGAACCTCCTTCATTGCGAGAGCATCAGCTACTGCAAACCTCAATTCTTTATCGGAATTTGGATAATTGTTTCCAATAACAAGCCCGATTCTTTTGCCAGTCATGACACTAACGCACAATTTATTTATTAGAGTTCATGAAACAACTCAGGCCTTCAAAGACCGATAGCTGCGGGTTTTCTTCAAAAAATTGGGATAATTTTTTAAGAGGCAACTTTGAAATCTTAACCGTACTTCCGTCAGGACATTTTAGTTCGATCTCGGCAGTTGGCCTGTACTCTAGCCAGGTTTTCATTGCTTCAAGAATTATCTCTGCAAAAACCTTACCAGTTATGCCGAAAACTGCAAGTGTGCTGAAAATGGTTGTCAGATCAGCTTTATCTCCTTCAGAACAATCGGATTTTAAAGGTTCTATCCAGCCATCAGGTATATTCATGCAAATTGAACTATATAGCTGACAGCACTGCTTCTGCCAATATTCAGAAAAAGCTTCAACGTCTTCAGACGTGAGTACAATAGAGAAATTAGACGTATCAAGAACTTGCTGTATTCTACCACCAGCTATTCAACAATCTAAAACTTATATTTCTTTTAAGGAATATATGATTTAAGATTTTTGATCAGTAAGAAATACAAGCTTGAAAAAAGTGAAATTTCTTTGAAAATTTTTTAGATAATTTGAAGTTTAAGTACTAATTGTAAAAAAAGAAAGTCATAGTTGCCTTGGAAAAGAGAGTTATAGTTGCCTTAAAGAAAGTCATAGTTGCCTTGGAAAAGAAAGTTATAGTTGCCTTAAAGAAAGTTATAACTCCCTCAACAGACGGAACCCGAGATTGGCAAGCCGATTCTCAGTTTTACGTTTGAACCGGCCAGCTGAACGGCAGAACCCTATCTCGCAGAGCCAGCTGCACCCACGAGAAACCCGATCAGGGCTACTGTCATCTTCCCACGCACTCCCATCCGAAGGAGCACTGTTATAATTATCGTGCCAATTATCCTGTACCCATTCCCAGACATTCCCGTTAATATCATAAAGTCCCCAGGGATTTGGCTTCTTGCAGCCAATTACGTGAGTCTTATCGCCTGAATTTCCAGCATGCCAGACGTATTCATCAAGTTTTGACTCATCTTCACCAAAGAAACACCTTGTTTGTGTGCCGGCGCGGCAGGCGTATTCCCATTCGGCTTCTGAGGGTAAGCGGTATTTGTCAGTTCCTTCCATTTCATTCAGCTTTATTACAAACTCCTGAGCATCTTTCCAGGAGATCATCTCAACAGGATGATCTTCACCTTTGCAGTATGAAGGATTGTTGCCCATAATCTTTTTCCACTGTTTTTGTGTGACAGCGGATTTACCCAGATAAAAAGAGTTATTAATTTTTACTTTATGACCCGGAGACTCGGAATCTGATCTGTCCTTCTCTTCTAAAGGTGACCCCATCTCGAATTCGCCGGCCGGGATCAGTGCAAATTGCATACCTGTAAAAGGACTGATAAAGGTTTCAGTATCATCCGAATTATCAGCCAGTGCAAGAAGAATAGACGACTCTTCTGTTTCCTCAGTTTTCAGGTAGTATCGAATTGTATTAATGTAATTCTTAATATTCATATTTCCCAAAACCCCACTCTGTGAGAATAGTTAATGAGTCATCAGTTTTTAACTTAGGATTTCCCATCTTCGATTATTGTTTGCCTATTTTCACTTTTAATTCTTATTCCTTTTCGTTTTAAATTTTTGTTTGTCAATTTTCATTTTTCGTTACAATTTTCCAGAATACTTTTCCAGAATAGAATTTAATTCATATTTGTCAATTTAAAATTTTAATTTTTACTTATCGATTTTTCTATTCAGCTTACCAAGTTCATTGTTGGTTTTAGCTCTAATTTATTAGATTCTAGAACTCGTTATAATATCGTTGCATATTGTTGCTCTAGGAGATTAAACCTTGCTGCCATAAAATACCTGGGTCAAGAGTCTTTATGTATCTCCTACATATGTATCTCCTACAAAGAGAATTATCTAAACTTAAATTGACTGCTAAACGTTTTTAAAAAAACTCATATAACCAAAAGTAAAATATGAGATTGATCTATCATAGGAAAAACCAGCCAGATCCTCTTAACTAAATCAGCTTAGGACTTACGCACTTGAGGAACAAAACCAATTACGACAAAGACTGCGGACTAAAGTCATGTTATAGACAGTTAACAGTCCGATGCTGTTGATTTTTCAGTTCAACTGCGTAAGTCCTACAGCGATCAAAGTTGAAAAACCCCAAACCAAAAATTTAATCAAAATCCCTGATCGAAATCACAGAACAAGACCCGATTAAAATCGTAAACCATACCCCCTGATCAGAACTCCTAAAACATAATCATGATCAGAGCCCCCTGAACCGCAATCTTGATCAGGATTTCTAAACCATCATCCTGATCAGAACCCCGAAACCATATTTCTGGTCAGAATCCCCAATATATACCCCTAATCAGAATCTCTAAATTAAGATCCAAAACCCCAGAAGCCCTGAAATCATGGATAATCGAACTGCCCGCTTTTTGAAAACACGCTTCCAGAAATATTACAAAACTGCCGAAATAGGCCTTCCTGATCACCTGCCTAGCAGAGAATGGGCTTTTATCTTCTTTGACAATATGCCTGATAAAATGATGTACAGGCACAAGGCATTCGGCTCACCCGGAGAAGCTCTTGACTATCTTTACGGCATGGCTCCTGCGCATGTTTACAATTCGACTGCGTATTACGAATATCCTGGCGCGCGGAAAATGAATGAGAAGAACTGGCTAGGGGCAGAATTGATTTTCGACCTTGATGCAGATCATCTTCCAGATGCCCCGAGAAACTACGCGGATATGCTGGAGCTTGTAAAGAAAGAAACTTTCAAGCTCATGGATTTCCTTTTAGATGATTTCGGGTTTTCGGAGCAGGAAATTGAGCTGGTATTCTCCGGAGGAAGAGGGTATCATTTCCATGTCAGAAGCCCAAAAGTCCTGAAACTTGGAAGTGCTGAAAGAAGGGAAATCGTAAATTATCTCAGCGGGAGAGACCTTGATTTCAAATATTTTTTCAAAGAAGTTCCTATGGATGGGGAATTCGGGACCGGCTCAAAGACATTTAAAGGAATGAAAAACGTGCCTATGAAATGCACACTTGTGGGACATGATTCAGGCTGGGGAAGAAGGATTGCACTTTATCTTACGGATTATATGAAAACCGAATGCGAGAAGAGGTACAAAAAAGATATGTTTTCCGAACTTCGCAGGCATGAGAAAGTCGGGGATACTACAGTAAAAAAATTAATAAATCTTACAAATAGCGAAAATGGTTTAAAGGATATCCTTGAGAAAGGAAGACTTGACTTTGACGTCAGAAACTTTAAAGATATTGCTGCCTATTTTATGAGAGAGTCTGTTGAAGATTTCCTGCACAGATTTGGGGCCAGTGTTGACGAACCCGTGACTGCGGACATCAAACGTTTGATCCGAGTGCCGGGCTCATTGCACGGCGGGTCAGGTATGCTGGTAAAGAAACTTGCTTTGTCCGAGTTAGAAAAGTTTGACCCACTTACCGATGCCGTTGTCTTTGGCGAAAGGCCGGTAAAGATAACAGTTTCAAAGCCTTTTTCAGTGCAGTTAAAGGGCAAGGATTTAAGAGTAGAAGAAGGCATACAGGAAGTTCCTGAGTATGCGGCAGTGTACTTAATTTGTAGAGGTGTTGCTGAGTATGGACATAGAAGAAATCAGCCAGGTCCTGTATAAGGAAAAGAACCAGACAATAAAGACAATTCCGGCTGATTTTTACCTGGAGGCTGAGAAATATGTCCGGAAACTCGAAGAAGAGATTGAAAAAGTCGGCAATTCCCGTTCTCCGGAGTTCAAAATGCTCCAAGACGAGCATGAAAGAGCACTTTCGGACCTTGAAACTATCTTCATGAAAAGGATAGGAAAAGTTATAATCAGGGCAACAACCCAGTCTAATGCGAATAAACCTATTTCAAAAGACATCGAAAAATTACTTCCTGTGGAAAAGAGGCTTTATGATCTTGTACTGCAAGGAATTAAAGCCGCAAAAATCGAACTTTTAGGTCCTATCCTGTACCCTGGTTCCGAGAATACTGCAGTCTGGCCTGAAATTGTGGAAAGACAATTCTCTGCCGGTTCCAAGGGAGGGACAGAAGCAAAAATGGGGACTCCTGTTATTGCAGCCAGAGGGAAAACAGGGGCAATTCCAGACAAAAACAATATAAATAAGGAATACGTTGTTGTCCGAATACTGAAGGATCTGCCTACTTTCACAGGCGCAGACGGCCGGAATTATACTGTCAGTGCCGAAGAAGTCGTTGTTTTGCCGCAGCTTAACGCTACAGGGCTGATAAAGCGCAATGCAGCTAAACTGATTGTTGGACAGGAAGACTCGGGAAAAGACTCATTTCCTGGAAAAAATTAATTTCCTGAGATTTACAGCTTGTTTTAGCTTGAGAAAGGAAACGACAGGCAGTTTAAAGTGTTGGAGATTCTAAGTTAAGCCATGAAGGCCGGAAAGCCTATCAGGTAATAGTATGAGTATTTATATGTGTAGCTATATTTGTGTACCTTAACCTTATTAGTTAACCTTGTTAGCACCAAGCTTTTTAAAAAGCTTGAGCAAAAACTAATAGTAGCTTAACCTTATAGCACCAGGCTTTTTAAGAAAAGCTTGAGCAAAAACTAGTAGTAACTTAACCTAGTTGTTGACTCTGTGACCTTGTCTTGATAGAAGGGTTCCAATCGTGATATCGAGACCGAAAGAGGTCTAAAAAATATCAAGTTCATCCAATCAAAGGCTTCCCAAATAAGATCTTCCCAGGATCTAAACGCCGTACGTAAACGCCATACGTATAATTTCCATATATGTATTAATAGTGCTTCCCGCAAAAGCCGGAGAAAGCAAACTGAGTACCAATAATCATTAAAAAGGTGTAAAGAATGAAGATTCCAAAGAAGTTCAGGAGTTACTGCCCTTACTGTAAAACCCATCAGGAAATAGCGGTTGAAAGGGTCAGGAAGGGTCAGGCTTCATCCATGACTCGCATTGCAAGACAGAAGGATAGACAGCAGGGCATAGGAAACAGTGGGAAATTCTCTAAGGTGCCCGGTGGCGACAAGCCCACAAAACGCATCTGGCTTAGATACCGCTGCACAGTATGTAAGAAAGCTTACCAGAAACCATGTTTCAGGGCAAAGAAGTTTGAGTTCAAGGAGTAAGATAAGATGGTAGATTATACCCAGAGGCCAAAAAGCAGGTTCCTGCGCGTAAAGTGCAACGACTGCGAAAATGAACAGATCATATTCGGGAGTGCAAGCCGTAAAATCACCTGCGTAGTCTGTGGAAGGACCCTTGCCGAACCAACCGGTGGAAAATCGACAATCACTACTCATATTCTGGAAGTGCTTGAATAACCGAACAGGTAAAAGCACTTTATAGTATTGAGTAACAGATAATAAAAAAATAAAACTTGAGAAGTGGTACGAATGGGAAACGATAACTGGCCCGAAGTCGGAGAATTTGTTGTCTGTACTGTAAAGAATGTGACGGATTTCGGAGCCTATGTCGAGCTTGAGGAGTTCGGAGGGAGAGAAGGTTTTATCCACATCTCCGAAATAAAAGCAGGCTGGGTCAAGTACGTCAGGGACTACGTAAGGGAAGGGCAGAAGATAGTCTGCAAGGTTCTTAACGTGGACCCTTCCCGCGGCCACATCGACCTTTCATTGAAAGATGTAAACGAGCACCAAAGGCGCGCTAAAATCCAGGAATGGAAAAATGAGCAAAAAGCCGCCAAGTGGCTCCAGTTCGTGGCTGAAGAGACAAATACCGATGAGGAGACCCTGCAAACTTTGCACGAAAAACTCGTAGAAGAGTTCGGAAGTGCATATTTAGCCTTTGAAGAAGCTGCCATAGAAGGGGAGAAAGCTTTCAAAGGAATCAAAGTTAATAAGAAATATTTAAAGAGTATAATCAAGATAGCAGGGGAAAACATCAAACTGCCTTTTGTAGACATTGCAGGCTATGTGGATCTGACCTGTAACCTTCCAAACGGTGTAGAAGTTATAAAGCAAGCCCTGAGTGCTGCAACTTCTGTCGATGACGTTGATGGAAAAGACATAAGGCTCGAAATAAGTTACACAGGGGCTCCAAGATACCGAATCAAGGTAATTGCCCCGGATTACAAGAAAGCTGAATCAGTCCTTAAAAAATCTGCCCAGATAGCAGTCGATACCATTGCCAAACTTGGCGGACATGGGACTTTTAAGCGGCATATTGAATCGGCAAAGGCGTGATACCCTTTGGGACAAAAGATCCGCAAATGCAAAAATTGCGGCAGGTACACTTTAAGGGAAATTTGTCCGGTCTGTGGGGGAAAAGCTTTCTCCCCAAATCCGGCTCGCTTTTCTCCTCAGGACCCTTATGGCAGGTACCGTAGAATGGCAAAGAAAGGATAAGGAATTGTTATGCAACAAAGTACACTTGTCCGCCTGAAAGAAAATCTTGAACTCAAAAAACCAATCCTTTTAGTGGGACTTCCAGGAGTAGGACTCGTAGGCAAGTTAGTGGCAGAGCATCTGGTAGACGAACTTGGGGCTGAAAAAGTAATAGAAGTTTATTCTCCGCATTTTCCACCTCAGGTCCTGGTCAATAAAGACTGTACAGTCCGTCCGGTAAGCAACACTATATACTACGCAAAAGCAAAAGAGAATGACATCCTTTTCCTTGTAGGAGATCATCAGAGTACAACTTCACAGGGACATTATGAACTCTGTTCGCTTTATCTTGACATTGCAGAAGAGTTTGGAGTGCAGAGGATTTACACGCTTGGAGGGTATCCCACAGGCAAACTGACCTATGAGGATACAGTCCTTGGGGTCGCTAATAACACGAAACTGATTGAAGAAATCAAAGAGTATGGGGTAGAGTTCAGGGAATCCGAACCCAGCGGAGGTATAGTTGGAGCTTCGGGCCTGCTTGTAGCTTTCAGTAAGATGCGAGGCATTGATGCTGCCTGCCTTATGGGCATGACCCCAGGATATTTAATGGACCCTAAAAGCGCCCAGTCTCTTCTAAAAGTGCTCTGTAGAATGTTCGGAATTGAAGTAAACATGGAGTCTCTTGAGAAAAAGGCCGAGGAAATGGAAAGCATCCTTGAGAAGCTGAAGGAAAAAGAAGAGCAACAGACAATCCAGGAAGCCAAACCTACCGAAGAAGACCTGCGCTACATAGGATGATATGGTCTTAGAAATGACCAGAGAATTAAGTATGAATTTAGCTAAGGCTATTTACTTAAAGTGAACACTAAAAGTTGGATTTTCCGGTAAAGGGAAGGAAATGAAAGTCAATACAGACCTCCATCTCCATTCAAAGTACTCCATGGCATCTTCCAGAAGAATGGAACTGCCGACAATTGCCAGGGAGGCTTCAAAAAAAGGGATGGAATTAATCGGTACTGCAGACTGTACTCATCCGAAGTGGCTAGAAGAGATCAAAAGAGTATCTGTTTCAGATGAAGAAATCCGCATAGATGAGATTTATTTTATCCCAACTACCGAGATAGAAGACCGAAACCGTGTACACCATCTCCTGATTTTACCTTCTATTTCAAAGGCTGAAGAACTGGCCGAGCGCATTGCTCCTTTCGGAAACCTTGAAGCTGATGGCCGTCCCAGTGTCAGGCTGAATGGAAATGAACTTGCAGAAATTGCAAAAGACCTTGGAGCCCTTATTGGCCCCTGCCATGCATTTACCCCCTGGACTGCACTTTACGGCTACCATGACAGCCTGAAAAGTTGCTACGGGGATATGACAGATTATATTTCTTTCCTGGAGCTTGGCCTGAGTGCAGACAGTGACTATGCAGACCGAATCCAGGACCTTCACCGCCTTACTTTTCTTTCGAACTCCGATGCCCACTCCCCTTATACCAATAAACTGGCAAGGGAGTTTACGCAGTTTGATGTGCCTGAGCTTACCTTTGACGGCTTGAAAAAAGCCATACTCAGGGAACAGGGGTATAAAGCTACTCTGAATGTAGGGTTCTTTCCTGAAGAAGGAAAATACAACCGGTCAGCCTGCATTAAATGTTATACTCAGTATTCACTGCCTGAAGCCGTTGAGAATAAATGGCGCTGCCCGGTCTGCGGAGGCGTCATAAAGAAAGGGGTTTTCGACCGCGTGAATGAACTCGCAGACTTTAAAGAGCCGAAACATCCTGAATACCGTCCTCCTTATCTCCATCTCATTCCTCTTGCGGAAATTATCCAGATGACTCTCGGCCATGCAAGCGTTCAGACAAAAGGCGTACAAACGGCCTGGAACAAGCTTATTGAACGCTTCGGAAACGAAGTCAAAGCTCTTATTTACTCCGAGCCTGAAGACCTGAAGGTCGTGGGTGATGACAGAATAGTAAACGCAATCCTGGCTTTCAGGAAAGGCGATGTCATAATCCATCCCGGCGGAGGAGGCCAGTATGGCTGGCTTGAGCTGCCTGAAAACCTGAAAAATGAAGAAATCCAGCAAACAGGACAGCTTTCATTTGCAGATCTTGAGGAGATAAATCCCGCAAAAGCAAGCAAACCCGAAAAAAAGAGGGCGAAAAATCTCCGGAAGAAAACCGGCGAAACCGAAAAAGAAAAGCCAGGTAATCAAGAATTGAATAATACGGAACCGGACGATGCAGGCCAGAGTTCACTTTTCGATTTTTAAGAAACAGGTCTGAGGATAATAAGATATATAAGAAAGAAAGTATATTCAATAATCCTACATCTGAAATACATTGCATTAAAAACGTCGGGTAGCGCCCGAAAATTATTTTCACTTTAAAACAAAATGCCCAGGTAGTCTAGTGGTAAGGCGGCGGTCTCGAAAACCGTTTCTTCTTTGGGAGAGCGCAGGTTCAAATCCTGCCCTGGGCGCTAATCTTGGAGTTAAAAACTCAAAAAAGATTACTTGAGCTTATAAACAATGACTTTTCTCTTTTCCTATGGCCCACCATTAATCAGTTGATATTTTTCGTTATTTAACTCACTCTTACTTCTGCTTTATGTACCTCAATTTTTTGTACAACCTAATTTTTTCCTGTTTTCGTTCTTCTGCTTTATGTTCACTCAATTTTTTGTACAACCTAATTTTTTCCTGTTTTCTTTCTGCCGGAAAATTTCCAATGGTGAGATATTCGGGACTGAGAGGTCCTGCCCTGCCTGATAGCCGTAGAGTTCCTGAAATTCCACAGCAAAGGAATGCATAAAAAGGGCATTTGGAATATCCATTGGGCAGAGTTCTTCGCATTGTCCGCAGTTGATACAGGAATCTGCAACAAGAGAATAGCGCAGTGCATGAAAGGCAAAGGATGGAGGAACCTTTCCAGGGGTGATAGTAAAGTCTGATACTTTTGTCCCGGACAGGGCAGGACATACTTCAATGCAGGTATAGCACTTGATACAACGTGAAGTCTCATCCACAAGCTGTCTCAGGCGGGCTTTTCCCTCCCCTAACGACTGAAAGTCTTTTTTCCTTCCGTTTTCGGAAAGGTTTAACATCGACTTCTCGATTTTTCCTCGGATCTCCAGCCCTTTCGGGACAGGAGGAAAGGTTTCAATTGCACTCGCAGCTTTTGCCTGTTTAAGTAATTCTGCGCCTTTTGCACTGCATACCTCAACAAAGGTTGCCTCCGTGCCAATAACGCCCCATTCTCCACATGCAAGGTCAGCCTGCCTTGGGATTTTCAGTTTGCAGCGCCTGCAGTTGCTTCTTCTTCCTAAGTTTTCCTCTTCCAGTTTGTCTATGGGTATAGCAAACTCCTCTTCAGGAGTGTCAACGATAAACTTTCCCTTAGAAATCCTTTCTTTTTTAACCAAATCAGGGTTAATTCCAAATTTTTCTACAATCATCTTCCTTGCCATTTCAGGACTGATTGTGCCTCCACAGTTTAGCCCAAACATGAGGATATTTTCCAGTCTGACTTCTCCCCGTTTTGCAAGCTCGTAAAGTCCCATGACATCGCATCCTTTCAGGGCAACTGCAATTTTTAAGTTCTCTGCCTTTCCCAGGTACTTGCTGAAAAGCCTGGACAGAAGAAGAGTCCCAAAATGAAGGGAACCTGAAATTTGCGAAATTTCTGCGGGGTCCGTAATCAGCACAGGTACAGCATCATAGATGTCAGCTCCTTTCCTGATCCCGAGCACTGCGTCCACGCTCCCGCTTTCCAGTGCGAATTTCAGGAGGGATGAAACCGCGCCACCTGACTCACCTTTTTCTAGTAACTCCTGATCGCAAGCCCGGACATAAAACATGTTTTCTTCAGCAGGTTTCAATGTTTTTCCTCCAAAGGTTTACCTTCTTGAGGTTCTATTTTCTCAATTTTTACCGCACACACCTTGTACTCCGGAATCTTTGCCACGGGGTCAAGAGCTCCATTGGTCAGTAGATTTGCCGCACATTCCTTGAAATGAAAAGGGATGAAGACGACTCCAGGTTTTATGTCTTCTGTGACCATTGCAGGAATTTCGATCTTCCCTCTTCTGGAAAGTACGCGGACTTTTTCTCGGTTGCTGACCCCCAACTTTTTCGCATCTTTCGGATGAAGCTCCACCCAGCCAGTTCTGACTTCGGAGGCAAGGGTTTTCGACCTGCGGGTCATAGTCCCTGTATGCCAGTGCCAGATGTTCCTTCCTGTAGTAAGAATGAAAGGATATTCCACGTCCGGGACTTCGGCTGGGGGCTTCCATTCAATGCCAGAAAACTCCGCCAGCCCATCAGGGGTAGAAAATTTTTCGGTATGCAGGATTGGAGTTCCTGGATGAGTTTTATTCGGGCAGGGCCACTGAAGAGAATCAGGTTTTTCAAGGCGCTCGTAGCTCATGCCGCCATACTGAGGGGTAACCTTTGCGATTTCCTCAAAAATCTCTGCTTCGTTCATGTAGGAAAATTGAGGCCCGTACCCCATACACCCGGCAAGTTCGCAGATGATGCGCCAGTCCGCCTTAGCATCTCCCGGAGGTTCTACGGCTTTCCTGATCCGCTGTACTCGACGTTCAGTATTGGTCTGGGTCCCGTTCTTTTCTGCATAACAGGCCGCAGGCAGGACAACATCAGCAAGATTTGCAGTCTCGCTCAAGAAAAGATCCTGCACAACCAGAAAGTCCAGTTGCTTCATAGCTTTTCTTACCTTGTTTAGATCCGGGTCCGAGAGCATGAAATTTTCGCCCATAACATACATGCACTTCACAGTCGATGTTTCTTCTGCCAGCTGTTCCATCAGCTCCGTAACCGTAAGCCCTGGGGCTTTAGGAAGTCCGCTCACCCCCCAGATAGATTCCATTTTCCTTAGGTTTTCCGGATTTGCAACTTTCTGGTAGCCAGGATACACATCCGGCAAGCAGCCCATGTCACATGCTCCCTGTACATTATTTTGCCCTCGCAGTGGGTTGACACCTCCACCTGGAACTCCGAGGTTTCCAGTTAAAAGCATCAAGTTTGCCGTGGACCTCACGTTGTCAACTCCCACAGTATGTTGGGTGATGCCCATTGAATAAAGGAGGGCCGATGGTTTTGATTGGGCAATCCACTCGGCTGCTGTTTTTAAGTCATTCTCTGGCACCCCTGTGATTTTTGAGACGTTTGGCAGGGAATAGGTCTCCTGCATGACCACGGATCTCATTTCCTCATAATTTTTTGTCCTTTTTGAGATAAATGCCGAATCTTCCCAGCCGTTTTCTATAATATGGTGCATGAGTCCATTTAGGAGGGCAACGTCAGTGCCTGAATACATAGAAAGATGGAGATCTGCCTGTTTTGCCGTGGGCGTGCAACGAGGGTCTGCACATACTATTTTAGCCCCCTTCTTTTTTGCAAGCATTACCCTCCTTCCAATGAGTGGGTGCTGCTCGAGAGTATTGCTGCCGATAATGAAAATGCATTTAGACTCTTCAAGATCTAAGATGGAATTCGTCATGGCTCCAGAGCCAAAAACCGCAGCAAGGCCAGCGACTGTAGAGGAATGGCAGAGCCTTGCACAGTGGTCAACGTTAGAAGTCTTAAGGACAACACGAGCGAATTTCTGCATAAGGTAGTTTTCTTCGTTTGAGGTTCTTGCTGAGGAGAGACAGACAATTTCTTCAGGAAGAAAAGTCATGAATTTCCCTGCTATAAGGGCCAGGGCTTCTTCCCAACTTGTCTCTACAAGCTGCCCGTTTTCCCTGACCAACGGCTTTACAAGTCTGTCCTTACTATGGATGAACTCATGAGCATATCTACCCTTTTGACAGAGCTTTCCTGCATTAACTGGAGCTCGGTGCCAGGGCTCAATGCCTGCTGCCCTTCCATCTTTTACCACAATGTTAAACCCGCATCCGGTCCCACAGTAAGGACAGGTCGTGGGCACATATCTTAATTCCATGTTTCCGTTTTCTCCTGAATACATTGGTATGTTCTGGTAAAATGATGGTTCATTAATGATAAGCTGATATTTATCTAAACAATTCACATACCCGTATCTGCTTTCTTGCGGATTTCATAGTACTCCAGGCAAAATTTTGGGCATTGCTTCCTCTTGCTTAAATGCAGATTGGGGAAAACCAGTCTGAGTTTTTTCTTCTTTTATTTTTTTAAAAAGCTGTTTTAAGGTATCTTCATTACTCTGAGTGAATTTAAATGGAGAATCAAGGAACGGTTCAAAGTAAATAGGCACATCGTCAAGCCTGTAGAAAGTCCCTTCACACTCCATGGAGTCAACGACTCCCGGAAGCACAATATCTGAGATAGACGTAGTTGGACAGGGAACTGTATCCAGGCAGATCAAAGGAATTTTTGCAAGGTAAGCTGCACAGTCAGGAGGGATCTGACTCAAAAGATCAGAACACATTACAAAAGCTGCATCCACGTCCTTTTCTCGAAGCAAATCTACGGTTGTGAATTCTCCAGGGTTGTAACGTGGATATCCACGCATGAAGTCAAGCCCGAAGGGATAACCATACATGTAAGAAGCAACCTGGCTAAAGCCTGCCGCATTGCAGCGACTGCGGATAACTCCAATGGTAAATTTGGAATAATTGTTCAGTTCTTTCACAAGGTTCATGGCAATTTCAATATTCCTGTACTTCCCAAGGGAGGAAGACAGTCCAACTCCTACTGAGATAGTCCCAAAATTGCAGTTTTTCATTATATCTAGCATCTCTTCCATAACAGAAATCGGAACTCCTGTAATCTCCTCTACGGAATGATGAGGAGTTTTTCCATGTAAAAGCGTCAAGAGTGCGCTTATTAGCTCATAATCGGAGCCCGGTTTAAGCTGCACATGCAGGTCAGAAGCCTTAGCAGTTAGAGTTTTTCTTGGGTCCACAGTAATGATTGTCCTGTCAAAACGCCCGCGTTTTGTCCAGTAACCTCTTGGGAAAACTCCATATCTGGACATCTGCCTGGGCATGGATTCAAGTGGATTTGTTCCCCAGTAAACCAAAAGGTCGGCCCTGTTTTTCTTCTGCCCTTCAGTTGCACCGACTTTTCCGGCTTCCTGAATTCCCATTACTGTGGCCCCATTGCCAGTTGTATCTACAATTGCACCCAGATATTCCCCTATCATAAGCCCCACCTCATGTGCTTCACAGGAAGTTTCGCTGCCTATGGAAATCAGTGGACGCTTAGCCGAAGACAGGATATCTGCGGCTATTTGAAGGGCTCCGTCCCAGGAAACTGGCCTTAATTTTCCTCCGAACTTTAGAAGAGGCTGTTTAAACCTTCGGGGACTTGTAACCTCATTAAATCTGGAAATTCCCATCTTGCATACATTTTTAGCTTCAATCTTTCCATTCTTGATTTCAACCTGGATATCGTCGCAGGCAGCCCCACAGACAGGACAGACTATGTTTTTGTGAATCATACTCACTGCTCTCCGACATAAAATTTTGATATTGTATATTCAATACACTTTTCAGAAAAAATCGATAGTAACATCTCGTCTTTCATTTTACTTACCTCTCAACATTGTTCTGTGCACTGCACAGCAGTTAGTTTTCATGCTAATGAACAGTGAACAGTAATTTCACAGCACTGTACCATTTTTATGAACTAGTTCTTCAATGTCAACAGGTTTTTAGGAATACGCCTTTTCCCTGCATCCTGGAAGACGGGTGGGGGAATTCAGGAGAGATCATAACTTTCCAGATCCCAATAGAAAAAAACCGTGTTCAAATTTTTTACTACCATTTACCAGTTAGTAGATTTTCATACTTACCTTAATTACCAGTAAACTATTTTCTATTTCAAATTCAGATAAGTTACATAAAGAATTTGCATTGAGAAATAAATTTGCAACTCAGATATAAATATATCGGCTGTTTATTATTTTGAGTGGAAATTTCATGTTCCCATTCAGAAGTTGACAGTAGATAGAAAACTGGTCTTATTAAGTTTGTAAGGTCCATATATAGATATGGTTATATAGTAGATAGTAGGAATATAGTTTCCGTTTTAAAATGGAGGATCAAATATGAAACTAAGCACACGCAATGTCTTAAAAGGTAAGGTCAAAAGTATTATTCCCGGAATGGTAAACTCTGAAATTGTAATAGAATTACCAGGAGGAACAGAAATCACTTCCATTATCACAAAAACATCAGCCGAAAGTCTGAACTTAAAAGTAGGAAGCGAGGTCTACGCAGCATTCAAGGCCTCAAGCGTGATGATAGCCACAGACTAACTGCTTATTTTTCAACATCAATTGATGATGAGAAAGTATAGTCAAAAACAATTAATTTCGCATTCCGCAAAAGCGCAAAAAACTACCTGGTAATATCAACACTCGTTTAAAAAATAAACAAGTGTTATATCCGTATACATCTGTGCATGCCCGTGCGGGCCTGTACACATTTATACATATTAATGAATATTTACGCACGTTCAGGAATAAATACACACGCCTAGGAATATCTATGCACATTTATATAACATAGATATAGCTCAATATATTTAAAAAGAGTATTACATGTATCATTATATTCTGTATACTTAACTTCATAATGTAAAATATCACGCAGAAAATTTGCTTATCGAGCATCAGTATCAATAAACTCCTAAAAATAATAAATTGATTCATATGCATTTATTTTATAGATGACTTAAGTGATTGAAACTTTTTTATAAAAATAAATATTAACTTATCTTCATGCAATAAGAGAAATTAGCCAAAAAATTGTCGAGTTGAAATAAATAAACCCATAATAAATAGAGTAAATTTTATTACATCAACTTTACCGGTTTTGAATAAATGAATATGGAGAAAAACAAAAAAGTGATTATACTACCGAGAGTTCATCGTTCTCGATTCTGAGTTCAACCGCGTAAGTACTTAATTATAATAATATTTTGAGTAGGTGTAATCGTGAGAAAAGAACTGATAGTTCTGCTAGTAGTATTAGGAGTATTCCTTGCAATAGGATGTACTGGTAATGGAAATGAAGCTACAAACGAAACGGGTACTCCAGTC
>JAEWQJ010000037.1 GCA_023399215.1 Methanobacteriota archaeon
GATTCTTTTTTGTTCAGATTCCCATGCATTCTTCCTTAATGCCAAGGTTTCATTATAGACCCATCTACAGAGTTCCAGAGTCTTATTTAACTTTGTAATCTGTGATTTTGTTGGGTAAATTCTATAATGATTCACTTTAGGCATATTATACTATAATGTACTTTTACCTAAATAATGGTTACTATAGAAAGTTTACGGGCTGTATCCCACAGCTAAAGCAATGGGGATTAGCCCTTACTTGCTCCTAAATATTGAAAAACAGCTTCCAAAACAGCTTCCAACAGAGTTTTTCGGTAATCTCAGGAAAAAGTTTCATGTTCAATTTACTGTTTTCCTGTATTAGGCTCTGGATATGAACAGCCTGTTTCTGTATAACTTCATTAAGCTGGCCTATCTGCTTGTTCTTTGTAAACATTTGCTTATAAAGTGCCTAGTTTACTTTTTACCTGAAACCAGAGTCTCCCATTTATTTCCCCTTTCCAGAACGTGGCTGTTAAGAATAAACGGCTTATCAGCCTGCGTGTTCTGCTTATTTAATGTAAGTACCGTTTATGTTAATGTAAAGTACCTTTAGAAAATCCTAACTTCTTCCAGTCAATGTAAGAAATATTGAGAATCTTTTGCCTTATGTCATAGAAATCGATTCTGAAGACATAACTTTAAAAAAAGTAAAAATTAGTGAATTACTGATTAATGAATTACTGATTAATGAATTACTGATTAATCTACACTTCATCCAGGTATCTCTGCAGCTTATCCGCAAGTTTACCGATATGAATACCATCAACAAATGCATGATGAACCTGGACTGCAAACGGCATCATAAGTTTGCCTTCTCTTTCCTGATATTTTCCCCAATCAAATATAGGCTGCGCTTTTTCCCTATTTCCGAAATCCGTGTGCGAAATATGTGTAAACGTTATCCACGGCAAGGCAGAGAACTGATATACATCGTCTTCTACAGGTCCTGTAAAATGTTCTTTTTGATTTTCTGCCGTTACGGTTGCCAATTGTACAAATTTCTCAATCGTATCCTGCATGGGAACATATACTACCTTAAATAACTCTGTTTCTTTATCCAGATATGTAAATGAAGTATCAATGGACTCATATAACACAACATCACCATCAAGAAAACGATACCGAAACTCCTCGATTTCATTTGCGCATTTCGTAACAGCAAATATAAAAGCCATCGTAAATGACCAGTTATTTTCTTTAACGCGCTTTTTAAAATTCGTCACATCAAGTTCAAAACTCACACAATATTGAGGCTGGACTGCATTCCTGTAGATTTGACAATAATCTTTTCTTTTCCATGTTTCAAGGTCTATTTTTTGGTATCTGTTTCCCATATTTGCGCCTTCGTTCAATCAACGTTCAATACAATCTACATTACGATATATTTTCCTTTTTAGTCTCACGATCTATTTTCGCTAACTGTTTGACTGTATGAACAATTATTGATATTATTGTTGCATAATGGTTTCACCTAGTGGATATAAAACGAATATGTGGATGGAGGAATGTTCATGACAAGGGAAATGACAGTTGTTCCATATAATGAAGTTTGGGCTGACCTATACAAAATAGAAAAAGAACTTCTTGAAAGCATCTTTGGAGAGCTTATAATAGATATTCAACATTTTGGTTCAACTTCGATAAAAGGCATGAGTGCAAAACCGATTATTGACATTATGATAGTTGTTGAAAATATCAGTCAAGTTGATAATTACAATGAACTCATGATAGAAAAAGGATACAACCCAAGGGGCGAAAATGGTATTGAAGGACGAAGATACTTTGTAAAGTTTACTTCTAATAATTCTGGCAACCATACACACCACATTCATATATATCAAAAAGGAAACCCTCACGTAACAGATGAATTGATGTTTAGGGACTATCTGAGAGCTGATTTTGAGAGCTTTAAAGAGTATGAACAGGTAAAGCTTGGAGCTTCTCTTAAACACCGCTATTCACCAGGAGATTATGTTGACGCCAAATATAACTGTATAATGAGGATAATGGAAAAAGCACGCCAACATTACATTAAAAGCGGAAAAGGAATGTAAATGTCTGTAATCTTAGAGGCTATCTTAAAATTCAAATTATTCATACTATCGGATAATGGGCAACATTAACTTTAAATTTAAACAGTAAATTTTTTGGACCCAAACTGTAAAAGTTTACACTGATTTAGCAAAGCCATATTTTTTACACCATAACCAAAAGAAACACCCCCTCTAAAGAGCACTCCACTGAGAAGTCAGAAAAAACAAATTAAGAAAACGAGAAGTTGAAAAGAAAAAAAGAATTTTATTATTTTGCTTTTAGTCAGTCTTATCAGTTACATTTTATGTTTCCAGCTGACGTAGACTTATGGCGACCAATATAATAGCCTATTAGTAAGCCTTTAACAAAACCAATTAAGCCAACGCCAATAATAACACTAAAAGCTATTTTCGCGCCTTTTCTGCATATTCTTTTTACCCCGTTCATAACATACCTCATTATTTTCATTTTTGTTTTCTATATTACAATATGATACATGGTTATGTTAAAAGTCTTCGGTGAATTGCAGACTATAAGGATTGTAGGTAACCACAAGAAGATATATCTTTATACCAACGCTCTTTTTACATTAATTCAGGTACATATTAGCTTTAAAGGTACTATTTTTAAGGATTTTACCAAGTCTGAGAAACAACATCAGACGATGCATTCAACTTTATAACTAGATGCTAAAATTGTGGCATATTTTTCGCGTTGGAAAATTCTCCATTGAATTTGAAGAGGATACCTTATTTCTCTTAATTTATGTTTTCTTTTTATAGCCCTTCTACTTATATTAATTTTTTATTTTCTCCAATAAACCGAATCAGGCTCTCAATACATTACGATATAACACCATTGATACAATATCCCTGAACTCAGGTTATGGAACGAAAAAACCGGGCACATGGCAAGCCCCATAGCCCTATGAACATCTTGAGAATAATACTGAGAATAATAAAAAGAATTAAAAAAGGTTGCAGCAGGAAGAATAAAATTATGAGTTGAAAATTGAATTACCAATTTGGCTTTAAACTTCCAGCCCTTCTTCTGTAAGGAAATGGTCAATCAGCTTTCTTGCAATGCTTATTTTTCCAGGCAGCCCAGGCAGGTTTTCAACCGAAAACCATCCGGCATCCTCGATTTCAAATCCATCAGGTTGTATCTCCCCGGAATCGTACTCCGCAGTAAACCCGATCATAAGAGAATTCGGAAACGGCCAGGCCTGTGTTCCAAAATAATTGATATTTTTGACCTTAATTCCCACTTCTTCCCTTGTTTCCCTGACTACCGCAGCTTCGGCTGATTCTCCTGGTTCAACAAAACCGGCTATCAAACCATACAGGCCTGGCGTGAAATTCGGTGACCTTGCCATTAAAACCTCACGCCCTTTTCGGATAAGTACAATCACGGCAGGCGAGATTCTCGGATAGAAAAGCTCTCCGCAGTCAGGGCACTCCTTTCCTCTTTCGCCGGGCTTTTGCATGGTTTTTGCCCCGCATCGGCTGCAAAACTGATTTGTTCTATCCCATTCCATGATCTGGACGGCTTTATTCACAAGTGCAAAGCACTTTTCATTCATTTCCGTATATGCCTGTCTGAGATCCGCAAATTTCATTCCCTCAGGTGCCTGTGCATCTTCAGGAAGCTCCACGGAATAGCAATGGGTTCCATCAAGTGTCCCAAGATACTGTTCCCGAGTTCCCGAAAGCCCGAGCTCTCCAAAGTCCAGCATTTTTGGGATTGCTCCAGGGTTTTTACTAAGCTTGAGGAGAACCTCGCGGCCCCGGAAAATAAACCAGAGTGCTTTTTCCGTCCTGTCAACTGGCGGCTCGATGCCTATGATAAATTCCGGGAAGAATTCCGGGCAAATGAAATTTTCCCTATCTACTGGGGTCATAATGTTCATACCTATTGTTTTTGTTCTATATATGATTACAGGAACATTTTATTTCAGGAGCAATTTATTTCAGGGCATTTATTTAAAGCCACTTATTATTTCCGTTTTTTTCGGCTACAAGTGTTTCGTTTACTCCAGCTTGTAAAAAGGAACCAGAAGAGCAAAATCCATACACAAAATCCAGACAACGCAGTGGATCAAACGAGTGAGCGTTTGTGATCGGGCGAACGAGATTTTGTGATCAAACAAGCGAGCAGTTGGAAATTTAAGTAAATTAAAAAAGCCTTCAATTTCTGGGAATTTAAAGAAGAAAAAGAAGAATATGAAATAAAGAAAAGTAAAAAGAAGGAGAAAAAGAAAAAGAAGAGTAAAAAGAAGGAGAAAAAGAAAAAGAAGAAGAAAAAGAAGAAGGAGAAAAAGAAGAAGGAGAAAAAGAAAAAGAAGAATATGAAAAAGAGTATGCTTAAAAGCAAACTCTGTTTATTGGTTTTACTGGCTTTTTTCTTTTTGATTTTATCTGTGAATTCTCCATTCCAGATACTTCATAAACTCCATGGCTATAAGTGTGGTTGAAGCCAGTGGAATTATCATTGCCCAGTCGGAAAGCGAGAGGGGAACAGTCCTGAAAGCCGTCTGCATAATAGGCACGTAAACCGCTGCAAGCTGCAGGATTACAGTGCTCAGTACGGCATAGATAAGTGACCTGTTAGTAAAGATTCCCAGAGAGAAGACCGAATACCTCTCAGAACGCCAGTTAAAGGCGTTGAACATCAGGGAAATAACCACCAGGGTAAAGATCAGAGTCTGGATTTTTGGAAGGGAAACTCCATTATTAAGAGACTCATAAAGGACCCAGATAGACTGGATTGCAATCAAAGTTCCTAATCCAAGGCTTATTGAAAGCATTCTCCTGGAAACCAGCCCTTCTTTTGCTTTATTTGGTTTTTGCTTCATAAGACCCCTGTCAGGAGCTTCCATGGAAAGTGCCATTGGAGGCAGTCCGTCTGTTATAAGGTTAATCCAGAGGATCTGGACTGCAATGACAGGCAGGGTATGCCAGGCAAGTACGCCTACAAGTACTATGAGGACCAGACCGATGTGACAGGTAAGGCCGTAGGCAATAAAGTTTTTAATGTTTTTCAGGATATTCCGGCCCTCTTCAACTGCTGACACAATAGATGCAAAGTTGTCGTCAGTCAGGATCATGCTTGAAGCTTCTTTGCTGACGTCTGTGCCTGTAATTCCCATTGCAATGCCCATATCTGCGGCTTTCAGGGCAGGAGCGTCATTTACCCCGTCTCCGGTCATTGCAACTATATATCCTTTTTTCTTTAGAGCCTCAACCACCCTCAGCTTATGCTCGGGATAAACCCTTGCGTAGACCGAAACTTTCTCCACGATTTCTTCAAATTCCCTGTCGTCGAGGGCCTCCAGTTCGGTACCTGTAAGGACAAGATCTCCTTCTCGGAAAATCCCGAGTTCCCTTGCGATTGCAAAAGCCGTGGTCTTGTGGTCGCCTGTAATCATTATGGTTCGGATTCCTGCACTGGTACAGGTGGCAATTCCAACCTTTACTTCTTCTCTTGGGGGATCGCGCATACCCATGAGCCCTGAGAAAACCATCTCTTTTTCAGCTTCTTCAGGCAGGATGTCTTCCGGGACCTTCCGGTAGGCAAACCCCATAACCCTGAGTGTCTGGTTTGCCAGATCGTTTACGACATTCAGGATTTCCTGCTGTCTTTCAGGAGTTAGCTCTTCCTCATGTCCTTCAAGGAAAATTTTCGTACAGGAAGCAAGAATAACCTCAGGAGCTCCTTTGGAATATGCATACAGTCCATCTTCGGAACTGTTCAGGGTAGTCATCATCTTCCTCTCGGAAGAAAAAGGAACTTCCCCTTTACGCTCGTGTTTCTCTTCAAGCGCAGTTTTCCAGATACCTTCTTTAGCTGCTACGACTACAAGAGCACCTTCGGTAGGGTCACCTGTGATGTCCCATACACCTTCGTTCTCAACCAGCCCTGCATCGTTACAGAGGGCTCCTGTAGCCAGTAGCCTGTGAAGGTGAATATCTTCAGAAACAGGGCTGTCTCCGTTGAAAAAATCTCCTGTGGGTTTGTACCCCTCGCCTGTAACTTTTAAGAGAGTTCCGTTTACGTACACCTTTTCAACAGTCATCTTGTTCTGGGTAAGCGTCCCGGTCTTGTCGGTACAGATGATATTGGTAGAGCCAAGTGTTTCTACCGACGGCAGTTTTCTTACAAGGGCATGCCTTTTTACCATTCTTCGGACACCAAGAGCAAGCCCTACTGTCACAACTGCAGGAAGAGCTTCCGGAATTGCAGCAACGGCAAGGGCAACTCCCCAGAGGAACATCTCAAAAGGATCAAAACCCTCTATGATCCCGAGTATAGCCACAAAAGCCACAACTATAAGGGTTGCAGTCCCGAGCCAGCGTCCGAACTGGTCAAGTTTTTCCTGAAGGGGGGTTCTTTCCCTTTCAATTTCTTCCAGAAGCCCCGCCAGCTTTCCAAAAGCCGTATTCATGCCTGTTGCCGTAATAACGGCTTTTCCCCTGCCGTAGGTGACCGAGGTTCCGGTATAAGCTATGTTTTTCCTGTCAGGCTGCGGGGTTTCAGGAGGGAAAATCGCGGTGCTTTTTTCTACAGGAACGGATTCTCCGGTAAGAGAGGATTCGTCTATCTGCAAGGAGAGCGCCTCAAGCAATCTTGCATCCGCAGGAATCCTGTCTCCTGCCTGCAAAAGCAAAATATCTCCCGGGACAAGCAGGGAAGAAAGGACTTTTTCCTCTTTCCCGTCCCTTATAACCAGGGCTTCGGGGCTTGTCAATGATTTCAAGAGTTTGATTGACTCTTCTGCCCTGTACTCCTGAACAAAACCGAGCACGCCGGCAAGGATTACAGTAAACAGGATAACAAAAGCGTCAACAAACTCTCCGAGAAAAGCGGAAACCAGTGCTGCAGCAATCAAAATTATAATCAGAAAACTCTTGAACTGGGAAAGAAAAAGTTTTACAACCGAAGTCTTTTCTTCTTCTTTAAGTTCGTTTTTTCCGTATTTATCGAGCCGTTTTTCCGCTTCTTCCGAACTCAGTCCGTTTTCTTCGGACGTGTTCAGAGTTTTTATAACCGCATCTACGGCTTCATCATAATACATCCAGTCTTTATCTCCAGTCAATCAGACAATCGCTTTAATTTTAAAAGCGTCCATGACCTACCAGTTCTAATATAATATTCAAGGCGGTAATTAATATTAATAATAGAATATAGAACTTTGGATGCAAAAAAATTAATAATGATATTTGAATTAATAATGATGTTTGCTTTCCTCAGAAAAAGCCTCAAAGATATTGTATCCTCTTCAAATTGAGTGGAAAGCTCTCAAAAAAGATATAGTATGTCTTTCATCTTTAATTTCATCAGGATCGAGATCAGTGAAGACAGAGATTGTTTTAAAGCTTCAAATTCCATTTTTACTCCTAAATATGATAAGAGGAACTGGAACAGCTATTTTATTTTTTTTCTGTGGTTGAAAATCCATTCAATTTGAAGAGTATGCAAAAGAGTTTTTTCTCATATAATTATTTCAAGTTCTTTATCTAACATTCTTTATCTAACATTCTTTATCTAACTAACAGAGCCGGAGCAAAAATCCATAAGGCGAATAATCCTCTGTTATTTTTTTAATTCCTTAAAAATTCATATTTGTCCAGAGCCAGACCTTTTAACCTTTGCAAGGGCGGTTTCAGCTTTTGCTTTGGCTTCCTTGCTTTTCGAGAGGTCAGCCGCGATTTTAAACGCGTTTTCTGCTCCTTTAAGGTTGCCAAGCCTCAGGAAAACCCTTCCTTTTTCATACCAGGCTTCAGGAAAGTCAGGTTTCTTCCGGAGTGCCATTTCAAAAGCGTGAAGGGCTTCTTTTTCGGAGCCTGTTTCAAAAAGTATTTTTCCTCTGAGATGCCAGGCCTCTGCATTCTCGGGTTTTTCCCCAGTGGCTTTTTCAAAAGCCTCTCTGGATTTCTCAAGTTCTCCGAGCTTTAGGTGCAATTTACCTTTTTCAAACCAGACACTTGCATCCTCAGGATTTATTTCCAGGGATCTTTCAAATTCCTTCAGTTTCTCTTCGCACTTGCGTACCCGAACAAGCACAGCTTCCTTTCCCTCCCAGGCATTTTTCTGCACCGGGTTCAGGGAAATAGATCTCTCAAAAGCTTCAAGTGCCTGCCTGAGATGCTCTAACCTTAGCAGTGCAAACCCGGTATTGGTCCAGAGCCCTGGATGATCCGGGTTTATCCTGGAGGCACTTTCAAACGTTTCAAGAGCCTCTTCGTAGCGTTTGAGTTTTAACAGGGTATTTCCTTTATGGAACAGGGCTGGAAAATGCCTGGGGTTTTCAGAAAGTACCGTATCGAAAGCCTCAAGTGCAAGCCTGAGCCTGCCCTGCCTGTAAAGAATTACTCCTTCCTTATAGAAGTTCTCTGCACTTTTCGGGTTACTTTCTTCCGGACCCTCACTTTCTAAATAGCTTTTTCGGAGTCCGGGTTCTGAAAGGTATCTGAAATCCGGGGATGTTTCCGAGCCAGGCCTTGAATCGAGGTATATGAATTCTTCTTTTGGCACAAAAGACTTGCAAATCCATCCTGGTTCAACTTTCCGGTTTGTAATAACGCAGTATCCGTTAACGTGCTTGGAGCAGATCTCACAGCAGTAGATTCGCCTTTCCAGCCGGTATCGAATCTGGTCAAGCTCAGTTGTAACCAGCCCCTCGTTCAGTCGTGCTTTGAAAGTCTCGTACGGGATGTTTTTAATTTTGATATAGACTGTTGAAGGGGCAGGTGGGTCCCATTCCGGAGGGTTTGAGGTCGGTTTTTTGCAACTCATGGTCTGGCAGGGTTTTTCCTTGTAGAGTTTTTTTCTTTTTACTGGAAATTTTTCGTTTTTTGGAAGTTTTTTACTGGAAGTGTTTTTTCTTTACTAAAAACGTTCTTCTTTAGTGGAAACGTTTCTTTCTTTACTTGATATGTTCTTCATTTCTTGGGAACTTTCCTTTCTTTATTAGAAACTACGTATTGAAATTAAATACTTATCTCAGGTTACAGATTTAATCGTAGATTAAATCTTTTATTGTGTCTCATTATCGGAGGAGTCAGTCTCTGAAGTGGAATCATCGGGTTCTGTCTCATTATCCGTTGAGGGCTTTTCTTGTGTCGAAGTTGACGTACTGGAGTTAGAAACCGTTTTTTGAGACGAAGATGAAGAAGACTCCTGTACGAGTACGACTTTGGTAGCCTTAGTGCTTCCTAACTCATTTGTGGCTGTCAGGGTATAAGTCGTGGTTTTACTGGGAGATATGCTCTGACTGCCAGTTAAACCTACGGTTCCTATTCCAGGACTGATTGAGACTTTTGAAGCTCCAGATACACTCCAGGTTAAACTTGAGCTCTTCCCTTTCTCGAGAGTGTCAGGATTTGCGTTAAACGAGCCTATAGTTGGGAGCTTTTCTTGAGATGCCTGATTTTCCTGAAGTGAGGAGTCATCTTGTGATTCCTGATTTTCTGTCGATGTAGAATTATCTTCCGAGGCCTTGTTCTCCTGAAGTGACGAATCATCCTGTGATTCCTGATTTTCTGTCGATGCCGAGTTATCTTTCGATGTCGGATTTTCCTCAGTCGATGAACTCTCCTGAGATGTCAGGCTTTCTTCCGAAGACTGAAGATTTGATGTGGAATTGTTTTCGGAGGATGAAGTATTTTCCTCAACTGCAACAGTACAGTAAGCTGCATCTTCTTTCTCGCCATTTGAAGCTATAAGTTTATATGTCGTAGTGCCGGCAGGAGACACAGTAAATGTTCCGGTTGGCTCTGTAACTCCTATATCAGGCTCGATAGTAACATTCGAAACCCCGGAAACGTGCCAGTTGAGAACTGCACTCTCTCCTGACGTGATGGAATCAGGACTTGCATCAAACGAGCTGATGATAAGAGGCTCTTGAGATTCATTATTAACCGTAACCGTGCAGAGCGCTACTTTTTCCTTTCCTTTACCGGTCGCTATCAATTTATAGGTTGTAGACTCTGAAGGGGATACAGGAATGGATCCATTTGAACTTACAGGTCCTATATCAGGTTCTATTGTAATATTGTCAGCTCCAGAAACGTCCCAGTTCAAAACAGAAGATCCTCCAGGTTCGATAATTTCCGGGCCTGCATCAAAATTGCTAATTCCGACCGCCGCTGCAGGAATAAGAGCTTTTAGAGCAATAGCTATACTCAGTATGGTACCTAATAATTTTAAAAGTTCTGGTAATGATCTCCACATCAACTTAATTTTTTCCCAGATTGAATTATTACTGTCCTCTTTGTCCATAATCAGACTCCGTACAACCTATAAATTAAAACAAACAACCATGTTTAGTAGGTTAAAAAACAATATTTTTCAGGAAAGTTCACCTGAAATATTAAGTTACACATTCGATTCTTTTTTGGATCGCAATTAGGATATATCTCATAGTTTAATAATATATATATTTATTAATTTTAAGATATATTTTCAAGAAGTTAGAAGGATAAAACTTAAGGATTAAAGCTAAGGGTTAAACTTTAGAGCTCAACTTCAGAATTTTTCAATTTACCGCCAAATTAAATCAATGTTACATTCTTCCAAAAAGAAAGGCTGCAAGTTAAGTTACTTATATCTTCTATATAATATACTATTTATATTATTTAAAAAACTGTTATTCTGCCGTTGATGATAAAAGGGTGTGTGGTTATATGAACTCTTACTGCAAGAAAACTCATGGAGTTCCAGCGTTGTTTTCTTTTTTCATTCCTGGTCTGGGACAGCTTGTAAAGGGGCAGGTATCCAAAGCAGCTGGCATCTGGGCAGCCCTGCTAATCAGTCTGTTTATGAGTGTCATAGGAATTGGATTTTTAATTGGAATTGTTGTCTGGATACCACAGATCTACGACGCCTATAATGTATGAAAAATCAGGTTAAAAAATTCATTTTATAGAATTTTTAATTCTTTTTATAGAATGTTTATATTCCTTTTTATAAAATTTTTAATTCTTTTTATAGAATTTTTAATTCCTTTTAAAAGGTATATTTTTAGAGAGGGACTGTTTAAAAGAAAAAGATTTTTATATTAAAGGGAAAGGTCTTTTTATGTTAAACTATTTATATACACCCTCTTATTAAGCACTTAAAGAAGGTAAGTTCTATGAACTATTGCAGAACACACGGAGTTCCAGCGTTGTTTTCTTTTTTTATTCCTGGTCTGGGTCAGCTTGTAAAGGGACATCTTTTCAAGGCACTGGGCATCTGGATAGCCTTCATTATCACAGGGACGATGCATATTTTCGGGGCTGGATTTTTATTATGGCCGATTATATGGGTCTGGCAGCTCTATGATGCTTATAATGCCTGAATAAAAACAGATTTGAAAACAACTTTAAAGGATAATTTTTAAAGGATAAAACGAGTGTATAGTAAGCTAAGTTACTTAGCTATACATCAAAATTTTTCTAAAATTCAGAGGATGTAGTCTTATTTTTTTCAATCATTCTCTATGAGTCAGCCTTATTTGGTTAAGTCTAATCTGTCTATTTTCAATTTTGCTATCAATATCTATCAAATTGATAATAATCAAAAATCTGTCTATTTTCAATTTTGCTATCAATATTTATCAAATCGATAGAATCAAAAAAACGGCATCATTAATCCGATCTCATATATATTCACAAACAATTTCCAAATGTATCAATATCTGCGTACCATTTCCGCCTGCCATTCTGTCTCCGGCCATCCTCTGAAGCCTCTGAGCTTGTTTATATTGTCCAGATAATTTATCACTTCATCAGCCTGAAAACCAAGATCCTTGAGCACACACCCAAGAATGGTTCCAGTTCTGCCTATACCTCCCATGCAATGGACAACAATACCTTTTCCTGTATCCATTTCTTCTAATATTACATTAGTTGCCTTTCTTACAAACCATTCAAGTGTGTCAGGATCATATGGAAAATTACCATAATGCAGATCTTCTAATTCTGCAGAAAAGAGAACCTTGAGAGGATAGGGGTTATAAGATACTTCAGAATCACAGAGACATACAACACTTGAGAAACCTGCATTCTTAATTTTCTCCCAGGGCGTGTACATTCCGGGATAAGACATGCCAGCCAGAGGTACAGGTTCCTTAAGAACTACATAAAAATTCATTGGGATTCGGATGCCTTCTATTTCAGGCATCGCCAGAGGTCTCAATAAAGAAGATGCCATGCTATAAGAGTATGGGGTTAGAAGATATAAACTTCATTTAAGGACAGAAGATTTGAGGTATAAGTGTAACAGTCAAATAATCACTCAATACAAAATAATTAATTAAGTTTCTAAACAAGAAGCCGATGTAGAAAAATAAGCTTGTACAGAAAAATAAGTTTATACAGAAAAATAAGTTTATACAGAAAAATAAGTTCGTACAGAAAAATAAATTTGTGTAGAAAAAGAAAAATAACCCCCACTTTTACCCACTACTGTTTTTCACTTATCATCGTTTTTCAATTTAGGTATTTTCACTTATCATCGTTTTTCAATTTAGGCATTTTCACTTATCATCGTTTTTCAATTTAAGGTACATTTTCCTTATGCGACTTTGACATATCCAAATACGGATTTAGTGCCGCAGTAGGTATTGTTTTTCTCTGTTAAGGTAACTGTATATTGTCCTGAGCGGTTGTACGTGTGCACAGGATTCTCTTCTGTCGAATTCGTCCCATCTCCAAAGTTCCAGTTCCATGATGTGGGCGATCCTGTACTATTATCAGTGAAAGCGACTTCCAGTGGTGCATTTCCTGAGGTTGGAGATGCTGAAAAGTCAACTTTCTGAAGGTTTGAGTCAAGAGAATTCATGTGTAAATCGTCATTCAGAAGGTCATTGAACCAATCGTCTGAATTAACAACGTTGTTGAAGTCCTTGTTCATGAACCGTTGAACCAGTTGTCCCATAGAGTCCTGTCATTTGAGATAAAAGGCATCAAATGATTTATTTCACTGGAAATAAATGGAACATCCGACAGCCACTGATTAGTCTCATTTGAGACTATCTGAACGTTTTTGGAAGTCGAGAAGTTGGACGCATAAATATTTACACTATCCACACTCCCATTATCAGTACTGTTGTCATAATGCCATACGACTTTGCTACTGTAGACAATAGGAGAAGACTGCGAGGACGACTCGTTGATTACTGTCCCATTACTTGTCATAACCTGAGTCTGAGTAACAATTACCGAACCATTCTGGTCACTCGACGCCGATGCAACGGATAAAGCAGAAACTGAAAAGGATAAAATAAGGGCTGTTGAAGCTAAAAGTACATACAACTTTTCCCTATTTTTCATTTTTTATTGCCTTCTTTGTATTTCATTTATCCTTATTTGATTGTTTTTCACGGGACTTACAGAGCTGTTGAGGGAAAAATCATAGCATTAGACTTCTAATTGTCTTGATTATAAGAATGTGACAAATTCGCTCGTGCTTTATTTTACTCCTCAAAAGTGTAAGTTCTGTAACACTAATTTCTCTTTATTTATAATTCTTTCCTGGCCGTCAATTGTACATTAATGATTAAAGGTGTGCTGAAATATCTATTTTTAAACTATATGATAAATTTTTCATTTTGATAAATGGAAGGAAAGACTGAATTGAAAAGTTAGAAAAATTTAAGTGTAGACTTCACAAGTTGCAAAAGATCTAAGAGGCTGTCCGACAATTACCTTCGGTAATAAAAGAATTCCTTCTTTTTTGATATAAAGGTCTTATTTGCTTTCTTGTTATCACTTTTTTATTACTACCAATAATTGTCGGACAGTCTGTTTAGGGTGGGATGGCCGCCCGCAATTTAATTTGGCTTGACTAATTGCAGCTTCTTAATTTAATTTCTTTTCTTTTTCATGAATAAAAATATTAATCCAAGAACCAATGCACCACTTAGGATTATTAATGGGATTATAGGATTTGCATCATATCCTCTGATGTTTTCAGTGTTGTTTGAGAATAAGTTGCTTTTCAAAGTATTTTCCTTTGAGTTCTCAAGGTAGATCCCACAATAATTGCTTGAGATGTTATTTCCAGCTAAAAAATTTTCCTTACAATCACGTAGTCCTATCCCTGTATTGCTTAGGCTAATAGTATTATTTTTCAGAATATTCCTATTAGAATCTTGTACTAAAATTCCAATATTGTTAAAAGATACATTGTTTGCAATTAAGGTATTATTGCTTAAATCATAAAGGGATATGCCTATCCGACCATTTAAACTGACATTGTTATTCCCTAATAAATTAAAAGTTGAATTGGTCAAATGTATACCGAAATCACCGCATGAATTCGCCTCATTGCTTTCTAGCATATTCCTCATACAATTCTCCATATAGATACCTATAAAATAATTTGCACTAAAATTATTGTCATTCAATGAATTGTAATTAGAAAAACCCATGGAAATTCCATTGTTCCCATTAAGATTCGCTTTATTCTCATTTATCACATTGTTACTGCAATTATCCATGACTATGCCAAAAAAGCTGTTGGAGCTTGCATTATTATTATGCAGAGTGTTATTTGTGGAATTCCTAAATGAAAAGCCATAATCATTCGAACTTACTTTGTTATAGAACAAAGAATTATTGTCAGAGTTATAAAAGTAAAAGCCATTAAAATTATTCGATGAGGCAGTGTTATTGATTAATATATTAAAGTTAGAGTTATTAAGATAAATTCCGGCAAAACGGTTTGAGTTTACTTTGTTGTTCAGTACTGAATTATTGGAGGACGATTTCAAGAAGATGCCAGTACCGGTATTCACCACTGTATTATTTTCAATTATACAATCTTGGACTTCTTTCAAATATATTCCAACTTTACTAAGATTGTCGGAACCCACAATTCTGAATCCAATTATCGTTACTGAATCAGTATTTACATATAAAAGATACTTGCTTTCGTTTTTAGCCTTTACAATAGCTCCTTTTGAATCTTTTGATTCGGAAGAAATTGTTAACTTTTTATTTATCTGAATGTTTTCCACATATATACCATTGGAAACAATTATCGAATCGCCATCTTTTGAATTATCAATAGCTTCCTGTATTGAACTAAAATCCCCTTCTCCCGATTTAGAAACTGTAACTATACTCGGAGTTGCAATGCTAACACTCAATGAAAGGAACTGAATCGTCAAAAAAAAGATTACCGATCTCAATATTATTGTTCTCAATTTACAACCCCCTTCTCCCCTTTCAAAGTAAGATCAATATTTTTATCAGGAATTCATATAATATTAGGATTCCGTCGCAAGCCTTCTAAATAAAGTTTCTGACAGCCATTTCCCTTGCATTTTTATTTCAAAAGCACATAAAAATAAAAGTATCTTATTGGAACGAAAAGCTCCTAAGATGATATCTCCAAAAATGCAATGAAAAAAATGAGGAGTATATAAGCTCTACAAGGTTCGTTCTGTCAAGAATTGGAAGGAAATGAGTATGGATATAATGACAGAAATATCAATAAAAATTGCTGAGGCTACAGTTCCTGATGAAGTAGATCTAGCTCCTATTATAACTGATGCTTTTGTTCAGGGGGGAAAAGAAAAAAAAGAGCTTTTTATAAAACAGGGAGATACGAAATTAGGAGCATTCGGGCCAGTTGGAGGCATCGTACTGTTTCCATGGATTTTGCAAGGAATAGCAACAACTGCCCCTTTTATCCTTCAGATATTGAGAGCAGAACAGCTTGATAAGTACCTATCAATTATAAATGGTTTTTTAGGAGTTTGTGAGAAACTTAAAAGAAAGGAATCTACTAACCAGCTGCCTGCTCACCTTTCTACACCTTTTAACAAAATTTTGGATACATTTTCATCTGAGTTAAAAGCCACTGGTCTTCCAGAAGAACAATGTGAAAGAGTCGTCTCAAATGTTCTACTTACACTACTAAAAGACCCATCAGGTTCTTTTGTGTTTGTTGAAAAAGTCGCAGAATCTGTGTGATATTATGTCCCATAACAAGTGCCAAGCACTCCCCCCTTGGCTCTGGGTATGGTTTATTTTATATGCTTACTTTTTCCCAAACTTAATTAAACAATGGCAGGCATATTATGCAAATTTCTTTCTTTACAAGGACATACCTTTTGCAAGAATAGAACCTAATTTACTTTTATTGACTAATATACTTGAATTAATTCCTTATACAGTTTTGTTATTAGGAGTCTTAACTATAATTTTTCCCAGTTTGCGCAAATATTACATTGAAAGAAAGTATCACTTAATTGAAAATTACACACGAATTCCGGCTATTGTAGAGATTGAAGAATTCCTCAAAAGGTATGCTCCAAATATTATAATCAAAGCTAACTTTACTCGTTTTATAGATGAAAATACTTTTGTTTATCCTCTGGGATATCGCAAAACAGCTGTAGCTATACCTAGCAAATTGATCAAGTCCTGGCGTGCAGATAGATCTGGAACCGAAACCATACTGCTTCATGAAATTGGGCATTACAGAAATGGAGACGCTCTTATTTTAGGAGCTGGCAGTTTCTTTGAAATTATAGTTAAATATTCCTTGACCATTGTTACCCTTCTTTACATAATTCCAGAAATCCTAATAATCGCTTATGAAAATATTACTTTATCTTACAATTTTCTAGTAACCTTATTATCTACTCTAAACACATTGAAGGATACAGGTACTCCTAATTCAGAGCTGTTAGCTTATTTTATAAAACAGGTTGAATTTCTAATTTTTACTCGAGGCCGAAATTTATTTTTAGTTACGATTCCTGGACAAATAATGATCTTAATAACTCTCCTTTTCAACACGCTATCAATATTCATTCTTCCGATCATAGGAATTTGGTGTGAAGAACTAAGTGCTGATAGATTCATGTTAATGTCAAAAAGGGATGATTTAGAAGTTTCGTTAAAAACATTGGAAAAGCTGGAAGATGAGAAATCCTTGAAAAACTGGATCTTATCCCAAATATCTCATCCTCCAAAAAAGCTGAGACACTGGATGGCTCTTCATTCTTACGAGAAAAAAAGTCTTCTATTATTTCTCTTTCTCTTTCCTTTGGCGTATATAATCCAACTGCTTATTCTCCTGATACAAGCTCTGTCCAGTTACACGATAAGTTATTTGACAGGATACCTTAACATACAGGAAATTTTTGAAAAACTTTTCAACAACTTTATAACAGCCATGCATATAAGGTCATATTTGTGGTTATTTTTTGCAATTTTATTTTTATTATGGCCCATTATTGCAGTTTATTGGGTAAGCTTCATCTCAGGATTACGTGAAACTTACAATTGGGAAAACTATAAGGAGTATTTATTCAGTTCAGTAGTCTTGATATTCATTTCAATTTTCTGCTATACCCTTTAAAGCCAAAATCAAAATTCAAACCTTTATGCTTTTGATTTTGATATCGATATTGATCAAAATCTGCCAAAATGAAAAAAATGGTAGAAATTAACAAATAAAAAGAGATATTTTCAGCCCCTTCAACCTACAGAATAAATAAGAAGGCAGTGTTTCAAATTCGCTGTAAATTTGAAGTCAAGTTTTTGCGGACTATGAAGGAAATTGATCTTCCAATATAGAATTTTCTACCCAATGGCTTGTTGAGATTTATGATTTTACAGAAAAATTGGCGCACTGTCAATAAGAACTTTTGATTTAGAGCTACCCGAAAATTGTTGTGACCTACTATAACTCTTGCAAGTGACAGTATTCACAACTTAACTAATACTCGATATCATTACCTATTGTAGCTTATACAACATGTCATTATTGACCTTTCGGATAAGTTTTTAATTAATATGCACTCTATATATTATTTTAATGTATTATATCAGTAGTTTTATCAACGAGCTTATCCCAAAACCTATTATATTCTAAATTATTAGTAGTTTTCAAGATCATTTTCAAACTGGCCATGTATTCAATTGACCGCTTCATATATGAGATTCTAAAATCAAAATTTGAGTTTTGGGATAGACTTAACATTAATAGTTATACAAAAACTTCATAGGAAACATTAGCATATTTCTTTTTGCAATAATTTTATAAAGTTATAGTACTTTCCCTCTATCCCATACCTTTTAATATTCCAAATACCGTAACTATGAAAACTTACGCATGCTAATCATCTTCAGGTGACGTTATCAATGTACTCTGATCGAATCAATGCACTACCCCCATATCTTTTTGCTACTATAGACGAAGCGAGGGACGAACTGATTGCCAGAGGAGTCGATGTTATCGACCTTGGCGTAGGAGACCCTGACATGCCGACGCACCCGCACATTGTCGAAGCTATGCGAGAAGCTGTCTGCGACCCAAAAACGCACGATTATCCATCTTATGCCGGGATGCCGGAATTCAGAAAAGCGGCAGCGGACTGGTGTAAGAAATACAAGGGGATTGAGCTTGACCCTGCAACCGAAGTCCTTGCCCTGATCGGGTCAAAGGAAGCGGTTGCACACATTCCGCTCGCTTTTGTCAACCCTGGAGATGTCGTACTTTACACTGATCCCGGGTATCCGGTTTACAAAATAGGAACAATGTTTGCGGGTGGGGAGCCATATCCACTGCCGCTGACTGCCGAAAATAATTTCTTGCCTGACCTTGACTCAATTCCTGAGGATATCCTGAAAAAGGCAAAGCTATTCTTCTTTAATTACCCGAACAACCCTACCGCTGCAACTGCTGATATGCAGTTTTTTGAAAAGGTCGTTGAGTTCTGCAAAAAGAATGACATTATTGCAGTGCATGACAACGCCTACTGCCAGATGACATACGACGGGTACGAGTCTCCCTCTTTCCTTGCTGCCGACGGGGCAATGGATATTGGCATGGAACTCTATTCGCATTCCAAGACCTATAACATGACAGGCTGGAGGCTCGGGTTTGCGGTTGGAAATAAAGACCTTATAAAGGGGCTCGGCAAGGTCAAATCCAATGTGGATTCTGGCGTCTTTGATGCTATCCAGATCGCGGGCATTGCAGCTCTCTGTTCTTCCCAGGCCTGTGTCGAAGAAACAAACAAAATATATCAGGAGAGACGGGATGCTCTGATAGAAGGGCTCAAAGCCATTGGCCTCAAAGTAAAGCCGCCAAAAGCTACCTTTTATATCTGGGCTCCGGTACCTGAAGGTTTTACCTCAATGAGTTTTGCAAAACTCCTGCTCGAAGAAGCCGGAATCATTGCAACCCCTGGTGTCGGGTTTGGAGACGCCGGCGAAGGTTACGTCAGGTTTGCCCTCACAAAGCCTGTTGAGAGGATTAAAGAAGCTGTCGAGAGAATGAAGAAACTGAAATTCTAACTGAATTCTAACTGACTGCGTTTGAAGAAGTTCTGAGCTTTAGAGAAACTATAAGTTTTGGAAAAGCTTTGAACATCTCTAAACATTCGATATAATATTCGGATAATATTCGGATAATATTCGGATAATATTTGGATATGTAAAAAATAATCTGGCCAAACACCCTAGATGCCAGGCCAGAAAAATTTTCCCTTTTTATCTAGGTATCATCCTTTTTGAGAGTCCTTATAGGAGCCTTATTCTTACAGGTTTTATTTTCTTACAGGTCTTATTTTCTATCAAAAAAGATATTTTTCCCGGTTACGCTCAGCGGAATTCCAAAAACGACATCTGCATCCAGCAAGCCTGAAACTCTAGCTGCCGCACCAATTGAGTACATTACTCTGTTGTCAATGCAGAAATCCTTAGCTTTTGCAACGGCTGCACCTATAGCTACTCCCAGGTCCACATACTTGAGCATGCAACTCGGGCCCCTGAAATCGACCTCTACTTTTTTTCGGTTCAGCATCTCAGCACAGGTTTCAAAACCGCAGGCTCCACAGTTCAGGCCTGCAGCCCCACTGGTTTTAACACCGATAAGGACAGCAGCCCCTGCATTTTGAAGATTTGCAGCATCTCTTTTTAGAAAAGCAAAGCCTGCGCCTTTTTCATCCGCCAGTTTTTCCATTGTCGAAGTAAGCACTTCGATATCAGGTTTTTCGACAAGGGCAGTCACGATATCGTCTACACCTTTGGCTTTCGGAGCAGTCCGTGCAGCCAGAAGTATACTCTTTGCAAGTGTTTCAAGTACTTCGGATTCAGGATTGAGAATCATGCAAGCTAATTAGAATCGTCCGGGTTTAAGCATTTCGCAGGCTAAAAAGGCTGTTATTTTTCTTTTATTGCTTAGATATAAAATAATAAAAGACTTTCTCTGGATTTGGATTCGAGATGGATTTCCTGAGCTCCTTGAATATGGACTGCATTGTGGAAGCAAGCCCTGTTGCCGTGTATTTTGAAAATTTCCCCATAGTCTTTTTTCTGGTTATTCATAAAAGTTTCCGGGGGTCATCAGGGTCAAATGGGCTACACCCGAAAGCGTTATCTCTGCAAGTTTGAGGGTATCTCTCCCAAGAAGGAAGGTAAACTATGCGGTAGGCGGAGTCGTGAAGACTTCAGGATTCAGGTACATACGGTTAGGGACAGATCCGCAGTGGTCCAGGTACTCATGTGAGATCATGATTGTTTTCGGCTCAATACAATTGTAGAGGATATTCTGAAAACCTGACTAGATAACGTCGGCTTTTCATTAATATCGATTCACGTTTTCAATATTGATTTCCTTATTTATAATACTTATTATATTATATTCTTTAAATAATAATGTTGCTATAATTTAGACCCACTTCTTCGGCATATAATATGGAGATAGAATTTATCCAATATTAATCTTCTAAAAAACGGATCTGGATGATTAATTGATAAAGCAAAATCTGCTTAACGAATTCATAAAGCAGACCAAATGGTCTATTCACATACGGGGGGTAAAGAATGAAAATTGGATTGAAAATTGGATTGAAAACTGGATTGATAGTTTCTCTACTATTGCTATGCTTAGCTATTCCTCTTAGCACCGCGCAAGCATCAGAATCTGCAGGAACCATCGCAGTCAAAGCAGATAATGAAACTTCAATGAACACAACAACTTCGGCCCAAGGATCCGCACCGTGGCTCACGAGCCCAGGGCTGAACACGGAAGAACAGGGACTCTACCATCTTCCCGGGGACCACCAGTGGCATAGTGGGCCGACCTACCACTTCAACGATTTTGATGAGTGGCACTACTTCACATTCCTGGGCAAGGACCTGACGACAGGCCACAACATATCTTTGTTTGTGTGCAATTTACAACAGGGTTGGCGCAATGACATACAAAGGCCCCACACCAGGGTTCTCGTGGCCTACCTCGACAAAGATGAAGCCAAGTTTTACAGTCATGCCATTGACCCGACTGGCAAGTTTGTGACCACGGGGTCCAATGGAGATTTTAATTATACGGTCGGCGAGGTTGGCAAGGAGCAGGGTTTGGCCACGAACTACAGCTATTCCCAGGAACGGTGGAATTTCAAAGGGTGGGCGACAAACGAGAGTAATATGACTGCCGGCACTCCGTACAACTTTGATGTCACCGGGATCGTAAAGGTCCCAGGCTACGTTCCAATGGCTTACTGGGGGCTGGAAAACATTGGATTCAATAATCAGTACGACCAGAACCCTTCGACTATGTACGGTCTTTCATACTACTACGTAGCCCCGGAGATGGAAATGAATGGCACGGTAACCCTGGATGACGGCGTTGTCCATGAGATTGAAGGCATAGCCTGGTTTGAACACCAGTGGGGTAACTTCCAATCACCTGAACAGCTCCGATACTTCTGGGGTTATGCCCGTTTCCCCAACGGGGATTCATTTACCTGGAGGCAGTATTACGGCAGTCCTGCAGGAGTTGTACCTACCACCATACCTTTCAACATAACAGCCGCCATGATGGGTTGGGACTCTCCACAGATTCAACAAAACCGGTTTGCTTTTGTACCCAGGGGCCAGCCACCGCAGTATGCATTCGGACCGTCCATCGTATACACGCCGATCAAGTGGTGGACATCACCTATAACGAATATGTCGTACCCGTGGTATGGAGAACTGAAGACGCCGAAAGGAACGTTCTATGTATCCCCGTCCGCCACTCCCTCCCAGGAGAGTGCGGGCGCTGCGGGTCCATTCATAGAAGGAGCGTTGGAGCTCCATAATGGCTCGATTGACGGGCCAGTGGTAGCAGAAGGGTTCTGTGAATTGGCGCAGCTACCTCCACTAGGAGCGCCAATCTCCCGTGGGCTTCCCGAAGCTACTGCTCCGGGACACATCCGTTTCGACGGCGGTCTGAACCACAGCGTACAGAAACAGAACTGAACCTCTCGTGTGGGAACTGAACAGGTAACCGCGTCGCCGATATGGAACGTCGGCGACGCTAAATCGACTGGGGCAGCTTGTCTTTCCGTGGTATGGGAGGCTTGAAGACCTGGAAATCTCCAGTGACAGGACTTGATTACCCCCGACCGAGGGCTTTATAATGACTGGATCAAGGGCGTCCGACTCACCACCGGAAAGCAACCCTGTTGATCGCGCCCAGCGGGCATTCAACTTTCTTTAAGGAGTAGTTCTACCTCGTGATGATCCATCAGTGCTCTATGAGTGTTTTTAAAATGGATGGTTATCAAGCCCTTGTTGATGATGAATATATCTGGATGATTTAAATGCCAGAAATTCTGTCCAACGAGTGCAATAAAACCACAAATAGAAAAAGATGTTTAAGAATCTTTTTTAATAACTGTTTATCCTTTCCTTTTATCTTTAAAAGGTAAAAGATTCTCCATTTGCGGGTGCATAAGCTTCCACACCGGTTTCTTCTAAAATCCATTCTGCAAAAGCTTCGGTTTTATCCCCATGCATTACAAAGACTCTTTCAGTGCCTTTCCTGCAGAAATCCTTCACGACCTTTTTGAGCTCGCTATCGCCGCTGTGTGCGGAAAAGTCATACTGTTCTACCCTGGGTTTGAGAGTGAGGATATCTCCTCTAGTCTCGACAAGTCTGTGATCAAGTGCTAACCTGCCGTTTGTGCCTTCAACCTGGTAGCCTGTGAGCAGGACTTTGGAATTGGGGTCTTTGTAAAGCCGGCTCAGGTAGTAAAGTACAGGTCCTCCGTTCAGCATTCCGGCTGTAGTAACAATAACCGAAGGTTCTTTAAGTACTGAATCTCGATACTGGTCTTTTACGGGAATGGCACGTCCGAAAGCCCGGTCAAGAAGGTCGGGATTTTTAAGGTATTCCGGATATTTTTTAAGGATCTTGTAAACGTCCCTGCCCATGCCGTCCACATAAGCCTGAATTCCGTGGGCATCAAGCAGCATAAGTATCTCCTGAGTTCTACCTATGGCAAAAGCAGGGATAAGGGCAGTGCCTCCCCTATCTAGAGTGCTAAGAATTGATTCGATAAACCTCTCTTCGGTCTCTTTTCGCGGGATATGTTCTTCCCCAAAATATGTGCTCTCGAGAATAAGAGTATCGGCTTCGGGAAACTCAGCCGCACCGGGCACAAGTCTTGTTTCTTTAAGGCTGAAATCTCCGGTATAAAACAGGCTTTCTCCAGATTCCGACTCAAGGAAGATTCCAGATGCTCCAGGGATATGGCCTGCGTTGTAAAAACAGATTCTGTACCCATGACTTTTGAAAGGCTTGTCATAATCGATTTTTTGTGTTCGACTGGCAAGCTTCCGGAGGTCATCGGGATCAAAAGGAGATACTCCTGACAGCGTTCTTTCTGCAAGCTTCAGGGTATCTTTTCCCAGCAGAAAAGTAAGATATGCAGTCGGCGGGGTCATGAAAACCTCGGGATTCTGGTATATTAGATTTGGAACAGCCCCGCAGTGATCAAGATGCCCATGTGAGACGAGCACAACCTTCGGTTCCATGCCGTTGAGAGGATACTCCGGAATATCCCCGGTCTTTATGCCATAATCAAGCAGAACCTCCTCATTTACCAGCAAACCCGAACGTCCGACTTCTCTGCACCCGCCTTTAAAAGTAAGTTCCAGAATAAAACCTCTTTAAAATTTATGAATTTATTAAATTTAATAAATTCTATCGAATTTATTCAGCTTATTAAATTATTAAGCCTAATAGTTTAATAAGCTTAGTTCTCAATAATTTTGCTTATTTTATTATTTCAAGCGGTTTTCTGGCTGTTCTCAACTGCAGTCACTCTCCAAAAAGCAAAGTTCCATTGTATACTGCAGTACACTGCTGTCACACGAAACATGTCAATTTTATCTTTTTTATGTTTCATCTCATTGTTTTTGCAATCATGCAAGACTCTGACCAGGGACAGTTTGAAAGAGTTATGCAGTTTCAAGGAGTTTAGTTTCAAGGAGTTTAGTTTCAAGGAGTTTAGTTTCAAGGAGTTTAGTTTTAAGGAGTTTAGTTTTAAGGAGTTTAATTTTAAGGAGTTTAATTTTAAGGAGTTTAGTTTTAAGGAGTTTAGTTTTAAGGAGTTTAGTTTTAAGGAGTTTAGTTTTAAGGAGTTTAGTTTCAAGGAGTTTAGTTTCAAGGAGTTTAGTTCCAGGGTTTTACAGTTAGATAGACAAAAAGTGGGCAATTTCAAAACGATTATATCTGAAAAATATTTCATTTTTAACTATTCAAGTACCGGTGAAAGATTAACCATAGGTACTAAAGTCTTGAGGAATAATAGAACAATATCCATGCCAGAATGTTAAAATGGATGAGTGATAGATTTGCAACAGAGCAAAATAAAGGTTGATTTAAGTGGCATACCGCAAACTTCCTTATTGATCCTGTATGGCCGAGCAAAGGTGAGTAAAGAGCACGGCTCATTGTTCAATGATGAGAAAGCACTTGAGCTCGTTGAACGATTGGATTACGATTTTTCAACTGAAAAGGCAATTACTGATTATTTATTGTTTGCTTCCGCAGCACGAGCGATGCAATTTGACAACAAGGTAAAGGAGTACATTACAAAGCATCCTCTTGCATCTGTGGTTAATCTTGGGGCTGGTTTTGAGACGGAATTTTATCGCACTGATAACGGCAAAATTCGCTGGTATGATCTCGATCTTCCTGAACTAATTGAAATCCGAAAGCAGTTGCTTCCGGAAACGGATAGGTCAACATGCATTGCAAAATCGTTTCTCGATCCAGGCTGGTGTAAAGATGTTAACACTCAAAACGGTGTACTTATCATCGCCTGTGGACTCCTGCGTTACTTTGATGAAGCAAAGGTACGCCAGCTCTTCCTTTTACTTGCAGATCATTTCCCGGGTTGCGAAGTTGTGTTTGATATCGAATCAAAATCGAGCAGTGATGCTGATGGAGGAGGCTACGGAGCAGGATGGAGTAATGATGAACCTGAAAAACGAGGCGCAATGCTAGCAGAGCGTTTCAAGTCGTTTAAGAACGCCTGGAAGGCAATTCCACAGAGTTTGAAAGATAAAGTGCTAGGTACTCTGACAACAGCTACCAAACCCATCGGAACAGAATGGGTTGATATCGAAATCTGGTGGAATAAGCTAAATGCTCAGGAAAAAAGTAAGGCAATGCATGAGTTCGGAACATCCCTTGGAATCACCTGTAAATGGGCACTGGATGATGCAAATGAAATGACAAAGTGGGACGACCGTATTAAAGTTGTAGAACAGTTTTCCATATTTAAAAATATTCCACGTGATCCTTCGCTGAGTACGTCAATCAGGCAATTCATGAATTACACGGACGAGAAAGGAAGAATGAAGATAATTCACTTACGAGCCTGAGAACTATAGATAGCCTTTTCGTAGGTGAAAAAGCCGGAAAAGGTAAAACTAGAAACATGAAATCATATAATGAAGAAATGGGCTCTTCATCCATTCGATATTTCAATTTTTTTGTTCATCTCTCAGGCTTTTTTAGCTTCTCGATTTTTCAGAAATAGATGAATATTTTTATCATTGCCTTAAGTGGCTCGGGAGTTCTCTTGCTTTATACATTAACCAAGCAGAACCTTCCAATTATAGGCAGGTTCGAACATTACACAACAAATTCAATATTTTTGTATAATAACAACGTGTAAATTTTTACATGGAAAACTTTTATCCGTGCCTGTTCTGTGAAGCAGTGTTTGTAGACCTTGGAGACGCAAAAGATCACATTAAGGTATGTCACTCTGAAGATGGGAGAACGTGTAATTTCTGTTCAGGTATAATAGATTGAATTCAGATATAACAGATTGAATTCAGATATAATAGATTGAATCATAATTCTCTTCCCTAATTACTGAGAGACAAAACCTTAATTAATTCACAAGTTTTAATGTAACTACTCAGCCTAGGAAAAACAACATCATTAGCCTGATTTAACAGAATTCAATTGGCAAATTTCAGAAAATGTATTTTATTTAATTGTTGGCTATTGGTTTCTTTTTTTCGATCCTCACTGGTTAGAATTCATACATGCCGATTTCATCAAAATCGATATCGATAAATGGATTCAGCCAGGCTGAGTAGTTACGTTTTAATTTCTATTTTTTCCATCTAACTGATCAACAGGATTACTTACTAACTGCAATCCGAGTGGTTCAAGCCTTTTTAACTCCATATTTTCAGAAATTCATTTTCCATTATCTGAAATATTCAGCCTGGAGGTTCAGGAGGGAAGAGATCACCTGTAAGTTGTTCTTTATTCTATGACCGATTTCTTTTTTCTGGCATCTTCAATTTTCGGATCATGTCTAAAAAGCTGCAAGGTTAGGAGTCCATAAGAACTATAAATATTGCATAGCTAAACTAAAGATGATCAACCAGAACCAAAAAAGAAGTAACACCTATAAGTAGCACTTATTTTACTGCAGAAAACGCATAAATCACGTCTAAAAAGATAGAGAAAGAAAGACAGGGTTCAATTTTCGATATTTATTTCCATAGCACGGTCACTTTCAAACTAAAAAATTACATTCGGCCTGCGAAAAAGTGCAGATTGATTTAAAAGGAAATGTGGGAAATGGGGAGAGAGAAAGTGTCTGACACTATTAGTTCTGATACGGTTATAGTAGGGGGAGGCATCACAGGTCTTTATACCTGTTACAAACTAAAACAGTTAAAAGGTGTTAACCATACCGTTTCTCTGTTTGAAGCTACAGGCCGATTTGGAGGTCGAATTGAAACTGTAGAAATGGGTGGGTTTTTAGCGGAATATGGTCCAATGCGATTTGAGAAGCTTGCACAGCCCCTGCTTATGGACCTTATAGCCGAACTTGGTCTGGAAACAAACTCCTTTGTACCCTATACAGCGGCAAACGATCCTGATTCTCTTTTTGATTTAACATTTGACGAATCAGGAGGTAAGCGGTCCGGGAGTAAATTGACAACACTTGAGCTATTGAAACTGGGCATTTTGCGCCTGTTAAATGCAAGCGGTGGAGATATGAACAATCCGAATGACCCCATACATCGGGCATGGTGGGCTACTCTTGACGAGGAATACTACAGCTATGTGCGTAACAAGGCGAGTTACAATGGAAAATATCTCCACGAAATAGGTTTCTGGAACGCACTCAGTCTTGTTCTCAGCCACCGTGCAGTAAATAAGATCATCAATTATGGGACTTTTTATCATCTTATTCATTTTAACCCGAATGCAGCAGAATGGGTTATTTTCTGGCTGCGTGGACTGCATCCGGACGATGAACTGGTTGGCATAAAACAAGGTACTGAGTCTCTTGTTCAGGAGCTAGTCCGTAAATTGGACTCTGGACCTGAACCTTCGGTTTCGTTACATCTTAATCACAGGCTAACAGCCCTCTTTTCCCAGCCTGATGGACGGGTTTTACTGGAGTTCAAGACTGACAATAAAATCGACAATAAAATCGACAATAAAATCAACAATAAAATCAACAATAAAATCGACAATAAAACTGACAGTACTACAGTTAAGGTACTGGCAAAGCATGTTGTACTGGCATTACCTCGCTGTCCTCTGATGCAGCTTCGTCCTCAGTTACCTGAACATATTGGAGAACTGGTGGATTCTGTAATCCCAATTTCACTGGTAAAATGTTTCTTTGTTAATGAGAATCCGTGGTGGAATGAATTTACACCGCCACAGACACGAGCTTCGTCCACTCCGGCAAGAGAAATCCATTACACCTTCAGGAAAGACGGGAATTGTAAACGCGGGATTGTAATGGTTTATTGTGACCCGCCCAGTATGCACTACTGGACGCCATTTGTACAGCAACAGGAACATCTTAAGGCAGAATTAAATCTCGATAAACGTCTTGTTGAAGGTTACCTTCAGTATTTACGATCAAATCCTGACAACACCGACGTTAGAAAAATAGAAGCAGAGGCTGAACTAATAAGTTGTTTCGGCATAAGGGACTGGAGCCGTGAACCGTTTGAGGCGGGTTGTCATATCTGGAAAGCTGGCGTCCGTACTGAAGAGGCAATAAAAGAGTTAACTGCGTTCTCATTACAGGGTTCACCACTATCAAATAAAAATATCCATATATGTGGTGAGGCTTACTCGGATTTCCAGGGTTTTATCGAAGGTGGCTTACGCACAGCCCTGCAAGTTATAAAGCACATTAATTGAATAGTTGTTATGTCGGGATCGAAGAGGTTCACAAATACTCCATCGTTTACAGGTTGTTCGACAATTACTGTCAATAACCAAATTCCTTTTTTTCGATTTAAATCTTTTATTCACCTTGCTTTATACAGGTTTTTGCTCTGAAATTGAATTGTCGGACAGCCTATTTAAGGTGAAGTGGCAGCCCATAATTTGATTTTTTAATCTGTAATAATATACAAATCATAAAAAAGTTTTTGAAGATTAAGGACAGATACAATGCATTAAACTAAAAAATTTATAAATACCGTTTAAATCCAACTTGCTAAGAGACAAAACATCGTTTAAACTCCACTTGCCAAGAGACATTACTATTTTAGTTTTAGAGTGCTCAGGCTTCCCTTATCCTACCTCTTGAGTAAAGAAACGAGAAAATAAATGATAATAGCAATAAGACTTAGAACATATGCTTTTCTTGCTGCAACACTACTGGTAAGTATCTTAATTTTACCAGGAACTGCGCTGGCAACTGGTTCTGATTCAGAGATTTTTGAAAACATAAGTTGTGACAAAAATTCTCTTCGTTTTGCCAAAATGCTGGATAATTTTGAAACAGTTACTTCGAATCCAGAAGTTTTTTTGAAAGACGTTGCTGATGGTAAAGTAAAGCTGAAATTGCTTGGAAAAGAGTTTGATTTGGAACTTGAGAATACTCATATTTTAAACGATGATGCGAAAGTTTTCATAGAAAACGAAACTGGAAACTACACTGTACCAGCAGTAAAAATCAATACATATAGAGGGAAAGTTGTTGGAGAAGAAAACAGTAGTGTAGGGCTAGTTGTTTCGGATGTGGCTCTTATTGGACACATTGAGATAGAGAATATCTACTATGCAATTGAGCTAACTAACAAAACAGCAGATGGAAAAGCAATTCTTGTTATTTATAGTTCTGACAATGTAAAAAAAAGCAAAAATCAGGTAATCGCTTATTGTGGAGTTGAAGGACAACTATCTCTTAACAGTATTTTTCCAATAATATCGAAAAATAACGAACTAAACTATAATAATGACTCAAATAGTATGGAATACCGCATAAACACCAGTAACTCCAGCAGGAATAATATAACTACCGGTAATATTCCAAATTTAAGTGGTAAAGAAAATATTCATGTTGCAGGTCCAGAGAACAATACAATAAACGGTTTAGCTCAAGAATTGCCATTTCAAGGCTCTGTACTGACTACTATTGCACTTACAGTTTCAGCCTTAACTTTTCGAAAAAGAATACGCAAATAGCTAAGGAAACGAACATACAAATAATTAAGGAGAAAATATATGCAAATAATTTAAGAAACTTATCCTATAACTTGATTTAATTTCACGATTATCGATAGTCCTAAAAAACCCAGGATATGAGGTTTCTTTGATTTCAGTTTTAGAAATACCCTTTTGAAATACCCTTTTATATGATTTTATTCAGTTATATAATCTTTATATTCTGCTTTTTTCTCTCTTTTCCGGTAAAGACCGCTCGACGAAGGCGAACGTGACAGAAACGGGGTGGATAAAGTTATGTGGGTAGAACCAAGTTGTGTGAGCAGAATTTTATTCAGAGCATCACAGCATTATAACCTGCATGCATAACCTGCCTGTCAGCCTGAAAAACAATTATCTTGACCCGGAGACCATTTTTTAGTACTGGTGATTATAAGCATCTCTGTCAGTTCGGCCTGGCAGCCCTTCGGAAAACATGAAAATTAGATTCTCTGAATAACAGATACAAAAAAATGAAAGTTCTTTTCAATTACTTTCATGCCAAAGAAAGAAGCAAAGGAAAGGAGAATAGTAAAAAGAGAAGCCTGGAATAGTAATTCATTGATTCCAAAGTATATCAGAAACGTATTTTTTGAAAACTACTGGAAACACGGAAGATGCGGAAATAAATAGTGGAAATAAGTAGTAAAGGCGTGTGTTTCTTCCGTGATTTCCGTGATTTCCGTGATTTCCGTGGTAATATCCAGATCGTATCACTCTGCGACTGAATGTGTTTTCCGCGTTACAGAATTCCATGTGACTTTAAGATAATATTTGTGTCAATATTTGCGTCATAAGCTGTAATTATTTTCTTATTATGTATCAATTTGAGAATCGATGCATTAGTAAAAGGCAGTAAAAATATAGGCAGATTACTATTTGCCAATTCTCTTCTTTTTCTCTCTTCTTGGTAAAGGCCGCTCTCCTGCGTCGAGCGTAACAAAAACGACATGGGATGGCAAATAAGGTTATATGGGTCAGAAGTCAAAATTTATATTCGACTTTCCAGCCGGCTGTAGTTATTTCAAAGATATCAAATGTAAGGGTCACTAGCCAAATTCTATTACATTACACTTCAGTTTCAGATTTCGGTCTTGTTCTTTTTAGAGAGTTCTTCAACTCTAAAAAAATATTAACTTTTAAAATGAACTATATAAATGGGCAAAAATAAGAAAAGGGCAAAAATTAGAAAACAGGCAAAAATAAGAAAAGGGCAAAAATAAGAAAAGGCGATGCCATTGAAGACTAGTTTCACGCGTCTTCAACTGTACAGTTGCCCTTAACTGTACTACTGCCCTCAGCTGTGCCGTTGCTTTCTACTGTAACTGTACCGTTACATGAAACCTGCCAGTTTTTTACTCTCTTTACACTGATCTTTATTGCTTTCGCAAGCTCTACAGGGTCGGCTTCTGCCAGAGCTTCTACGCTTGTAATACCGGCTTCTTCCAGTTTTCCTGCTGTGGCTTTTCCAACGCCTTCGAGATCCTGAATTGATTTGGGCTTTTCTTTTTTGGGCTGCTTGGCCTGTTCTTCCTGCTGGGTTTTCTGCCATTCTATGAAATTACATTGAGGACAGCCAAGGTCCCAGGGTCGTTTTCCCGAATTGATTATACGGATATGGTGCAGACCGTGAGCTTCACAGACCTTGTCAGTAACTATGATCTGTCCGCTTCTGGGCAGAGGGAGGGAAAAGGTACAGTTAGGATAATTGTTGCAGCCTATAAAACGGCCTCCCCTTTTCGAACGCCGGATTATAAGTTCGTTTCCACAGCTGGAGCAAGTGCCTATGATTTTATCTTCCCTGAGGCCTGCCTGGAGAGATTCCACGATTTTTTCCCGGTTTTTATCGAGTTCCGAGAAGACCTGCTTTAATATATCCCTCGACTCTTCAAGAACGGCAGACTCTTTGATATTGCCTTCAGCGATCCGGTCCATGTTTTCTTCAAGCAGCTTTGTCATGTCCGGTTTTGTGATAGTAGGGGAATACTTCTCAAGAGTATCCATTACTGCAAAAGAGGTATTCGTAGGCTGCACAGGATTTCCGTGGATGTAGGCCCTGGAATAAAGCTTGCTGATTATCTCATGTCGTGTTGCTTTTGTTCCAAGCCCGAGCTCTTCCATAATATTGATAAGTCTTCCCTGTCCGTAACGGCCAGGCGGCTGGGTTTCTTTATCCAGCATATCTTTTTTAATCACTTCCAGGGAATCGCCTTCATGAAGTTCAGGGAACAGCCTATCTTCAGGCGCATTGTAAGGATAGTACCATCTCCAGCCCGGTTCCACAAGCCTTGCCCCATTTGCCCTGAACTCTTCCTCGTTGATGTCAAGTTTCAAGCGCATAGTTTCCCATTCGCTTGGCCCGGCAAAGGTCGCAAAAAAGCGCCTGACTACAAGTTCGTAGACCTTCCACTCATCCTCTTTTAAGTCGGACTCTTTTGCAAGTGAAGCCGGAAAAATAGGTGGATGGTCGGTAGTTTCCTTTTTTCCTCGCGTAGGAATGAGTTCGGCTTTCTCAAGCAGAGCATCTGCGTACTTTTTAAAGGGACCTTCTTTGAAAATCTCAATCTGCGCCCTCAGGTCAAGGGTCTCGGGATAAACCGTATTGTCAGTCCTGGGATACGAAATATAACCATTAGTATAGAGAGCTTCAGCTATGCGCATCGCATTTGCGGGACTTAACCCAATTGAGTTTGCTGCGCTTATGAAACCTGTGGTATTAAAAGGAGTCGGGGGCTGGTCGGTCTTTTTCCCTTTTTCGATTTCCTTTAATTCGGCCTTTTTCCCCAGTTTTTTGAAGACTTTTGTTGCCTCCTTTTTATCCAGGAAACGGCGGGTTGAGTGCTGAGCTGAAAAGGTTTCTCCTTCTGCATTTTGAAGTTCGGCATAGATCTCCCAGTAAGGCGTCGGGACAAAAATATTCCTTTCTTTTTCCCTGTCAACAATGAGAGAAAGGGTTGGCGACTGTACCCTGCCTACGGAAAGGAACATCTTCCCTAGCCTGCCTGCAGCAAGAGAAATATAACGGGTAAGGGCTGCACCCCAGACGAGGTCAATAACCTGCCTGGAATGGCCGGCATCAGCGAGATTAAAATCAACATTTGTTACATTTGAAAATGCGGCTTCTATTGCTTTTGGGGTTATTGCACTGTAGCGCACCCGGTCAAAAGGAACATCCGGATTCACCTTTTTTATGATGTTGAGGGCCTCGACTCCTATAAGTTCTCCTTCCCGGTCATAGTCAGTAGCAATCGTAACCCTGCTTGCCTCTTTTCCCAGGCTTCTAAGGGCAGTTACGATCTTCCGGTTGATAGGAGTTGTTATGATGTCGGCGTCGATAAGGGTTTTAGCTTCCACTTTCTGCCAGTTATTGTACTCCTTGGGAAAGTCAATCCCTACGATATGGCCCGACAGTCCTACAACTACAGTCTCCTGCTTCTCTCCATCGGACACAATCTCATACCGGTATACGTCTACTCCGCTGACTCTATCTTTCTTCGGGTTTTTTGGAGCCAGAATCGCAGCTATCCTCCTTGCTGCTATATTTTTTTCTGTTACAATAAGGTGCATCTAAAACTCCGGTATAATTTTTTAAATTCTCTGGAGGAATACTAGCGTACCCCAAATCTCCTTCCAGTCTGAGACAAAGCCTGCCTCCTAATTCTTTGAAGTTTCCTTTTCCAATATATATTTTTGGATTGAATCATAAAATACACTGTCATCCGTAACTATAATTAGGCTCAGAGCTCTTCATCTACCTCTCAAGAGTCTTCATCCATCCGTTAAACTCTTCTACTCATCTGTCCTTATTCCTTTCTTCACAACTCCAAGGAATACGATTCTCTATGGTATATATTTCATGTTGATTCCTTTCAATATTTTAATCCTTCTCATATTTTTTCAGTTATTTTCAGTTGTTTTTATCCTTTTTTAACTATATTTTAGTGTCTTTAATTATTTTTAGCTGGTTTTATCTGTTTTTTAGCTATTTTTCAGCTATTTTTTAGTACTTTTCTTTAGTACTTTCCCTTATTTTCAGTCAGCCTGAAAGCAAGTTCTACGGCTTCTTCCGGACCTTTTGCCCTGTGAACGCCTTCAATTTTCCAGCCTGGTTCGACCACGACTACAGGTTTCCCCATCTTCAGACCCAGGGCTATCTCAGAAAGTGTTCCGTATTCCCCATTAACCGCAATCAATGCATCCGAGGACTGAGCTATAAGAGCATTTCTGGCATGCCCCATTCCGCTAACGACCGCGATATCTATCCAGAGATTTGCCTCTTCCCTCAGAGATCCGGGCAAAATTCCCAGGGTTATCCCTCCTTCCTGCTTTGCTCCGTATGCAGCGGCTTCCATAACTCCGCCCAGACCTCCGCAGAGCAGAACCGCCCCTCTTTTTGCGATCTCTCTTCCCACCCTCTCTGCAAGAGCCCTTACCTCGTTGCCGCAAGCCCCTGCACCTATAACTCCGATCTGTTTTCTGTCCTCTGCTTTCACCGGTACTTTCATTGCGCAAACATCCTTTTCTTCATTTCAGGTCTTTTAAGAGTATTTTTCTTTGAATCAGCCCGAATTTGCTGGCATTCAAAAATAGTTAGAGACAATGGGTAGTCAGGAATAATGGACAATATATAGTCAGAAATAATGAACAATGAATGGTCAGAGATAATGAACAATGAATAGTCAGAGATAATGGACAATATATGGTCAAAAATAATGGACAATATATAGTCAAAAATAGTGGACAATGGAGAGTCAGAGATAATGGACAATGAATAATCAAAAATAGTGGACAATGGAGAGTCAAAAATAATAGGCAATGGAGAGTCAGAGATAATGGACAATGGGTAGTTAGAAGTAATGGCTCTGAATTTCCACGATCTCAGTACTATTCTTTGCGGTTGCATACTCTTCAAGCGGTTCCTTATTGAGTTCGAGAAAACTATGCCCCCAGTTAAACTTTGAGAGGACTTTTTCAGCCTGTTCTTTATGCCCCAGAATGTATAGAGCTGCTGCAAAGGCTTCGGCTGAATTGAGTTTAAAGGGCCTTCCGAAATTTACAGGATTGCCTGCAAGCAGATAAGGAAGGGCCCTGTGCTCAAGGTTCAGCTTCGCAAGTTCGGGAAAAACCCTTTCTACTTCTTCCCAGGAACAATCGAGTACGATGATCCCTTTTCTGTAATCGTCAGCAGGAGAGAGGGCTTTTTCTGCAGTAGGGTCAAGAAGGATCGCTGACCTTGGCAGCCTTGAGATCCTGTCATAAAGACGGGCAAGGTCAAAGCGAGCCAACTTCCTTCCGGTGCACTTTTTCGGGTCACACTGTCCGGCATGATATATGTAAAGGGAAATATCCCGTTGATCTGTTGGATTCATTGCTAATCCTCTGGATGATGAGATCCTATTTAAACAGCTTCCTTATTTACCTGTTTTCTCTTTTATCCACTTGCTGTGTATTGTTATAGAACAATTTTTAACTGGAAAATTTTTTGAAAGCAAATAATAAAATAGTTTATATATAATGGTTAATATATAATTAGTTATACCACTGTTTCGTCTCTGGTAAAGCTTGAAGGTGGGTTAATATTGAAAACTGATATTTTATAGTATCCCTATCTTCGTGATGTTGAGCGATAAATAAACATTTTACTTTAGCCTACGTCACCGGTAATTCGTGATGGAAAAAGTGAATTCAGTAACAATGCATTTAGTAACAGTGCATTTAGTAACAGTGCATTCAGTTAATGTTCTTTAGCAACAATGTTATGTGGTATTTATTGAGAGGAAATTGCACAATTATGGCTGGCTCCATCGATGAATTGAACCGGGAGAAGGAGACTATTCTTCTTTGTGAGGGGGGAAGGATATATTCTCTTTGACTCTGGCTATTTCTAAGTGTAAATGAATCATCCAGAAACATGAAATCCCATATAGGGACAAGGATACTTCTTTGACGGTGCTCAGGTCTATATTCCAGCCGCAGGGAGTACTGGTTGAAGAACTAAATGTTTGGGGAGTGGATTATATGGAACAACCAGCTGATGTTACGGGACAATCAATTGAATCTGAATATGAAATTGGGTATGAAATACTGCAGGTACCCTGGTGGGTGGTTCTTCTGGAAGGGATCATTGCCATCCTTGTAGGATTATTCCTCCTATACAGACCTGCAGCAACCACTGTTTTTCTTGTACAGATTCTTGGTATTTTCTGGCTAGCAGAAGGAATTCTTTCTGTCATAGGGGCGCTGATATTTTCGGGTAACAGGATATGGAAATTGCTTTCGGGTATCCTGAGCATTATTGCAGGAGTTGTTATACTAACGTACCCAATCTACAGTCCTTTCATAGTCCTTACATTATTCATTATTTTCATAGGGGTATGGGCTATTATCAACGGGGTCGTAAAAATTGTCCTGGCTCTTAAAGGAGGAGGATGGGGAATAGGAATCATCGGTGTCCTCACCATAATTCTCGGCCTGCTTCTTCTAACAAATTCTCTTTTAGGAGTCCTGTTCATACCATGGATATTCGGCTTTTTCCTTATTCTTGGGGGACTCGGGTCACTTATCTGGGGATTAAAAATGAGAACCTAACACAGACTATCGCAGGACAGGGGGAGTTTGAGTATGGAAAGACCTATTGGTGTCACAATACTGACTTTTGTAGCTGTTGTTCTGGCGTTTTTAAACGCTATTGTAATGCTTCGGTTTCTCGGCTTTTTGCCCTTTTTAGGGGCAATCGAGGGACGTGTTTTCAGTCTCTGGTATGCACTGCTGTATGGCCTGCTCGCCTACATATGGGTGTGGCTGGCTCAGATGCTCTGGCAGGTGGACCAGCAAGCCTGGATGTTTTTGGCTATTATTACGATATTCAACCTGTGCATTGATTTTGTGTTACTGGTTACAGGAGGTTCATGGTATGATGTGAATTTATCAGTTCTCGCAAATGCCCTAATTCTCATCTATATCATGCTGCCGGGTGTAAGGGAAGCATTCAGAATGGATTAACGAGCGAAGATGCAGGTGGCATAGATTACGATTATTAAGTAATTACGATTATTAAGTAATGAAAAAAGTTTATGCTTTCCTGCTCCTTCTTTAATTTCTGGATTTCCTGACCGTAAACAAAATTATGTGAGCTTCTTCCTGAAGATAAACAGAATTATGTGAGCCTCTTCCTGAAGATAAACAGAATTATGTGAACTTCTTCTTGAAGATAAACAGAATTATGTGAGCTTCTTCCTGCAGAGGTTACGCCTTTATATTTTACTACAGGAGGCGTTGACATAGAAAGAAAGACTGTACTTGCTGCTCTCGTGCTTGCAATGTTTGTGCTTGTTATTGATACGACGATAATGAATGTTTCTATTTCTACACTCATCAAAGATTTTGACACTAACGTTGCCACTGTCCAGGCTGCCATTACACTCTATTCTCTTGTAATGGCATCACTTATGATCACCGGAGGAAAGCTTGGAGATATCATTGGCCGAAAAAGGGCATTCCGGACAGGACTGATCATCTACGGTACCGGTTCGTTCCTGACTGCAATCAGCCCGACAATGGCTGTGCTGTTTATAGGCTGGTCAATTCTTGAAGGGCTAGGAGCTACCCTTGTCATGCCTGCTATTCAGACGCTCGTGACCTCAAACTACAGTGGAAAGGACCGTGCACTTGCTTATGGCATATTAGGGGGAATCGTTGCAAGCGCGATTGCACTCGGGCCCATTATAGGAGGCTGGCTGACAACTGAGTACACCTGGAGGCTTGCCTTCGGCGGGGAAGTAGTGATCGTGCTCATTGTCCTGGTGTTAAGCCGGTATATTCTGGATGCACCCCTTGAGACTGAAGAGAAACCCAGGCTAGATATAGTCGGCTCGATAATCTCTGCGCTGGGAATGGGACTTATTGTCTTTGGGATATTACTGGCAGGGACCTATGGCTGGTGGAAGGCGCGTCATCCCTTCTCAATAGGAGGAATTGAAATTTCTCCTTTCGGGCTTTCCCCTACCCCGGTATTTATTGCAGCAGGAGGCATTATCCTGTTGGGTTTTGCCCTCTGGGAACTTCATGTCATTACTCTGGGGAAGATGCCACTCGTAAGACTTGACGTGCTCAGGGACCGCAGGGTTACTTCAGGTATTTTTGTCCAGATGGTTCAGACCGTTCTTATGGGAGGTTTTCTGTTCAGCATGGCTCTTTTCTTCCAGATCGCCCTGGGCCTTAATGCTATTCAGACAGGCTTCCTCTACCTTCCCCTTTCCATACCACTTTTAATCGCTTCGCTCACAGCATCTCGGTTATCTTCCCGCATAGCCCCAAAGCGCATTATTCAGGTCGGGCTGCTTGTACTTATCGCAGGGCTGTTACTGGCTATTGCAACCATTAATGTGGAGGTCAGAGGGTTTGCCCTGCTGACCGGTTTTGCCTTAATAGGCATAGGTGCAGGAGTTATATCATCTCAGGTAATGAACCTCGTCCTCTCCCAGGTAGCTCCTGAAAGGACAAGCGAGACAGCTGCTCTTATGAGCACTTCCCAGAATTTGGGCATGGCTATTGGAACTGCCCTTATGGGTTCCATAGTTATTGTGGGTCTGGTTGGAGGAGCCACTAACCTCATTAATGACAGTACTGCTATTCCAGAGGATCTCAAGCCTTCCGTGATATTGGCAGTAGAGGATAACGCCCTCTTTTTGAGCGATGAAGAACTGACAGCTATCCTGAAAGATGCTCCTCCTGACTTTTCACAGAAGGTCTTGAGAGTAAACGAAATCGCCCGAATCCATGGGATAAAAGCTTCCCTCTGGGGACTGGTGGTTTTTACGATACTCGGCATAATTATCTCAATCTTTCTCCCGCCTGAGATCCTGGTTCCTTCGCAAACTGAGATCTAAAAATAGTCGATAGCTCGAAAGAATATGAGAGGATTTAAGGTTGGATGAATTTTTTGAAATATATTGCAGAATGAATATGCTTTTTCTATTTTATCCATTTTATTGAGAGTAAAAAACGTCTATCCATTTTCTGGCGATACTATTTGAAAAAGAGGGCTTTTCTACTAAGCAAAATCCTTGAACTAATTTATTAAGGAATTTAAATTTAAGGATGATAAAATATATATTTATCCTTTATAAAGTAAAGGTGATGAGATCTGACCTGATCACAATTCTTTTGTCTTCCGAAAAAAGGACCGACCTGCTTCTCCTCCTCAAAGAAAAACCCCGGACAATTGAAGAGATCAATAATGAGCTTAATACGAACTCAGTCGCGATCCTGCCCCAGCTTAAAAAACTGAAGGAAAAAGGGCTCGTGATTCAGGAAGAAAAGATATATGAGCTTTCCATTCTCGGGAAAATCATTGTTAGAAAAATGGAATCTCTTGTAAAAGCTTTCCGACAGCTTGAAAACAATTACAAGTGAGCAAAGCTTTGAGATATCTTCAATGAACTCTGCAAGACATTCTTCCTGAACCTGCGAAAAGTCTGAGAATCCAGTAGCCTATTCAAAAAACCTTTTTCCGAATTAGCTACCTACCGACAGCCTATTCGAGAGTGAGGTAAAGACCCGGACGACGTCTTCCTATCACCTTTAATCTCTGCTGCCAGCTAATGAAGAAATACTGGCTTTATCTCTGATTTTCAAGCTTTTCAGAAACTTACACTTGATTTTCAAACCTTTTAAGAATTTGTCTCTGTTTTTCAAGCCTTTCAGAAACTTACACTTGCTTTTCAAGCTGTTTTTGAGCTTTTTCTCTTACCTCTGCAAAAATATCCTTTCCTTTTACATCAATCCCTACAATAAGCGGCCCGAATTCTTTCACTCTGAGCACCCAGACAGCTTCAGGCATTCCAAGGTCAAGCCAGTGGACGGCTTTTACTTCCTTGATTAACTCTGCGGCAAGAGCTGCACATCCGCCTGTATAAGCCAGATAAACAGACCCATTCTTTAAGGCATCTGCTACGCCTTTCATCCCGCCTTTTCCTATGATTGCCCGGACGTTATGGGCTTTCAGAAGAGGAGGAGTCATTTTTGACATCCTGCCGCTGGTCGTAGGGCCGGCAGACACTACTTTCCAGCCGTTTTCGGTTTGCTGCATCAGGGGGCCGCAGTGGTAGATTACAGCACCTTCCAGGGAAAAAGGAAGTTCTTCTTTCTTTTCTCCCATCTCGAGAATTCTTGCATGGGCTTCGTCCCTGGCTGTCAGGATTTCTCCTGAGATATAGACAATATCTCCGGCATTGAGTTTTTCGACATCTTCTTTCTTCAGCGGAGTTTTCAGGTGGTATTCCATTACTCATCCCCCCCAAACACAACCGAAGCATGTCGATTCGCCCAGCACTGGATATTTACTGCAACCGGAAGGGATGCAGTGTGGCAGTGAGCTTTTTTTATGCGCACTGCAAGGGCAGTTGTGCTGCCGCCAAGCCCCATACAGCCTATCCCAAGGGCGTTTACAGCTTCAAAGATTTCTCTTTCCAGTCCCTCCATCGGAACGTCAAGAGGCTCAAGCAGGGATTCTTTTGCAAGCCTGGCTGCCGCATCAAAGGAACCCCCAATACCGACTCCTATGGTCAGAGGAGGGCAGGGCATTCCTCCGGCATTCACTATGGTTTCAAGCACGAAGTTTTTGATGCTTCCGGTTTCTGTAGGGTTAAACATATGCAGTGAACTCATATTTTCCGAACCTGCACCTTTAGGGGCAGCTGTGATCTTTAACTGGTTTCCGGGGACAATTTTCCAGTGAATATCCGGAATTCCGACCCCTGTATTGTTTCCGCTGTTCTTTCGGGTCAGGGGATCGACTGCGTTTGGTCGGAGAGGAATTTTGGCTGTTGCAAGGATCACTGCTTCTCTGATTGCAGCCTCAAGGTCAAAACCTGGCTGAAACTCGCTCCCGATTTCCGCAAAAAAGATCATGATGCCTGTGTCCTGGCACATGGGAACCCTGTGGTTTTTTGCAATTTCAAGGTTCTTCAGGATTGCCCGAAGCTGAAATTTTGCAACCTGATTTTCTTCTGCGGCCTCAGCTTTCCTGATTGCATTCACCACATCATCAGGAAGCTCGGTTTCCGTTTTTCTTAAAAGGTCTGCAATAGACCGAATAAAACTTTCACGGTTAATTTTTGTAGACAAAAGATCACCATTGTATAGAAGAAATGAACTCTTTAGAACAAAGGGCAGGCATGAATATATATCCTGCACAGGATACACAGTGAGCGCTTTATGAAATAAATTTCTGGGCGCTTTTTTGTTTTTAATGTTTAAATATCGAGCGGCCCACATTTCGAAACTGTTCAGTTGGCTGGGATAAAGGAGTTAGGTTAAAGGGCTCTGTAGAAATCCTTTGCAATAAAGGATTTTCATTAATTTGAACTCAATAGCTACAGGTCTTAGGAGAAGTTTAGATATTACAAAATGTGGTCTGTTTCGTCAGTGACCTGCCACAACAATTGAAGAAAAAGAGGGAAAGAGGGCAGGATTTGAAGCATCACTTTCGAATCCCAAAAATACGTGGGTCTAATATTGCGCTTCTTATTCCCTCATTTGAAATGTTTAGTCATCAAGTTTTATGTTCGTTTAGTTTACTGTTCTACGTTGCTGCCCTGATTCCTTTCAGAGGTCCTATTGCGAGCGGAACGAAGATGACGAGCACTACAATCCCTACGATTTTTCTCCGGTTCGAGTTCCATCGCTTTCTCAAATGCTTCCCGAGCTTCATTGTACTTCTTAAGGATTCCTAGAATAATTCCTTTATTATGCCATGCCTGTGCATTCGAGGGTTCGAGTTCTGTCACTTCTTCAAATATTTGCAGGGCCTCGTCATATTTTTTAAAATTTCTTAGATTCACTCCTTTCTCAATCAAAGTTCCAATGTCATCTGACTTACTCTTAGATAATTCTAGAGCATTGTCTTTAATCAATGTATCAGGATTTTCTTGTTCCATTTTGACCTTTTTAACGAAGACCTTCACATCATATCGTGTTTTACCGTTTTTAGGGATGTAATCCCGTCCAACATAGCAATTACCAGTAACGCCTATTACCCTATTTGGAATCTCAATCCAAACATCGGCATCAAGGCAATGAAATTGGTTAGGAGGTTTGTACATATTTTTATATCTCCATATTACTATATGTTTTAAATGTATTTAAATGATTATATCGTTATATATAAATGATTAAAACAAAACAATCATGAAAAGTAGACACTCAGATTAACAGACAAAAAAATACAGAGCCGGTTAAAGCCATTTTGACATTCAAGTATAAAGCAAGTAAAACAGGCACTAGATATATCGTTAACTGATCACTAAAGATAACTCACTTTAAGTTAACTGCTCAATAATATCTTCTCTATCTTTCAGCAATAAATATCCTTTAATTCTGTTAGCTAATCTTTTTGGAAGCTCAGACAATTTGCTAATATTCTCTCCTTTTATCCTTTGCAAATCTTTTTTAAGTTCAGCGTAAGAAATTTCTTGCAAAGGAATTGTTGTTATAAGCTTTCCACCTGTTCCTGAGATCTCAATTCCTGAAGAAATTTCGATTTCTTGTGTTATGCCAGGGCTTAAGCCAATCCTTATCTCATTCATTTCTTGAGAAAGACCATCCAATTTTGTTCCTAATTCTTGACCTACTTTATTGATATTTTCTATAACAGTATTTTCTGGAACTACTGTGATAGTAGGAATTTGCTCAATCACAAAAAGTAGGGCTTCATATTGTTTTACCAGATTTCTTTCGTGTCTCATTACTTCAATCTTATTCAAAACATACTCATTTTCGGGAATGTATCCAATTTTCTTTTTTAAGGCGTATGCAATATCCTCTACCTTTTGTGTCATTTCTTCTGGACTACCCATTTCCAATTTTTGAACTTTCCTACAAACAGAGTATGCAATTTCTTCTGTGACAGTTCCTTGAGATTGCTTGTATGTATTTTTTGCTTTCTCTTGAATCTCTTCGATAATAGCTTTCAAATTTCTATCTAAAATGGGCAGCCCTTTTCTCAGAACTTTTGTCGCAAACGGTGCCTTTTCGTCAGTGCATTTCATTAGTTCTGCAGCATGATCACAGTATTTTCTATAGAAGTTAAGCTCATCTTTCATCGCCTGTAAGTCTAGAGTTTCCAAATTCTGGACTTCTTTTAATGCTTCTGCGAGGTTTTGGACAGCTTCAAAAAGCTGTTTTTTGCTCTCTGAGCCTTTAATTGCATCCTTAGCTTCTTCCAGATATTTGTTCACCTCTTCTCTAGCTTCCTGTTTTTTGAAAATTATTGTATGGAATGAGCGATAAAAAGGAAGACAAAATTGAGCAGGATTATAGTAAGATCCTTCCTTTGCTGCAGTTTCAAAAAATCCTATTGCCTTTTCTAATTCTTTTTTGTAATCTTCATCTGTTTCGGCCTGGGAAGCCTTGAATATAGAAACTCTTCCAAGAGAGTGATTCGCATAGGTTATCACATTACTATATTCATCAGTGGCCAATTTATGTAAGTCATTCCATGCCCGTTGTTTATCTGGTACTTGAGAAAAAGAAGAACCAAGAGCTGAAGCGGCTCCAGACCTCACATCCCAGTCTTCATCAGTGGCCAGTCTATGTAAGTCGTTCCATGCCTGTTGTTTATCTGGCACGTAGAAAAATGCAGAACCAAGAGCCGAAGCGGCTCCAGACCTCACATTCCAATCTATATTATTAGTCAGTTTAATTAAGTCGTTCCACGCCTGTTGTTTATCTGGCACGTAGGAAAATGCATAACCAAGAGTAGAAGCGGCTTTAGACCTTACATCTCTATCTTTATCTTTGGTTAGTTTTATTAAGTCACTCCAAGCTTGTTGTTTATCTGGCACATAAGAAAATGCAGAACCAAGACTGGAGACAGCTTCAGACCTCACATCACTGTATCTATCAGTTGTCAGTTTAATTAAGTCGTTCCATGCCCGTTGTTTATCTGGTACGTAGGAAAATGCATAACCAAGAGTAAAAGCGGCTTTAGACCTTACATTACTATATTCATCAGTGACCAGTCTATGTAAGTCATTCCATGCCTGTTTCTTATCTGGCACTTGAGAAAACGCAGAACCAAGAACAGAGGCAGCACCAGACTTCTCAAAGAAATCTAGATCATTTGTCAGTCTATGTAAATCATTCCATGCCTGCGGTTTATCTGGCACTTGAGAAAAAGCAGAACCAAGAGCTTTAGCAGCATTAGACCTCACTAGCCAGTCTTCATCATTAGTTAGTCTATGTAAGTCATTCCATGCCTGTTGTTTATCTGGCACTTGAGAAAAAGCAGAACCAAGAGCTTCGGCAGCACTAGACCTCACATAACTGTCTTTATCATTGGTCAGTTTGATTAAGTCATTCCATGCCTGTTTTTTATCTGGTACTTGAGCAAATGCAGAACCAAAAGCTTCGGCAGCACTAGACCTCACATAACGGTCTTCATCATTGGTCAGTCTATGTAAATCATTCCATGCCTGTTTTTTATCTGGCATTTGGGAAAACGCAGAACCAAGGACTTCGGTAGCATTTTCCCTCACATCGATGTCTTCATCATTTGTTAGTCTATGTAAATCATCCCATGCCTGTTGTTTATCTGGCATGAATGAGAAGAAATTCTTTAATTCCTCTAACGCATGTATCCGCTCTTTTGGATCATCAATTAGGCATTGATTATGAATTTTCTCTTGGTCGACCAACTGCCAAACACCAAAAAATTCTATAAAAATTGGTGTTTAAAAAACTTTCTTTTTGGTTTTCGAGACTAAAGAGCCATAAATCATTTTGCTTCAATCCAGGCATGAGTCCAAGTCTATCCTTTGATTACCTAGTGAGCTTTCCTCTGAGTTCTGGTCTTGGAAACAAAAAATCCAAAAGTGAGTTAAAACAGTTTTTAACAGACGTTTACTTTTAATGAACGACCTTTTTTTTGGTTCGATCCCAGCTCCAGGGTTCATCAAGGATATTGACATTAACCTTTTCTACCCCTTCCGCACTCAGGACTTTTCGCCGGATCTGTTCCTTAAAATACTCGATCATAGGGCAGGCGCTTGTTGTCAATACAAGGTTTACGTCTACATTTGGTCCGTCGACTATTACTTCCTTTACCAGGCCCAGTTTGACGATATCCATCCCTACCCCTGGGTCGACCACGTCTTTTAGCAGGGAATAAATTTGCTCATCCTTAAGCGCTGTTCCTTGTGGAGTTTTTTCATGTCCGGAAACTAACTCTTCGTGTGCATGTAACTTGTCTTCTAGCCTACTCAGCCGGTCAAGTATCTGGCTTATCACAATAAGTCCGGGATCAGGCAGTTTATCATGGTCAAGTTGACCTGCAGAAACCGAAGGATGTGTCTCTGCAATTCTTGCAGGAACTCCCACAACAGTAGCTCCGGCTGGGACCGGCCGGATCACAACCGAGCCGGCGCCTATTTTAGCGCCTCTTCCAACAGTAATCGGTCCAAGTACAGATGCTCCTGAACCAATAACCACGTCATTTTCAATAGTCGGATGACGCTTTACCTTTTCCAGAGCTGTTCCTCCTAACACAACTCCCATATATATCAGAACGTCATCACCTACCTCAGCAGTTTCTCCAATCACAACTCCGGAACCATGGTCTATGAAAACTCGCCTTCCAAGCTTTGCCCCTGGATGGATTTCAATACCTGTTAACATCCTGGAAATGTGAGAGAGCAGACGGGCCGGAAAATAAAAGTGCCTCTCCCAGAGCGAATGAGATATCCGGTGTATCCAGATAGCATGAAGGCCCGGATAGCAGCAGATTACCTCAAGCGTAGACCTTGCTGCGGGGTCTTTTTCAAAAACGGTCCTGATATCTTCCTTGATTCCCATTCGAAATCTTCCGGTATTAATTGTCAAATCAATTGGTCAGCCAGCCTCAGACGAATCAGTCAAACAATTGCTGGTAAACCGTCAGGCAGTTACTGGCAAATCAGCCAACTGTTACTGATAGAACTGTTACTGATAGATCGGTCAAACATTTGCTGACAAATCAGTCAAACGGTTGTCGGTAAATCGGTCAAACATTTGCTGACAAATCGGTCAAACATTTGCTGACAAATCGGTCAAATCGTTGCTAACAAGTTGGTCAAACATTTGCTGACAAATTGGTCAAACATTTGCTGACAAATCAGTCAAAGAGGTCAGTGCTCAGATAACGTTCTCCAGTATCCGGCAAGATAACAACAATCGTCTTCCCGCTCATTTCTTCCCTGGCTGCGACCTGTAGTGCAGCATAGGTAGCAGCACCTGAGGATATGCCTGCAAGGATGCCTTCTTCCTTTGCCAGGCGCCGGGATGTAGCAGCGGCGTTGTCTCCGGTTACTTTGATCACTTCATCTACAAGGTCAAGCTGGAGTACATCAGGAATAAAACCTGCACCGATACCCTGGATTTTATGTGGTCCAGGGCTTCCGCCGCTGAGTACGGGAGATTCGGCAGGTTCGACTGCAATCGCCTTAAAAGCAGGTTTCCGTTTTTTGATGACGCTGGCAATGCCTGTGATAGTTCCGCCTGTTCCCACGCCTGCTACAATGACATCTGCTTTGCCGTCCGTATCTCTCCAGATTTCTTCAGCTGTTGTACGTCTGTGAATTTCTGGATTTGCAGGATTCTGGAATTGCTGGGCTATGAAGTAAAGCGAAGGATCGTCAGCAGCCATCTGCTCGGCTTTATTAACTGCTCCTTTCATTCCTTCCGTTCCTGGGGTCAGGATAAGTTCTGCTCCCAGGGCTTTCAGCAGTTTTCTTCTTTCTACCGTCATTGTTTCAGGCATAACCAGTATGAGCTTATAGCCACGGGCAGCGCAGACGCAGGCGAGTCCGATGCCGGTGTTGCCGCTGGTGGCTTCAATAACAGTGGTACCTTTTTTGATTTTTCCTTCAAGTTCGGCTTTTTCAATCATCGCCAGTCCTATTCTGTCCTTCACACTTCCCATAGGATTAAAAGACTCTACTTTAGCTAACACATCCGCATGTAGACCTTCTGTTATGCGGTTTAACCTGACAAGAGGTGTATTACCAATTGTCCAGGTTACGTCGGAATATATTCGCCCCATACTTTTACCGTCTCCTGCAACTTACTTTTTTCAGGTTCCATGTATTTTAATTCGATCAGATTATATTAATTAGAATATATTAATTAGAATATATTAATTAAATTCTATTAACTCGGTTGTATTATAAGCTGCCAATCACGTATGTTTTTACACTCAAACCTTTTCAGGGCTCATTACAGTTTATCGGATGATTTTTCAATCAGCCTGAGATAATATTTTGAGCGGCCGGCACTGCTGCAATATACAGCAATATACGGCAACATACAGACAATTCACAGGAAATTCACAATTGTGAATTAATCTCATGTTAAATATAGTTATCGAGAAGTTTCTTTACTGGAAACCCGTATATAAGAACAAAAAGAATCCGACAGCATAATCTAAAAAACAGTGAAGAACTGGGAAAACAGTAAAGAACTAGATAAACAGTAAGGAACTAGATAAACAGTAAAAAACTGAAAAAGCAGTAAAAGGACTGAAAAAAGTAGAAGGACTAAAAACAATAATAGAGCTCTGAAAGCAGTAAATGAATTGATAAAATCCGGCTTTATGCTTCAGATTCTTTTTTATCGTCCTCTTTTTCTTCCGTTTTAGAATTAGCTTTCTCTTCCTTGCCACATTCACTATTGCATTTATTTTCAATTCCTCTGGCACTTACACAGATCTCACAGATTCTTACTACAAAGTCGCTGACTTTGTTATCGATAAGGTCCTGAGCAAGCTTTTCGATCAATTCTTTAGTCTCACCCTGAAACTCAATTCTGTAGCCTCTTTTTCCCGAAATATATTGGGAAACTGCCGACGGAGCAATCCCCAGCAACTTTGCCGACGCTGCCTGTGACTGTCCTTTTTTTACAAGTTCGATTGCAAGACTGGCCCTTATTGCGGGGACCAGATCCCACACAATCTTTTGACACGGAGTTTCCATAATTATCATCACTTTTTGAGATTTTACATTTGAGAAAGAATATATCCTATGTACATATATATTATTTTCAGTAACAAAAATAATAATAAGATTCCCTGCCGGTCTCAGAAGGAATAAAACTTAACAGAAAACGGCTCGATTTTTAACAATTTACAAAATTTACAAAAAGATTACGGGATTTCTACTGCATATCTCTAAGTTTTTCCGCGAGATTTTACGATAAAACTTATATAGTCACAATTGTTATGGGTATTCACAATTGTGAAGGTGCAAGTGTGACCATTAAAGACAAGACCATTTACATGGACAACTCTGCTACAACGCCTGTAAGAAGAGAAGTTGTCGAAGAGATGCTTCCTTACATGACCGAGAATTTCGGAAATCCTTCTTCTATATATGAGATCGGAAAAATCTCAAAACATGCAATCGACAAAGCAAGAGTAAAAGTTGCCAATGCTCTCGGGGCTGAAGAAAACGAGATCTATTTTACATCCGGAGGCACTGAATCCGATAACTGGGCAATTAAGGGGATTGCCTTTGCAAACCGGAATAAAGGAAGACACATAATCACCTCTTCTATAGAACACCACGCAGTCCTTCATACCTGTGCCTGGCTGGAAGGACAGGGTTTTGAGGTAACATACCTGCCTGTTGACAAATACGGAATGGTATCTCCTGAGGAAGTAAAAAAGGCGATTCGAGACGATACTATCCTTATTTCCATAATGTTTGCAAACAACGAAATAGGGACAATCCAGCCTGTAGAGGAAATCGGAAAAATCGCTAAAGAGAACCGGATCTATTTTCATACGGACGCAGTGCAGGCGATAGGCCATGTTCCTATCGATGTCAAAAAAATGAATATCGACCTTCTATCTCTTTCAGGACACAAGTTCGAAGGCCCAAAGGGCTGCGGAGCCCTCTACATCCGAAAAGGAACAAAAATAGATATCCTCCTGCACGGTGGGGCTCAGGAAAGAAAACGAAGGGCCGGAACCGAGAATGTTCCTGGCATTGTGGGTCTTGGAAAAGCTATAGAGCTTGCAACAGCCGAAATTGAAGAATCAAATAAAACCCTGCTTGAGCTGAGAGAGCACCTTATTAAAGGTCTTCTGAAAATCCCAAAAACCCACCTCAATGGGCATCCTACACAGAGGCTCGCAAATAATGTAAATGTCACATTTGAATACATAGAGGGCGAATCGCTTCTGCTGCTATTGAATGCAAAAGGAATTTTTGCATCTACCGGAAGCGCATGTAACTCTTCTTCTCTTGAACCCTCACACGTGCTTACAGCCTGCGGAGTCCCTCACGAAATCGTTCACGGTTCACTCAGACTTAGTCTTGGAAGGATGAATTCCAAAAAAGACGTGGACAGAGTACTTGAGGTTCTGCCTGAGATCGTGCAGAAGCTAAGAAACATGTCTCCACTTACCCCGAAAGAGTACAGGACTATTTAAAAGGCAGTATTTAAGAGAGGCAGTATTTAACAGGCAACGGTGAACGATATTGAAGGAATACGAAGTCGTTTTAAAAGGTTTTGAATAATTTGAATACTTTTTGAGAGTTTTTGAACAATCCTATAATTGAGAGAACGCAATTGAAAAGCAATACTGGAGGACAGCTCATGGATTACAGCCTTAAAGTAATGGATCACTTTTCAAATCCAAGAAACATGGGAAGCATTGAGAATAGTGATGGCGTAGGAGAAGTTGGGAACGCGAAGTGCGGAGATATAATGAAAATCTACCTCAAGGTAGAAGATAATCGGATTGCGGACGTGAAGTTCCAGACCTTCGGATGCGGAGCTGCGATCGCATCAAGCAGTATGGCAACTGAAATGATTAAAGGAAAAACTCTTGAAGAAGCCTGGAAACTTTCAAACAAAGCCGTTGCAGAAGCCCTTGACGGACTTCCTCCGATAAAAATGCACTGTTCAATGCTTGCAGAAGAGGCGATCCATGAAGCAATTAACGATTATCTAAAGAAAAAAGGGCTTGAGCCGTGGACAGAATAAGAGTAACTCTTGTTGTTCCAGATAAGTTAGACTGAAAAGAGTTTTGCCAAAACGAAATTGGTCAAAATGAGATTGGTCAAAATGAAATTGATCAAAATGAAATTGATCAAAATGAAATTGGTCAAAATGAAATTGATCAAAATGGGATTAAAGTGAGACTATCTGTCAAAACGAGATTATTATGGAAAACGAGTTAATTATAGAAGAGATAAAAAGACTTAAAGCCGAAAGGAATGCAGTAATTCTTTCCCACTTTTACACCAGATGCGAAGTTCAGGAAGTTGCGGATTTTGTTGGGGACTCGCTTTCCCTTTGCAAAGCCGCAGTTAATTCAGAAGCCGATGTCATAGTTTTTGCAGGCGTTCATTTTATGGCAGAATCGGCAGCAATAATTTCTCCTCAAAAGACAGTCCTCTTGCCCGTACCCGATGCAGGCTGCCCTATGGCGGATATGGTTACTGTTAAGTCTCTACGGGCTGCAAAAGAAAAACATCCTGAAGCTGCAGTCGTATGCTATGTAAACAGTTCGGCGGCCGTAAAAGCCGAATCCGATATCTGCTGCACATCGGCAAATGCAATAAACGTGGTAAACTCAATTGATGACAGGGAGATTATATTTATTCCAGATAGGAACCTCGGAGCTTTCGTATCACTTCATACTGATAAAAAGATACATCTCTGGCCCGGATTTTGCCATGTTCATGATAACATCAGTGAGGAAAATATACAGGAATTAAAAAAGCTGCATCCTGATGCTGAATTTCTTGCACATCCCGAGTGCAGAACCGAAGTCCTGAACTTTGCAGACCGGATTCTAAGCACTTCAGGAATTGTAAAAGAAGTGGGAAGTTCAGGCTCCACGGAATTTATAATAGGAACCGAAAGAGAAATTGTTCGAAGCCTGAAAAGGAAATACCCGGATAAGAAGTTCTATCCTGCGTCAGAAAAGACTTTTTGCTACAATATGAAGAAAATAACTCTCGAGGCTATTCTGAACAGCTTGCAGAATTTGGAATATGAAATTCATGTCCCAGAAAATATAGGGGTTAAAGCCAGAAAAGTCCTGGACAGGATGCTTGAGATTAGCGGATCTTGATGTATGGAAAGAGTAAGGAGAACGGAAAGAGTAAGGAAAAAGGTAATGTCTTCATGTCCGTTCTCCTGAATTTTTCGCAAAATATTTTTCATAAAAGATTTTCCGGAACTTTCAAATTTGTGTTTGCAGATTATTGACAATAATTATTTATACTCCTTTTTATTATTACAAATAATTGTCTGTATTAACATTTATTATTTAGTAGGTAGTTATTTATAATAGGTTCACGATTGTGAAGATAATCACATTTGTGAACATATGTAAGAAGATTGTGAACATATACAAAAAGAGAATAATCGTCAGGATGGCAGAGTGGTGATGCTTCCGGCTGCAACCCGGAATTATGTGAGTTCGATTCTCACTCCTGACTTTTCCCAAGATTAATATCAGTCAAGTAAAGACGAATAAGGATGAATAAAGACGAATAAAAAAACTCCGAGAAATAGCCTGGCGGGTAGTAAAGAAATTTGGGCTGGAGATTAGGCTGGAGATAAGATAGAATGACGGACAAAAACAGAAATCGGAACGAAAAAGAAGGCAAGGAAAATCAAGAAATTCAGACAAAAGAAATTCAGACAAAAGAAAGTAGGGAAAAAAAGAAGTCTGAAAGCCTGGGAGTTTCTACCCTTGCCGTGCACGCAGGTGCAAAACCTGATCCGGCTACAGGAGCAAGGTCAGTTCCGATTTATCAGACCGCAGCGTATGTATTTAAGGACGCTGAGGAAGCTGCCGATCTTTTTGGGCTCAGGAAAGAAGGTAATATTTATACCCGCCTTATGAACCCCACAACCGACGTCTTTGAGAAAAGAATAGCTGCCCTTGAAGGAGGCATAGGTGCCCTTGCAGTAGCCTCAGGAATGGCTGCAATTACAACCGCACTTCTCACTTTCACAAGGCCCGGAGATGAGATAATTTCTGGGGACAAGCTTTACGGAGGAACCTACGAGCTTTTCAATTACACTTTCCCCAAGCTCGGAAGAACCGTAAAATTTGTAGACGTCGGTAAGCCTGAAGAATTCAAAAACGCAATCTCGGAAAAAACAAAAGCCATCTATGTGGAATCAATAGGAAATCCCGGGCTTGATATCCCTGATTTTGAGAAACTCGCAGAAATCGCTCATGGTGCAGGAATTCCTCTTGTTGTAGACAACACGGTATCTCCCCTGATCTTACGGCCAATTGACCACGGAGTAGATATAGTCGTATACTCGGCAACAAAATTCATAGGAGGTCACGGGACTTCTATAGGAGGGGTAATTGTTGACTCAGGAAACTTTGACTGGAAACCTGAAAAATTCCCTGAGATTTGCGAGCCTGATCCCGGATACCACGGCCTGAAATATAAGGAAGCCTTTGGAAAGGCTGCCTTTATCGCAAAAGCAAGAGTGCAGTTCGTCAGGGACACTGGGGCATGCATTTCTCCTTTTAATTCATTCCTCTTTACCCTGGGGCTTGAAACTCTGCCTCTCAGAATGAAAAAACACTGTGATAACGCCCTGGAGATTGCAAAATTCCTGGAAAAGCACCCTAAGGTTTCCTGGGTTTCGTATCCTGGGCTTGAATCCCATAGCAGCCATGAACTTGCAAAGAAATATCTTAAATCGGGGTACGGCGCACTAATAGGCTTTGGGATCAAGGGTGGAGCCAGAGAATGTAAAAAGTTTATTGAAGGGCTTGAGATTTTTTCTCATCTCGCTAATATCGGGGATGCAAAAAGCCTTGTAATTCATCCGGCTTCAACCACTCATGAACAGCTATCAAAAGAAGAACAGTGTGCCTGCGGCGTAACTGAGGACTTTATCAGGCTTTCTATAGGAATAGAGGATGCAAAGGACCTGATTTTTGATATTGAGCAGGCACTCTCCGAGGTATGAGTATGGAGATCTCGACCCAGGTTCCTTCTTTTAAAAACCTTTTTTCGGGAAAAAAAGGCCAGAATCTTGGGATAGTCCGTTCAATGAACTATGAAATTCCTGGAATTTTCAGGCTCGAGAGCGGAAAGACTCTTTCTCATGTCAGGATAGAGTACGAGATGTACGGGAAGATGAACGCGGATAAGAGCAATGTTATTCTGGTCTGCCATGCCCTTACAGGCGATGCTCATGCTGCCGGATTTCATGCAGGAGACAAAAAGCCGGGCTGGTGGAACATTGTAATTGGCCCGAATAAGGCATTTGATACGGAAAGATATTGCATCGTCTGTTCAAACATAATTGGAGGCTGTAAAGGTTCTACAGGTCCTTCTTCTATTAACCCTGAAACAGGAAAACCTTACGGTATTTCTTTTCCTATACTTACTATCGCGGATATGGTAAATGCCCAGAAAAAGCTTGTCGAGCACCTGGAAATAAAACAGCTTTTTGCGGTTGCAGGCGGCTCAATGGGCGGAATGCAGGTGCTTCAATGGACGGTCAGTTATCCTGAAATGGTTAAAAAAGCAATTGCAATCGCAACAACTGCGTCCACAACCCCTCAGCAAATCGCATTCGGGGCAATCGGAAGAAAAGCGATAACAGATGACCCAAAGTGGAACGAAGGTAACTATTACGGAAAGAAAACTCCTTCACAGGGCCTGGCGCTTGCCCGCATGATAGGCCATATTACATACTTAAGCGATGCTTCGATGCAAAAGAAGTTCGGGAGAGCTCAGCAGGAGAAAGCAGGCCCGAATCTACCGAAAATCTTTTCAGAAGCCGCTCCAGAAGCCTCTTCAGAAATCTTCTCTGACCATTCCTCGAATTTCCAGGTCGAAAGCTACCTGAACCACCAGGGAGATACTTTTACAAAGCGTTTTGATGCCAATTCATACCTCTATATTACAAAAGCCGTAGATTTCTTTGACCTTTCAAAAAACGGGTCTCTTATAGAGGGTCTTTCCGGAGTTACTGCAAAATACCTTGTGATTTCAATAACCTCAGACTGGCTCTATCCTCCCTACCAGTCTCAGGAAATCGTGTCTGCACTTACTGCAAATGGGGTTGATGCCAAATACGAGGAAATCAGGTCTCAGTATGGGCATGATGCTTTTTTGCTTGAGGAAGGGCAGCTCAACTACCTTATAAGGGGGTTTCTTTCACAGATTCTTGTAAGTGACATCATGTACCAGAACTTCTATTCGGTTTCCAGAAATGAAACGATTGAAAATGCTTCAACCCTTATGGTAAAAAAGAAAGTGAATCATCTGCCTGTAGTCTCAGAGGATGGAAAGCTTGAAGGCATAGTCACTTCCTGGGATATTACAAAAGCCGTTGCCTGCAAAATCACCGAGCTGAATGAGATAATTACCCGCGACGTGAAATACGTATTCTCAGGCGATAAAATCGAGACTGCGTCCTCAATAATGGAAGATTACTCGATTTCCGCGCTTCCTGTAATCGATTCTGAAAACCGAGTTATAGGTATGGTTACGAGTGAAAGCATAAGCGCGCTTATTGGAAAGTTCAGTTAATTCAAAAAATTAATTCAGAAAATTAATTCAGAAAGTTAATTCAGAAAGTTAATTCAGAAAGTTAATTCAGGAAAGTTAATTCAGGAAAGTTAATTCAGAAAGTTAATTTTGAAGAATCAAAGGATTCAAAGTCCTAATTCTTTTTTCCACAACACTGCAATCGTGTTGAAAAGATAAATTATTTTTTTCGGCTATGGATATTATTTTTTTTGAGTTAGCTTTGCATGTTAGCTTTGTAAGTTCATTTTGTAAATTATATTCTGCAAGCTAATTTTTATATATTATTCTTTGCAAATTGATTTTTAGTATCCTCTTCAAATTTAATGGGCTTTCAACTACAGAAAAATATAATAGTTGTTCTGTTTTCCTTTATCATATCTTGGAGTAAAAATGGAACTTGAAGCCTTAAAACAATAGCTATCTTCACTGGATATCAATCCGGATGAAATCCTACAATTTTTAATCCATTTTTGTTTAATATCTCTCCCATATTGCTGAAACATGACTACTAAGTCAAGCCGTATACTTACTTTTTTCAATTAAAACAGCGATTTAAGGCCCCGAATATTTTCTTTCATTTGCAGACTTTTATTGTTAGAATTCCGGATTCTTCGTAGATATATTTATATAAGATAAGAGCTTGGGACATATTGGCAGTAAAAATAAAGAGTCATATAATCTGTTATTAAAAACTTCACTTTTGTTTTTAATAAAAGAATGTATAGATCTTATTTTTATAGCAACCTAGACTATATCCGGTATAAGTGGAGGTGAAACGAAAATGAGTTTTAATGACAGAGGGAACTCTTTCAGGGGAAGAGATAGCAACCGGGGAAACAGAGACAACAATCGCGGAGGTTTCAGAGGTGGCAACAGCGGCCCCAGAGAAATGTATCCCGCAGTTTGTTCTGACTGTGGTACAGAGACCCAGGTTCCATTCAAGCCAGCTGAAGGAAGACCGGTTTACTGCAGAGACTGCCTACCAAACCACAGAAAGTTCTAAATTCAGAAATTCCAGAATTTTCAATTTCAATTCTATCACTGGAAACTCTCCTGTACAGGGGGTTTCCAAACTCCTTTTATTCTTCAAATTCCCTTTATTCTTTAAACTCCCTTTATTCTTTAAACTCCCTTTATTCTTCAAACTCCCTTTATTCTTCAAACTCTTTTTATTCTTCAAACTCCCTTTATTCTTTATATATAATCTTCATACCAGGATCTTTTCTCTTTGAGGGACTCGCTTCTATTTTTTTCGGTTAGTATTGGATTAATCTTATATAACATGGAAGTGGTTATATATTCAGTAAAAATAATGAGACATATAATCTGTTATTAAAAACTCCATTTTTGTTTTTAAATAATAAGTTATATCTGATCATGTTTTTATCGAACATACGTATCACTATAAGTGGAGGTGAACGAAAATGGGTTTTAATGACAGAGGAAATTCCTACCGTGGTGGCAACCGAAATAGCGGCCGCGGTGGTTTCAGAGGCGGTAACAGCGGCCCCAGAGAAATGCACAAGGTTATCTGTTCTGACTGCGGGGTTGAGACTGAGGTTCCATTCAAACCGACTGAAGGACGGCCGGTTTATTGCAGGGATTGCCTTCCTAACCACAGGAAGTTTTAAAATAAAACTTCTTAAGTAATACTCAATTAAAGTGTTGATTTGAAAAATCTCAACACATGTTCCATTTTTAAGCTGTGTCTTTACCTTATGACTGGTGAAGGATATCGGAACCCTGGATTTTATAAATCTTCATAATTTATTTGTTGAGTGGGATAAGTACTATTGCATGTGCTTTTTATAAATTGTTATTATCTAAAAAATGCCCTGACGGAAGTTTGAAGCAAACTCTCAGTGTAAACGAAAGAGTAACGCTAAAGAACATTTAAAAATATTTAAGCTGGGAATATTTTCCTGAGGTTCAGGGTTTTTCCGAGATTTCAGATCTTTAAAGGGTTCTTTAATCCCTATCCATTTATGAACCTTAACATCAAATTACATGAAGCATCCGTAGATACAGAAGCTTTGAAAAATCTGGCATAATAAATATGACATATTAAAATATGACATAATAAAATATGACATGATAACAGCAGATATAAACTAATAATAAGAGGAATTAACCTGGCGAACTATAGAAGCAATATAAGAAAGAGAAAAGCAGGGACTAAAAGCTCAGTGCCTACTACTCAGGAAGTAACAAGAGTACGCACACCGCGTAGGGAAAATCACGAAGTTTTGGCAACAGTATCAAGTTTACTTGGTTCAAAAAGAGTCACATTGCAGTGTATGGACGGTGTAGTCCGAATGGGCCGGATTCCCGGATCCAAAAATAAGAAAATGTGGATCCACGAGGGGGATGTAGTAATCGTCACTCCATGGGAGATTCAGGATTCTAAAGCCGATGTGATCTGGAAGTATACAAGGCCCCAGGTTGAGTGGCTCGAGAGAAAAGGGTATCTCAAATAAGTACCGAAATATTACCGTAAAACTTGATAAAACCAGCTGACTCTGATTGTGTTTCGGTTTTAACCAGTTTTCGGTTAACTTCTTACTCTCTTACATATTCCCTCTTCAAGTAATTACCTTTAATCTATTCAACTTACCTTTACTCTTTTTAACTCCATTTTAACTGTTTTAACTTGTTTTTAATCACCCAAAAGCCTTTATTTTTACCGGTTTCATTCAGCTCACTAACTTAGTGTTTAACCTCTCTCGATTTTTCTCATCTGGATGATGGAGTTCGACTTACAACTGTAGTTTCTATCCGTAGTAAACTATCTGGATATAACTTTTTAAAAATTAGGCTAAATAGAGATAACTCTAAAGCGGTAAGCACTTTCGGCGAGATTTAGATTTTTATGAGTAAAACTTATATAATGTGATTGTATACTAAGAACATTAAAAATAAAGAGATGTATAATCTGTTATTAAAAACTAGTTTCTGTTTTTAATCAAAGAGCAATATACAACCTTATTTTTAAACTATGGACTATCCGCTGTAAGCGGAGGTGAAAAGAAAATGGCTTTTAATGACAGAGGAAATTCCTTCAGGGGAAGAGACAGCAACCGTGGAGGTTTCGGAGCTCCCAGGGAAATGTACAACGCAACCTGTTCTGATTGCGGTGCTGAAACTCAGGTACCTTTCAAGCCTGACCCTGACAGACCAGTCTACTGCAGAGACTGTCTTCCTAACCACAGGAAACCCAGAGAAAACAGATATTAAATACTAAGTTCACTCAAAAAAATTTATTTTATAAATTGTCCGTTTCGTTTAGCTTGGGCAGACCAAACGGACTCTCTTTTTTATAATTCCATATTGGATAATATTTTTATTTGAACGACTATAATCTTCCCCGTAACTAATTTATGGATTTTAGATTCTTTTGTAACTTATTTAAATCAAGCCAACAAATTGCCACTTATATTGATGTCTATTTCACGTATATTGATGTCTATTTCACGTATATTGATGTCTTTTTTTTGAATAAGATCTTTATTTCTTATCACTTATTTTGTATTTTTTGACTTCTCTAACTATTTATACACAGAAAGATTTATATAAATAAATAACTACGAAGAAGCGGTTGAAAATAAAGAGATGTACAATCTGTTATTAATAACTCCGTTTTTGTTTTATCGATAATTATATCCGATCATGTTTTTATCGAATACAGGTATCCGCTATAAACGGAAATAAAACAATAATGGATTTTAACGACAAGGAAAATGGGTTTTTATGATGGAGGTTTCTTACGCGGCAGCAACCGAAACATTCACCGAGGAAGTTTCAGAGGCGGTAACAGCGGCCCCAGTGAAACGCACAAGGTTATCTGTTCTGACTACGAGGTTGAGACCGAAGTTCTATTCAAACAGACCAAAAGAAGGTCAGTTTATTGTATTGAATAAATTTTTAATCACAGAAAGCCCTAAATCGGATCTTAACTGTGTGTCAATATAAAGGATGAGTTGTTTTAAAATAATCCAAATTGACACTTAGCTTACTTTCGTTGATTATTCTCTTTGTTTTTACCTATTATTGTGGAGATTTCTTGGGAACCAAAAAACAGAACAAAAAATAACAACTTAATCATAAAATTTAACCAAGTATCCCTAAAAATGTTAAAGATCTCTAAGGTAAAGATCTATAAATATATCCCGAAAGATGGAAAAACAAGCAGAACTGAGAATAAAATCAGGGAAAGCCTGTTCAAAATTGAAATAGTTAAAATAAAAATCAGCATTGGAGGACTTAATTTGGCTAATTACAGAAGCACTATCAGACACCGAAATTCAGGATCAAGAAAATCGGTTTCAGGAGATACTCATGAAGTAACAAGGGTACGCACTCCTCAAAAGGACAGAAACGAAGTCCTGGCAACAGTACTAAGTTTACTTGGTTCTAAAAGAGTCACACTACAGTGTATGGACGGCGTGGTCCGAATGGGACGAATTCCTGGGTCCAAAAAAAAGAGAATGTGGATTCGCGAAGGTGATATAGTCATAGCAAACCCATGGGAAATTCAGAACTCCAAAGCCGACGTTATCTGGAAATATACAAGGCCCCAGATTGAATGGCTTGAAAGAAAAGGATACCTTAACTGATGAGGATGCCTGAAATACTTTATTCATTTAGATAGATAATTTTAATTTGCGATTCAATTAACCTGTGGCCAACCTCTGGTTTTGAAAAATCAGGTTTAAAATCAGCAGGATATGAAACCACAAGCTCAAGAACCGCTTAAAATTTATAAGACTAAATAAGCGCTTTTATTTCATTTTAACGCTTTATTTCACCTTAACGCTTTTCTCCTCGTTTGTCGGGCCATAACAAGTGTTTATCGGAACTTCAATCTTCCTAAGGAAATGTTCATTTACTTGGTTCAGAATACCCGGTTCAGAATACCCGTGTCGGAGTAATAAGTTCACTTCAAATGATTTCTTATGAAATTTCAGGATTTTTACTTAGGGTCTTTTTTGGGCTTTTTAATCATTCTCTGGTCTTTCCGATACCTCAATTGGTGGATTTTTGAAAAACGTTTTCCAATCAGAACTTACATGTAAGCTTCCCCAATTCTATCGAAAAAGTTTCATAGTTTACGGAATAGTCAATCGGACACTCAATAACTGCCACTTTATTCAAGGCAAAAGTGTTCTCTATAACTTCTGCAAGGTCATCGTCTTCCTTGATCCTGATACCCACAGCCCCGAAGCTCCTTGCAAAGAGTGAAAAATCAGGATTTCCATAGTCCAGCCCGAAATCCTCAAAATGCATTTTTTTCTGCTTCCACTTAATAAAGCCGAAACCATTGTCATTAAGAATAAGGACAACAATAGGAATTTCATAGCGGATTGCGGTCTCAAGTTCCTGGCAGTTCATCATAAAACCTCCGTCCCCACAGATTGCAAGCACGCGGCGCTCCGGATGAAGAAGCTTTGCAGTAATCCCTGAAGGGAGACCTGCACCCATGGTTGCAAGGGCATTGTCAAGGAGCACGGTATTTGGGGCATAGGTCTTGTAAAGGCGAGCGAACCAGAGTTTATAAATCCCATTGTCCAGCGTGATTATGTCTTCTCTTCTCAGCACCTTTCTGACACTCTGAACTACGGCTTGTGGGATAGGAGGGTAGCTTTTCCTGGCAATAGTATTTATTTTTTCCTTAATGAAATTCCTGGTGTGTTCAAAGATCGGAAATTCCCGTTTATCCGAAATACTTGCAGCAAGTTCCCGGATTGAAGAAGCAATATCCCCTATGACTTCTACTGTGGGGTTAAAGTACCTGTCAGGCACGGATTCCACAAAATCAATATTTATAATCTGTTTGTCCAGTGTACCGTTCCACAGGTATGGAGGATATTCGACTATATCATAACCAATAGTGATAATAAGGTCAGCCCCGTCAATTCCGCAATTAACATAGTCCCTTGCATGAATCCCTGTGGCAAAAAGACTGTAGCTGCAGTCATCAGGGACGACTCCTTTCCCCATCTGAGTATGCACCAGGTAGATGCCTGTCCGCTCGACAAAATTTTCGAGTTCCTCAGTGATCGCTTTTCGGTTTGCTCCTGAGGAGACTATGATCAGGGGATTTTTAGCTTCACAGATCATAGCCGCAGCTCTTTTTACAGCCTCAGGATCAGGGTAAGGAATTTTAATTTCGCTTCGCTTCTGCACTATCGCCTCAGTTTCTTCTTCAGCTATGTCTTCCGGAAGCTCAATGTGTATAGCTCCTGGCCTATCAGCTTCGGCATGTTTGAAGGCATTACGGATCACTGTAGGGATCATTCCCGGATCGGTAATGGATACAGCCTTTTTGCAGAGAGGCTCCATCATTCTGACAGTGTTTACAAGCTGGAAACGGGCCTGCCAGTTGTCAGTCAAAGCCTTCTGTCCGGATATGGAAATAAGAGGTGCTCCTATAAGCTGTGCCTGGGCAACGCCTGTAACAAGATTTGTGGCTCCTGGTCCAAGTGTTGAAAAGCAGACTCCTGGCTTTCCGGTCAGCCTCCCATATGTTGCAGCCATAAATGCCGCAGCCTGTTCGTGTCTTGTTACGATCAGTTTGATTCTGGAAGTTCTCAGGGACTCAAGTAGGTCAAGGTTTTCCTCGCCTGGCAATCCAAATATATATTCAACGCCTTCTTCTTCAAGCTGGGCAACAAAAAGATCCGAAGCTTTCATGAAAAAACTCCAATATGGCTGTATGGCTATTTAAGCAGAATTTACCTTAGCGCAGATTTGTTTATTAAGCCTTGATTATGTTATTTGTTAAGCTTAATTGAGTTTACTGTTTAGGCGTGAACAGATCAGCTGGAATTTCTTCCTGTCCTTTCCACCAGATATCGATCTTTATCGCTAGTTTTTTATTTTCTATATGCTATGTTCATAGACCCAGATTTCAAGAAACTTACGAAAATCAATGAACTTTTTGTATATAGTGCGCTTGAAGCATTTTATATTTATAAGAGGAATTTAATTCATCTACAAGACCCAAACTTTACCTGTAGCAATAAACATCAAAACTAGCATCGGAGTAATTATTATATATAATTATGAATAAAAACAGCGCAGGGTTTATATATAAAGGAAAGGGGTACTTTTTTAGCACAATTATGATTATTATATAACAATTATTTTTTTAAGTTGAACTATTAGTAAACAGAATATATAGAGGTCAATTCATATTTATATGGTATTTCATTTATAGGAATCGAGACTATGAAAAACAAAATAATTGCATTTGATTTTTTGAGAGCTTTAGCAATAGCGATGATTATTCCTGCTCACTTAAGTAATTTTTTATCTTTCACCTATCTCAAATTAGCTCTTTATGCCGTTGATCCTTTTGTTGCAAATATGGGACTGGGACTTTTTATATTTATGAGTGGATATTTGTTATATTATAACAACCATTCAATAAACTCGTTCCAGAGCGTATTGTCTTTCTACAGGAAACGACTCCTGAGGATTTATCCCCTTTACTGGGCAGCTCTCGCCGCTTTTACACTTGTGTTCTTTATATTAGCTCCAAGGCTAAACTCAGGTTTTGAATTTCCCAATGCCGAACAGGTGTTTAGTTTTCATAATCTAATCATGCATATACTGGGATTACAAATATTCCTTGCTCCTGCATATGTATCCCCAATGCTGACATTATATTTTGTAGGTTTAATTATTGTATTCTATACAATTTACCCGTTCATCATTATGCTTTCAAAAAGTTCAAAACAGATCTTACTTTATTCTTCTCTCATATTTCTCGGATGCTTGCTAGTCTCGAGAACTTTTAACATTATTGAGTACCGCTTTTATACGTTTTTCCCGATATTTGTTTTTGGGATTCTTACCTGTAAAGAAAGCCTATTTGAAAAGGCAATGATAATTAACAAGAAAAATCCTTTTGTCAAGATACTGCTGGCTGCCCTTCCTGTTATGCTTGTACTGGTTATTGTTTTGGGCTCAAGAACAACCCTTCTCCTGGATCAAAATGCTTCATTCAGTATTAAAGCAAGCAGCGGCACCATAGGGTCTTCTATGGTAATATCAATGCTAGAAAGTATGGCAAATTCACTGGGCCTGAGTTACATTATCTTAAAATTCATTATTGATTCTGTGCTTCTTAACTTATTCGTAATAATATTCTGTGTTCTGGAATACAGGTTTGCAATGAAATTTATCAACAATGAATTTTCAAGTTACCTGAGCTCTGTGTTTACATATGTCGCTACAGCTTCATACTGTATCTATTTGTTCCACAGACCATTTCTGGCGCTCTGGAACTCAGGGACACACTTTATAAGTAGTCCAATTTTGCATGATGTCATCCTTATCTTCATAGCGCTACCTATCCTGGTCGTCATCTCGTATCACCTGCAGATTCTTGAATTAAATTTAAAAAAGCATATTTTTCATAAGAAAACGTCTCACAAAGACTTCTCCTTTATAGGCTCTTCAAATAGTCCCGGCAAGTGAGTGTCTGGTAGAAAAATTTCTGTGAAAAAATCGAAGTTTTAAAATCAAGACTGGAACATCTAGTGTCCGAGTCCCGTCACCTGAGTTCCGTCACCCGAGTCCCGTCTCGGGAGGACGGGGCCCTTTTCGCTCACTTCGTTCGCTCAAGATGAATATAAGGAAAATACTTGAGATAGGCTTACAGGTTATCCCATGTCCATATTTAGAGACCAAAAACGATATCAGAAAAAATATTGATTTTCAAAAAATACTGTGGAATGTGGGTTTTAGGATAGATTTTCAAATAAGATAAATCAAATTGCGGGCGGCAACCCCACCCTATAAAGGCTGTCCAACAATTACTTTAGATAATAAAAGAATTCCTTCTTTTTTGATTTAAAGGCCTTATTTGCTTTCTTTTTAGCACTTTTTTATTACTACCAATAATTGTCGGACAGCCTGTAAAGAATGGGGTATTCATGACCCTCTGCGCTCCTAATATCATAAAATTAAAAATGTTAATACTGCGATTCCGAAGGAAGTTCATAAAACTTGACTTTTTAATAGGATCCGTAAATCACGGCTTTTTCTAGGAAATAAGGAATTAATTTTGGAATCGAAGCACTGATCTAAAATAAAAAAGGAATTGTAAGCTCATTTCGGCTGAAACTAAGGATTTCTACAAAGCTCAGGAAAGGACTTCTTCCCTGTACTTATCAATACCGAGCCTGTCAATGAGTTCTCCTAACCTTTCTCCATCAAGGCCTTCTCTTTTGTAATACTCAAAGGTTTTTTCAAGGACTGAGAAAAGCTGCTCCTCGTCTGCAAGCTCAAGAAGCTTTATCCCCTGCATGGGCTGGCGTCCGGCCTTGCCTCCAACAAAGATTGTGCATCCGGTTTTTTCTGCCCTGAGAGCATCTTTCCGGCAGGCTGCAATACATGCTCCGCAGAGAATGCATTTTTCAGTATCTATAGAGGCTTTATCATCCAGAACTCTTATTGCTCCCACTTTACAAGCCTTTTCACAGCGCTTGCAGCCGACACAATTTTCCTCGATGGTTTTGGGCCTTACCGTACCCATGACTCCAAAATCATTTTCCTGAGGCCTTACACAGGCTGAAGGGCAACCTGTTACTGCAATCTTGAGCTTTTTAGGGACAGCTTCCCCAAAGTATTTTTCATCGATCCTGCTTGCCAGGCTCTCGCAGTCAATCAACCCGTTTCTGCAGACCCTATCTCCCTGACAGGCGACTACTGCTCTTACTCTTTTTCCGATAGAGCCTCCTGAAATGCCCTGCTTTTCAAGTTCGGTGTTTGCTGCTTCTGCATCTTCAAGTTTAACAAAAGGAACCTCAATCTGCTGCCTTGAGGTTATGTGAACATAGCCAGAGCCATACTTCTCGGCTGCATCTGCAATTGCTCGCAGTTTTTCGACATCCAGATTCCCACTCACGACCTTCAGACGCATTGAAAACATGTTTTCCTGCCTCTGAGGCAGAAATCCTTTACTTTTTAGTAAAGACTCATCAATTTTTTTCTCATTCATATAAGGTCACTTATTACAAAAGCATTATTATGGATGCATATAAATATTTTTGTCTTTTTTTCAGTTGGCTTTTTTATAGATCCAGACTTTTAACAGATTGCAGATTTAACCGAATCCCGGTATATGAAGAATTTGGAAACATGCATATATCAGAGAAAAACAGGAGATTTTTGCCAGAGAAAGGCGAGAGAACTGGACCACTGAAAGACAAGAGAACTGGATCACTGAAAAATAAGAGAACCAGATCAATGAAAGACATAAGAAGAAGTCAGAGAAACGAAAAAACGTTGAACTGTACGAGTGCCATATAAAGCGCCGTCCCTGTAAAGATGCTGAGCATGGCATTTCTTTTCCAGAAATGCAGCCCGGCAACGACAAATATGGTGAACAATTCCGGAATCCCATAAGGAGCTGTAAGCCATTGAACGTCTTTCAGGCAGTAGATCACAAGCAGCAGGAGAATCATAGGAGGCAGGTTTTTTTCAATAACTGCGAGCATTGCAGGGGGTTCTCTTGATCCAAAAAATATAAACGGAAGAGCTCTGGTTGCAAAGGTTGCAAGCGCTATGACTGCAATGGTAATGAACATTTGAAGAGCGTTCAGCATCAGTTTTCCTCCTTTATTTTGTCTTCAACAGACTGCATGGATGTATTAATCGACCGAATTTCTTTCTTTATTTGTGAAATTCCCTGCATTTTCTGTGTTTTCTCCATTTCCTGCTTTCTTTGTGTTCTCTGCATTGACTTTTCCCTGCCAATCAGGATAAGGGTTCCAAGAACGATTGAGGCAAGCAACATATTGTCAGAGCTGAACAGAATAAGAGAAAGGGCTCCTGCACCAACTGCGGCTATGAAGGGAAAGCGTGCCTCTGAACTGAAATATTGCTCTATGGTCAGCACCACAAATAGCGCAGTCAGCACGAAACTCATGCCCTCAAGATTAAGATCCAGGAAAGAGCCGAGTGCAGCCCCCAGAACTGAACCTGCGATCCAGTATGAGTGGTCAAGGGCTGCAATATAGAAGTAAAACTTTGATTTTGAGCTGCCCTGCGGGACATCTGTTGTGGTCAGGAGAGCGTATGTCTCATCGGTTAGTGCAAAGATCAGGTAAGGTTTAATCTTGCCGATACCGGAAAACTTCTCAAGCAGGGACAAACCGTAAAAAGCATGCCTGAAATTCAGAAGCAATGTGGCTATGGCAAACTCAGTTAGTCCTGCGCCGGCAGAAAGTAAAGCTACTGCCAGGAACTGGCCAGAGCCTGCATAGACAAAAAGGCTCATAATAAAAGCATAGATCCAGTGATATCCTGCACCATCAAGCAGGAATCCAAAAGCCATTCCGAGAGGAATATACCCGAGAAGCACAGGAACTGTGGTTTTGAAGGCGGTGGTGAAAAGATCTTTATTTTGTTCACCTGCTTCTCTTTTGTACTCCCCATTTCTGACCATGCTATCTATCTTCTGCTGCCTGTATCGTAGTTCCTTTTGAAAAATGAAAAACAGGAATTATATTTATCATATATATCTTTTGTCAATATAGAATTACTATCGTGAGGAAGAACCGTCAGCCTGCTCACAGTTAAAAATCAAATTTGCACGCGCACCCTAACAAGCAACGGGGTATTTAACTGAAATAAATATTAGCTGTTGATAAATACTAGACCAACTAGACCAACTAGACCAGGATTATTTTTATATTTCCTATACTATTATTATCTCTGGGGACTAAATGTCGGGTATAGACAGTGATAATTTCATGTTGAGTTCTTTTGATTTGCAAAAAATAGCCTTGATACTTATCATTATTGGGTTCATCATAGTAAGGGTAGGGAAATTAAGTAAAGGAAATTTAAATAAACACGATATGATATCCGCATTCGGATATTTGCTAGTCGTCTTATCTGTCCCTCATATGATTAATTTTACATACGACGCCATAGTTTCGCAAACAGTTACTCCTGTAATTTTAATTCATTCATTAATAGGAATTGTAATTTTAATCCTGGGATTTATTGTTGTGATTAACAGAAGAAGCTGGAAAATCAAAAGGAGATGGAAAACTAAAGTTAACATGCAAATTCTTTTAGTTTTATGACTGGTAAATTTCATATTGGGGACATATATGGCTTTATTTACTTAATTTTGAGTATAAAGAAACCCATTGCATATTAAAATAGTTATAAAGATCTGGAATATATACAGATCTACCGAAATAGGTTTAAATGAATTAGCTTAAAATCCACCCAAAATGAATTTTATATACAAATTAATAAAGTTTCAAACTATTCTTGTGGTCAGAATATCGACTGATTATTCGGAATCCGAGATTCAGATAAATAATTTTGAGTTCTGGTAATTTTGAGTTCTGGTAATTCTGAGTTCTGGTAATTCTGAGTTTTGGGATCAGTTCCGTGTCTAAAGGTAATACATTATTAGTGAAGATGTTTTCATTAAAGAGATAACTAACGGAGAAAAAGGGAAAATTTAAACAGGCGATCAAAATGACAGATCAGGTTCAACCACTTGTAAGCTTATCGAAAAAACCAACTGAACCCAAAATGGTAGTTAACCTCAGACGCATCAAGCGTAAGATCCTGATAATGAGTGGGAAAGGCGGAGTTGGAAAAAGCACAGTTGCAGCAAACCTGTCTATCGGACTGGTTATGCATGGATATAGAGTTGGACTCCTTGATTGTGATATTCACGGCCCGACTATTCCCACAATTTTCGGTATGGAATCTATGAAGCCAGAAGTTAGCGAAGAAGGCATAATGCCAGTTGAGGTCCTACCCAATCTTTTGTTGATGTCTATAGGTTTTCTACTCGAAGATAAAGATTCTCCCATCATCTGGAGAGGGCCATTAAAAATGGGAATCATTGAAAAGTTACTGGAAGACGTCGTCTGGGGAGCTCTCGATTTTCTGATTATAGATCTACCTCCGGGCACAGGAGATGAACCTTTGAGCCTGGCTTTGCTGATCCCCGAGATTGATGGCTCAATACTTGTAACAACTCCTCAGGACGTAGCTCTCGTCAGCGTCCGCAAATCAATCGGATTTTCTAAAGAACTCAATGTTCCTATTATAGGTATTGTCGACAATATGCATGGTTTGATCTGTCCTCACTGCGGCAAGCCAATAGAAGTGTTTAGGAATGGAGGAGTAGAAAAAGCTTCAAAAGATTTCAATATCCCTATCCTTGCCAGACTTCCGATAGAGCCAAAAGTCGCAGAAATGGAAGATAAGGGCACAGTTGTCCAGGAAATGCTTAAACACGACACTGAATGGCAGAAGAACTTTGAAAATTTTGTGATTGCAGTAGAAAGAATCCTGGAGAAAAAGTAAGTGAGATAAGTAGTTGAAGAATTTAATGTAGTTCGGAATTATGCACTTGAGGTTCAAAATCAATTACACTAAAATCAATTACACTAAAATCAATCACAATAAAATCAGTTACACTAAATACCATGGTTTTAATTTGCATTTTAAACAGTTAAAGGTTTAATATAGCTGTTGATTTTCCATTTCAACTGCGTAAGTTCTAATTATTTATAGTCAAATTCACATTTTGAACAGTTGAAAATTTGATACTTAGTTATTAAGTTCAACTGTACAGGTCCTAAAAAGATAAAATAAGGGAATTAAGCCTTACCGTTACCGCAGTAATACTTAACTACGTTTGCATTCTCCAGATTGTGCTCTTTCCAGACAGGACAGGTATAACAAATGCAGTCTTTGTTAGGATTTAGGTCTTTACAGATAGCTTCACCTGCCGAACAATAGACTCCAGGAACACTTTGCGGCGATGGAGCTTTACCTTCTCCTAAATTTTTCGCTTCACTTTTGAAGTTTCCCATTTTTTCCAGTGCACATGCACTCTCAGATTGTACAGGGCACTGAGAACACATACATCTTTCGAGATTTGATGCAATATATGGAACTTCTATGGATTTACTCATATTACCCATTTTACTCCCCCTATCTTATAATATTCGTGAGATAATATTCATTTCGTATTCTGAATTTATAGAATAAAATCGTTTTCAGTTTTCAGAATTATTGTGACTTGGAGTCTATCCAAAAAACCAGTGATGTATATTGAAAAGTTAAACCTGGCAAGTGAAGGAGATGTGCCTCTAGTTTTCCGAAAAAGCCGAAAATCTCTTCATGGTCTGGAAGCTTGACAAATGGAAAAAGATCCACCAGGATGCCTGAAAAATGGAATCCTTCCCAAGAGAAATGCTTGTCAGGGATTACGTAGGCAGAGGAAAGGTAAACTATAAAATTACTCATAACAGAGAAAACAAATAACAGGGAAAACAAATAACAGGGAAAACAATTGAGAATCGCTGGTAATTTGTTTTTCCAGGAACTACCAGGTTATTGCATTTTCTTAACCTCGGGCTTTCACCGGTCGCAAGCGACCGGCTTTTCCGAAAAAAGAATGTAAAGACGCAAACCCACTAGAAAAATGATAGGACTTACGCAGTTGAACTGGAAAATCAAAGTTGCGCTGGCGCACCCCGCTGCAAGCAACGGGGTATGTTCGCGCCACCGCTAAATTCCATTAAAGGAAATAATACCCCTAAACAATTTAGTTTGAGCAGAAGTTAATAACCAAAGATGAAATTGAGAAATTACTTATCATCAACGGTTACCGGGGAAGTTTTCCATCCCCGCAGCAAGCTAGCAGGGTATTCGAATGAAATCAACAGCATTAAACCGTTAACTGTCTAAAATGTGACTTTAATCCATAGTTTTTGCTGTAATTGATTTTGTTCCTCAAGTGCGCAAGTCCTAAATGAATTATTTTTGAAACAATTGCACTGAAGAATTCTGCTACATCTCAAAATGTGTGGTACGAAAGAATTCCCAGGTAATCCAGGAGAGCAATAGTAAGTGCCACAAAACTGAGGATCAAAAACAAACCGGATATCCGTATAAGCTGATATTTTCCTTCCAGGATCTTTTCAAACTTTAAAAATAAATTAGTTAGTCGTAAAAGCAAAAGAAAGTAGAATTTTGAAAATCTATTTGTCCACCACGAATTGGTTAATATTTTGATACTCAATTTATCCAATAAGGCTGAAGTATTCTTTTATTATTCGAAAACAATAAGTTCCAGCCGCGCCTCTGCGCGGGACAAGAACGACCTTGATACGTCTTTTTTGTTACCTCGGAATAACATCAAGTGATTAACAGAGGATCATCAAAAAAAGTAAAATCTGGAAAATCATCTGGAAAATCTGATAATTTATCTCTTTATCTCTTTACTCAAGCTTCTCCTCCGGCATATAGCACCCGAAATAGGTATTTTGCTCGACCTTTTTCAGGATATTATTAATATTTTCGAGTGAAGCTTCCATCTTTTCCATTCTCTTCTCGATCTCCTGTAGTCTGGTAAGAATTTCCTGGTCTGTGGTCATAATTTTAACTCCATATATATTTCCAGATATATTTACTATATTTAGCTTAATTGAAGCTTTTGATGTATCAGTATATCCTGCAATTATTTTATAGCCAACGTAAAACCTCACTGCTGGCTAATTTAAGTAAAATCAAGTTATATTTTTCTATATTTTTCTGGGAAATGGGAAAACAACGGGGGATGAAAGATACCATGCTGAGAATCGCAGTAACCGGCAGTCCGGGTATTGGAAAATCAACAGTTGTGGCAAAAGCTGCTGAAAAACTTGCCGGCCAGCCTTGCTTCAAAATAAGCGGCATCTAGACTGCCGAAATCCGAAAAGAAGGAAAGAGGGAAGGTTTTTCGATCCGGGACCTTGCTACTGGAAAAATCGGAGTCCTGAGCAGCGTCAGAGGAAGCGGACCGAGAGTTGGAAAATATCACGTTAACCTGGAAGACCTTGAAAAAATCGGGTCAAATGCTCTCAGAAGTGCCCTGAAATGTGACCTGATAGTTATCGATGAGGTCGGGCCGATGGAGCTCAAATCCGAAGCTTTCGTTTCGGCAGTTGAGGTAGTCCTGGAATCCGATAAACCGGTTCTTGCAGTGCTGCATCGGTCAAGCAGTCACCAGCTGGTTCAGAGGATGAGGAAAGAATTCGAGGTTTTGATAGTTAATGAGGAAAACCGGGATGAGCTGCCTGAAAAAATCGCAAATCGCTTCAGGGAAATGAGGTGAAATTGATCCTTCTCACCCCACCTAACAGATCCTTCCTGCCTTATTATTCTCTGGGAAAAACATAACCTGAAATCTGAAAAATTTGTTCTTTAATCAAGAACCTCACCAATGTTTCAGATAAGGAGTAGCCCGTTTTGCCAGTCATTGATTATTCTGGTAGCAGTCCGCGTTTCATCCACTTCGCCTTTCTTTTGCAGGAAATTGCACTGTTTGCCTATCAGTTCAAGCACATCATAGGAAGTCTCATCTTTGAGTGCGATACTATAGAAAGACTCGAGGGCTGCTTTATTTTCTGCAAGCATTTTTTCAATTATCTTCAAAGCGACACCGATTTTGTCCTTAAGATGGGTTGCATCCTTTATTCCGAGCAGGCCCTGGAGATATTCGTCTTTTTCGTCAAAAGGAATCACTCCAGGCGTGTCTATAAACATGATGCGTGAACCTGCATCCACATGCTGGACGCCTTTCGTGTGGCCGGATACTGAAGATGTACTTGCCCGGTGTCGGCCTGTAACGCCGTTGATTACTGAAGATTTGCCAACATTGGGATAGCCCAGGGTGCCGACCAGAATATCCTGCCCTTTTATACCGGCTTTTATAGCGGCCGACGCAAGTATCTGGTGCCTCAGCATCGTTGTTCCGGACCTGTCCTTGCTGGAAACAAAAACTACAGGTGCAATTCTTGAGAGGCGGGCTTTGGTTTTTTCAAGTTTCTCTCTTGATACGAGATCGGATTTGTTGATTACTATAATGAAAGGCTTGTTCAAGCGGATTATCTCGCGCTCAACTTCACTGTTTCGAGTCTCTTCAGGAAACCTGGCATCTATTACTTCAAGAAGGACGTCAGCTTTTTTGATAACATCTTTTACAAGGGCTTTGTAGCTCGCCATATGCTCTGGCTATGGCACAAGCTGGTATATAAGATATAGTGAAGTAAAACTTGATAAATATATAGTTATTAAGTAAAAAATAAAGTTATTAAGTAAAAAATAAAGTTAAGTAAAAAATAAAGTTAAGTAAAAAATAAAAACAGGACTCTGAAACTCAGCGTTTACTTATTTTCCCAGAATTTCTCGGCTTCTTCTTCCATTTCCTCCAGCCTGTCATAATAATCCGGAAATTCGTTCAGATGAGCCAGGGCGATTTTCCCTGTCATTATGGGATCGTCGTTAGTAACGTTTGTCAAGGGGTCCTGGGTTCCATGTTCGAGCTCAACATCCATGCCTCTGCGGAACTGGTCAATATCAAACTTATCCCATTTTATTCCAAGCTGTTCCCCAACTGCTTTTGCCTCTTCAGCAGTAAATTGCTTTTTTGTCAAACTTCTCACTCCAACTGATTATTTAATCTTTGACAATTGTTTAATAATCGTTTGATATTATTGAATAGATCTATACTTAAGGATTTTCCTGTAAAACCAGGCTATGTATATAGTTACTTCGCAAAGAGGAACTGTACTTTTGAATTAAAATCTTGAGAAGAGTGAATAAGACCATAAGAGAGTAAGAGAGAGTAAAAATGTCAGATGAAGATTCTTTATTTATGAAAAGGGCAATCGAACTTTCACTTGAAAATGTGAAGAAAGGAGGAGGTCCTTTTGGGGCAGTAATCGTCAGAAAAGGGGAAATCCTTGCAGAAAGCTGCAACATGGTTACTGTACTTAATGACCCTACGGCTCATGCCGAGATAAATGTAATAAGAGAAGCAGCCCGGAAACTCGAGACTTTTGATCTCAGCGGCTGTACTATCTACGCTTCCTGTGAGCCTTGCCCAATGTGCCTTGGGGCGATTTACTGGGCCAGAATTGGTAAAGTCGTTTTTGCCAATACGGCATCTGACGCTCAAAAAATTGGTTTTGCGGATTCTTTAATTTATAGTGAGATCTCACTCCCTCCTCAGGAGAGAAATATAGAATTCCGACAGCTCCTAAGGGAAGAGGCTTTGAAGGCTTTTAAGGCGTGGGAAGAGTCCGAGAACAAAATAGAGTACTGAGAGAACTAATACTCAAATTAAAGAATGAGATCGAGTACTGGGAGAACCAGAACCAATACTTAAATTAAAGAATAAAATCAGTAATTTAAATCCAACAGGAAATTATGTTGGGTGTAAATTTTTATTGAAAATGTTATTCTATAAATATTTTTCTAAAGGAAGGATTATTTGTTGCTATTTATTTACTAAAATTTAAGCTCCCTGTCTTTATCTGCAGGTAATCTCTTTCCCGATTTTTACATAGCGGAAAACTCATTTTTTTCATAGGAGCACAATTATATTGAGGGCAAGATTCAATAAAAAGCTCTCTGTACATATAGTGAGAAACTTCCCAAAATCTACATGAAGCTTTAAATGTATTGCCACATATTTTAGATTACAGTAAATAATTTTAAAATGGGGGCTTTCTGGGAGATGTCTGATAACAAAAGTAAATATATTCGCTGGTTTGAAGAGACCACGATAGATGATGTCCCGATTGTCGGTGGGAAGAATGCTTCACTTGGGGAAATGTACAGGGAACTTACTTCAAAGGGAGTAAAGATCCCAAATGGTTTTTCAGTTACTGCTGAGGCTTACTGGCATACTCTTGAAGCCGGAGGAATTCTGGAGAAACTTAAAAGCACGATGGAAGGGCTTGATACCTCAAACATTGCAGACCTTGCAAGAAGGGGAAAAGCTGCAAGAGACCTGATTCTTGGGGCAGGAATTCCGGATGATCTCTGGGAGGAGATCAAGACCGCATATGACCACCTCTGCGAACAATACGGGGAAGATACAGACGTAGCCGTGCGAAGTTCGGCAACGGCTGAAGATTTGCCTACAGCTTCTTTTGCAGGCCAGCAGGAGACTTACCTGAATATTCGGGGGTATCCGGGGCTTAGAGATGCGTGCATACGCTGCTTTGCATCCCTTTTCACTGACAGGGCTATTTCCTACCGCGTAACCAATAAATTTGATCATTTCAAGGTTGCTCTTTCCATAGGAATCATGAAAATGGTCAGGTCGGATCTTGCTTCCAGCGGGGTTATTTTTACCCTGGATACGGAGACCGGTTTTAGGGACGTGGTTTTTATCACAGGTGCATATGGGCTTGGAGAAAACATTGTTCAGGGACAGGTCAATCCCGATGAGTTTTACGTCTTCAAGCCGACTTTCAGGCAGGGATTTAAGCCGATTGTCAAGAAAAAAGTGGGGAGCAAGGAGATCAAGATGATCTATGGGCGCGGCGATTCAAAAGTGCTCACCAGGAATGTAGAGGTTCCTGAAGCTGACAGGCTGCGCTTCTGTCTCAGTGACGAAGAAGTGCTCAAACTTTCAGGGTATGCTATTGCTATAGAAGACCACTACTCTGAGAAGTACGGGGAATCGCGGCCCATGGACATTGAATGGGCAAAGGATGGCATAACAGGCGAACTTTTCATAGTGCAGGCAAGACCTGAAACGGTTCAGTCCCAGCGGCGTAAAGATATCCTTGAAACCTATGTGCTTGAAAAAAGGTCAGAAATCCTTGCAAGAGGTAGGAGCGTAGGCGACAAAATTGCATCCGGAAAAACCCATGTAATTCCTGATATCTCAGACCTGCCTTCTTTTAAACCGGGAGAAATCCTGATTGCGGATACCACAACTCCGGACTGGGAGCCTGTAATGAAAACCGCGGCTGCGATTGTCACGAACAAAGGAGGAAGGACCTGCCATGCAGCGATTGTCAGCCGGGAGCTGGGGATTCCTGCAGTTGTAGGAACAGGCAACGCAACCGAAGTGCTTGAAACAGGCAGGGAGATTACGGTTAGCTGTGCCGAAGGCGAGGACGGGCTTGTATACGATGGGATTCTTCCTTTTCATAAAGATACCCTGATACTGAAAGATATGAAACGCCCGAAAACCGAGATTATGATGAACCTCGGAAACCCTGAAGAGGCTTTTGGCTTTTCCATGATCCCTAATGACGGAATTGGGCTTGCAAGGCTGGAATTTATCATTACGAGCTATATCAAGGTTCACCCGATGGCTCTTGTGCACCCTGAGAAGGTTAAAGACCTTAAGGTTCTTCGGGAAATCGAGCAGCTTACCCGAGGCTACAGGAGAGAAGATTATTTTGTCGAGCAGCTTGCTCAGGGGGTTAGCACCATTGCTGCGGCTTTCTATCCTAAGCCGGTTGTAGTTCGTATGAGCGACTTCAAGACCAATGAGTACGCAAGCCTGCTTGGGGGCAGCTACTTTGAAATGGAGGAAAGCAACCCCATGATAGGGTTCAGGGGAGCTTCCCGCTATTTTGATGAGCGCTACAGGGAAGGATATGCTCTTGAGTGCAGGGCTATGAAAAAGGTCAGGGACGAAATGGGGCTTACAAACCTTATTCTTATGATCCCCTTCTGCAGAACGGTTGAAGAAGCGCGGAAAGTTATTGACGAAATGGAAAAAAACGGGCTCAAAAGAGGAGAAAACGGGCTTCAGGTCTATGTTATGTGCGAGATTCCAAACAATGTTCTGCTTATCGACGAATTCAGTGAATTCTTCGACGGTTTCTCAATAGGTTCAAATGACCTGACCCAGTTGACACTTGGCGTTGACAGGGATTCCGAACTTCTTGCCGCTGAATTCGATGAGCGGGACCCCGGGGTTATTAAGATTATGGCAATGGCTGTCCAGGGAGCAAAACATAATGGAAGACATAGCGGGATTTGTGGACAGGCTCCAAGCGATTTTCCTGAAATTGCGGAGTTCCTGGTAAAAGAGGGAATAGATTCCATTTCACTTAATCCCGATTCGGTTATGAAAATCACCCTTAAGGTCCTGGAAACTGAAAAAGAGCTGAAACGGTAGTAAAAAGCTAAAAAATAGCTGTTAATACAATGAAAATCTATAAAATATTGATTACTGCAATGAAAATCCAAAAAATAACTATAATGATAATGAATCGCTGAAAAGAAACCGAGTAGGCACTAAAAAGTTAAAAAAGAGTGGGAGTTTATTTAGAAAAGCGGGAAAAGTTCGGAAAATACCAATAAAAGCTAAAAAGATATCCAGAAAGGAACTTGCAATATAATGAAATGAACTGGAAAAACCAGGCTAGAATAATTGAAAGAAGTATCTGAATAATAGATTGATTTAGACCTTACTAGTAATTTAAGTGGGAGAAATTTTAATGCCTTTTTTAAAATATTGCCCGGAGTGCCATTCTAAACTTGAAGATAATCTATTCGAGAAATTTCAATATTGTCCTGTATGTGGGTACTGGACAAGAAAGGAAACTGCAAGACTTGAGCCATTAATAATCATGGAGTGAGACCAAAATGTTTGAATCCTCTGCAAAGTGTGTCCGATGCGGTACACCTCTTAAAAAGCAGGTAATTGGTTCAAATGTATTTTATTACTGTAGAAAATGCGGGTGTACATCTTCGGCTATTTCTGCCAGTACATCATCTCAAAGTGTAACTCGGCCGATAATTCATTTTTGAAGAGACCTGCATCCGGAAGTAACCTTCAATAACTCTCAAAACCGAAGATTCACAACAAAACCAGCTCAGGTAAATTAACCAGATATGATCACAGGCTGGTTTTGTTTTATATTTTGCCAGTTGGTCTTTGTATTTTGTTATTAGCTTTCTTTTTATTGAATAAAGTAAATCCCAATGCGACCATTATGGACTGTTCTAATAATCAAACTCATAAAAATGATGTAAAAATAGAATGTAAAAAGCGATTCTGGAACTTTGTCCCAACTCTCCTGAATCACTGTCTTATTTTGTTAAACTAAATATGTTTATTAAACCTGCTGAAGTAAGGTTTACTGCAAGAGCTGCAAGTAGAAGGCCCATGAGCCTTGTAAAAACCAGCATTCCGTTATATCCTATGAATTTATGGATTCTTCTTGAGAAGAGGAAGGTGTACAGGCAGAGAATGAAGGTCACTATGATTGATATGAGGATTATCATTTTCTGCTCAATATTTTCTGTGCTTCCCATCAGGACAATTACTGTACTGATGGCGCCTGGACCTGTAAGAAGAGGAAGACCTATAGGAAATACCCAGATATCTTCACGTTCCTGGGACTGCGAAATCTCTTCTTCAGTAATGCTTTCTCTTGAGATTTTGGCATGCATCATATCAAAGGCAATGCTGAAAAGCAGTATCCCGCCTGCAACCCTCAATGAATCCACACTAATGCTGAACAGTTCAAGTATTATGTTGCCGGTTACTGCAAAAAAAAGGGCGATTAGACAAGCAAGTGTGACTGATTTTTTGCAATTTGATTTTTTTCTTCACGAGTCATCTTGCTGGTCAGGGAGATGAAAGTTACTACTCCACTGATTGGGCTGATAACAACAAAGACAGATGTGAATGTGTAGACGAAAAACCCGATATTTTCAGTAATCATGTCAGTTATCATCTTTTTACTCCTGCCCTTGTAATACTTTATAAATTACAGATAGAACTCATCTTGTTGTAGATCTACTTTCTGGGATTTTATAAAGCATCTTTACATCGTGAAATAACTTAAAAAGTAGTAAAAGCAGGGAATAGATATAAAGATATCCTGAAAGTCAAATGAGTTTTAAAGTAAAACATAGATAAATCAAGTTAAACATAAGTAAGTCAAGTAGAAAACAAACAAGTCAAGTAATAAATAGCGAGTCAAGTAATAAGTCAATGAATTATAAGGAAAACCTTAAGCCAATCAAATAATATAAACGAATCCAAATCTGGATAAGTACAGGCTGTGATTTCATGAATGGGGAAAAAATCGAGAAAAAGCTATTTGAAGAACTCAATTTTATCAAAAAACAACTTGGAGAAATTAAGGAGCATATGGTGGATATAGACAGCCTGCTCACCGCAGAAGAAAAGGAACTGGTACTTAGAAGTTTTGAAAACGAGGCAAGAGGAAAACTAGTACCTTTAAGCCGGTTGGAAGAAATTAAGCTTTAAAATATAAATTCTCTGGCTCTGTAGAAATCCTTAATTTAATGCAAACTATTTCCACTACTTTTTTATTTATATTGTACACTATCAGTTTAATTTTTATTTCTTTGACTTGATTATAGAACTTTCTTGCTCTTAGTACTTCTTCAAACTTCCTTTTGACAACAGATAACGTTGTTTCTGCTATGTTCCTTTTATTATATTTGATTTTACCAAAGTTCAAATATAGCTTTCTTCTGTATTTTCCTCTTACTTTCTTCCTCTTTCTTTTTCTTACAGATATAATTGAATCTGCTTTAATTTCTTCTCTAATTAGAACATGAATTTTTTCAGAATCATACCCCTTATCTAGGACGTAACATTCAGATTTTCTTGACTTATTTGATTGTCTTATCAGAGCTTTTGCATGTTTGACATCATTATCTGTTTTTTGACTGATTTTCCATCCTAATATCACCTTTTTATCTGTATCTACTGCTATTGAAGTTTTCAGGAAGCTCCTTAGGAGCTTCCCTGTTCTTCGAGAGTTATAATGACTTGCGTAAGAACTCGTAAACCCAGTTGCATCAATTGCTGTAATAGAAGCATTTTCTCCATGTGAATAAAATAGTTTTAGAGTTTTTGATAAAATTAGGTTAAACAATGAGGACGGAATTCTGGATACAAACTTTTGAAGAATAGTGTAATGAGGAACCTTATCAAGGTCAAATTTTTCTTTTATATTACTCATAAGGTCAATAAGTTCTACAAAATCACGATAGTCTGCGCTTATATACTCTTTCTTTTGCTCCAGCACATGCTCTGGAATCTTCCCGAAGAGCGGGAAGTTATCCAAAAAACTGTATTTAAGCTCGTTGTCTCCGGCGGTACGAATACGGAAAAACTGCGCCTGGATACTGAAGACCTGAAGACAGCACTCAGTATTTCCCTGAAAAATGAACTTCCGGTCAGAGCGTGAGGTTTTCGGACTCTATAAATAACCTACTGCCCATGGAAGTAGCAAAACTCCTTAACCCCGCTTTGAAGCAAAAATTCTATGCTGATATGCTTGAAGGAAAGCTCCTGAGCTACCAGCTGCTCGGCAAACACTATACCGGTCCTCCTCACATAAAACCAAGAGGGCCCATGATTGCGCTTGTTGATACATCGGGTTCCATGCATGGGGCTCCCAGACCCTTGCGAAGTCTGCCATACTTGCAATGGCAAAGCTGATGCTTGCCCAGCAGCGGGACATGAAGGTCATCCTTTTTGCCTCGACAAGCCAGCACCTGGAAATAGAGCTCAGCAGCAGGAAAAAGATGTCAGAAAGATTTCTTAACTTCCTTCTCTACACTTTTGGTGGCGGGACGGACTTTAATCCCGTGCTTGCTTCAGGTCTTAAGTCCCTTAAGGAAAAGGACTTTCGGGGTGCATACCTGCTTTTCATTACTGACAAAAAGTCAGAAATCTCCGACAAACTTGTCCTGGCTCGCTGGGAAGAGGCAAAAAAGAAGTATAATGCAAAAGTTTATTCACTGATAGTCGGAAGAAGCGGGACAGGAGGGCTTTCGCAGATATCGGATTATACATATATGGTTGAAATGGATCCGGATTTTGAGAACAGTGGGATAATAGTGAAACTGATAAATTGCAAGACTCAAGAAGCTGATTAAGACGTGTTTATAGTAGACATGGGTTTATAGTAGACATTTCACATGTAAGATTTCATGAAATAAAGGAATGCCAGCTCAAGTTATCATTTTATAGAAATTTATCCTACTAAAAGCATTTTTCAGTAAACAACCCAACTTTTCCGGTGAAAAAACTACCCCCCAAAGAGATGTCTGCACCGGGTCGCACATCAAGTCCCTCAGGGCCAGTTTTCTCGGGGGTTCGGACATCAAGTCCTTCAGGGCCAGTTTTCTCGGGGGTTCGGAAAGCTTCGAGTTACTGTTTCCCGGATTTCCTAAATCTACGGGATTGAAACTCTGCTTTCGTTTTCCCCTGTAGTTCTATAACATAGTTCTTAAGATAGTCAAATTGATTTAATGTAAGGGCCAAGAATCATATCTTTATAAGATCCCCCTGCCGGAACCTTCGGATACAGGATCTCTTCCCTGTCCGTGCAAGCTTCCAAGAAGCAAGGTCCCTCTGCATTCATAAATGCTTCCATTTTCACTTTCAAATCATTTCTGCTGCTTATCCTCTCTGCGTAACTGAAACCAAATGACCTTGCAATCTCTGCAAAATTCACATCTTTTGGCCTTTGTGTTCCTATGCGTGTTCCTTCATAATCCGCATCCTGCAAGTTCTGGACCATACCATCGCTTCTGTTGTTCAGCATAAGTATCTTGATTGGAAGGTCCAGCGATGCGATAGTATGCAGTTCACCCAGATTCATCCTCAGACTGCCGTCACCATCGATTGCTATGACTCCTGAATGTGGGTTCGCATAATGTACACCGATTGCAGTGGGCATGGAAAATCCCATTGTGCCGAAAGAGCCAGAAGTCATGAAAGATTTGGGGCAGTACATTGGCAGATACTGTGCTGCGAGCATCTGATGATTGCCTACACCAGTGGTTATCTTTGTATTTTCATTAATGTAGTTTACAAGCATTGAAATGACCTCAGCAGCTTGTATGTATTCGGATTTCCTGTTGTAATCCAGAGGCCACGACCTTTTCAGGTCTCTTGCACGCATCTGCCATTCCCGAATATCCAGATGGATGTTATGCTTCACGGCATAGTTCAGCAGGTCTCGGAGCGCTGTGGCAGCATCCCCCATGAATGTGAATTTCGGGCTGCGCTCGATTTTTATCTGATGCATTTTCTCAGGATTGATATCAATGTAAGCTATGTCGGTACCTATTGCAAACCCAACCTTTTCCGCAACCCGGTCATCCCATCTTACCCCGATAGCAAAGAAGAAGTCGTTTTCCTGTATGAGCATGTTCGCGTATGGTGTACCGAACATTCCCAGCATTCCCAGGTTCAGCTCATCCCTTTCGTCAACAACACCCTTTGCCATGAGTGTGTTGACAGAAGGTATTCCGAAAAGCTCATTTAATTCCCTGACGGCCTGGCTTCCGGGCTCCGAGTTCAGGCCACCTCCAAGGTAGAGCAGGGGTCTTTTTGAGTTGAGCAACAGCTTAAAAAAGGCTCTGCATTGTTCTTCAGTCAGGTGCCTGTCATCGTGATAACTTTCCTCAAACTTTGTGACATCCATACCACGATACTCATGTTTTTTCTTCTGCTTGTCAAGAGGGAAATCTATGACTACAGGCCCGGGTTTTCCAGACTTTGCAAAGTAATAGGCATCCTTCACTATGGTTTCGATGTCATCACCATTTGAGAGCTGTATGACCTTCTTGGTTGCATCCTTAAAGATGCCTTTGACGTTAATGTGCTGGAAGGAATCGGTGCCTATCTTATACTCAGGGACCTGCCCTGCAAATACAAGCAGGGGGATGCTGTCCTCATATGCGTCAGCAACGCTGGTGAGCGTGTTAGTAATAGCAGGTCCGGATGTAACTATGGCTACACCGACCCTGTTGCTCGACCGTGAATAACCTGCTGCGCTGAATGCTGCCGATTGCTCGTTGGAATTGACTATAATCTCAATATCACTATGCCCGAGGGCATGAAATACCGGAAGTATTGCCGCTCCCGTATAGCCAAAGATGTGTTTGACACCAAGGTCCTCCAGACACTTAACCAGAACTTCTGCTCCATTCATTTCTTTCATCTTAAAACTCCCGGAAAGAAACCAAAATGGCACAGGATGTACTATTCACTATAGTAACCAAAAACAGCACACTTGAGCCAGAATAGTTTCTTTTTCTTGCTCAAGCGAATAGTACTACCACTACTACAGCTAATACAGAAACAGGTAAACTGGATTCCGCGTAGTTTGTGGTAGAACTTAACATTATAGAAGAAAAGGGAGAATATTATACTTAAGGGTTGCCATGGGTTTTTCTGTCTCTTCAACATCGAGCGAAGGTAAATAATCAAAAAACGGTTGCAGAGAAACTATTAATAAACATAACCATACAAGCTGAATGTGTCTTTTTTTCAAGTTTCATGTATCCTCTTCAAATTGTATGGGTAAAACTCACTTTCCGCAGATGTACATAAAAATGCCACCTATTTTTTTCAATAGGACAGTAACTTAAAAGCTCATCCTGCTTTTAACGAATAATATTGGGCAAATTGGCAAATAAATTATGCATCTGTGTGTATCTGCAGAATGTCGGTTTAACGGCTTAATGATACTATTCTTCAGTTCAAGTGTGTAAGTCCTGCCTCAAACGTAGACTCAAGTAGACTCAAATTTAATTTTAGGACATGCTCTTAGAGTTAAAAACAACTTTTGATAAAAAGAGACTTTTCTTAGAAGACAGGCTCTTACTAACATATTCTTAAGCCTGTTATATTTTTGATTCCTATATTTCCCTGGGCTTACTTAAGACAGTATTTTACCCCAGACGGAGGATCAGGATCATGAAGCCTAGATAGAGAAGGAGCAGGATAAGCCCCTCGAACTGTTTGACTCTCCATCCCGTTCGTATAAATAAAATGAGCAGGAAGCTCATTATCAACATAAAAGGCGCTATGTAGTAAATGCCGAGGCTGGTTACTGTGATAGGGTGGACAAGCCCTGCGCAGCCCAGTATCAAAAGCGTATTTGCAATGTTTGACCCTATGACATTTCCAAGAGCAATGCCAGCATAATCACTCCGGGCTGCCGAGATGGTTACCATGAGTTCGGGAACTGAAGTTCCAACCGCAACAAGGCTTATTCCTATAAGCGTCTCCGGAACTTCCAGCAGCAGAGCAAAGAAGACTGCCTGTTCGACAAAATACTTTGCCCCAATTATGATTGCAGCCCCGCTTGCTATAAGCTTGAGAAATTCTATTAAAAGGTTGGCTTCGTAAAGTTTTTCTTCTGTAACATCGACATCAATATCTTCATATTCGGGCTCTGTTATCGGTTCGTTTTTAGTTCTCAATTCAATTTTGGATTCGCTTTCGTATTCAGTTCTCAATTCAATTTCGGATTCGCTTTCGTATTCAGTTCTCATTTCACTTTCGGATTCACTTCCGTATTTATTTTGAGCCCTTTTTCCGGTTTTCAAGGTGCCTTTTTTTGTGTCTTCAGAGTTTCGATTTCCTTTTCCGCGTTCCTGGACCTGGGGTTTAATTCTTGATTTCAGATCGAAAAGATACTCGAATTTGAAAAAATAAATCAAAAAATCTTTAAAATATATATCTTCTTCGTGTCTTTTCACTTTATCGAGCAGGAATAAAAGATAGGCAAGATAAAATAAAATAAAAATTAAGGCTTCTAACCTCGAAATTTCGAAGTCGAGCATAAAAAGAAAGAGGAGAACAGAGGCAAATAGCATTATGTAGCCGTCCCTTCTCAGCATAACCTCTTCGGTCTTGATATTTGTCAGGAGAGCTGCCGTACTTGCAATAAGGCCTATGTTGGCAATATTTGACCCAAGTATATTGCCCATAACTATCCCACTTGCTTGCTGGAAAGATGCTGTCAGAGAGGATGCGAGCTCAGGGACTGACGTGCCCACGGACACAAGAGTCAATCCTATTACAAATTCGGATACTCCAAACCTTCTTGCAATCCGGGATGATGTTAATACGAAGAGGTCTGATCCTTTTACGAGCAGTACGAGCCCGCCAAGAAATATAAGGATATTAATTACAGGCACATTGAAGTGAGAAACCGAGGTTTATTTAAATATATCTTTGAACATAAAATGAATAGGAAATTATTACCATGAAATTATATTTAAACTATATAACTGGAAATAAATCAACAAAATAAGTAATATAGGAAAATAAATGAAAAAAATGAGTAATATAAGAAAATAAATGAAAAAAATGAGTAATATAGAAAAATAAATCAAAAAAATGAGTAATATAGGAAAATAAATCAAAAAATAAGTAATATAAAAAAATAACTCAAAAAAATGAGTAATATAGGGAAACGCTTCAAACAAGCCTCAGTTCCATCTCATAACAGTTTTCTCCCTGGCCGCATATATTTTTTACCTGTTTTATTTCCCGAAAGCCTATTTTTTTGTATAAATGTATCGCAGGAAGATTGTTTGTATTGACATATAAGAGAACGGATGATACTCCGTTTACCTTCATTTCTTCAATACTGCTCCTTAATAAATTCTCAGCAAAACCCTTGCCTCTGAAATTTCTGTCAGTTGCAATTGAGGATATTACTGATTTTTTCTCAAAGCCTTTGAGGGAAAGTGCAGGTTTCAGGTAGTAGACGCAGTAGCCCACGATTTTATCCCTGCTCTTCACAACATAAAAAATATTTCTTAAATTCTTTGAATATTTAACAAGTTTTTTCGGGCTTCCATTTTTAAATCCTTCGGCCTGGATTCTAAGAACTTCAGGAAGCATGTAGTCTTCTATAGAAGCAATATCTTCTTTTTCTATTGACTTCCATTTTTTTACCAGTAGATTTCCAGTGGTATCACGCAGTAATTTCTTAAGACTCATCAAGTACCCAACTGATCGGGTGTAATATTTTATAGTACCCATTAAAAATCACTCTTGGGCAAGGCCGTTGGTGATAATTCTCTTTTTAAAGTTTACGGTTTCAAACCATTAAAAACTTCCGACTTTTTGGTGACAGAAATTCCCAACAGCCAAGTAATCATATGCGTCTTAAAAATTCGATTTTTATTTAAATATATCTATTATCAAAATTTATCAATTATTGCATCGAGGACTCGAGATTAAGGAATTATGGAAAGACCTGTGAATTAAAGAATTCTTAATTCCATTTCATAACACTTCTCTTTCGAACCACATATATCTTTTATTTCCTTAATTTTCTTGAAGCCCATTTTTTCATACAACCCTATGGCAGGAAGGTTTTCCATATTTACATATAAGAGAATCGAAGATATCCCATTTAACCTCATTTCTTTAATGCTTTCTTTTAATAAATTCTCTCCATAGTGCTTTCTTCTAAAATTCTTATCTATTGAAATTGAATAAATTACGGATTTTTTCTTAAAACCCTGTAGAGACAGAACAGGTTTCAAATAATATATGCAGTAACCCACAACCTGATCCTAGCTTTTTATTACATAAAAGATCTTTTTCATTCTTTTTGAATACCGTTTAACACCATTCAGGCTTTTAGTTCCAAACCCTTCTGACTGAATTCTGATAATTTCAGGAAGCATGGAATCCTCTACGGATACGACGTTTTCTTTCTCGATCTGTACCCATTTTTTTATAAATAGACTGGTTATTATATCCTTCACCAATCTCTCAAAACTCGTTACATATACGTTTAATGTAACCTGAATTTTTGTTAGACCCATAAAGATCACTTTTAAGCGAGTATAACAACTTGCGAACTTACTCATGAATAATTCTTTATATTCTGTGTTCGATGAATTGGGTTTTCCACCGATAAATTGAGTTTTCCACTTTTGAACAAATATACGAGTTGTTTCCGATTCCATGTCTTCAGGAATACTCACAGTTTTTGAAGTATAATTTAAGATTTGAAGTTTAGAATAAGTAAACTTTAAACCATTTTCCAGGATTAGAAGGCTTTTAAGTCTCCTTTTATATTCACTTTTCAATCTTTTCTTCTGGAACAGTTGTTAACCTGGAGTACTTGACCCCCTTTAAACTTAGAATTCTTTCAGTCAGCTCTATTATTTTCTCTCCTTCTCCCTGCAGAATTATTATCTCAAAACACAAATTCGGCTCAATATGGAAGTATACTGAGGAATTTATCAGATCTATGTACTCGTGCTGTATACTTGCCAGGGTGCTCGATACCCCTTTTTTTGAGCAATCATATACAATAGAAATCGTTGCAGCTCTTTTGCCCTTGATCTGCTGCATCCACTCATAGTGCTGATTATATGTTCTTATGGCGTCCCTTATCCCCTCGGACCGAGAGGAATACCCTCTCTTCAGAAGAGTTTTATCAAATTTGCCCAGAAGTTCCCCAGGTAGGGAAACCCCTATTCTCATAAGCTTCCTTTCCATATACCCCTCCCGAAAACAAAAATTTTCTGTTAAGCATCTATTTCATACATCTGGTGGTAAAGCTCAACAGTACACTTAGCGGAAAAAACTAATAATAGACCCCAAATTCTCCACTGTGATTTCCAGAATTATATTTTAATATTTGATAGTAATTTCGTTGCATAAATAGTAATCGAAAGACGTATGAAATATGAGAAAGTCATTGAACTTAGAAATCCATCAAAACTTAGAAATCCATCAGATTCTCAAAGTGTCGGGATAAAAATTTTTCCTGCCGGAACCTCTGCTTTTGTCCGGGTAATTTGCAGGAAGAGAATTTTCCTGCAAAAATTGGTGATCACCATAAGTATAAAGTGAAATAATTTTACCTGCTTATTTTCAAGCCAGGTGTTTGCTGAAAGTAAATTTCAAGGTCGAATGATAGTGATTCTGGTAAATTTTTTCTAAAACTACAATTTTTTATAAGTATCCGTAAAATCGGCAGTAACCTTGCGGATTCCCAAAAAGCTTATTAAAGGCAGAGTTCTATAGCGTGAAACACATTTACGCTGAATTGGCTGACAATGAATTATTTTCTTGCTTATCAATTTAGTTTATTTAAAAAAAAGAGTTGAAAATTATGGCAATCCAGAAAGGCGATTTCATAAAGTTGAACTACACAGGTAAGTTTGAAGACGGCAGGATTTTCGACACAACAGACGAAGAACTTGCAAAAAAGGAAGATATCTTTAATCCTCGCGGGCTTTACGGCGGAGACGTTGTTATTGTCGGGGCAAATCATACTATTGAGGGCCTTGATGAAGATCTCGAGGGAAAGGAAGTCGGCTACAACGGAAGCGTTGTAATCCCTCCAGAAAAGGCTTTTGGCCTGAGCGATCCCAAACTTGTAGAAACACTTTCCATCACGAAACTGAAAGACCGAAATGTTCATCCTGGTCTTCCTGTTGAGATAGATGGCAGAAGAGGAGTTGTCAGCAGGGTTATAGGCCGCAGGGTCACTGTAGACTTTAACAGCCCTCTTGCAGGCAAGACCGTTACCTACGAGTATACCATTGAAAATGTTCTTGAGACTGAAGTTGAGAAAATTCAGGGTCTGCTTGCCCTCTATACTGGCCTCAGGGATATGGAAGTAGAGACTGTTGATGGTGTTGCAAAGATTTATATTCCTACAGGTCTGACCTTCAACCAGCGCTGGCTTATGGCAAAGAACAGGGTTGCAACCGAACTTTTCAAGTATGCTGGCCTTAAGGAAGTCCAGTTAATTGAAAAAATTACAGCCGAATCCGAAACTCAGGTACCAGCCGAGGCTGAATCCGAGGCTGAACCTGAAGCTGAACCCGAAACTGAGGAATCCTCAGAGCCGGAAGTCTGATTTCAGCTTTTAGTTGTCCAAAGAGGCGAAGAGCTCATTCTCTTCGCAAATTTTATATACCATAATTGGGTTTGTTGTATACGCTTCTCGGAATCTCTTGGTAATCTGTACCTTTCCCTTTGCGGAAGCTGTAAAAACAATTCTTTCAACCTGCTGAGGTAGCCCAGCGGACCACGGCGCCGGTCTTGAAAACCGGTAGCGCCTTGCGCTACGGGAGTTCGAATCTCCCCCTCAGCGTTAGTTTCTTAGCTTTTTTCTAAAAAATAACTATAGCTTTTATAAGTTAAGCATGAATATATTTTGGTTGTAAGTCGCCGCATATTTAGAAGAAATTATGATTCTCTGTACCTGTCTGAAAGTAATTGACATAACATTTTTTCGGTATCTATAGGCCCTTTTTATTAACGGGTGGTTTTTATACCTCATTGGTGCGAAGAGCCCGTTCCTGAACATGACCGAGAGTGAAGGCGAGACTTCCCTCTTTTACTATTTTACATATCAGGATTTCTAGTTAAAAAAGGAGCTTTACTGCCTTTTCTGGGATCTAACAGTCATGTTATACCTTCGTAATCCTTATCCAAGTCTTAAAAAAGTTTTTCATAATCTTAAAAAAGTTTTTCATATTATGTGCAGCCTTCTTTGATTTACAGGTCAACACTTATAAGTAAACTCAATCAGACTTGGTTTCCATTTAACGGAAGCTATATTTATAAGTTTAATATCAGTATGTTTGATATTTTCAGATTTAATATTTGTAAGCTTAATATTAGTATGTTTAATATTTGCAGATTTGATATCTTCAGATTTAATATTTGTAACTTTAATATTTCATTTAACATAGGTTTAATTATAATTTAAACTCAGACTTAATAATCATTTAAAACGCGCTTAACTTTAACTGTATAAAACTAACTATAATCGCAATTTGCTTCAGTTGCAATTCACTGCAACAGCACTTTACTTCAGAAATAATCGATTGAAATCGTGCCTAAGCATAATTCAACACATAAATTATACCACATAAATTATACTCAGGAGCAGTAATCAATGAAACGAAAGTGGGAACGAGATTTGGGACTGCAGGGACGGATGATTTTCACGATGTTTCTTCTGGCAGCAGTTTACTTTTTTTTCCTGGTGTTTCTCTCGTACAACGGGACTCCACCAGTGGTCATGATGCTTTTTGTAGGCTCTTTCATGGCCATCCAGTACTTTTACTCGGATAAACTGGTGCTGTGGTCAACCGGCGCACAGATCGTTTCTGAAAGCGAAGCTCCACAACTGCATGGGATAATTACGCGGCTCTGCGCAATAGCTGATCTCCCGAAACCACAGGTGGCGATTGTCAGGACTCAGGTTCCGAATGCTTTTGCAACAGGCCGAAACCAGAACAACGCCGTTGTTGCAGTTACAACAGGAATTATGGACAAACTCTCTCCAGCCGAACTTGAGGCCGTGCTTGCTCACGAACTTACCCATGTCAAGAACAGAGATATGGCTATCATGACAATTGCCAGTTTCATCTCAACTCTGGCTTTTTACTTCGTCCGTTACAGCCTCTACTTTGGAGATATGGGCGGAGACCGGAAAAAAGAAGGTGGAGGCATTTTTCTTGTCTGGCTAGTTTCACTTGGAGTCTGGGCTGTCAGTTTCCTACTTATTCGAGCCCTTTCCCGCTACAGGGAATATGCCGCAGATAGAGGTGCAGCCATTATTACCGGACAGCCGTCGAACCTTGCATCAGCTCTAATGAAGATAAGTGGAGTCATGTCCAGGGTCCCGAGCGAAGACCTCAGGTCAGTAGAGGGAATGAATGCCTTTTTCATCATCCCTGCAATCTCAGGTTCTTCCATAATGGATATTTTTTCCACTCACCCGTCTGTAGAAAAAAGAATAGCCAAACTTGAAGAGATGCAGCAGGATCTGGGCTAACCTGGTGTACTGGTAAAATCCAGGTCACAGGACAGATCCTTGTTACAGGGAGAATTTCAGTTATAGGACAAATCCTTGTCACAGGGAGAATTTTAGTTATAGGGCAAATAACTGACCTTGTTACAGGGAGAATTCTAGTTATAGGACAAATCCAGGTGTCATAAACTCTCATTAACAGGCACGAATCAAAAAAACGAATTCATAACACGAATTAAAAACATGACTTAAAAAGGAGAAACTAAATGGGTCTTCGCGATTTGGTGGATGCAGTTCTCGGAAAGAGTACGCTTCCAAAAGCAAAAAGTGAGAAACTATTTGCAATGTCTACAGCCAGTATCACTCTAGAAAGCAATCTCGGTTTAAAACCCTCAGGATCGGCAGGAATCTGCTTTAAGCCAATAGGGGCTTCAGCGTACGAGTCTACACGAAAAGAGATTCAAGAGCTTCTGGAATACAGTTCAAAAGAAACAGAAACCGAATTCAAGCTGGAAAAAGACGAGTTCAATTTCCTGTGGGCTATTTTTAAAGACCCGGATTTAGAAGACCTTGTTGCAAACATTCACCTTGTAAGTGAAACCCTTGAAGAACGCGGCTTTGGCGGGCAGCTTCTCTGTGCCATTTACAGGTTTGACAGCGAACCTGAAGCCGGAAAATCTGGTCATGGGGAAACTGTTTACTGGATCTACAATTTTAAGCAGGGAACTTATTATCCCTTTATCCCGCTTTCCGGCAAGCAGAGAGACAGCCCCTTTGAATTTAAGTTAAGAGCGGAAATGGAAAGGGAAATGCCTATCGAAGAAAATGTAGAAAAGTGGTACCCTCTCTGGGGAATTCCATTCTAAAAGACTGCGGTGCTGATGAATTCAATTCATTTTATGAACTGTTTTTTCCTTAATTTTAATCGAGTTCACTCAACTTAGTTCTTCGTAACCAATATCAGGTTTTGATCAAATTCGGATTTAATTTTTGATCAAGCTCAGGTTTAATCCTTGAGCTTTAAGTTTTTCCATAAGCCCTTTTGAATAATCGGGAACAGCACCTGGTTTTGATGCAACATACGTTCCAAGAATGCAGGCTATTGAAGCGGCTTTTGAAACTCCGTACCCTGAGAGGAAGGTGTACAGAAAGCCTGCGGAAAAGGCGTCTCCGGCTCCGACAGTGTCTGCAACTTCGACAGGAGTTGTTTCTACCTCCTCATAAACGCCTTTATGATAAACAGCGGCTCCTCTGGGCCCTCTTGATACACAGATCACGGAAATTTCAGGATATTTTTCAGTAACCAGGCGGCAGAAAGCTTTGTAAGAAGTAAGAGGTTTGCAGGTGCCGGGAGTGCCAGAAAGCATGCAGAAAATAGTGGCGGCTTCGTCCTCATTCAGCTTTAAAATCGTTGTGTGTTCTAGCGAAGACAGTATCCATTCTTTTTTGTAATTCCCTGTCCTCAGATTTACATCATAAAAAAAATATTTTGCTTTTATTTCCGAAAAAAGCCTTTCCAGAGTTTTTCGGTTTTCTTCCGATCTCTGGGCAAGGGTTCCAAAGCAGAAAACATCCCATTCTTCCCCGGTAAGAGCCTCAAACTCCTTAGCTCCCGGTTTAATTGCATCCCAGGCAACGCCTTTGTTAATCGTGAAAACCGGAATTCCTTCAGCCTGAAGTTGAACAGTAACCGTTCCTGTAGGCTTTTTTTTATCAATTAAGATGTAAGAAGTGTCAATCCCCATTGCTTTAGCCCGGGCAAGCAAATTTTCTCCTAGATCATCCCTTCCGACTGCCGTGATTACAGCCGGTTTTGCTCCCAGTTTTGCAAGATGGGCTGCAAGGTTCAGCGGAGCTCCTCCAAGGTGGGCTGAACCTCTGATAATGTCAAAAAGGGCTTCCCCAAAGGTAAGGGCTTTAATTGGCCTAATGCGGCTGGAATGAGAATTTTCATACATCAATATGCTATATTAATTTATGAGTGATAATACTTTGACTTGCAAATGCCGTGAATAAAAAATTTAACAAACTTGAGATCCCAGTGATACTGAAATTCTTTACACTATAAATAACTTTTAGATCTTTATAATGGTGATTTGGGAAGTTTAAACCTGTATGTGAGGTTTTCAGGTTCATCTTTTCCGGATACAGGACTCCAGAACACGTTTTTTTCACTTACTTGTTTTAATGGAGTTGAACCGAAAATCTTGAGTTTTAGAGGAAAAATGAGGTTCCACGCGTTTTTTCTTTTGGGGAACTCAATGAAATATTTTTCGCGAATGATATGTTGTGAAAATCGAATTTGACGCGAACAAAAACATTGAGCTTTCTTTGACCTGACGATCTAAAATCCTGCTTGAAAAACAGGTCTAGACAGTATGATTTCCTGATTCTTCTACCATATTTTTTCATGATTTTTTCATGAAATTTTGAATTGTAAAAGGAAATCAAAAACAGTGACTTCACTAAATCCTCCTTCATAATCTCCAACTTTAACCTTGAACCTGAACTGCCTGTAAGGATCTGGCATATTTTATTCTTCTTTGTAAAGTCTTGTCTAATTAGTCTAAATATTATGTCGTTATCATGTCATTATCATGTCATTATCATGTCATTACTTCACTGAAAATTATTTTTCAGTAATTATTCAGTAGCTGCGGAGCCGCCCTGCCACTGGGCTATCCTGAAGATTACAAATTCTGCAGGTTTCACAGGTGCAATGCCTATGATACAGATCAGCCTTCCGTTGTCGATATCGTCCTGGGTCATCGTGCTCCGGTCGCATTTGACAAAAAAAGCTTCTTCCGGAGTTGTCCCCATGAGAGCACCGCTTCTCCAAACTCCTGTCAGGAACTGGGTTATTGTTATCTTTACCCTTGACCAGAGGCGGTAGTCGTTTGGCTCAAAAACGACCCATTGGGTTCCTCTTTCTATGGAAGCTTCAATGTAAATAAAGAGGCGGCGGACGTTGATATATTTCCAGAGAGTATTTGAAGAAATAGTGCGAGCCCCCCATATGAGGATTCCCCTGCCTGGAAATGCCCTGATAACGTTTACGCCTCTCGGGTTTAAAACGTCCTGTTCTCCTTTCATAATCTGGAACTCAAGGTCCGAGGCTCCCAGCACGACCTCATTGGCAGGGGCCTTATGCACTCCTCTTTGAGTATCGCTGCGGGAGTAAATACCTGCAACATACCCTCCTGGAGGCATAAGCTGAAGCATTCCGGTTTCCGGGTTGATGACCTTTATCCAGGGATAATAGAAGGCTGCATAGTCTGTGGGGCTAGCACCTTTTGGGTTACCGCTTCTTGGGTCAAGGTTGGAAACATCTGCGAATCCCTGTGGGGCATCGAGAATCGCAAAACGGTACCTGAGATTTTCACAGTGTGATATAAGGGAACTCACCAGGTCCGGAACCGCATAAGCATTAGGGGCATAGACGAGGGAAATATCTTCAATTCCTTTGAATGCTGTAAGGCCTTTCCTTTTTCCAGGCATATCATCTGCAGGATCATCTCGTACATATTCCTTAGCAAGTAAAACACCCTTCCCGTCACTGCCATCTTTAAGTGAAGATGGAATTTGATTTAGTCTATTTGGCTTATCTTTATCTGATTCAGCTGTTTCTGATGAAGCTTCAGTCGATGAAGCTGCATCTGGGGAAGCTTCAGCCGGTGAAGCTTCACCTTGCGAAATTGTTTTTTGAATTGATATTTTTATCAAATTTGAGATTCCATTGACAGTTTTCCCAAAATAATCAGGAGATGATTCAATTACCGATACGTTATCAAATATCTCAGAAGCAGATGGACGTGGTTGAGTTTTCGTATCTAAATATGGATTGTACAGAGAGACCAATTTCGTTTTCCAGTAAAATACATCCAGCCTGAATCCGCCAAAGGTCCCTTTAGAAACTATTACAGCGACCCTGTTCCCCCATTCTCCTTCTCCGACAGCTTCTATGCTTAGAGTCATGCCAATTAATTCATCAATTTTCTTACTTGCGTCAAATTCCAACGATAAGTTGGCTGTTTGGGCTGGTGAAGAGGGATAATTAGAGTTGTTTTCATCATCAATTGTTACAGATTTGACAACTCTGCCTATATAGCATCGCTTCCCTCCGTTCTTAAAAAATCCGTCTACTGATCCCGGGAGGTATTTGTCGTTTCCGAAATAACCGCCATAAACTCTCTGATATTGCAACCAGCTGGTGATCAGGCAGGGGGTGGTTGGACCCCTTTCGGTTTCTCCCAGGAACCCCGCGGTACTGGTTGAAACTCCTTCCATTGGTTTTGCACCAATTTCAAATTCTTCTATATATACGCCTGGGGAAAGATATTCTGGCATACCAAGCTCTCCGCTAATATCGTTTATTCTTTGGAATCCGAAATCTTCGGATCTCTTCAACAATTACAATTTGTTTTTATAATTGTCTTAAGTTTTTCAAGTATATGAACATTTATATTTTCCTTACCATATTGGTTCTATATTTTAAGAAGTTAGTATAAAATATGACAAATTTTAGTTCATCCTTTGTACAAATAAATTAAATAATATTCATAGAAGCTAAAAAGTTTGAAAATACTGTTCCTGTGATATTTTTGAAGAACTCTTGCCTTTAAAGATCTATATTTACATTAAGTATATCGAAAGATTAATTTTTATTTTCTTATTAAACTTTAAATTAGAAAGTATGAGCATTTGGAAGCATACTCTGATGTTATTTAAGAGTTGAATTTTCTTCTTTCTAATTCAGAAATTATTGTGCTATCCAGAGTGTTTTATCCGGAGAAATAGCTATTAAAAGGCAGATCGGATCAGTATAAAATTAGTCAAGTGTATGGAATTAGCTTATCAGGAGAGATAGAATAAGTTCAAGATATAATATCAGACAGTAAGATAGCTACCAAGATAATTTGAAAAAGTAGGAGTTTAAAATTAAGGTGGCATTCAGGGAATCGAAATAACTCCTGTATATATATTCTGACTTTCTTCTATCAATAAAGAAAGCGTTTTTTCAATTCCATCTCCTTTGATTTCAAGGATTACGTCGGCTTTTCTTGGAATAATTTCTCTGAAATAAAGAACGAATTCTCCTTTTTCATCTGGAATTCCACGGATTTCCAGACCTGTAGATTTTAATATTACCTTTACTGTAATGCCTGCAAGAAAATCCGTTTCTGGGGCAAGCGGGGCAAGCAGGCCTCTTATAAGCGTTGCTCTGTCAGGAAAAGGGTACAGGGGTTTCGGCTTCAGGATAATTTCGATAACAGGTTCCTTTGAATTTACGAAAGAAGAAGTATCGACTATCTTTTCCTCGGAAAAGTAAAACTCGGAATCCACGTTTAACTTATACGTACCTTCAGGAAGTCCAGAAAATATATGGTATCCACTCCTGTTTTTTAAAGGTTTTAAAGTTGTTATTTTCTCCCCATTCAGTGTTATCCTGACCTCTCCCAGAGGTTCTTTTTGCGTATAGTCATCAACAAACCATACTGCAAAGGACAGGTTGAGAGAAGAGGGACAGGAAAATACGTACCCATGCCTGCCCTTACCCTTGATTCTTCCCGTTTCATTTAGGGCTGTATACGATTTGACAGAAGCCACTTACTCCTCCCTCCTTTCGGGCGTTTGCCGTTGAGGGCCTCCTGTAACCCTGATGATTTTCTTTTCACTTGAAGATTCAATTTTCACTGGCGTTACCTGATAGCAGACTGAAGGCCGAAAACTTTTGTCTTTGAAAGTGCTCCAGATCTTGGTCATGTCATCCAGGCTCAATGTACTGCAAATTACATGCAATTCAGTATCATATGCGGAAAGACTCCCTTTCAGAATTGAACCTGTAAGGATGGGATTATCGTGCAGGATCTGCATTGCTCTTCCCAGAATTCTGTGTTCTTCTGCGGTCCTTTCGGTCCTGTCCTGAATTCCAGAAGAAGGGTATGAGGTTAGCATGTAGTAAAGGTCAAGGGCAAGGGGTGGAGCTCTGAGTTTCGAAGGCCCAAGAACTTCCATATCCAGGTTTCTCAGGTGGATGTTTTCCTCAACCTGAAAGAGGAAAAGGGAAAGGCGGATATTGTCTTTGCCCTCAATTTCTCCAGGGGATACAAGGGATATCGAATCCGCAGGTATGATGTCCTGCATTTTTTCTCTCAGGAGTTCTACAAGGGTTTCTCCGACATCAGCTATCGCCGTATAATCAGACATTTCATGTCTCCTGCGGCCTGAATTTAATTACTACAACGTCCTTTATCTGTTTAGGAGTTCATCTTCATAATTTTACTTCACAATCTCTCTTCAAGATTTTACGTTATAATTTCTCTTCAAGATTTTACGTTCTAATTTCTCTTCAAGATTTTACGTTCTAATTTTTCTTCATAATTTAACTTTACAGTTTCTCTTCACGATATTACTTCACAATTTCTCTTCATAAATATTAGTCATTTTACTAGTTCGTAATAAGTTCCGAAATCCGCAGGGGTACATATTTTGCCCATTTTCTGGAACTCCCGCTTCAGTGCCCTCAGGATTTCTTTCATGCCTATAATTCCGGAACCGTCCGCAGCCAGGACTGCAGAAAGCAGGGCAATATTTTTTATGTTCCCGCCTGTGAGCTTGAATTTTGAAAGGAAATTGAAATCCACATCTTCCCCGATCTTTACTTTTTCAGGGAACATGCCGGTCCAGATCTCTTTTCTTGAGGCCTCGTCAGGTATTGGAAATTCCACAGCAAACTGCAACCTCCTCAGGAAGGCGTCGTCAAGGTTCCTTTTGTAATTGCTCGCAAGGATGATTATCCCTTCGTGTTCTTCCATCTGCTGGAGCAAGTAGTTTACCTCGATATTTGCATAGCGATCGTGCGAATCATTGACTTCGGAACGCTTCCCGAAAAGGGCATCGGCTTCGTCAAAGAAAAGGATTGCATTGCCTATCACGGCTTCCCCGAAGATTTTTTTCAAGTTTTTCTCGGTTTCCCCGATGTACTTGCTCACGATGCCTGAAATATCAATTTTGTAGAGGTCGAGCCCCACCTCTCCAGCGATAATCTCGGCAGCCAGAGTCTTCCCTGTGCCTGAGGGGCCTGCAAAAAGAATATTCAGCCCTTTCCCGAGCGAAAGCTTTTTATCAAACTCCCATTCGGAATAAACGGTCTCCTTATGCCTGACAAAGGCGCAAATTTCCTCAAGCTGCTCTTTTACTGGCGCAGCAAGCACAATATCCTCCCATTTCCGTCGGAGATTGATTTTTCGGGCGAGGGAGTTTAATTTTAAGCTGGAACGATTCCTGCAAGCTCTGTAAAGGTCTTCTGTTGCAATAACTGCCTTATCCCGTCCCCTTGAAGCGGCAAAACCCTGCGCAGTCGAGACAGCGTCCCTTATCTGGCCACCGCTTAGTTTGAATCTGGCAGCAAGGTCTTCTATATCTGCTTCTCCAACTCTATTTTCATGGTTTTCCAGACACAACTTCCAGAGCTGTTTCCGCTCCGCAAAAGCAGGCAGGGGAAAAGAACAGCTTATAAAAGTATTGTTTCTTAGGGCACTTCCGGGCTCCCACAATTGGCCAGCGGATAAGAATACAGGTCCTGGAAAAGAGTCCAGCGCCCTGACTAGGCTAAAAAGACCTGACCCGGAAAAGCCAGATCTCGAGAAATCCGAATTTGATAAACTTGAGCCAGAAGTGCCGTAACCTGGGTCCGAACTTGAAAGACCTGAATCTAAATCCTGTCCCTGTTGATTGCGCCCCCATAAGGTCTCAAAATTTTCAATAAAAACAGCCCCTTTCTGGAGGAGAGCTTCCCTTAAAATAAGGTTAAGAGCCTCGCCTTCCGCGTCTTTTGGAAACTCACCTGCGTCTGCTAGAAGCAAATTTACCCCTAGTTCCTTGCAGCAAGCCTCAGCCACAAGCTTTTTTCCAGTTCCTGACGGCCCATAAAAGAAAAACATGAGCCTGGAATCTTCCTCAATTCTTCGCTTTACCGCTTCAAGCAGGCAGTTTTTCTGGTCATCCGGGACGATAAGATTGTCAAAAGACCTCACAGGCTTTACCAGCGTTGAAAAGCGGGTAATTTTCGGGTCAGTTTCATCCGAATTTAATAAAAAAGCTGCTATCCTCTCATCCAGTTTAACGAATTTTGAAAGCAGAGAAGGATTTGGATCCGCACCGTCCCCGACAAGAGAAATAAGCCTGTTTCGCATCAGAGGGGCAGACTGAGATAAGTATTCTCTTGCCTCAAGTTTTTCCTCAAGGCCGTTGCAGAGAAGGTCAATTATCATCCCCACTGATGGCTGCTTTTTTGTCAGATCATTTTGCAGGTATGCGTACAGTTTTGCAAAGCGGCCGTCAAGTTCTGGGGCAAGACTTATCAAAAGTACATCCGTTTCAAAAGATGTCAGGGAAAAAAGTTCCGATAAGCTTGGTAGCTTTAAATCGATTCCTCTTTTCAGGCTCTCAGCTTTTTTTTTGCTGATTGCTCTTTCCCAAGCTTCAATTTCCTTAGATTTTAACTCCTGTGTCCCACAAGCTTCATGACCAGAGGATATAGCTTTTAAAATTGAGTTTGCTTCAGCTTCTGAAATGAACAGGCCCGCAAAGTTCTGGTTGTTCTCCCCAGCCTTAGTTCTGGTTTTTTCAAGAAAAAGCCGGATAAACGCCCCTATACGCGTCAGTTCTTCCTGTAGGTTTTCAGTGCTGTTTTTGTAGAATTTCCCGGCTAAAGGAAATGTCTGCCTATTTTCTTTCAATTCCGAACCCGGTTTGTGACCCTGAGTTTTTGCAAACTCGGCTAAATCCTCGCAGTTTATGAAGATCATTTTCGGTATCCTTAAGGTGTTTGAAGTTCACTTAAATCTGCAAAATGAAATGTTATAATCCATGATTTACGTAGAAATTAATAATTTTTTACAGTTATTAAGTAATAATATTTGTAATGAACTTGATCCTTTTAAAGAGCCGATATTAAAACTCAAAATTGACTTCTTTATATCTCTTTAAGCGTGTCTGAAAATTAAATTTGACTCTACAATTGAGACTGAACTTGTGCATTTGAACAGAAAACCGGTAGAATTAAGCTGTCAAATATCCAAAGTGTGTATCTTGACCATGGAGTCTTATGCATTTGATTTATACCTATAAACGAAAAAGTCAGATATAATAAATGTAAGGTCTGATTTTAAATTCAACAACGCCTACTATCCAATTGTAGAAGTGATTTGAATTTTAAGACAGCCCATAAGAGTTAAGTATGTAATAGGTTACGTCAAGAACTGTAATTTAAAATAAGTAACCCAAATTTTCGGTTTACACCAATATTTTGAAGACTCTAATCGCACTTTACTAGAACTTACGCCTTGAAGTAAAGAACTAACAGCAGTAAACTCACAACTTTCTAAAATTTAAATTTTAACTTTGACGTTTACCAGACTTGATTCTGCATCATAAGTGCGTAAGTCCTATTAAATTATACCATTTAAAAGATTCACTAAACTCTGATATACTCCTCCTTGCAATAAGAGTTGTATTTTGCTCTTTAAATTTGATGCAAAAACATCATTACATTCACCTGACGATAATTGTAGTTGTATATAATCAAATAAACTTGTGCCATCGTCTATTTGAATTTTACTCAGTTCTCCCTGCTTAGCTGAACAAAAACTTTTGAATTCATCTTCAGATCTCTTCAAATCCTCTCCCCTTTTATGCATAAGCTTTGAAGCTTCTATTTCTAATTCAGTTAGCAATATTTTTTGACTTTCGTTTAATTCAACAGTTTGCGCTTCAAGAGATAATTCATTCATCTTGCGTTTAAGGCTCTGTTTACGTTTTCCTTTAATAATTTCTTTGAGTTTCTTAGATGTAAATTTTAATAATTCTTCATAAATAGTTTTACCGCTGTATTCCGATATATTGTCTAACAAGTAAACCAAAAATTCTTCTTTTTGTTCAGGATTTTTTTCTTCAGTAGACTCTAATCCTGGCATTGTTACTTTATCGGTAGATAACTGAATAGGTTCCAATTTACTACTCAATGAATTATATAACCCCTCTTTTTCAATAGATTTATGATCGCCAATAGCTGCTTTCTCTCCAATTTCATCAGTTTCGTGCTCCAATACGTGATTGTCATTTATCGACACGCATTTCTTCATTTGTATCATTGACTGCACTCTCCCCTGCTTCTGATGCACCATCTGTCCCACTTCATGAGGTAAGTGCTGTTCCTTTCCCGGAGCTACATGGATATCACTACCATTTGCGGAGGCAAAAGTATGAGGTTGGGAGGTTTTGTCAGAATAGTAGTGAACCTTCACGTCATCCATCGAGTAACCGGAAAGATTTTCAATACCAGATTTAAGGTTATCTGGCAGGTCTGTGTTGTTGGCATGAGGTGCTGCCACTTGACGCTGTACTCTCTCAATCATATTTCCTTGCAGAGTTCCTTGCAGAAGCTCTTCTTCCTCCAGAATCTCCTGACTCTTAACTGTTGCCTGTTGAGCCGTGGAAGAACTTCCGATACTTGAGAGCAATCTGCCAACAGCCCTGTTTCCGATAGTACGCTGAAGTTGCATAATGTCAGCATGGGTGAGGGATTTCGGATTGATTCTGGCACGCTGGATAATAGAATAAGGATTTGATATAGGAGTCTGGCTTGCGGGGATTGCTTGCTTTTGAAAGATGAGATAAGGTTTTTTTGATTGCTGAATTTGCTGGTGCTCGGACATGGGTAACATCCCTGTGAAGTTGAACGAATGTGTTAAATATTCCAAAAAAATTGAAGACATATTACTTTGTTACAGTAAAAAACATTTTTTATTTGCTTATTATGTCAGAAGCGTGAAAGTTTATGGCTTTTCAGTCCTTTACAAGTTGTCCGACAATTCAATTATAGGGTAAAAAGACGGAAAAAGGCATTTAAGATCTTTAATTGAAATAGAAGGAATTCGTTTACACCTCAATACTGCTAGTAATTTTGAATATCCTGCTTAGATTAGAACTAAGAGCCTATCCGAAAAGTCAGTAATGCATGTTGAAAATTCACAATAGGTCTATAATATCAAAGTATCTGTTCCGGTTTTGCATATTATAAAAGTTACAGTAGGTAACCACTTTTCGGATAGGCTCTAAGTTAACTCTCACTGGCTTTTTTCCTTTTTTTAGGTCGATAAGCATGGTTTACTTTGTAAAATGAATTTATTGAAGCTGAATTTGCTTTCCATTATGTTGGATCAATATTTTGCCTGCAACTATCTTTGCTGAATAATTACCGCTGCCTTTATCAATACTCTGAGTGCTAAAGGTTGATTCTATTTCTGTCGTTACTTCCAAGGGCCAAAAACTTATCTCCCCAACGAGATATACTTCATTGCATCCTTTTAAATCAGAAAGAGCATTGAGAATGGACTTAACACCTATACTAGGTATATAGGTGTCACGCATAAAAAGCCCAATATGAGCTCCTATTAATTGATCACCGCTTTTTCCTATAAGAGCAATGCAAGAAGATATTCCTGTAAATGCTATTTCTGGTCCACTTGCGATCTGAAATTCTGCAATTTGTTTAGGGTCTGCTACTCGAGTCAAAGAAAGTTGTGGATCACCATTCTTTTGAATAACACTTCGCTGTTTAACCGGTGTTTCATAGGATGAGGAAATCAAAGTCTTCTTCTCTCCTAAGTCAACGTTTGGATTCCAGCGGGGGTTTACCTCGGCCAGTCCGGCTCGGTTCTGAGATAACTGTGGAGGTGTGGAGCAATGGCCCATAAACGCTGCCGTTCTCCCCATTTCATCAGCTTCGTGCTCCAGTACGGGGTCATCGTTTATCGACATTCCCATCTTCATCTGCACCGTCGGTCTCACTCTCCCCTGCTTCTGTTGCACCACATGCCACGCCTCATGCGGCAAATTCTTCTCCTGCCCCGGAGCCACATGAATATCTGTCCCCTGAGTATAAGCCAAAGCCCCTACCTCAGCAGGTTTATCCGAATTATAATGCACCCTCACATCGCCCATATCAATTCCCGACAAACTCTCCACGCCAGCCTTGAGGTTATCAGGCATTCCGGTATTATTTTCTCTCTTTGTCTGAAGAGGCTCTTCTTCCTCTGGAATTTCCTGCCTTTGGACAGTTCCAATCATTTTGCCTTGAAGTGGTTCCTCTTCTTCTGGTATCTCCTGTCTCTGCACTATAGGATCTGCGAAACACGAAGGGCAAGCAATTTCAGACTTATTTTCAAACTTGCCTTGAAGAGGTTCCTCTTCCTCTGGTATTTCTTGCCGTTGGACGGTTTCAATCATTTTGCCCTGAAGCGGCTCTTCTTCCTCTGGAATTTCTTGGCGCTGGATAGCCTCAGCCATTTTACCCTGCAATGGCTCCTCTTCTTTGGGAATTTCCTGACACTGAATGCTTTCAAATTTGCCTTGCATTGGCTTTTCTTCTTCCTCCGGGATTTCCTGACGCTGAACTGTCCCGATTACTTTTCCTTGCAGTGGTTCCTCTTCTTCTGGTATCTCCTGCCTCTGTACTATAGGAGCCGCGAAACACGAAGGGAAGGCAATTTCAGGCTTATCTTCAAATTTGCCTTGAAGTAGTTCTTCTTCCTCTGGGATTTCTTGACGTTGGATAGTCTCAGCCATCTTGCCCTGCAATGGCTCTTCTTCCTCAGGAATTTCTTGCCGTTGGATGCTTTCAAACTTACCTTGTAGCGGTTCTTCTTCCTCTGGAATCTCCTGCCTCTGGACAGTTTCAATCATCTTTCCCTGAAGCGGTTCTTCTTCAGGGATTTCCTGTCTCTGAATTGGTGCCTGCTGAGCTGTGGAAGAGCTTCTGATACTTGAAAGCAACCTGCCGACCGCTTGATTTCCAATGGTACGCTGAAGCTGCATAATGTCAGCATGGGTAAGGGATTTTGGATTGATTCTGGCACGCTGAATGATAGAATAAGGGTTTGATACAGGAGTCTGACTTAAGTAGGTCGCTTGCTTTTGAAAAGAGGTATCTGGTTTTTTTGATTGCTGGATTTGCTGGTGCTCGGGCATGGGGGACATCCCTGTGGAAGTTGGATGGATAACTAGAGAATACTTCAAAAAAATTGATGATATATGACTTCGTTACAGTATAAAAACGTTCCATATTTGTTGAAAATCTTTTGATTGAGAATTTTGATTTTGAGAATTATAGCTTTGAAAGGATTCCTGATCAAGCCAACGAAGCTCCAGTTAATATCACAGGATTGTTTTTCAGGGCTTATGTTTTGTTTTGTGGTTACCTCACTTTTGATTGATGATGCATGTCAATTCAGGCAAATTGCATATCATCATGCTCTTTGCTGGATTCATGATGGTAGAAACTACAGGAAATTGAGGCAAACAGTTCCTTATCATAGAGAAAAGCTAGAAACTTTTCTGGACAGATACTGAGACTTTTATGGTGAACCTTGTGAGTTTAGAATAAAACCAGATTCAGAGGTAGCGGAGCAATTATCCATTAAGTTTGATAAGTTGTTTTCTACCAAAACAGGATATGAACAGCTGGATGAAATAATCGCTAAGATGAAGGAGAACAAGGAACATTTATTGAAGGTACTGGTTTTGCCAGAAGTTCCGCGGAATTGTTATGAAACAGAAATGGCGGCAAGAGCAAAAGTCAGAAAAAGAGATATGAATCTTCAAACCATAACAGAGGACGGAACAAAGGCAAATGACACATTTATGACGATTGTTCAGACAGCAAATAAACTGGGGGTAAGTGCATCAGTACATATGTGATAAGTCAGCAGTACATTTTAGATGCTATCTCTGGCCAACTCATCAGAGAAAAAAGCTCATTGAGAGCAAAGTGAAAACTTACCACTTAATTTGAAGAAGATAGGACTGAAGGATAATTTATAGATAGGAATATAGGTAAGCTAATTATATTACTAACGAAAAATTACTCTAACGAAAACAAATAGACAGCAAGAATACCAGAAATGCCGGATTAGGTACCGGAACAGATTTGTCAGGAATAATAAAGAAAGCATGAAAGCCTCACACCTATTTGGCTTGAGATCTTTTAAAAAAGCAAAGGGGAAAATACATGGGATTATTCAAAAGGATGGAGACAGTATTAAAATCAAAGATGAATACAGTTCTTAACAAGATGGAAGACCCACGGGAAACGCTGGACTATTCCTATGAGAGGCAGCTTGAACTTCTCCAGAATGTGAAGAGAGGAGTTGCGGAAGTTACAAGCTCAAAAAAGCGCCTTGAGCTCCAGCGTGCAAAACTGGTTCAAAATATAGACAAGCTTGAAGGGCAGGCAAGAGATGCAGTTACCGCTGGCAGAGAGGATCTTGCAAGGCTGGCCCTTGAGAGAAAAGCAGCCCTTGCGCAACAGATCGAGGGAATCGACAGGGAAATTGTAGATCTTGAGAAGCAGCAAGAAAAATTGATAGCTTCGGAAAAGCGCCTTTCAACGAAAGTGGAGATTTTCAGAACCCGGAAAGAGTCGATTAAAGCCCAGTACTCAGCTGCTGAGGCCCAGGTAAAAGTAAACGAATCTGTTACCGGCATAAGTGAAGAAATGGCAGATGTAGGCCTTGCACTCGAAAGGGCTGAAAATAAAACCGAAGAAATGAAAGCGCGGGCTGAGGCAATTGACGAGCTTATGGAAGCTGGCACACTCGAAGACCTTACAGGCGGCAGGGATGAAATTGATAGGGAACTTGCAAAAATCAGTGCCCAGAGTAATGTAGAATCCGAACTTGCCAGGCTTAAGGCCGAGTCCGGAAAAGGGCCTGAAAAAGCGAAAACCGTGGAAGAAGGTACAGAAGAAGGAAAGGGGGTCTGAAGTTGATAATAAGGATTATGGGTGAAGGCCAGTACAGGGCACCTGAAGCTCTCTGTGACGAACTGAACCAGATTGATAACCGGATCGTGGTTCTTGTTGAGGAAGGAAAAGTCGAGGAGTTCCGAAGCGAACTTGCCAGATTGATCTCCAAAATAAAGGAAAAAGGGGAGCCGATTGAAGCTGAAGAGCTTCTGAAATCCGACATTATCGTACCCCCTGAGGACCTGAGCTTTGAGGAAGCAAAAGATGTGTTTAAAGGCGCAGGAATCTTTGAGGATTGAAGTTGTAACCTAAGAATAATTAAGAACAAGCTCTAAGAACAATTAAGAACAAGCTCTAAGAACAGGCCCTATAAAAAATCTAAAATATATCTAAAAAAATAATTTTCCGGCACCGTAAATAAGAAATAGCAGGCCTTTAAGGCCTGCGTTCACCTAATAACCATTACTGGAACCGTTGAATGCCTTACGACCTTTTCTGCAACACTGCCAATCAGGAATTTTTTGATGCCTGTCAGACCCTGTGTACCCATTATTATAAGGTCAATACTGTTTTCCTGGGCATATTCAAGGATCTTATCAGCAGGAATGCCTTTCAGGAACGCGGGTTTAACTTCAAGCCCGGCTTCTTTTCCCAGTTTTTCGACATAGTTAGTTGCAGCTCTCCCATTATTCGTAAGATATTCTTCCAGTCCTTCGCTCCAGCCCTTAACCGTCCGCGTAGTTACTGCATGCTGAGTCGAAATTACATAAAGAGCGTCTACTTCAGCACCTGCTGCCTTTGCGATATTAATTCCATAAGAAGCTGCTCTTTCTGCATTCTCCGAGCCGTCGGTTGCAATCAAAATTCTTTTGAAATGACTACTTCCTTCCGTTCTATCCACTCCCTTTTATGATATGATAAAGGTATATCTTCTATTCTTGCTTTAAAATCCATCTATTCTTATTTTAAAATATATCACTTTTTATTCTCTAATTAAAAAATGAGTTTCATATTGAACTGCAATATCAAGCATTTCAGCTTGATACGTAATATGTTATCATATACAGGATATCAAGAACTCTGTATGAAAATGAATATTAACCGGATTTATTCAATCTATTCTAAAGTATATATCTAAAATTTAAATCAGAGACTTTATTTAACAGCGGATAATATTTGTTCAATATATTCTAAAGTATAATCTGAAATTTAAATGAAAGACATTTAAAAGAGTGAAAAGCCCTGAGTATTTTAATTGAAATTCGTGAATTAAGGTGGTAGATTTTGTCAAAAAAACGAGTTTTAGTTGTCCTGATCATTCTTGCAGTATTTCTCGGCTTTGGTTGCGCCGATAAAGGGAGAACGAATTTATCGATCTCAAATAACGAGACTGAAATAAACGTCAGTTTTCCTGAGTCAGGTAATGGCAGCTGGTGCCCTGTAGGTTCTCAGCTTCAGGTCAAAGACCCGACTACCGGAAAAATCCTGAGTTTGACAATTACCGGAACCGCAAAACTTGAAAACAAAACTCTCTGTAAAGCTTGTGTAGAAACCGGTACTGAAGGAAATGCTTCCAGATTTGAGTACATGTGGTCCGAAGATAAGAATACCACGGTCTGGACAAAATACGACACGGATGGAAATATCTCCGTAAGATTCATCGACGTGGAAGGAAAAAAGACAATCATTGATGGAGCCGGAAGGATGCTTGAGTTTGGAAATTCAGGAGAGGTTTCATCAAACCCAGTATGAAAAGGGTTAACGTTTTTCTTTTTTCTTGCTTTTCACATAAGAAAATTGTCTTATAAATTCATTTTTTTCCATTTTATGCTCCTAGTTTTAGTTTATATTTTAAAGCTGCCTCTTAACCAGTGCCTATAAGGACTACTGTAAATGGCACATATACTCTCGAGAACCGATGGTCTTTCAGGATATCGCATTGATATGTAGTCTGCTAGTATGTAGTAGACTAACATAGCACATAGTTTTAAATATCTCAAAATTCTATTTAATATCGTGTAAAAGCGAACAAACTGCACATCTCAAAATGGATTTCAAAACCGGCAATTCCAACCTCCGGATGCCGGTTTATATTAAAAAGCCGAAAAATAGGTTTCCTTCGCTACTCTACGGGAGGAGAGAGCTTTTACAACCCTTTCCTCTCTCCTTCCCACTTTTTTACCATTTCTTGTTTTTTTTACCTCGCGGCTTTTTCTTTTTATTTCGTTCTTTGTCCTGATTCGTGGTAGCTTCTGGCAAGCTTACATATCTGTTCTGCAACCTCAAGCGGGTCTTTTCCTGTAAGAATACTCACCGGCTCTTTTCCAAGTGCACCTGTCTCGTAAAAGACCCTGGGCATTTTTCCTCCTGTAGCCCGAATAGCCTCTTCGACCATCCAGGAGATGGCCTCCCCTTCTGCATCCTTCATATTCTCAGGCTCAAAGCGCCGGTCTACAACTGACAAATCCCATCCATTTCCTTTACAGTAGGCTTTTAAAAACTCGGCAATCTCCGGGTTATTTGCAAAATCTATAATAGACCTTATCTCAGAGTCTTTTTTCCGGATTTCCAGCAGAAGGTGTGCCATATAACCAGAAGCCCCAAATTTTATTCTGCCCATAGCTTTCGGAAAACCATCAACTACCGAAATTCTCCCATCGACTGCAAGAATATCTTCAGGAGTGGTTGATTCTTTCGAGGCATAAACAAAATTTGTCCGAACTTCGGGAATCAAAGCTGAGAATTCCTTACATTCTTCTATTTGTTCAAGCCCGAGATATAAACGCCCTATCATGTCTATCTTTTCGTTAAGATCCATAACATCACGACTCCCCAACCGTTTGATATTATGATGTTTATCCCACATCTGCAAGTTTGATCTGCATTCAGTCGGACAATGGCATGTAAAATAAATTACAAGAAATTATCAATGGTGATTTTATTTTTATTTAATATATATTTACTCAACATATACTTAATCAGGAAGAGGAAAGGAAACTTAAAAATGAAAAAACATAAACAATCTGGAGTTTTGGGATCAACTTGGTTAGGATCAACTTGGTTATAAACTGAAAAAGTGGCTGCAAAAATAAGTTGCAAAAAATAGGCTGCAAAAAATAGGTTGTAAAAATAAGTTGCAAAAAATAGGTTGCAAAAGTGGGTATCAGATTAGATTATATTAGATTAAGTATCAGATTAGATTAGATAAAATTAGATTAGAGATCTTAAAAGCTAAGTTGAGGCCTTCAAAGTGGGCTTTGTGCGCAGAATAAGGAATATTAATTTACTTAAACTTTAAATTATTTCCAGTTTAATCCAGTTTACTCAATTCAGTTTATACGATTTAACTCCTGTTTCTTCGTACATTTCTTGTAATGTGAAATTCCGAAAAATCGCTAGGTATAGAAAATGTCTGGTCACTACAATCTCATTTCCTGGAACGTAAACGGCCTTCGGGCTGCAATGAAAAAAGGCTTTCTTGAGCTTTTGCTGGAACAGAAATTTGATGTTGTCTGCATTCAGGAAACTAAAGTTTCTCCTGATAAACTTCCGAGAGAAGCAAAGAACATTCCAGGCTACTACAATTATTTTGTCTCAGCAGAAAAAAATGGCTACAGCGGGGTTGGACTCTTCTCCAGGAAAAAGCCCCTGAAGCTCGAAACCGGCATGGAAATCGAAAAATTTGACAGGGAAGGCCGCTTCCTGCGGGCCGATTTTGAGGACTTTATCTTAATGAATATCTATTTCCCTAATGGCAAAGCCTCTCTGGAGCGTCTGGAATATAAAATGAATTTCTACGAGGCTTTTTTAGATTACGCAAATTCTCTCAAAGCAGACGGCAAAAAGCTTGTTATCTGCGGGGACGTAAATACAGCTCACAAAGAGCTCGACCTTGCTCGTCCCAAGCAAAACGAAAAGATATCCGGTTTTCTTCCTGAAGAGCGGGCATGGATGGATAAATTCCTTGCTGCCGGCTATCTTGACACCTTCCGTATGTTCAATCCAGAAGGCGGAAACTATTCCTGGTGGTCAATGAGAACAGGCGCACGTAAAAGAAATGTAGGATGGCGCCTGGACTACTTTTTTGTAAGTGAAAACCTGCGGGACAATGTAAAATCCTCCACTATTTACAATGAAATCATGGGTTCGGACCACTGTCCTGTAGGGCTTGAGCTTGAATTTTAAATTTTACTTATAATAAAATTTCACAGTAAACGATGCCAATCGATAAAAGTTCACAAAAATATTTTACAAATAATCCAATATAGGTTAGATATAGTTTAATAAGAATTTAATAAGAATTTAATAAGAATTTAATAAGTATTTAAAAAGAGTTTAAAAAGAGTTTAAAAAGAGTTCTGTTAGAAGAAACCAGAATAGTGGAACTCATTTACTGCATTCCCCAATGCAGTCTCTCCTAAGTTATTACTCCCCAAGCATAGCTGTTCGATAAAAGTTCAGCTACCCAGGCAATTTTCTATGTGGTTGATTTTAATTTACCCTTCTACTCCGACTTTCCAATTCTGGCAGCGTCTCAAAGTCTCAAGTCTCAAAGTCTCAAATTTGCTGTAAATTTTAAGTCAAGTTTTTGCTTACTATGGAGAAAATTGATCTTCCGATATGGAATTTTCTACCATGGAATTTTCTACCATGGAATTCTCTACCCAGTAACTTTTTGAGATCTGTGATTTTACAGAAAATTGGCACACTAAACTCTCAAATTTTAAATTTTATTTTGTTAGGCCCCATTTTATGTTTGTTTTAGCCCGCAGGTACCGACTATTTTTCCCAACTTCCAAAATCCCGAATTTTTACCAGTTACTTGCAATTAAATAATTCTTAACTGATTTTCAGCCGTAACTCTAATATAAAATTCATCCTTGGACGATTTGTTAATAAAGGATGCAAAGAATAAATGGATTAACCAGTAATGATTTTATTATTATTTTTACTTTGTATGTAATTTCACTGTTTGAGGGGGGTAATATGGGGCTTCTAAGTGAGTTTAAGGATTTTCTTTATGAATACAAGGTAATTCCACTTGCAATTGCCTTCATTATGGGTATCGTATCCACGGCTCTTGTAAAGTCGCTTGTGGACAATATCGTAATGCCGATTATCACACCTTTCGTGCCTGGAGGAGCCTGGAAAACTGCAACCTTTGAAATTGGGCCAATAGTACTGGGCTGGGGGGCTTTTCTGGGAGAACTGATAAATTTCATAATTATTGCATTCGTGGTCTTCATGGTTGCAAAAATGGTGTTAAAAGAGGAGAAAGTGGAAAAGAAATAATTTAAAAAAATTATGGGCAGAAAAAACTGAATCTATGCCTTATAATCGCAAAAGACGAAAAATTCTAGCCGGCGTAACCGTATTTAATATCTTAGTTATAGGGTGCCCCCGCCAGCTTGACTGGCGGCTTTTTAATGTTAAGGCTGACCCAGAGAAAATTCATTTAGCTAAGCTGAAAAATTAACTTAAGCCAGTTGTTCAGAGATGCATTAGACACGAGCTTGAGGGTCTCAGGGGACGATAAAGAGATGCTAGAGAGTCAATTAACCGAAATACGGAAGCAAATGGAAATACTGCAGTTAGAAGAAAAACTTGTCCTGGATCAATTAAAATCCATGGAATCACGTGATGAAGTGGAGAGGTATAGAGAAGCTAAATTCAACAAATGGAAAAAGAACATAGCTTATCAGATATCTCATAATACCAATGACTGGGCCGTAACTAAGAACCTTTTCCGATTTTCTAATGTCAATGAATGTAAAAGCTGGATTTTAAATAGATTAAAATCTGAGAAGCTTATTTAATTAATATCTGATATGTGCTCTGACACATGCTTTCTGTCTCCTATATTCTCCGGTTCCTTCTATGTGGGGTATCCTGGTTAATGTGTCGGACAGGGTGTCGAATCGAAGCTATAATAGGATCAGGCGCTCCGGCTTTGACCCTTCCGCTTGCGGTCAATATGCTAAAGTGAGCGCCCGCACTAGAGATTTGATTAAATCTTAATTTCGTTTTTCGTTGGTTCCTCCCCTGGGGTTAGTTGTTCGATTGTTGGCGTCGGTGTAATGTATCGTCGTGTTGTGCTTTGCCTACGTTTTACAGTGCGCGTTATTTTGATTTGCCTGTGGCACTTTATCACTAGTTTAATATGTTTCATGTTATCAATAATATATTAATACTGTTTAAATATAAAAAGTTTCTTGCGTTTTCTGGTTTCCGGGTGTGTTGGTGGCCGGCTTTGGGTTTTTTTGAGCGGAAGCCAAAAAACCCAACATGACCCCGACCCCCGGAATCTGAATGCTTTGCTTTTTTTGTCTGCGTTGCTGTTTTTTTTCGCCCCTTGGCTAATATAGAATAATTCAAAAACTACAGCGGTTGACATGTCGCGAGAATAATAATAATTTACCGATATAAAAAACTAAGATAAGGAACATTAATACCGTGCACGGTTGCCACTACATCTTATTTAAGGAATATTGTTCAGAAATATCAAAAATGATAATTACTTTCTAAAAAATGACAAATAACACGAAAATAAAGAGTATGAGAGTATGAGAGTATTACAGTATGTTGGTGTAAAATAAAATGATTGAGCCCACCAAGAGAATCAGAGATAGTGCACCTTTCAGGAAGTCTATGTCTATGAGCTCAGATGATGTTTTCCGGGCGAATGAGCTTGAGCATATCTTCACCTCCCTATATCCTGATGAGTGCCCTTTCTCCTTCTCTAAAACGATATCGAAAGCCTTGGAGATTGCCCTTTCTGCTGTTCAGGATTCTCAGGATAGTAGCCGCCGATTACAGGCACACCTGGGCCCAGAATTGCCTCAGACACAAGAAACATTATGCGTAGCCGATGAGGAGCAAATAAGACCACCTTCTTCTGAAAAGCATGTTTATAATGTTACGAAGTCTAGGAAGGGCCGTTCTCCTAGAGTATTCGGGAAAAGAAAAGGTCGTTAGAGACTTCTTATTATATTATATTATATTTTATTTTATCAATATATTATATTACATCTAAGATGATCTAGAAGGTGATGGTGTGTACGCATGTGTACTCATTGAAATAAATCTCAGATGTCTATAGAGAGGTCAAAAAATGCCGTTATCCTCCACCAAAAAAAGAAAACTAAGAAAAGAGAATTGAAAAGAGAATTGAAAAGAGAATTGAAAAGAGAAATACGGGAAAGAAAAGGATTTTAAGATTCCTGCGTTGAGATTCCTGCGTCGAGTAACAAGGTAACTAAGCATTTACCAAGGTTTTAGTAAAAGTATAGATTCAAAAAAGTCTTCTTCGGAAATCTTCGGAAAGGCCGCTCTCCTGCGTCGAGCGTGACAAAAACGAGATAAGACGACTAATAAGGTTTCACGAGTTAGAATTCATAATTAAGGATCTCGACTCAACGATTTGAGATTCAGTTTCTTAATACCTCACGCTTATGAAATCAATTCGTCTGTTACGGCTTTTTGCATGAGAATATAAAAAAGTTTACTGATTTTAAGGAGTTTATCGTTAAAGCGATAATTAAAGCTGATTAAAGCTGATTAAAGCTGATTAAAGTTAATTAAAGCTGTGTGTTCTCTTTGCTTGGCAGCATGCTCCAGATAGCAAACTATCATTCTACTGGTGTTTTGATTCCAAAATCGATTTCTTATTTCCTGGAAAAATCCATGACTTGGATCTATTCAAAATTCAATTTTTATGAAACTACTTAGGAATCGCAGTACTAGATATTGGTATATTAATATTCAAGATTAATCTCTACATTAAAAGAAATTCCAAAAAAAGCGTTTTCAGATTTAAATATTTAATAATACTTATTTATAATATATTCTACGTTATCGGTTATTGTAGAAAGACTATATTTTTTCCCATACTCCTGGAACCTCAAACAAAAAGCTTGGGCAATAAGTAAAGGGTGTGGTAAATGTTTGGAATAATATGTAGAGATAAACTTATTCAGATCACCATAAACACATTCAGGCAATGTTATCTGCTGCATATTTATAACACCTCAGTACCTGGATATATCATAATTTTTGCGATATGACATTGCTGACTTTTAGATTAGGCTTTTTAGTCGCTGGACCTAAAATTCCCCACCTGCCTGCTAATACAGGTGAGGAATTCACAGTCTCAAGTTCGATTAATAGATTTAGGAGGTTTTTCTTTGCCTTTTGAACAAAGGTATATATGATGAACTTCTATTTAATACTTTTCTTCAAATTAATAATAACTAATGTTATTATAATTTCGAGTTGTATTACTAAGTTAGAGGAGGCCAGCACATAAAAACTGCCACACTTCTCAGATAATATGCCTGGTCAACTAACTTATTCTCATTGGAAGATAACTATTCACGTGGCCTTTCAGGATAACTGGTCAAATATTTGAAAATCAGAACGTTTCCTGTGGCAGTAAAACTGATTCCGAAATGGACAGAAATTCCGGAAGGTATCAAGAAGACAGAAGAGGGTATGATTCACTGCTAGTTTGTGGATAAAGTTAGATAAACCCGAAAAGAATTAAACCGCAGTCCTGTTTAATAGCAGCTGATGGTATAACTTACCAACTGGGACTGTTGAATCTTATAAAAGTGTATTGGGATTAACATTCGAGTCACATTCTCACAGTAAATTCACAAATCGTCTAAGGACTAATATTATCTTCAAGTTTTTAGAACTATGAATTATTTGGAGCTATGAATTAGTACACTTTTCGAACAGTTACACATTCAAATTTATTTATATCAACTCTTAGTTATTTAGACCGTTTCTAAAACTATATAATCAATGTTGTCTATTCATACGAGCTGATGAAACGAACAACAACTTTCTTTATATTGGCCTTATTGGTATTGACGTTATGTACTGCCACCGCAGGCGCTTCAGCTAGTACTGCGTGTAATGTAAAAATTGTCAAATTCACAGTAAACAATCCAACTGGAACAGCCCCAGCTAAAGTCGGGTTTACAACTTATACGTCAGGCACTGTTAAAAGTGTTCAATACCAGGTATTGGATAAACATGGAAAGGTAGTTGCATCCTGCAGATCTTACTGTACACACTGCACGAAAAAACATATCTGCAATTGCTCGCTTATTATAAAAAAGCCTGGTACTTATAACGCAAAAGTAACTGTTTATGGTGCTGGAAATTGTCATGTACAGCAGACTAAAAAGTCAGCCATTAAAATAAAAGCTGCAAAAAAGTAACTGTAAAGCAATAAAAGTAAAGTAATAAAGGGATAATTCCCTTTATACTTTTTATTTTAACACTGGCAGATCTGCCTTCTTGCCTATTTTTGCTTCAGTCGCAAGAACAGGTTTAATGCCTTACTCTAACTTCTCCTGCCTAATTTTCGATTTTTTCAATCTTTCCCTTTTTCCCTTCCCCGGCAGCCTCTCTAGCTTGTCCTTCTTTCTATTCAATCTCTTTTATAACACGGTACATTCTTCTTGCTTTACTTTTTCGTATTCCGTTCTTAATGTCACATTCTTTTCCGTCTGTTAACAGAACAATCATATAATATTTAGTGAACTCAAGCCCATTTTAATAAAAGTCAATCCGAAGATAATCTGTGCAATTCCCAGAGCGCGGATAATAGAAAAGTAGTGTTTACTATTTATAAAAGATTTTGACTTTTCTACAATTAGTGTGATGCCTACCTTTGACCCGACAAGAAAGATATAGAATCCCAATATGAACAGAACTGTAGCTGAAACATGAGTGTTCAGGCTCTTATAAATTATCGGCCCGCCTATGGAAAACCAGAAGACATATGGATGTGGGTTTCCAAAATTCACAATAACTCCTTTTTTAAGGGCATCTTCTTTTTCTACATTTAATTCAACGCTATCTTTTTTGATTTTCAGTAATTCGATTCCTGAATATATGAGATACGAAGCCCCAAAAAACGCAATGATTCCGATAATAAAGTCATAACTTTTCAGATGCGACAGCACATACAATACGGATAAAACAATTGGCAGGTCCGTAATTAAAGGCGACAATGCAACCTTTATTCCTTCCCATTTGCCGTACTGTAGAGTTTCAGAAATAGTCACAGCAAGCAGTGGACCTGGGGATGTCCCTGCAGCAAGGCCGAGAAACGAACCCAGGGCTAAAAATTTAATAAGATCCAGCACCTTTAATGCCTCATTTTTTATATATCAATCCAAGGAATCTGCCTTAAATCTCGAGTAGCCGTGAATTCCCAACTCAGTTAGTCAGATGCCTGATTTAAAGCTATAATAATTTTAAGGTATATAATAGTACAACACCGATGTATAATAATCATTAATACTCATTAGTGATCTATAAAATACCTTTATTTATAAATACTCATTAGTGATCTATATAATACCTTAATTCATACTGAATTTTGGGCCTTGAATCTTTAAATTCTTAAAAAAAGGAGGTTTTTATGCCTCTATTTTTGAAAACAAGAATGCTCCAACCATGCAGACAAGAGCCGAGAGCAAACCTATTATTGCCAGGTCATTATAGATGCCAAACACATTCATTCCGGTAATGGCTCCTCTTAAACCATCTACCCCGTAGGTAAGGGGATCGATCCTGCTTATGAAATAGATCGCCTGCGGCAGATTTTCTAGGGGGAAGAGGGCGCCTGACAGGAAGAAGATAGGCATAATCAGGAAGTTCATGATCAACTGGAAGCCCTGCATATCTTTCATTTTTGAGGCTATGGCAAGACCCAGGCCTGTAAAGAAGATAGCTATTAGGGACATGAAGACCAGCCCGACGGCAAGGCTTGCAAGGCCTGGAACTCTGAACCCGAGTAGATAGGTCAGGCTCAGCACGATCAGGCCCTGTATCATGGCTATAGTTGCGCCTCCAAGAGTTTTTCCGATCATAATTTCTGTCCTTGAGATCGGAGCTACCATAGTCTCTTTGAGAAAGCCGAATTGCCTGTCCCAGATAACCTCAAGCCCCGAAAATACAGCAGTGAACAGGATGGACATTGAGACAATTCCTGGTGCAAGAAAATCCAGGTAGTTTGCCCCTCCGCTTGCCCTGGAATACATTGGACCGAACCCGAACCCAAATGTTATCAGAAAGAGCAGAGGTTGCCCGAGAGAACCCAGCAGCCTTGCTTTTGAGCGCCAGTAGTGTTTTAGCTGCCTGAGCCAGAGGATATAGATTACCTCGATCAATGCCTGACCCTCCTTCTCATACCCCTTATAGCTCGTACTCTGTGCCCAGACTCGTTATCATCCCTGATGTCTCTACCTGTTAATTTCAAAAAAGCTTCTTCTAAGGATTCGGTTTCTGTCCGTTTCTTTATTTCTTCAACAGTGCCGGACTCTATAATATTTCCGTGGTCAATGATTGCAATCTGGTCTGCAACCGCTTCGGCTTCTTCCATGTAATGCGTGGTCAGAAAAATTGTCATTCCTTTTTCTTTATTAAGGCTCCTGATATGGCTCCAGATAGAGTTTCGAGTCTGAGGATCAAGGCCTACAGTTGGCTCGTCAAGGAAAAGGATTTTAGGGTAGTGGACAAGCGACCGCGCAATCTCAAGCCTGCGCTTCATGCCTCCTGAATAATTTTTAACATAGTCTTCCCGTCTGTTCCAGAGCCCGACAATTTCCAGGGCTTTTCGGATTCTTTCGTCCCTTTCTTTTTTCGGTACCTTATAGATGACTGCATGGTAAACAATATTCTCGTAAGCAGTCAGTTCTTCATCAAGGCTGGGGTCTTGAAAGACTATCCCAAAAGATGCACGGGCATTATCCTTTTCTTTAAGTGCATTGAAACCGTTAATGCTTATTTTTCCTGATGTGGGCTTCAAAACAGTTGTGAGCATTTTAATAGTTGTGGACTTGCCTGCCCCATTTGGGCCAAGAAAAGCAAAGATCGAGCCGGTTTCAACGTTGAAACTGATATCTTTTACAGCCGTAAAATCATCAAATTTCTTTGTGAGGGATTGGACTGAGAGTATGTTTTGCATGGGCGAACCTGAAATGTTTTTTTAATAAGGAAAGGCTAACTAACAGAATTTCTTCTGCAATATTTCTTCTTTAATATTTTTCTGCAATATTTATCTGTAAGACCTCTTCGGGCAAATCTCTTCAGTTAAATTCCTGATGTTAGTAATCTCTCCTCTCAATCTCTGCCGGTTCTAGGAGAACTCTGTGAGTTTTGGGGAGATTCTACGGAAATTCGACAGGTAAATATATCTTTCAGAGGATTTGCCTATAATTATTTTCATATAATTATTTTATTTTTCAGAGATGAATGCAGCATCAAGTTCTATTACTGAGCCTATCCCAAAAGTCACTTTAATCTTAATCATTGGGAATTCTCAGAATTATTTTCATGATCATGAGCTTGATTGATTATTTAAAATACAAGGTCCCGGAAGCAAATTTCAAGTTTTGGGATGAACTCACTAATTATGAATTGTATTCTACTCAATTATGAATCACATTACACCAATTATATATTACTCTAATTATATATTACGTTGATTATATATTATGTTAATTATATATTACACCAATTATATATTATGCTACTTATAAGGTTTATTGTGCAACGCTTATAAATTTTATTATATAGCTTTATAAATAATACTATTGTGTAAATCTTATCATTCTTTATATAGGTTCTTATATGAGCCTATTCCAAACTTCGGTGCTTCGGTTATATAGTGTCTAGAAAATTTAGTTCTGCGTCCTTATAATTAAGAAAGGAACTACGGATAATGTATTATCTAGGTATTAATGCTCAGTAATTAAATCGCCATGACACCAGTTGGCGTTATAATTTGTTATATTATTGAACAATGTAAAATAATATGGAATTTTCAACTCTCAAAATAAACGTCTCTGTCGACTTGATTTCACTGACACGTTTTCACTTATTATCCGCTACTGTGATTTTTATTGTAAATTTAGTACTAGAGTTTCTGTCCAAGTCAAGTTCTCCATCTAACTGGTCTACCAGGATGGTTACCAGTTGTAATCCAAGGGTATCGGAGTCTTCCAGATTGATGCTCTCAGGCATACCTACTCCGTTATCTGAAACGACCAGGATATAACTGGTACTTTTACACGCTTCGTTACTATCTTCAATTCCGCTATCTTCAGATTTTTCATTTATTTCCCTTGAGAGTTTTATTTTAATTTCTCCTGTTTTCTCATCTGGAAATGCATGTTTGAGGGAATTTGAGACCAGTTCATTAACGATCATTCCTAATGGAACTGCAGTGTCCATATCGAAGAAAATATTTTTCTCTATATCCAGAACCATTTTGACTTCTGAAGCTCCAACATTGTAACACCTGAAGAGCTCCTCAGTCAATTTTTGAAGGTAAGTCGCAAAATTAAGAGTACTGACTTCTTTTGACCCATATAGTTCTTCGTGGATCAAAGCCATAGAAATAACCCTGTTCTGGCTGTCCCTGAAAGCTGCAAGCACCTTTGAAGTATCATAAACCTCATTGACAGCGAATTTTTCAGCCTGCAGGTCGAGCAGAGACGAGATTACCTGCAGATTATTTTTAATTCTATGATGAATTTCCTTTTTACGGGCTTCTTCAATTTTTTTCAGGAAATTTTCAGCTTCCTTTTTCTCAGTAATATCCATTGCGACACAGATGACTCCGATAATATTTCCTGTGGAGTCGTGCAGCGGCTCTGTGGTCATATCATGGACCAGATTACCACCAGCGGAAGCTGGCCTATGGGTGACTACCTCGTCACGTCGACCTGTGCCACTGGCTAAGACCTGACGCTTGATAGCGGTAAATATCTCAGCATCCTCTGGCTGATATATCTCGTAGTCGCGCTTACCCAGGACATCCTCTGTTTTGAAGCCAGGTGCAGGGTTGTACACCCACGTGTACCTCAGCTCGAGATCCTGACTGAACATAACAATACTTGAGCCTCTCAGGGCGAGGCGAAAGCGTTCCTCGGACTTTTGTAGTTCTTCTTCTATCCGCTTACGCTCTGTGATATCCTTCATTATTCCGAGGACTTTGTTTGTAAGATAATTTCCCTTTTGAAGACAGACCCCATGATCTTCAACATGGATATATTCCCCATCCTTCCTTCTAAAACGATACTCCAGGTGGAAATTCCTCTTATTTTCAGTGTTCTTCACGTCATGGCCGCAGCCGTTTATCTTTTGATTCCAGACTTTCTTCTGGTCTTCAGGGTGGACATTGTTTATCCATAGTTCAATACCAGTGTTCAGCAGTTCTTCTTGAGTATATCCTGTAATCTCTTCTATGGTGCCTGCCCAGTAGATTTTATTTTCCTCGATATCGTGCTCATATATTAGCTGACCTGTCTGTTCCGTAACAATCCGATATCTTTCCTCACTATTGTGAAGCCTTTCTTCGGCTTTTTTACTCTCGGTTATGTCTCTGGCGATAACTGAGATAGCCATAAGCTCTCCGGATATATCGAAAACCGGAGAAAGAGTCATTGAGACATCTATAATCGTACCGTCTTTTCTTAACCGCGAAGTCTCATACTGGTGAATCTTTTCTCCCTGTTTTACCATTTCAGTCAATTTTTGTGATTCATTTTCCAGGACGGAAGGCATTAAGACTGATGCAGGCTTCCCCAAAATTTCTTCAGCCAGATACCCATAGATTTGCTCTGCTCCCAGGTTCCAGCTGGTAATGAAACCGTCAAGAGACCGGGTTACAATAGCATCATTTGACGATTCCACTATATTCGCTAAGTTCTGAACTTTTTCCTCTGCTTTTTTACGCTCAATGGAATACTGGATAGAACGTTTCAATAATCTGCCGTCTACCTGACCTTTGACCAGATAGTCCTGAGCACCTTTCTTTACAGCCTCAATTCCGATTTTTTCATCATTCATTCCCGTTAGAATTATAATGGGAATCCGTGAATTCCTTGCATGAATTTCAAGAAAAGTATCAATGCCATCGCTATCTGGCAATCCCAGGTCAGATAATATTATATCAAGCCGATTCTCTTTAAGAAGGCTTAATCCTTCATTAAGGGTCTGAACGGTTTTAAACTCGTATTGAAAGTCGGTGAATCCTTCGAGCATCTCTTCAATTAAACCTGCATCCCCGGGATTGTCTTCAAAAAGCAAGATTTCTACCTTTTCGTCCATAGTCAAACCGTCCTATCCGGGTTATTCTGGCCTTACTTTGATGGCAACTTTACAATCTCAAGCCAGAAATTTTCGATGGACCTAACTACATCTAAAAACTGATCAAAATCAACAGGTTTAGTAATATATGCATTGGCGTGCAGATTATAAGATCTCAGGATGTCCTCTTCAGCTTTGGAAGTAGTTAAAACCACAATAGGTATGTTTTTAAGTTCATCGTCGCCTTTCACTTCCTCAAGAACCTCACGCCCGTCTTTTTTTGGTAAATTTAAGTCCAGAAGTATTATATCTGGGCGCGGGGAACCTGAAAACTGTCCTTCGCCACGTAAATAAGCGATTGCTTCTTCTCCGTCTTCTACAATATGAAGAATGTTCCCGATTTTTGCATCTTCGAAACCTTCTTCTATTAGTCCAATATCGCCTTTACTGTCTTCCACTACAAGAATCTCTACCGGTTTATATGCTATCCGAGTTCTCATTTATATAACCATCCTGATTATATGTCAAATAGTTTGAGCTTTCCTGAAACTGGTTGTCTAATTTGAACCAAAATTATAAAAATTAAATTTTTTACAGAAATTAATTTTTTTATAAAAATTAAATTTATACTGTATAGTCGTTATCAGGAATTCACGGTATAGTCTTTATCATAAACTTTTATAGGAATTACTGGTAAAGTGAAATAGAAAGTAGAACCCTTACCTGATTCAGATTCTACCCAAATCTGTCCTCCATGCCGTTCTACAATTTTTTTACAGATTGAAAGCCCTATGCCTGTACCCGGGTACTCTTCTCTCTTATTAAGTCTTTTAAAAACCTCGAAAATCCTTTCAGAGTATTTAGGGTCAATTCCAATCCCATTATCCTTCACTGAAAATAACCATTGACCAGCTTTTTTTTCGGCAGAAATTTCAATTTCTGGGGCATTTTCACTGCGGAATTTTATAGCGTTGCTTATAAGATTCTGGAACAGCTGAGTGAACTGGACAGGATCCGCCATTACTACAGGTAAAGAACCAGACGATATACTGACTTCATTTTCTTTTATTGATATATCTAAATCAAATAAGACCTTATCCAAAACAGATTTGCAATCTGTAGGTTCGAATTCTCTGGCTTTTGTGGTCACACGAGAAAATTCCAGAAGGTCATTTATCAGGTTCTGCATACGAGAAGCACCGTCCACAGCAAAATAGATGTACTTATCAGCCTTCTCGTCAAGCTTTCCCTGATATTTTCTTTGTAATAACTGTAAATAACTTGCTATCATTCTCAAGGGTTCCTGCAAGTCGTGGGATGAGACGTAGGCAAATTGTTCCAGCTCTGCATTTGAGCGAGCAAGCTCCTCTAATTTCAGTTTTAACAGCTCTTCTGCTTTTTTCCGTTCGGTGATATCACGGGCAGCTGCAAAAGCTCCAATAACCGCACCAGTTTCGTCTTTATAAATTGAAGCATTATATAAGACAGGAGTTACGCGACCACTTCTGTGCTGAATTTCAAGTTCGTAGTCCAGTACCAAACCTTCCCTGAAGACGTGTTGATATCCTTCTCTAGCTTTCTCAGGATCGGTGAAATAGTCTGAAAAATCAGTCCCAATTAACTCATCTCTTGAATGACCGGTAACCAGTTCTGTAGCTTTATTTACATCGGTTATCTTCCCATCAGGGCCGATAGTAACCATAGGGTCAAGGCTGGCTTCTATCAGACTACGATTATAAATGCTTGACAACCTCAGAGTTTCTTCTGCTTTTTTTCGCTCAGTAATGTCTCTTGCAATAACGGAGAAAGCTATAAGTTGCCCAGAAACATCCAAAACCGGAGAAAGAGTTACTGAAATATCTATTAATGTACTATCCTTTCTTAACCGTACTGTTTCATAGTGCTGGATTCTCTCTTCCTCTTGAATTTTCTTAACTAACTGCTTTATCTCTCCTTTACGATTATCTGGCTCAAGTATTGAGATATTTTTTCCAAGAATTTCTTCGGCGAGATAGCCATAAATCTGCTCTGCTCCCTTATTCCAGCTTGTAATAATGCCATCAATAGACTTGGTCATAATGGCATCATCCGATGACTCTACAGCACTCGCCAGTATCTGTATCTTTTCCTCAGCCTTTTTCTGCTCACAAATATCACGTGCAGCTGCAAAAACCCCAATAACTTCTCCAGTTTCATCCCTGTAAACCGATGCATTATACAAAACAGGCGTTATCTGCCCGTTTTTATGTCGAATTTCCAGCGGATAATTTCGCACCAGCCCTTTCTGGAATGCATGCTGATATCCTTCTCTGGCTTTCTCAGGCTCGGTGAAATAATCCGAAAAATCAGTCCCAATTAACTCCTTGCGGGAGTAACCCGTAACAAATTCGGTTGAATTATTTACATCAGTAATTTTACCATCCGGACCGATAGCTACAAAGGGATCTATACTGGCCTCAATGAGACTGCGATTATACGTGTTAGCCAGCTCTAAGGCTTTTTCAGCCTTTTTTTGCTCAGTAATATCCTGAACTGTTCCTCTCATATGGACAGGGATATTATCCTCATTAAAAATAACCTCGGCCTGTTCATGTACTATACGTTCTTCTCCGCTGGCTAAGGTAATCCGATGATTAATACTGTATTTTTTGCCGTTTAAAGCTTCTTTAACGGCATTATTTACATAATCTCGATCATCCGGATGTACATAACCCAGAAACGCATTGAAAGTTGCCCCGAACTCTTGAGGGCTACGTCCGAAGATGCGATAAATCTCATCAGACCAGTATAAATCATTAGTTATAATATTCCAGTCCCAGTTTCCAAGATGTGCCATCCTCTGAGCTTCAGAAAGACTCCTTTCGCTCTCTTTCAAAGAATTATAAGCCTTTTCAACTTCTGATGTCCTTTCTTCAACTAACTCTTCTAAATTATCAAGGGTTTCTTTTAACCTAGCTTCAGCTTCTTTTATTTCTGTAATATCACGGGAAATAGCAAGGACAGAAGCCACTTCGCCGTTAACAAACTCAGGTACTATTCTTGTGTTAAAATAGTATTCTTTTCCTTGAGGCGATCTATACTGGAATTCCATTTTCCCGGGTTTTCCTGTAGCAAAAACGCTATGCCGATGTTTTTCCCACAACTTTATATGTTCAGGGTTTTTTCCCAGTTCACAATTGGTTTTCCCGATGATTTCTTCCTGAGAATAGCCATAAACTTCGGCAGCGGCAGGATTTACATACATATAGCGATTTTTTTTATCAAAGCGAGTAATTATGTCAGGAGAGTTTTCTGCCAGTGTGCGGAATTCGTTTTCACTCCTTTTCAGATCTTTTTCAGCCTTTTTGCGTTCGTTAATATCACGGGCAACATGTACACTCCCAATTATTTTCCCTCTGGAGTCATAGAGTGGCGAAACGCTCACTATGAAATAACCACCCAGGCAGTTCTCGAAAATCTCCGCAGTATGTTCAAGCCCGTCCTCAATCAAAAGTCTGTGTGGACAAAAAGAGGGAGGATAGACTGTCCCATGCAAAGCCTGATAGCAGGTTAACCCTATGCACTCTTCAGGTTTCAGCCCCAATCTTGCCGCCATTGCCTTGTTTGCACGAACAATCCGGTATTCATTGTCAATTATGGCTATCAGGTCTGGCATGGAATCAAAAGTAGATCCCCAGTACTGTGTGACTTGAAAAGCTTTCTCTTCTTCCTTTTTGCGCCTGGAGCTTTCGATTTGCGTCCATTTCTCTTCTTTTTTAATCAGGGCAAATTGGTGGTTGATAACTACATCAATAATTTCGGTTGCACTGCACCTCTCGAGGCAATATGTGCACAGGGCTATCATGGAATAGTTGCCAATGATGCTGTCGATCTCTTCTTCATAATCGACAAAACTGTTCCAGTCTTTTTTTTCCAGCCAGAAGGTGTTGCCGCTCAACCTTAAACCATCGTAGCCATCAGCCAGGGCTCGATTGAGTTTTTCTATCCAGCCGTTAAGCACTTTTTGCGAATCGAAACTTCCCTCTTTGACATACCAGTAAGTGTAAGGAATAATCTCAATTTGTCCTTTTTCCAGATAAACCTCAATATCAGGAATAGCTTTTCTAAGAGCTCTTTTTGCTTCTTCCACATTTAGGGGCTCTGATGTAACCCACATACAGAATTCGTTATTTTCCAGGCCGGCTTTAAAATAAGGAACAAGTATGTCAATTAAATCCTGTTTTGTCTGGTAAAATTGACAAAAATGCGTTCCCCAGGGCACCTCTCCAATAATGTCAATCCCAGATTTTCTCAAGCTTTTTTCCATTTCAACCCTTTCCGAATTCAAAGGTGATTTAAAGCTAGTGTTTAATCAGGTGCAAAGAATTCGTCACATGTGTGTAATTTGTCACCCGTAAGATCAGGCAATTTTTCTAAAATTCTGCCATATCAATCAGTTTATTCATTATCCATTTGCCAGGACTTTCAAAACCCAGAACCTGACAGTAAAACGTTTGATGCAATTGTTCAATTTAATCGTTTGATGTTTAACGCTAAATTTTTAACCCACTTTCTGTAAAGTTTTTAGACTCTGGATGTTTTCTCATACGCCAGGTATTCATTATTTCCCAACACATGTTGATCAATAGTTTATGACCAGGATCTCAAGAGTACTTTACAGTTATTATTGCTATCGATTTCATGTAAACATTCCTTATTAAAAGTGAGTTTAAATGTTTTTATAAAAAGTAATAAGTATTTTATTTTTCCAAAGGCAGTTGTAAATAAATTATACATTCGTTATGTCCTTTACGAGTTATTGGTTATAAAACTGTCTATGATAAATATCAAAATATTTATTTCTAATTAATATTCTTTAAAAATGAAGCACAGCAATGTTATAAAACATAATGAATATTATTAATTAGAGTAATGCTTATGAAATGAAGTAAAATTTGACGAGGTAATATTTATTTTATAGTTATGTTGACTCAGTTCCAAAATCCAGTGATGAATATAAAATCCAAAATCATTAGATTTTGTAATTAGTCACAATCCTTGTGATACAACTTCGGGATTAAAGTTTTTAGATATCGAATATTGATTTTGACGAAAACCGGACTCTTCTTGCTAATTCTTCTTGCTAATTCTTCTTGCTAATTCAGATTTTCAATCAAGAAATGCAAAAATCACTAGATTTTGGAACAGAGTCCATTTTTCGGATGAAAAAAAGATTATCTTGAAATCTAGACATTACTTAAAAAGACGGTTAATTGATTATATATGCCGTGCAGTTTGGATAACACGTTAGTCAGTTCAAACAGACTAAATCCAGGGAGCCTATCTTTCTCTGTTTGCTGCCATGAAGATTACTATAAATCATCCTGGTCCCAATAAAAACCAGAAGATCAGAGGCAATCCAGAAAATATATTCGGAAACGAAGCCACTCATTGCACTTACTCCAAACCAGCTCAAAATTACTATTAAAGCTTGAAAACCCACGAAAAAATTTTAGAGTATCGCTTGTCCGGAAATTTAATCTACCCTTTCTTTTATTGATCGGCCTGAGAATTTTCTGTAAACCCATTCAACACAGAAGCAGCAGAGAAATGTGATTAAAAGCAGTTCCAGAGTTAGTTTCGAATTCACAAATTCATAATAAACTAACACTCCAAAGAAAATCAAGCTACTCAGAAGTGAAGCCAAAATTATCCAGCGTTTCGCTCCTGTTTCTTTTAAAAGACGCAGATGAGAAACATTAACGGCTACATAAATTATAAGCAGGGAGGTACTTGTGAGCATACCTATTCCATCCAGAGAAAGGAAGTTAGCCATGAGTATCACAAGACCAGATGTAATAAAAAGTCCTTCAGTTCCCCTTTTCCAGATTTTTCTCTCAAAAAATAATGGCAAACGTCCTTCTTTTGCAAGCAAATAGCTTATGTTTGCTCCCCCGTAAAGAGAAGCGTTTATCGCAGAAGAAGTTGAAATTAGAGCAGCGAAAGCCATAACCTTGAAACCCATAATTCCTAGAAAAGGTTTTGCTGCAGCTGCAAGTGCATAGTCTTTTGACTTTTCGATCTCAAAGATTGAGAGGTTCCCGACTACTGCAAGGCTAACTGATACGTAGATAATAATGACAAGTGCAATACTCAGATAAATTGCTCTTGGAAGATTGGTTTCCGGATTTGTGATGTCTTCCGCAGCATTGGTTATCAGTCCAAACCCCTGATATGCAAGAAATACAACTCCCGCCCCAAAGAGAATACTTATGGAGTCTGGCCATGCAGAAGCCGAGAGATTCCCAGTATTCATGTAAGCAATACCTGCAGCCGCAAAGATTAGCAATATACAAAACTTTATCGAAACTATAAATAGTTCGGATTTTCCTACGGCTTTAGCTCCTATAAAATTAATTGCCGTAAAAATCAGGATAATTGCATTTGCAAAAATCTTATCCCATACCTGCGCTGAGCCTGGAGGCAGGAAGGTTACTGCATAAAATGAGAAACCTTTTGAATAAAGAGCAAGTGCGAAGATGTAGCTTATCCAGAGTAAAAGGTTAAGCCCTCCACTTAAAACTCCATCTCCGAATCCCTTTAGAATAAATTCTACAGGCCCTCCAGCAGATTGGTATCTAACCCCAAGTTTTGCGTAGGAATAAGCATTTAAAAATGCAACCACTCCTGCAATGATAAAAGATATATATACTGCATTTCCTGAAATCTTAACAGCTGTCCCGAAAATAGAAAATATCCCGGCTCCAATCATTCCCCCGACACCTATTGAAGTCGCAGCATAGAGCCCCATTGATCTGGTCCCAGTCATAAAACTCCAAATTTAAAATTTCTTTGTTTAAAACCAGTCCACTGCGATCCAGTAACCCGTATTCAAAGATGAATATATTAACCTATTTTTTATTAACCTATTTTTTAATTAACCTATTTTTTAATTAACCTATTTTTTCATTTTTCCTGAGATATAGTTTTCCTTTCTTATGTTTTTAGCTATCTCAACCTTTGTTTCCCTTTTTTGAATGTCATCAATTTCATGAAAAGATATAATATTAAATTTGTAATCTAAGCATAATATTAGTTTCTATATTAGTTTCTATATTAGTTTCTGGATAGCCTTATATTATAAAACCGAGATATATTTACTTTTAAAATTTTAAAAATCTCTTTAATGATTAATAAAATAATTAATGTTTCAAGCCAGGCATTTCAAAAATCTAAGGAATCACAAACAGAAGGGATATTACAACAGGTATGAAAAATTATGGAAACAACATTCGATCCGGAGAATATAACTGGGCTTTCAGAAGAAGAGGCCGCTGCGATACTTAAGAACGAAGGCTATAATGAGCTGCCGTCCCAGAAGAAACAGAGCCTTTTTTCTATCTTTCTGAGTGTTCTTAAAGAACCGATGTTGCTTCTCCTTTTAATTGCAGGTACGATTTATCTATTCCTTGGGGAAGTTAGAGATGCTCTTATACTGCTAGTTTTCGTTTTTGTGGTTGTGGGTATAACATTTAACCAGGAAATAAAGACCGAAAGGGCCTTAGAGGCTTTAAAAAATCTTTCAAGCCCAAGAGCTCTTGTGATAAGAAGCGGGGAACAGAAAAGAATTCCAGGGAGAGAAGTCGTTAAGGGAGATATCATAATTTTGAGAGAAGGAGACCGCATCCCGGCAGATGGAGTTGTGCTCTCCAGTACAAATCTTCTGGTGGATGAATCCTTACTCACAGGCGAATCACTGGCTGTTAGAAAATGCGAATCTACTGGCTTAACTCACTCCTTGAAGCCTGAGCAGCCCGGAGGAGATGATCTTCCATTTGTATATTCAGGAACCCTGGTAATTCAGGGTCATGGAGTAGCCCAGGTAAGCGAAACCGGGATACATACTGAAATGGGAAAAATCGGAAAAGCTCTGGGGACGATAGCTGAAGAAGATTCTCTACTAAAAAAAGAAACCGCCCAAATTATTAAGACTTTTGCGGTTTTTGGAGGAATACTCTGCGCAGTTGTAGTCATAGTCTACGGCTTGACAAGAGGAGATTGGCTGCACGGACTGCTTGCAGGACTGAGTTTAAGCATGGCCCTTCTTCCCGAAGAGTTCTCAGTAGTTTTACTGATATTCCTGAGTATGGGAGCCTGGCGTCTGTCCAAAAGAAATGTGTTAGTACGACGGATGCCTGCAATTGAGACGCTCGGGGCTTCAACCGTACTTTGCGTGGATAAGACAGGGACTTTAACCTTAAACCGGATGATTCTGAACTCCTTATTTTCGAAGGGCGAATATTGTGAACTCGAGAAAAATAAATGCCTGCTTGAGAAGTTCCATGAATTGCTTGAGTTTGGATACCTGGCAAGCCAGCGAGATCCCTTTGATCCTCTTGAGAAAGAGATAAAAAGAAACACTGAAAAATTCCTTATTAATACCGAACATATCCACGAAGAGTGGAAAACTGTCAGGGAGTACCCTCTCTCAAAAAACCTGCTTGCACTTTCAAACGTATGGAAATCCCCAGATTCCGGAAAATACGTTATCGCTACAAAAGGTGCACCCGAAGCAATTTTTGATCTGTGCCATCTGAGTGAAACCGAGAAAGAAGAGTTATCGGCTCATGTTCAGGAGATGGCAAACAGGGGTTTGAGGCTTCTGGGTGTGGCTAAAGCCAGTTTTCAGGATGACTCTTTGCCTGAACAACAACATGATTTCGAGTTCGAATTTATAGGACTGCTTGGTTTTGTCGATCCTGTCCGGCCATCTGTTTCCCAATCAATAAAGGAGTGTTATAAAGCCGGAATAAGAGTCATTATGATTACCGGAGACTATCCCGGTACAGCTCAGCATATTGCCAGGCAGATAGGTCTAAAAAACCCAGATAAATACATTACCGGCCCTGAACTGGCAAATATGGATCAACAGGAGCTTTCTGAAAAAATAAAAGTAACAAACATCTTTGCCAGGGTTGTGCCAGAGCAAAAACTGACAATTGTAAATGCTTTAAAACAAAACGGGGAAGTTGTTGCAATGACAGGAGATGGAGTTAACGATGCTCCTGCTTTGAAATCGGCTCATATTGGAATTGCAATGGGAGAAAGGGGCACGGATGTAGCTCGTGAGTCTGCATCAATCGTCCTTCTGAATGACGATTTCTTTTCCATTGTTGCAGCCGTCAGGCTTGGAAGGCGGATTTTCGATAACCTCAAGAAGGCAATAGGGTACATATTTTCAGTCCACATGCCTATTGCAGGACTCGCTCTGTTCCCTATATTATTTAATTTGCCCCTTGTACTTTTGCCTGCACACATAGCATTTCTGGAATTGATAATTGACCCTGCCTGCTCAACAGTCTTTGAGGCTGAACCTGAAGAGAAAAATATAATGAACAGATCGCCTCGAAATTTACAGGAAAGAATGTTCGGAAGAAAAAACCTGGCCCTCAGCCTGGTACAGGGAATAAGCATGCTTGCAGGAGTAATTGCTGTTTTCCTGTATGCCTTATATATAGGCAAGGGCGAAGTGGATGCACGCACACTTACCTTTGCGACACTCGTAATCGCAAACCTTACTTTAATCGTGGCAAACCTTTCCTGGTCCCAGAGCCTCATCAAAACGCTGTCTTCCGAGAACAAAGCCTTGAGATATGTACTGGTCGGAGCACTTTCAGGTTTATTTCTGGTTTTGTATGTGCCGGCTTTAAGAAGTATGTTCCGGTTCTCACTGCTGCACGGTGATGATTTGCTAATCGTATTTTTGGTGGGAACTCTAAGTATTGCGTGGCTCAGATTACTCAAAAGCCAAATAAATAATAATATCTGACAGCAATAATCTGACAGCAATAATCTGACAGCAATAATATCGGACAAATCTGGAAAGGTAAGTACTGAAAGGTAAGTGTTATACCTGTTCAAACTGATAGGTATCTGTTCAAATTGAATGGGTACCTACTCAAATTTGATGAGTGACTATTCGAGTCTGATGAAAAGGTGGCTCTATATAAGTAAAAAAGCATAACTTTATAAAATATAACATATTTAATGATTTTCTGGATCCTAATTGGTTTCAGCACTCAGTTTGAAAGAGAATGATAAACTTCAATGGTCCAGAAGGTATGAAAACTCTCTACGTTTATAGAGAATTTTGAAAAATCTCCGTTTCTGGCTGGATTGTCAAATTATTAGAGACATATAAGTAATTCTTGAACTGAGATATCTGGATCCCCAGTATATTCCGAAAGCTTAAAGGTAAGGAATTTTTCGTTTTTGGAGTGCAGTAGTAAAATATATCCTGTAGTTATAATAAATAATTATATAAAGCTGAGAAATTGTTTTAGCCAATAGATTATTTTAGCCAATAGATTGTTTTAGCCAATAGATTATTTTAGCCAATAGATTATTTTAGCTAATAGATTGTTTTAGCCGATAGATTATTTTAGCCAATAGATTGTTTTAGCTAATAGATTGTTTTAGCTAATAGATTGTTTTAGCCAATAGATTATTTTAGCCAATAGATTATTTTAGCCAATAATCAAAGAAGCACATCCAATCGAGAAGTATTGACATGGTAGATCAAAGCTATTTTATTGATTTATTTTTGCATCTGGATGCTCACTTAAGAGAAATAACAAACGAATACGGTTTATTAACGTATTTATTATTGTTCGCTATCATCTTTTGTGAGACAGGTCTGGTGATAGCTCCTTTCTTACCAGGTGATTCTCTTATCTTTGCAACCGGAGCTCTGGCTGCCAGTGGCTCATTCAATTTATTTATTCTACTTATTGTACTATGTCTTGCAGCTATTGCAGGAGATAATGTCAATTATCACGCAGGCTATTTCTTAGGAAATCGAGTAACAAATCGTGAAAATATACGGTTTATTAAAAAGGAACAGCTTGACCGTACACACTTATTCTTTAAAAAGTATGGGGTAAAAACGATAATTATAGCCCGGTTTATCCCTGTTATCCGTACATTTGCACCGTTTGTAGCAGGGATTGGAACAATGCCCTATTTGACATTCGTTAGCTATGATACCATCGGGGGAGTTTTATGGGTAACGTCATTCCTTTTTGGAGGATACTTTTTTGGGAACTTGCTAATTGTAAAGGATAACTTAAGCTTTTTAATACCTGGAATAGTTCTTGTTTCGTTAATTCCAGGCATTATTGCGTATATTCAGAGCAAACGTGACCCAAAAGGTACATGATAGAATGAAGAGCATGATAGAGTAAAGACCTTCAAAATATTCTTCGGAACATCTTTCAAGATATCGTTCGAGATGTTCTTCGAGATGTTCTTCGAGATGTTCTTCGAGATGTCCAAAATTCCTTCGTGATTATCAAAACTCTCAAGAGTGCTTGCATAGTCAGAAATTCGGTTGCACTTGCATGGCCAGAAATTTGGTTGCCTATTAAAAGCACAAGGTCCTAAAAGTAAATTCAGAGCAGGAGAGCTATATGGAAAAACTGTTTTTAGAAAAGTGATTCTGAGCCTTTGTGAGGTATGTCTTTGAAGATGGGAACTTTGATAAAAATCATCGTGACCCTTTTACTACTCGCAGCAGGTGTATATCTTGTCCGCAGTTACTGGATAGAGATCATACCTGTTCTGGAAGAAATATTGGGAACACTCAGAGAAACAAAGCTACGTTATGTTTTTCTAGCGATCCTGGTATACTTGCTGAGTGTATACTTATTTTCAGTCCGCTGGCAGCAGGTTCTCTACTGTATTGGTTACAATCTAAAAGTCACAAGTCTTGTTCCTATTTATTTCGGAGCAGTATTTGTGAACAACATTACTCCTGGAGGGAACATGGCAACGGGAGAATCCTTCCGAATCCTTTGGGCCAACAAACTTTTTGGGATAAGCTATATCAACGGTTTCAAAACAATTTTCTTTGAAAGATTGGTTGAAGGAATTCCTGTTTTTCTCTTATCAATTTATATTCTGTATGCATTTCCATCTTTAGAGATTAGACTCCTGCCCGCAATCGACAGTTTAATATTAAAATCGTTTTATCTGTTTTTCCTGGTCTTCCTGGCGACAGGAATAGCAATTTGGTTCTTTCGAGCAAAATTAGCTTCTCTTTTTCGCAACATACAGAAAAACTGGAATCAATTTAAACAAGCTTTTGTTCCTGTTTTCCTTTTATCCTGTGGGGTCTGGACCCTTGATGTAATACGCCTCAAACTGGTTGCTCTGGCCCTGAATATTGATCTTTCTTTAAACCTGATTGTAACAATTTCAGTCTTGACTTTCATTCTAGGAGCCCTACCATTAACTCCAGGAGGCCTCGGAATAATTGAAGGAGGCCTGATCTCTTTACTTCTGTACTTTGGCTTGTCTCTCGCATCTGCAAGCAGTTTCGTTTTTTTAGAGCGTTTTATTTCTTATGGACTCAGCAGCGTAATCGGATTTATTTACTTATCCTATTATGGAGGCTTTAAAATCTGGAGAAAATCAAAAGAAGAAAAATTACACTGAATGAAAAATTACACTGATCTGCAAATGACGTTTTTCAGAGGTTGGCAAAGTTAATTACTCAATCTATGCTTTTTTAAAATGTATACCCCTCTTTAACATAAATTTATGAAAACGGGTGTCTGGATGGACTAACTGTGGCCATAAATCGCCCCCAGGAGCTGGTATGGAAAGGTATTAATTAGAGAAGTATGAGTAGTAATATGTGGGTATTATAATTATTACTGGACCCCTTGATAAAACCGTGAGGTGATAATGATGTGTAGTGTTGGAGACTCGTTTGATCTGGATCTGGAAGGAAATTTGCCGGTTAAAGACTATGTATGTAAAGACTGTGGAAACAGATTCAAAGGCATTGGTAAAAATGTGAAGTGTCCATCCTGCCAGTCTAAAAATGTAGTAGAATCCTGATAATCGACTGGATTTTTTAATACTTATTTTTAACATGAAAAAATCGACTTCTTCTAAAGACATTTCACTGAATGAAAGTGAAATGCTTCTCTTGCGCGGCACGGCAGGAACAGTGGCTATTGTGAAAGCAGGCCCGAGTGGACAGTTTTTTCTGGAAACTGAGAACGAAGAGATTGTACTCGGGCTGGAACCTCATGACCTGATTGTTGCTTCCGCGCTGTCTGTGGATGAGAAAACTGAAAAAGGGCTTAAATGCGTTCTTTTTATGATTCGGGAAATCAGGTCACCATTAATAGTCCTTCCAAAGAACCACCCTGCATCCCCAAGGCTTCCAATTGTAGTATCGGTTGGGCAAAAAACTGTTCTAAGCTGCAATATCACTCCTGGCACGCATCCGAATCAGGACGTACTTTGCGGTTCAAATGAGTTTAATGGTCTTGAGGTAACGGGAACATTGGATGGCGTACATATTGAAAATCTGCCCGAATGTGAGGTAGTAAAGGTTAACTTTGATATCTGATTCACATATTTTTCTGATCCACTTATTTTTCTATCCACATATTTTTCAGAAACAAAAAATCAGGGGTTTTGGCGGCTCTCTGTCTTACTTACTAGAGGCTTTGATCTGGTCTTGTACAACACTTGATCCAGCCTTAGATAATAAGCCTTAGATAATAAGCCTTAGATAACAAGCCTTAGATAACAAGCCTTAGATAACAGCCTTATATAGTAATTTTGATATGTAGAACGTTTAATTTTGGTATGTAGAGAGCTTAATTAACTCTCATCACTCATTTTTTTGGTACAACTGGTGGTTCACTTATAAACCACAATGCTGTTATATTTTTCCCAGGAAAAATACTGTTATATTTCTCCCAGAAAATAATGTAATTGAGGGTTCCATATAGAAAGTGTCAGAATTTCCCTGCCCTCAGGATTTCAAAATCCTGCCATTTTTACGTCTCATAGATTCAAGTTAGCTCATTAATGGAGTCTTAATCCTATGGAGTCCTAATTCTATGGAGTTTTTAATCCTATGGAGCTTTTAATCCTATGGAGCTTTTAATCCTACCTTTTTAAACAAATATCTCAAGTCGCCTTCTAATTATAAACACACTGATTTTAGTTATCCTGTGACTTTTCATCGTATCAGGCTGAAATTTGCCCGTATACCGGATATGTACCGTAAAATACCCAGATTTTAGAGTAAACCCCTTGAATTGTTTTGCTTCTGTAAAATTATTTTGGCTCTTCACCATTCCCTATGGATAAGATGATTTTCAATTCGAGCCCGCTTGGTTTTTATGAAAAAATCACAAGGATATCCACATAAAAAACGAAGAACCCTCATTTTTTTAACACAATATAAGCTAATTTTATAATACTTTGAGCAAAATAAAAAAATTTTAATGCTATAAAACAGATATTAATTCTTGGCATTTTATATCTAAAAGTTAAATATGGGAATGCAAACCATGAAACCTAACAAGAAAATAGTTTTAATATCGATAGCGCTGATTTTATGTTTAATCATTGTTTCATCTACTGCATCAGCCGCTACTCTAAATGTGGGATCCCACGAAAAATACACGACAATTCAAAAGGCTGTGAACGACTCTAATAAAGGGGATACCATTATTGTTAATTCTGGAACCTACCCTGAGAACGTTCATATTACAAAAGATAACTTAACAATTCTTGGAAAAGGGTATCCAAAGGTTTATGGATTCTATAATGTTGAAGAATCTAATGATGACTTCGGCAGAGAATATGTTAATATCAATGGTTTCTCTATCACTAAAAACGGAATTGATTTAGTTGGCAGAGCAGCACGTGGTCAAATAATAAAAAATAATTATTTCTATTCTTGTGGTGTTTCTTTTGATGGAGATATGGCTTCTGGTACTATCGAAAGTAACTATTTCACAAATGGTGGGATTTTTTTAAGTCAAGCTTCAGTAAATGTAATCGGAAATGAAATTAAGAATGCGGATGTTGGAATTTGGTTAGCTCAAGGAGCTGGATCAGGAACATATGCATCAATTTCAAAAAATAAGATAACTGGGTGTAATGTAGGAATTAAGTTTTATCATGAAAGTAGTTCTCCTGGTATTTATAACAATTACTTTAGCAACAAAGAGAACGTAGTATTCGATTCATCGTGGAACGGCGCTGTAAGCTGGAATACTACTAAAACCGCAGGTTATAATATCGTTTCAGGACCTTCCATTGCCGGGAACTTCTGGGGCGCCCCTGATGGTAAAGGTTTCTCTCAGACAGCTTCTGATAATGACTCTGATGGAATTGCAGATTCCCCCTATGTTTTAAACAGTAAAAATATTGACTACTTACCTCTGGTTGCTATTAAAACTCCAGTAAAAACTCCGGTAGCTTCTTTTAAAACGTCAAAATCAAGCGGGAAAGCACCATTAACCGTTAAATTTACTGACATAAGCACAGGGACACCTACTAAATGGAAATGGGACTTTGGAGATGGTTCAAAGTCATACCTCCAGAACCCGACTCACAAGTATTCAAAGTCAGGAGTATATACTGTTAGCTTAACAGTAAAGAATGCTCACGGCAGTAACACGGTAACAAAAACAGATTATGTAAAAGTGATAGCAAAACCAGTTGCTGTATTCTCTGCATCTCCGACCTCCGGAAAAGCACCACTGAATGTTCAGTTTACTGACACAAGCACTGGCTCCCCAACTTTCTGGTTCTGGAACTTTGGAGATGGTTCAAAGTCATACCTCCAGAATCCAACTCACAAGTATTCAAAGTCAGGAGTATATACTGTTAGCTTAACAGTAAAGAATGCTGCAGGACGTAACACGGTAACAAAAACAGAATATATACAGGTGATAACAAAACCAGTTGCAAACTTTACCAGCAGTGTTACATCAGGAAAAGCACCATTAAAGGTTAAATTTACTGACACAAGCACAGGGACACCTGCTGGATGGAAATGGGACTTTGGAGACGGATCAAATTCATACCACCAGAATCCGGTTCACAAGTATTCAAAAGCAGGAACATATACGGTTAACTTAACCGTAAAGAATGCTGCAGGACGTAACACAGTAACAAAAACAGATTATATAAAAGTTATATAAAGGTGGTAACAAAACCAGTTGCTTAATTCTCTGTAATCCAACCTCTGGAAAAGTTCCATTAACTGTAAAATTTACTGACGAAAGCACAGGTGTTATTACCACATGAAATGGAGTTTTGGAGACGGAAACACTTCAGGATAAAAAAATCCAGAACATCAGTTTTTTCAGGCAGAAACTATAAGGTTACAATTACAGTTGTCAACGATGTAGGCTACCTGTATGGAGCAACTGGCTTTTGAGGTAACTTTTAGATTACCTTTTTTTTATTTATTCAAATTATAACAAAGAGTGAAATATCCCGATCCAGAAGTTTACCGTTTCCCCCAGGTTCGTCTCATACATCGTCGTGACATAAATCGGTAAAGTAATAAAGTATATCTCACTGTCAATTATTATGAGCTAACTTATAATGTGGATTACCAGTTTAGATTTTTCTTCTTTTGCTGCTGCAGTATCTTGTTTAATTGCATTCGCTTCAGTAATAGGTACTAAATCAAATGTAAATTTAACACATAAATATAGAGGGATTACATGGTACTTACCCGGAAAAATCACTTTAAACAATATCCATTTGTTGACAGAGACGATTATATTCAAACCTTTATAGAAGCTATAAATAACATTGGGCAAAAAGAGTTTAGCGTTCTGGTCTACTATGGTATTGCCGGTATTGGTAAGACGAGTTTGAGAAAAGAGCTTCCGAAGTACCTTGATGAATATTATGTTGAATATCCAAATAAGAAACTTGTCTGGGCTTCAATTGACCTGCAATTTGACAAACATAGAGAAAAAACTACTTTTTTAGTATCACTGAAAAATGAATTACAAAAAAAATACAAAATAAACTTCCCTGCTTTTGAAATCGCACATGCTATTTACCGGAAAAAGGTAAATTCAGAAATCCCTCTAATAAAAGAGAACTACTTGTTTTTTGAGGGTGACAATGCTTTTGACGACTTTTTTGGAATTGTGAATCAAATACCTTACTTTAGTATCGTACCTGCTACTGGAAAATTAATAAAAAGTTCTCTGACTTCCCTTCAAAAATGGTGGAAAACGATCGGAGAAGCAGAATTTTTACAGCTTTCAGAAAAAGAGCCTCAGGAAATTGAAGATTCTTTGCCCGATTTTTGGGCACAGGATCTCAATAACTATCTAGAACGTGCTTCAAAATCTGCCGTATTATTTATAGACACATATGAAGCCCTGTGGGAAAAAGAAAGAGGGCAGGGAACTTTTAATTCGAGAGATGAATGGATAAGGGAACTCATCTTAAATCTACCTAACTCATCCCTATGGGTAATCTGTGGAAGGGAAAAACTTCGCTGGAATGAAGTCAACAGAGATTGGAGTAATTATCTTGAGCAGCACAACCTCGAAAAACTCCCCAAAAAATATGCCCTTATATTTATAAATCTTTGTGGGATTAAAGAAAACGAGATTAAAAGGGTAATTCTCAAGGCTAGTGAATGTGTTCCTTATTACCTTGAACTTGAGATTGATACATATACCGAAATCTCAAAGACTCGTTCTCCAAAGCCCGATGATTTTGCCAAAACTCATAGTGAAATCTTTGATCGATTTATGAAATACTTGAATGGTCCAGAGCAAGAAACCTTAAAAGTGCTTTCAATTCCTCGCTTCTGGAATAGAGATATATTCAATTCATTAATTGAGAAATTCAATACCGGCTATTCCCTCACAGCATTTTCGGAATTGAAAAGATTCTCCTTTGTTCAGGAAACTGAAGGCAAGCTGTTGCTACATCCACTCATGAGAGAAAGCTTGCAGGTTTATCAGGATCAGGAAGTAAGAAAAGAAGTTCATAGTTTCATGTGTGACTATTACACTAATCAGTTAAACAGCATAGATGTCAAGGCAATAACTCCAGAACACGAATTAGCTCTAACCGAAGCCTTTTACCATGCAAAAGAGTCACTTGAAACAAAAGATTTGTTCAGTTGGTTTCTTGATATTTCAGATCCGTTTAACAGAGCGGCACTTTGGCAATTAATTTTCCCAATGTATAAAGAACTACTGCAAGTTCTTGAAACAGAGCCAGAAATTGGACATGAACACCTAGGTGTTGCAACAACACTAAACAATCTCGCAGGACTTTATGAAAATATGGGAAATTACAAAAAAGCACTCCCACTTTATGAAAGGGCGCTTGCCATTCGTGAAAAAGTTTTGGAACCTGAACACCCATCTGTTGCACATTTACTAAACAATCTCGCAGGACTTTATATAAATATGGGAGATTACAAAAAAGCACTCCCACTTTATGAAAGGGCGCTTACCATTCGTGAAAAGGTTTTGGAACCTGAACACCCAGATGTTGCAAGTTCACTAAACAATATAGCAGCACTCTATTGTGATATGGGATATTACAAAAAAGCACTTCCACTTTTTCAAAGGGCGCTTACCATTCGTGAAAATGTTCTGGGACCCGAACACCCAGATGTTGCAACAACATTAAATAATCTCGCAGTACTCTATTGCAATACGAGAGATTACGAAAAAGCGCTTCTACTTCATCAAAGGGCGCTAAAAATAGTAAAAAATGTTCTGGGATCTGAACACCCATATGTTGCGAGTTCACTAAACAATATAGCAGGACTTTATGAAAGTATGGGAGATTACAAAAAAGCACTCCCACTTTATGAAAGGGCGCTTGTCATTCGTGAAAAGGTTTTGGAACCTAAACACCCATCTGTTGCAAGTTCACTAAACAATATAGCAGTACTCTATTACAATACGGGAGCTTACGAAAAAGCACTCCCACTTTATGAAAGGGCACTGGAAATCTATAAAAATGTTCTGGGATCTGAACACCCATATGTTGCAACAACATTAAACAATATAGCAGGACTTTATGAAAGTATGGGAGATTACAAAAAAGCACTCCCACTTTATCAAGAAGCACTGGAAATAGTAGAAAATGTTCTGGGACCTGAACACCCATATGTTGCAACAACACTAAACAATATAGCAGCACTCTATTACAATATGGGAGCTTACGAAAAGGTTGCACAATTAAAGGAAAAGTATCCTGCCTTTTTTGAAAAAACTGGAGAATAAAAGGATACTACTAAACCTTTCACCATACTCTTTTACGGTACGTATATCAGCTGTTTTACAGGAAAAACACTGGACTCTATACGCATAGCTTTTCCTTGTTGTGAAGGTCTATACTGACTTTGTAATAAATCCAGATTTTTTGCGTCAGAGATTGAAAGACTATACATTATGTGAACCTCAAAAATACACAGGTTTTATAGTAAAACCTGTGCATGAAGAACATCGTTTCTAATTTTCATTACAACGAATTATAAACTAAATGTAACATAATATGGGAAAAATAAAAAAGTATTTGTTTTTATGGATAACTTCTCTCTTACATTGGAAGCTCCTCATGAGAGCGAGAGACTTAAATAAATTGAAAAACTTTTAGATAAACCAATTTAAAGAGAACGTTGAAAAATTTTAAATATGTCTCGATATTGGTTTTTTGCCTGTGTGCTAGTTTAAAGCCATGGAAAATTTGAGATATGCTTTTGTAATCTCATAATTTAGGGAACTCGCAGGCTTGAAAGAAAGATCCAGCTTTTCAGGTTTTACAGCTTTTTCTTGCAGCATTCCAAAAATCTAATTTAGGAAATCCTCGTACTTTAAGATACTACAAATTTCAGTGTTTATGGTGACTATGAAAACGATGATAACGGCAAAACTATCAACATTACTTGTGGTCATCCAATCGTTTTTTGTTGGCATTAAAAATGAATTCCATGATCTAATAAAACTTTTTTTTGGTTAATTTAAATTAGTTATTGATGTTCATATTCAACATTCGGAACTTGGGTTATTCGGAACTACTGGTATTTTAAAACGCCACGTATCTTAGGAATTATTCAAAGATTCGTCGTTTATCCATTAGTTTGCCCGCTTTGATATCCTCCCTGGTTTCTTCTATCAGTTGAGGAGGTTTTTTATTTGTAAAATTACGATATTCATTTAACACAGAAAGATAATTCCCTGTTGTCCGATTCTGATTGTATTTTCCTATCCACAACTGCACTTTAGGATCTGGTTTTTTATGAACAAGAATGCCTTTGAACTTCCTATCTGTTCATTATATCGTTACATATGATAAACTTGTATAATTTGTACGTCTTTTTATCTTTATTCTCTAATTTCAAATTATTCTCTAATTTCAAATGGGGGGAGCTTAATTAAAAAAGATCAGGAGAATTTAGAGCAGATTATTTCAGAAGAGGTTGAATCTTCGAAGAATGAGGCAATTAATCAAAGGGATGCTTATCCTGAAAAAACTGAAAAAAATATTATCGGACAGCCTTTTCCGGAAATTACATCAAAATCACTTGCAGGTGACGCCGTAACTTTTCCAGGGGCTTTGGAGGGAAAAGTGATACTTATCTGTATTGCTTTTGTGCGTAGTGCCCAGAATATGATCGATTCCTGGGCTCAGCCTTTTGAAATAAAATTCGGAAAAGACAGCAGGTTTGCAATCTATGAAATTCCGATGATAAACAAAGCCTGGAAGATCGTCTCCTGGGTAATCGACTCAGGTATGAGAAGTGGGATTCCAGTAGAAAAACATGGTAATGTAGTTACTTTTTATGGAGATTACTCCGGCTATCAGAAAATTCTTGGAATGGAAGATACGAACCTTGCCTATGTCTTTTTGCTGGATCAGAAGGGAATTATCCGCTGGAAAGGGCAAGGGTATTCTAGACCTGATACTGAAAGAGAACTTTTTGAGACTGCAGAAATACTCATATGATAGAATCTCAATAAAATGGTGGGGGAAATGAAGGGAACAAAGGTAATACTTGGTTTTTTTGCAGTCATTGCACTTATTTTTGTAGCTTATGCGGCTCTCAGAACCATACCACTTAATGACTGCGGAGAAAACGGGACAGGACTTGACTGTATCGAGCTTCCTCCCGGTTTTTCCATTGATTATTATGCTGAGAATATTGAAGGTGCGAGGTCAATGGCGCTTAGTCCTAATGGCACTATCTTTCTCGGAAGCCGGGATACAGGAAAAGTTTATGCGGTTCTTGACCGGAACAATGACAGTAAAGCCGACGAGGTTCTTGTGCTTGCTGAGGGCCTGGATATGCCAAACGGAGTGGCGTTCAGGAACGGCTCGCTATATGTCGCTGAGGTTTCCAGAGTGATCCGCTATGATGACATCGAAGCACGGCTTGAAAATCCGCCTGAACCTGTTGTGGTGAACGATAATTTTCCTTCCGACCACGCTCACGGCTGGAAATACATCAAATTCGGGCCTGACGGAAAGCTGTATGTGCCTGTAGGAATGCCGTGCAATGTTTGTAATAAGGAGGGAGTGGACGAAAGGTACGGAACAATCATGAGAATGGAACCTGATGGAAGCCAGCTTGAGATTTTTGCAAAGGGTGTCAGGAATAGTGTCGGGTTTGACTGGAATCCCAGTACCGGAGAATTATGGTTTACTGACAACGGAAGGGATTGGCTTGGAGATGATGTACCTCCGGATGAACTTAACAGGGCGCCTGTACAGGGAATGCATTTCGGTTTTCCTTATTGCCATGGGGGAGATATTCCGGACCCTGAATTCGGGAAACTCCGGAACTGCTCGGAATTCACACCTCCCGAAATGAAACTGGGCCCGCATGTGGCTGCCCTTGGAATGACCTTTTACACAGGTACAATGTTTCCTGAAGAGTACAGAAACCAGATTTTTATTGCGGAACACGGCTCCTGGAACAGAAAAATCCCAATTGGATATCGGGTTTCCCTTGTCCGGCTGGAGAACGGAAAGCCTGTAAGTTATGAGCCTTTTGCCAGCGGCTGGCTTCAGGGATTTGCAGCCTGGGGAAGACCTGTGGATGTCCTTGTAATGCCTGACGGAGCCCTGCTCGTTTCGGATGACAAGAATAATGCAATTTACAGGATCAGCTACGGTTAATCCAATTTCTTGATTTGGTAAGTGTTAATCTGGCAAGTGCGATATAGTAAACGTATTTATTTTTATATCCGCATATATGTAAGCAGGGGGAATAAGTTGTTATCCAAAATACCTGTAGATCTTAAAAACATATCTGAAGGAGACATTGATAAAGAAATCCTGAGAGCTGCAGTCATCGCCGAGCTTGATGCTGTAAACCTTTATGAGCAGATGGCAAACTTAACAAAAGATGCGAATATAAAAGCCGTGCTTATGGATGTGGCAAAAGAGGAAAAAACGCATATCGGAGAGTTTCAGGCTCTGTTACTTAAGTTTGATTCTCAACAGAAAAAGGAACTTGAGGCCGGAGCTAAAGAGGTGGAAGAGATATCTTCAAAGTAACTGCATCTCCAAAGCCCAAATAACTGCATCTCCAAAGCTCAACCAACTGCATCTCCGAATCAATTCAGCCGGCACTCTAAAACCTTGAATTTCCCTGAATGTTTTCAGGGAAACCAAATTTTAAACTAATTTTATATTCAGGTTCTTTTGGGGTTCTTCTACGAACTGCACCTTAACTGCAGGTTATCGGCAATGAATTCTTCAGTCATACGATATGCTTATCATCGGGATATTGTTCAGGTGGATGTTTTATAAAATACGCCGAGGGTGAGTAAAGGATCTCACCATTTCTTCTGTCAAGAGCTAGCTTACAGAATCTGATTGCATCGATCCACACGCCTGCCAAGTTAGGGAAATCATCAACCGAAAGCCTGAGTTCCAGGTTAATGAGCACATCCTCAAAGAGTTTTCCTTTCGTTCTCAGGAAGTAGACCTTGTTATCTTTCTGCCAGGGAGTGTAATCGCTCGGGCCTACGTGGATATTTTCGCTCTCAAGTCTGGCTTTAGGTACGGATTGAACAGCTTTGGTCTTTGGTTCCTTTTTGGAGTCAAGCCTGTTCCTGTTGAGCATGTTAAGAAAATCGGTATTTTCTCCGGTGTTAAGCTGATAGGTACTTTCCATTTTTATTCTCCGTTTACTTTAAGGATCTGCAAGAGCTAGCTCTGTGGACAATGGAAGCCCCTAACTGAGACTTTAATATCGTAGCCTATTGCCGATTGAGGGTGAGGGTGAGAAAAGAAGCTTCCTTGCTTCGAAACGTTTTGCCTACTCAGGGTTGCTTGCTATGAAAACAGAAATGTTGTTAATAAAAGTGCAGCCTGCTTGAAGGCGCATTCGGCATAGAAGCAAGCAGCCCGCCAGGAGTACTGCATATAATTCAGGAGAATTTCGGCTCCTGAGTCATTCCAGGAAACTATGATTTTCTCCTGAGTGCACCCTTAACCTTAATCGGCAAAAACCTACACTCACTCCAATAAATTACAATGTAGTTTTCTATCTACAGATTACTTTCTCTCTAAGGATTACTTTCTCTCTAAGGTTTACTTTCTCTCTAAGGTTTTTACTTTCTCTCTAAAGTTTACTTTCTCTCTAAGGATTACTTTCTCTTCTTCACAGGCCCATTTTCTATGTCCTGTACTCGTTTAAACCGTTCTTGTTATTGGTTGAGCCCAAAATGAGTTCCTTTGGCTTAGAAATTGATCCAGAGCACTAACAGGATGTGAATTCCTACAAATGCAGGCACCAGGAATCTGAAAATCGGCTTCTGAGTCTTGTGCCTGAATTGCTGCATTCCGAGGAGTGCACCGATTGGCCCGAAGAAAGAAACGATCAACAGACTCTGTTCTGAAATTCTCCATTTATCCTTTCTTGCCTTGAATTTATCAATTCCATACAGAGCATAAGAAGCTGCATTAATAAGAGCATAAATAATAGGAAAAAGAAGATATACAGTCTCTGTCATGGGAAAGAATTCTCCCTAATAATAATTAAAGGCTATGAAATTTTACTCTATTATACGTATTTGAGAAAGATAAATATAATTACAGTATTAAATAAATTGTAAATAAGTAGCTGCCCAGAAGTATAGCTATATAAAATGTGTCTGATAGTGTTTGGAATATAATTTTAGGATGAGAATGCCTGGGATAGAGGATTTTAAATGAGTATAAGCCTGAACAAAGATGAATCAGATAAAAAAAGGGAGAACAACGTCCACAGAAGTCTGCTATCTCCCCCGCCTCTTGTCTTAAAAATAGGCCGCTACTTTCCAACGCTTATCCTTATAGGGCTGGCTGTTAACCTTATTCTTCCACAGCTTGCTTCGGTTGAAAAATCCGCGAATGTTATCAAGACAATGGTTCCATGGGCTGTACTACTGGCAGCCCTTGGTCAGGGTATCAGTTACCTGGGAGCGGGTTATCTTATAAATTCCATCGCAGCAAGAGTAAAACAGACTGTCCCGATATTAAAAGGGGCTATAATAACGCTCGCAGCTTCAAGTATAGGCATGCTGGCAGGAGGTCCTTTCGGAAATGCTGCAGCGACTTATCAATGGGTACGGAAATATGGTATTAGTGCCGAAGGTGCAGGGCTTGCGAGTACCCTGCCCACTATTTTCAACAATATGATCTTGACAGTACTGGCTATATCCGGAATTCTCCATCTTCTGATAGCTCACAGCCTTTCTTCGGTGCAGTTTTTTGCCTTTATTCTAATCCTCACCTTACTTGGCTTGGGCTTTGCAGCAGTACACTGGGGATTAAAAAACAGGTCAGCCTTCACACTTATTGTTGTCAGGGTAGCGGCTTACTTTGCCCGGCTCTTGCATAAATCCTACACGTCTGCTCCAACTAAAGCGTCAGTAAACCGGATTTTTTCAGCCCTTGAAACTTTAAGCAACGGAGGCTGGGAGCGCCCTCTTCTTGGAGCTGTGATTTTTACGAGTTTTGATATGCTGACCCTTTATTTCTTCTTCATAGCCGCAGGGTCTCCTGTAGGATTTGAGATCCTGGTCGTTGGATATGGGCTCCCGATTCTCTTAGGAAAAATAGCTTTTCTCCTGCCAGGTGGAATAGGCGTTGTGGAGAGTTCGATGGCTGCTCTTTATACAGGCCTGGGAGTGCCTGATTCAATTGCGGTTGTTGTCGTACTCAGCTACAGGGTATTTTCTTTCTGGATTCCAACAATTATAGGGTTTCCAATAGCGTTTTATCTGCAGAGAACATGAAGTTAACAGTAGCGTCGATTTAAAGTTATTAGGACTTACGCAGTTGAAATGAAAAATCAACAGCATCGGACCGTCAACTGTCTAAAACGTGACTTTAATCCACAGTCTTTGACGTAATTGGTTTTGTTCCTCAAGTATGGAAGTCCTAGTTATGTTAGTGTGCAGATCTCATTGTAATCTCATTGTTGTATCCTGAAATGATTTCGCAGATTCAGAAACATTTGAGAATTCAATATACGATGCAACAACAGCGACGAAAAAGGTTAAACATTGATTAAACTCTAATTAACTTTGATACTTTAGAATAATCATGTAAAAAAGAAACAAGTTCAAAGTTGAAGTAAGATAGTAGGTCACCTATATACAATAGGCAACTGCAATAAAGAGATTAAAAAAGAAAAAATTTAAAAAAATGAAATAACTCTGGGATAAAATAGATTTAGAAGAATTACGGTAAATATGTTGCACATGCATTCTCCGATTCCCAGGCTGTGACACTGGTAACCCGGATTTCTGGATTCTTTAGCATGGCTTGAAGGGAGTTTGCTATGTACTGGGCAATGTTTTCCGAAGATGGTGGATTGCTGTCATTAAAGTATTCAAGTTCATTTAAAAAGTTGTGATCCAGTCTTGTCATGATTTCGGATACTTTCTGTTTTAATTCTCCGAAGTCCACCAGTACTCCGGCTTCATTGAGTTTTTCTCCAGCTACACAAACTTCGACTTTCCAGTTGTGTCCGTGAAGGTTTTCACACTTTTTGGCCACCATTTTAAGCTGATGGGCTGCTGCAAAATGGGTAACAACTTTTAACTCAAACATGGTTACTAAATCTCCTTGCTGAAATTAAGATACTGTTTCTTGATAAATAGTTTTCCAAATTTGTCGATATGTAAAAAATTAAAATATTTTTATAGATTTCAATGAACTTTTATGGGATAGCCAGAGGCTTAAAAAATATGATAAAAAGCAACTTTTGAAGCAACTCTTAAAGCTTCAAAAATCCTGGAGTACTTGATAAGAAAGTAAAAAATCAAATTGCGGGCGACCACCTCACCCTGAACAGGCTGTCCGACAATTCAGTTTCAGAGAAAAAGCACGCAAAAATAAGTTATCTAAATCCTCTAATCCTCTAAATCAAAAAAGAAGGATTTCTATGATTAAGATTAGTAATAATTTTTTGCCACTTACAGGCTGCGGAGAATCTTCGAGGAAACCGCGATTCCCATGCAGGTATCCAGGGTTGTCGAGGTCATCATTCCAATTACCTTTCCTCTTTGCAGGACAGGAGTTCCACTATCCTCAGGCTCAGGCATATCATGGCACTGGAAACCCAGAAAAAGCAAGGAAGCTCCAGAATTAGCCACCCTGCAGTAATTAATAGTACGAGTGTCGTTAACAAGAACAGCCAGCTCCAGTTCGGCCGGACTGCCAAATTCCGTGATCTCAACTGCAGTGCCAGAAGGAAGCTTAATCAAGGCTATGTCGTATCCTTTTAAAATTCTTGTAACTACGAGCTTCATTCCGTCAACTGTCAGAAGATCTCCTTCGCCCCGGAATATATGAGAAACCGTAACCATGTACGGTAATCCTTTGAGTAAGATAACCGCACCAGTAGTACAGCGCTTTCCATTGTGAAAAAAAGAACTACCTGCTTTTATCATAAGCTCTGTCAACCTGCAGATTTGACCTAGGGATGGTTTATGTTATTTCCGTTTTTACATTAAATAGTGATTTAATTATATTTAGCGTTATATACTTGGATGAGAATTTGCTTGTTGCCTGATGGCGGATACTAGAAAATTTAGTTTTGTTAGCCCTTAGTTTGGAGTACAGAGGGTAAGTTCTCAAGAAAATTAATCAAAAAGGTTTGAATGTTTCATATGCCAATATGCTAATTAGAGAAACTAGTTTCGTAAACTGAGCATTGTGTGAGAATTCGATTTTACTATTTTTCAATTTTGTACTGGTACTGTAAATCTGATACAGAATTCAGTCCCAAAAGCTCTTTTTAATTCAATTTCGCCCCCTAACTGGTCTACCAGGACTTTCACTAACTGTAAGCCAAGAGAATTGGAGTTTTCTAAATTGAACTCATCAGGAATACCAATCCCATTATCCGAGACTATTAATACAAGATCAGTGCCGTTATAACTTTCTTTTGTGCTTCCCTGCTCTTTGTTTGCGTGTTCTGCAGAATCTTCTCTGTAAAGTCTGATCTGAATTTTCCCGTTATCTCTGCCTAAAAATGCGTACTTAAGGGAATTTGAAACAAGTTCGTTAATGATTATTCCCAATGGGACGGCAATATCCATATCAAAGAAAATGTTTTCTTCCAGCTCTATGTTCAGGATCGTGTTAACATTTCCAAGTTTATAAGTCTGGAAAAGATTTTCAACAAGCCTTTTAATATACGAAGAGAAGTTTAGTGTATCGTTCCCTCTGCCTTCATGCAGCTCTTCGTGGATAAGAGCAATTGACATTACTCTGTCCTGGCTTTCTATGAAAGCGTTAAGAACTTCTTCATTCT
>JAEWQJ010000045.1 GCA_023399215.1 Methanobacteriota archaeon
AGAATGAAGAAGTTCTTAACGCTTTCATAGAAAGCCAGGACAGAGTAATGTCAATTGCTCTTATCCACGAAGAGCTGCATGAAGGCAGAGGGAACGATACACTAAACTTCTCTTCGTATATTAAAAGACTTGCTGAAAATCTTTTCCAGACCTATAAACTTGGAAATGTCAATACGATCCTGAACATCGAACTGGAAAAAAACATTTTCTTTGATATGGATATTGCCGTCCCATTGGGAATAATCATTAACGAACTTGTTTCAAATTCCCTTAAGTACGCATTTTTAGGCAGAGATAACGGGAAAATTCAAATCAAACTTTACAAAGAATACTCTGTAGAACACGCAAACAAAGAGCAGGGAAAAACTACAGTAGATTATAGTGGCACTGATTTTACTTTAATAGTTTCGGATAATGGGACTGGTATTTCTGATGAGTTCAATTTAGAAAACTCCAGCTCTCTTGGCTTACAGTTAGTGAAAGTCCTGGTAGACCAGTTAGGGGGCGAAATTGAACTAAAAAGAGCTTCTGGGACTGAGTTTGTTATAAAGTTCAAAGTACCAGTGCAAAATTGAAAAAATAGTAAAATCGAATTCTCATGCAATGATCAGTTGACGAGAATTCATATATTGTTTGTTCGCTATGCTATTGCACGTAAACGTCAGAGGCAAGTAATATATAATTAACTTGAATTAAATTTCAATCGTATAGATATAATAGTTGATATTGAATTTTTTAATGAGATTTATTATTTTAACCTCAAATGATCGAAGCAGTTAATTGCACACCGACAATCCCAGCTCCAGAGAAAAAATATTTTGTAGATAGGCAGTCCCGGATTTTTGTAGAGACGGTAGACGAGCGGTAATATCGTCAACACTATAAAGAGGTTGTATACCGGTAAATAAAATCGATCTTCCCAGGAACCCAGGCCCTGCACGAGAAACCATTTGGAGAGCAGGCTTGCAGTCAGGTTGTGGATAACTGCAAATGCTGCCAGAGAAAAATTCCCTTTATGAAAACAGATTGTGCCACTGGATTCTGTTCATGTTCATCCTATTTTTTCATTTCTTAGAAATTCCAGTTGGGAGTTAAAAATGAGGAGTTTTTGAGGGCATTTGTTTGAGATAACTATTATATAGACTGTATAAAACAAGGAGTATAAAAGTAAAAGTGATAAGTCAACTTTTAACCAAGTTAACTTATATCTTTTTTATATTATTTAACAACAATAGTCTTATGAACCCACAACTTCCACTTATAACCAGTGCACTTGATAGTCAGACAACTAATATAAGAACCATTCTTTGAAAACTTATGTACCGGATTTTTTAATGATGAAGTAATTTTTGTTCCTTGAAGACAGGTTCCGTCTCCAAAGTCCCATCTGATATATGTCTCAGTGCCTTTTGATAAATCCTTAAATCTTACTAGTCGTGGATCAGTACTCGAAGCAGCTACCGCCGTATAATCAATGTAATTACCCCCACCGGTTAGACGTTGTGTTGCTGGAGGAGTTCCTGCACCAAGAGGAGTTTTGTATGCATAAACTGATGCAGAGGCTGCTGTAGACAATAAAGTCAACATCATTAGTACGGTAAAAACGGATATTGCTATATTCCGCATGAACTTTCTATTATTTTTCATATACATTTCCTCCTGTTTATTCCAAAATTTGATTCGGGTATGCCCGTAATCAAAAATAACAGAATAAATTTACTCAAAAATCACAGGATAAATTAAAATATAAGTATACTTATTTTCAGAAAATTAAATAAAAATCGAGATGCGAGTTTAAAGCTTGATAAAGCTTTATTTTTGTTTATAAAACATGAAAACAGTATAAATTCATTTATAAATAAGCTCAGCTGTTATAATCAAAAAAATAAGGATCATTATAAGTTTGTACAATACAAGCTCTTACGAAAGTTCTGTATTGTTCCAGGAGTGACAGGGTCTAAGAACGCCCCGTCCTTTACAGGTTGTCTGACAATTCAATTTCAGAGCAAAATATGTAAAAAATAAGGTATCGAAAGCCTTTAAATTGAAAAAAAATAATTGTTATATTACTGATAGTCATTGTCATATTACTGATAGTTATTGTTAGACGGCCTCTAAATGCCAGGGTCTTCGTGAACCTCCACGCTTCCGATGTAATAAAGTTAATCAATCCTTATGGAAACTGAGAACAAAACTGAAAGAAGCAAAAGAAGATAATAGAAATCAGGTTAAGAAGAAGACCCAGACTCTAACAATGAAATGGTTATTCTTCCTATTCAGGAAAATAACAGAATTAGAGCTCGAAATTGAGGGAAAGAGGCTAAAGAAGGTATTAAATCTAAATAAAAAACAATTAAAGTGCTCAGACAAATGGAAGAAAAATATTATGTGTGAAAAATAGTGCGGAAAGTGGGTTTTACAGACCCTCTTCCGGTTTTGTTGCAATTGCAAACAGTGTAACATTCCCAAAACTGGCAATTTCCGAAACTTGTGCTTTCCTGAGTTCTTCAGTAATCTCCTGTCTGATTTTCTCCCTTATTCCGGAAGGGATGTCATTCAGCAGGCCCTCAGGGCCGTCTCTCTTTTCCAGATGCTTCAAAAACTCTTCCGGAGAACCGTACTTCCAGGGGATATTCCTTGGCTCGATTGATATACTGTCAAAGCCTGCATCCGAGAGGAGATTTCGGAGTTCTGTTGCAGTAACCTTTTTCATCCTTCTATGCAATTCCTGATTCCTTTTAATGTGATATTTTGCAAGAATAGGATCTGCAAGTGTCTTCATGGTGCTGGAGCTGTCCTTATCAAGTGTGGTCATCCCCACCCTGCCTCCAGGCCGGAGGATCCGGTATATTTCACAGAGGGCAGTTTTCTTGTCGTCAACCCAGTGGAATGAGGAACAGAAATATGCATGATCGATTGAATTGTCGGGTACGAAACTGAGGTCCTCAGCCTGTCCTACAAAAAAACGGATGTTGCTGATGGAGTCTCTGCTAAATTTTTTCCGTGCAAGTTCAATACGATAAGATGAAGGATCAATACCTGTGAGCTGACCAGCCGGTCCTATGATGCCCAGAACATTCACCGCCTGCCGTCCTGTCCCACAGCCGACGTCAAGCACTGAATCCCCTTTTTTTATTCCCATCATTTCTATCAGTGCTTTGCCTTTCTGGAACTGATGATCGCAATTCCGGTCATACCTTTCGGCACCCTCCTGGGACTCCCAGTCAATTTCACTCATTTTCATTCACCTTCTGGAACCTGTTTTTTGAAATTTGTATATATTCAAAATATCCTTGAATTTTTATTTTTGAGTTTTCCTCTTATATGAATTTCTTTGTCTATGAAAAGTTATCTCTGGGATTATTTCTTGCTTTTACAGTTTAGTTTCAACAGTTAAACTTACTTCAAAGCTATTTTGCTTACTTCAAAACTGTTGTTAAACTTACTTCAAAGCTGTTTAATTTATTCTTATCAGAAATCCAGGAGGAAAAGCATTATCAGTAAAACTCAAGGGTTCTCTTATTCTTAAAGGTAAATGAGAGTTGGCCCACTGCCCTACAGGAAAATCCGCAGAACCTGGTTTTTAAGCCATAACATGAAATTGAATGAACTTATTCTTATGAACTGCAGCAAAAATTATATATATTTTTTATTTTTTGGAAAAATTCAGGTTTTTCTAAGTGAACTTTGCAATATATTAAGCAAGCTCCCACTGATCAATATAACAGCAGACGACAATATCAATGCAGATGACAATATCAATGCAGACGCTAATACAACTGCAGATGCTAATATAACTGCAGACACGTCACGAGCATCTTTTTGTTAAGATGGAGTTTATCATTTCCTGGTTAATTGATCCTTGAAACTCTTCTGAAAAATATCCGGCACCAATGTTCTGGTTTAAATGTGCAGGATCTACATAGATGTCAGTGGTTGATGTGCAGTTCAGATAGTTACCTGCATAGTTATTGTAAAGGCAGTTATTCTCCAGAATAATGGTATGTGTTTCAGGCAAATAATTAATTACTCCATACCCTGTTCCATCTGGATCTTTTTTGCGCTGTTTGGCATTTGCGATAATATTATTGCGGACAGTTGTTGTATATCCTGTGCCTTTAGGTGAAAGGTCAATGTGGCCTGAGTTATTATATGTAGGATAAATGTGAGTACCACCTCTAGGGTACATCTGAATAATTGCACCATGATATACCCCATCAAAGGTATTGTTTTCAATAAGGGTATCATAAAATCCGCTTGTCACTATACCCCCTACCCAGTCAATATTAGGGTTCGTGCCTGTTTTGTAGAAAATATTATGATGAATATATACATTCTTAGCATCATCCCTGGGGTAAGATCTACAACAGCCTATTAACCAGATCCCAGGTCCATAAGTATTTTGAATAGTATTATTATATATTTTTACATCATTGACGACACTTGTTGTTTTCTCAATCAAAATTCCAGAGCCGCCTGCACTCCAGTGGTAAAAGGAATCTATCAGGTTATCATGGAATTTTACGTGGTTCGAGTTCCTTGATCTGAGACCACAGTCAGTCCTTACTGTTATATTATTGTTCCAGCCCCCTACATTCTGGCAATTTTCGGCAAAAAGCCCATTATGCCCCATTTTATATACGGTGTTATTGTAAAACTGAATATTAGAACTATTGTATACTTTCAATGCTTCTCCATGCCCATCATGCATGTACATGTCATGAACTTGAATGTCCCCGGAATTGTGGAAATGAATCATGTTGTAATATCCATATCCCTTAGGTTTATCCAGATTGTTGTCATGATTTCCGTCGATTTCAAATCCTTTTACAGTAACTCCGTGTATTCCGGAACTATTAATCTGTGTTATCAGGGGCTTAAATACTGGCCAATCTGCTCTGTCTATAAGTTTAATTACGGCTGTAGGGTCTCCTTCCAGGGTAGTATTATTTCCGATGAAAATAGTATCTGATATAAGGTATGTGTTTGGACCTTTCAAATGAACGGTTGTGAACTGCGAATTTTCTGCAACATATGCAAAAGCTTGATTTATCTCCACCTGATCATCGCTCCCATCGCAGGTGAAGTTCCCACTTCCATCGCCAGTTACCCATAAGGTTACATTTGATGGTGCAAGTGCAGAGGTATTTGATGGTGTAAGTGGAGATCTGGACTGTATTAGTATGTGAACAATTATTAAATCCAGTACAATCAAGAGAATGAAAACTATAATGTAAAATTTTGTTTCTGTCCAGTTCTGCCATAAATACTTTCGAGGCTTTCCAGTCATTTTACCCCCACTTAGAACTTAATAAATTAATTTTAATTAAATTATCAATTTTTAACTAGTACATATTATATAGGGAATATTATTTTAAGGTAATTTATAAAAATGCTTCAATTGCTTAAGTCCTCCTAATTAACAAAGAGCTTTGTAGAAAATCTGTTAAGTTCACGTCAAGAGGCCGAGAATGAATAAGTAAAAATATCTCAGCATTCAGCTTGGATTAAAGGAAAATCATTATTTCAGAGGAATTCTGAAAAAGCAGAAAAAGGTTGATTTGATTGGTTTTCTCTAAATAAAGGAAGATACGGTAAAGACTGTAGATTAAAATCACGTTTTATACAGTTAATGGTCTAATGCTGTTAATTAATGCCGTTAATTAGTGCTGTTAATTAGTGCTGTTAATTAATGCTGTTAATTAATGCCGTTAATTAATGCTGTTAATTCTTTGGTTCATCTGCGTAAGTCCTATTTGATTTAAAGGCATTATTTGCTTTCTTTTTAGCACTTTTTTATTACTATCAATAATTATCGAACAGCCTGTTTAGGGTGGGATAGACGCACGCAATTATTGAAATATAAATTGTTAGAGATTTTGGGGATAAGGAATATGAAAATGTGTAAAAGTTATAACGTTTTGAATCCAATTGTATATAAAATTTCAAAGTAGGATAACTATGAATTATATCAAAACCTGGAAAGAGGTTATGCTAAGACCTTCTGAATTTTTCAGGAGAATGCAAACGGCTGAAGGATACACTGATCCGCTAATTTTTGCATCAATTAGCATTATCCTAAACGTGCTTTTTTTTACACTTTTCCGCGACGTCATGTTAAGATTTGGTGTTCACCCTAGCATATTAACATCAGGCATTATGCAGGATTCGGGATTCAACTTTACCATATTTTCGAATATTATTGAACCATTTGCTATATGTATCCAATGTGCCTTCATCATGGCTCAGGCATTCAATCTTGTTTCTAAAGCACTTGGGGGAACAGGAAATTACGATGGTACTGTGAGTTTCATGCTTTATACAAATGCTCCAGCGGTACTTGCCTGGATTCCTATTCTCAACTTAGTTGCTGGAATTTACTATATATATCTCAACATTGAGGGCGGTATGATTGTACATAATGTAAGCATGAGCAAATCCATAGTGATCCTTCTTCTATCGGTTATACTATTCGTTTTATTACTTGCCTTATTGGTTCTGTTTATCTTATTGGTTTTTGGAGCGTATTTCAAAATACAAGGCCCATGAAGCAAATTTCAAGTTTTGGGATCAGCTCATAAATTAAACAGAAGATTAGGTATTAACTCCTGAATATACCAGAAAAAATAGAAATAGTAATACGCTTAAAAGGATAAAGAATAAAGCTACGAAAAGGGGAGTATCAATGCAAGTTACTGCACGTTTTGAAAAGAGACTACATATTCTTGTGATGGTAGGCTCAGTTATTAATATCGTACTCATTGTGAAATTATATACAATTTCAGGAGATTGGACCCAATTGGGAGCGGCTGTTGGGTGGCTCGCGGCGTTGATGTACGCATATCTAGTTCTAAAAAAATGTCCACATTCAGCAGATACAAAAAATTCTTGAATTTTTTTAATCATTTTTGAGTCATTTATAAGTCAATTCGCATTCATTGCTTTCCCTTCACAAGCAAATATCAGGATTTCTCAACCTATCCAACTCCCAACTCCTCCCTCTCAACAACGTTTATATGTAGTAAGGATTACAGTACATCTGATTTTTCCGAACGTTTTATATTACACATTAGATTATTTAATATATCATGACATGTAGAAACATGGCATTCATGCATTAAAAATTACAACCTGAGAACGGTTTCATAAATAAAAAAGAAGGTTCTGTTAATGAAATACTGGCAGCCGAAATACGAAACAATAAATCCCGAAGAACTGAAAAAATTACAGCTAAAACGCCTTCAACACAGCGTAAAGCTGGTCTATGACAACGTTCCTTTTTACAGGCAAAATTACAAAGCAGCCGGAGTCACTCCCGAGGACATCAAGACCCTCGAAGATGTCCGTAAATTGCCTTTCACGCGGAAAACCGACCTTCGGGACAACTATCCTTTCGGGCTTTTCGCTGCCAAAAAAGAAGACATAGTACGTATCCATGCCTCGTCCGGAACCAGCGGAAAGCCAACCGTCGTCGGGTACACGGCAAAAGATATAGAAACCTGGTCGGACATGATCGCCCGTGACCTCACAATGATTGGGCTTTCAAAAGGCGACACCATCCAGAACTCAATGAATTACGGGCTCTTTACCGGAGGCATAGGTTTCCACTACGGCGTAGAAAGAATGGGCGCAATGGTTGTACCGGCTGCAACAGGAAACACCGCCCGGCAGCTTGAGATGATGATCGACTTCGGCGTAACCGCAATCCACTGTACCCCTTCCTATGCTTTTTACCTGGCCGAAACAGCCGAAGAAATGGATCTTATAGACAAACTTTCCTTAAAAGCCGCTATCTTCGGAGGGGAACCCTGGTCGGAAAACACGCGGAAGCAGCTTGAAAAGCGGCTCAACCTTAAAGCCTACGACTGCTACGGCCTGTCGGAAATGTTCGGGCCAGGAATCGGGTTTGAGTGCCAGGAGCAGGACGGCCTGCATATCTGGAGCGACAACGTCCTTGTCGAAGTCCTTGACAAAAATGGAGAACAGGTTTCAGAAGGCGAAAAAGGTGAACTTGTCCTTACTTCCATCAACAAGGACGGTTTCTGCAATATCCGATACCGCTCAGGCGACATGACAAGGCTTCTTGAATCCGAATGCGAGTGCGGCAGGACAACAACAAGAATTTCTCGCCTCATGGGCAGAGCCGATGATATGCTGATCGTAAGAGGTATCAACGTGTTCCCCTCCCAGATCCAGGACGTCATTTCCCGCATTCCGCAGATAGGTGAACACTTCCAGCTTATCCTTGACCGCAACAATCACATGCTCGACGAACTTACAATTGAAGTCGAACTTGAAGATAATGCCTTTACCGGCGACCTCAAAGACCTTAAAGCCGTCCAGAACTATGTCCAGCACGAACTCAAAGCCGTCCTGAATATCCGTACAAATGTCGAGCTCCTTGAGAAAGGCAGCATCGAAAGGACCGCAGGAAAGGCAAAGAGAATCATAGACAGGCGTGCAGAGCTCTAAACGGAAGGATAACCTCAATAAACAATAAATCAGGGAAAAATTATTCCCTGGTCTTTTTTAACCTTTTTTGATACCTCTTTTTCAGCGGTCCTTTTTAGTTTACTCCAGTTTCTATCTTTCAGCAGTTCTTTTTAGTTTACTCCTGTTTCTATCATCCAGCTCGTGTAGCAGAGAGAATCGCGTTTCAGAATCCCCGGGCAATCCCACACTCGACGAAGAGAGCGGCCTTTGCGTAAAGTCAAAAAATAAGCTGAAATTTTTGATTTTGTTAAAATGGAGACTACGATAAGCCAAAATCTGGAAATAATTTATTTTGACCATCTGAAACAATAAAAAAGTATTATAAAATATGGCTCTGGCTTGTAAATACAAAAAATGAAGGTATGTGTTATAGGTAACACATATCAACCAGAGTTTGAATTTGCTTTAATATCCCGGTTGCTTTTATTTGAATTTGCTTTAATATCCCGGTTGCTTTTATTTGAATTTGCCTTAATATCCCGGTTGCTTTTACCTTAACTCTTTGGGTCGAACTTTATAGCCCTATCGTACACAATCTCTGAGTAGGCTGGTCCGGTCTTTGTTGTGTTCTCCATGTAGGCCCTCCAGGCAACAAAAAGTGGCTGATCCGGCTCTATGCCGTGAACTCCCACACCAGAGGGAACTTCGTAGCAGTATGTGTCATTTTCACTGCAGTTCCTGGCGAGCTTGTAGACATACAGGTATTTAGCATTAGGATTGTCAGGAAGATATTCCTCAGCAGACCCGCTGAAATCTGCGTCTGTGATTGCTCTAATGCCGTTCCATGCATCTGCTCCGTATATGCAGAAGTTCGAATACGTCGCCTTTCCTGTTGCTGCATGATTAACCCCATAGACAATTATGAATTCATTGGAGTCATTGCCCAGTGTAATTTCTGGATCTTTCAGGAATGGATAGTACTGCGAGGTGTCAAAGAAAGGAGGTGTCGGCGAGGAAGCTGTCTGGTTTGCTGACCATAGATAAACTGCATCATTGGTAGGACCTACACCATTGATTCCTCTCTGAATAGCATCACTCCCTATAGGAACTCCCTGACTGGTCGGAAGCTCTGTGGCACTCGACTCGTTGTATTTCTCGAGAATTGCAAGCCGTAGCTCTTCGAGATCATCCATAAAGTCGAATTCTGTTTGCCCGGTTCCACGGATCCTCAGTTCCGGATAATCATATGGGTCAAGCTCCGTAGTGTTGTTGGGAGTAATCCGGAAAACAGTAGCTGGTGGATTAGTTATATAATCGTCGCCAGCCTGCGTGTCATTAAATAGAGCTGGGCGGAAAAATAAGGCAAATGTATCGGAATCATTCTCCAGGCCCATGTTCAGCATGACTGAGGGCATAACCTGAGTATTAATTACATTGTCCGAATATTCTGCAGACTGGGCAGCAGCCCGGATGCGTTGATCAATACCTCTGTCAGCAGTAAGGATTATTATTGTAGTTTGGTTGAAAGGATTCCCGGTTGACCCGTTTGGAGTTCCTTCGGTTTTGATAACCAGGTTATTAATCGTATCTGCTATGTTAGCGAAGAGCCATCTCCTCTCATTCCCAATTGTCCTGTGCATAATGAAACTGTCGTAGCTGAAGTACCTGCATTCCGGCGGTGTTCTTCCCACGAAAACAACAGCTTCATCAGGACCAAGGTTCCAGAACGGAGTTGTATTCTCTTTTACTCCAAGCGTACTGGTTATTTGCTTAATTCGTTCATCTACTTCATAACCAGGAGCCGGTGGGACAAAATATATCAAATATTTTGTGGTGGGATTATTTCCGTATGCAGAAGGCAGTGCTCCTTCCTCAAATAGCTTGAGAAAATCAAAGTAACCCACTTCGCCTTCCTGTACGGTAAATCCATCCTGTTCTAAAGCCTGTTGAAAATCCCCCGCATCAAACGTTTCATTCTGTGCAGTTTCATTCGCTTCAGTTTCATTCTGTGCAGTTTCATTCGCTGCGAGGCCAGTTCCAGTTAACAGTATAAATGCAATACCAAATATTATAGCCATTATATATTTTTTCATATATAACCCCCAAGTTAATTTTTCATTAAATATATTAGAAACCTTGGTAGGGCGTTAATTAAACTTGGAGAGTTGATCTGTTGATTGTTCAAATGATTCCTGACCCTCATCCTGTTTTGACTTTCCCTATTTTGTAAAAATAATGCCACAGACACACCCCGAAAATCTAACAAAACCTTACAGCTCATTTTAGCTCATTTTTTATGTTATACCCAATTTTCATGTTATTAACCGCGGTTGTAATACTGCTTTCTAATATCCCGGGTACTCAACGCTCGACGAAGGAGAGCGGCCTTTCCCTTGAAGTCTGCAAAAAAGGTGAAGTTTTAGAATTTTATCAAATGGATCCCTAAAAAAGTTAAAATCTATGAAATTTTTATTCTAACAGTTCTAAATAACAAAATTTATTTTACATGCCTCTAATATCAAAAAGAATTGGAGGAGTTTATGGATCCAGCCGCTCTCGCCCAGCAAACAACAAATATTCTCATTCCTGCCTTGTCTGCCCTGTGCATTGCAGGAAAACCTGCAGTTGACAAAGGCAAAGAAGTTCTTTTGGATATGATTTATGAAAAAGCCTTTGAAAAACTCGGTTCTGAAAGTGGGAAAAGAGCACAGGCTCTGCTGGAGAAAATGAGCCCTAAAATGAGTTCATCCCTCGAAAAAGCACTTACAAAAGTTCTCAGAAACTCCGATGAGCCAAAAGCAAAGGAAGAACTTCAACAGGAAATTCTGAAATTACTTAGAGAAAATCCAGGTTTAGTAAGGGAAATTGAACCTATTGTAATAAATTTCAATGTTGAAAACGTTGATCAGCTTGCATTAGGAAACTACAATAATTTCTTCAATTTTAAAACGCCTTCTGGAGACGAACTAATCAAAATCATTGAGTCTCTGGATCAGAAAAGGAAAGAAGCTGCAAACCAGAAAATACTGAACCGTTACAACTCTTCAACCCTACCATATTATCCAGAAAAACTAAAGCTATTCATTACCGAAAACCGTTCAGAAGAGTTAAGAAAAAAACTTACATACCTCTAAAATCATCGAATTTTACTTATCAGTGGCGTTGGTGGAGTTGGAAAATCCACCCTTGCAAGGGCTCTTGTAGACCTCAGACCTGTAAATGTTCCCGAACCTTTCTGTTTGACTTTAATCAAAATCAGAGCGCAAAATTGGGAGATATCCTTGAAAAACTTGCTTCCTATCTGGAAGCACCAGAACTCGCATCTTTTAAAGACGAAAGGAGAGAGCCCGGAAAACTTGACGTTGATAAACTCACGGATGAATTTCAAAGAAGAAGCGAAGTCTGGCTTATTTTTGATGACCTGAGCACTATTCTTGAAGACCAACATTTTGCAGACAACGGAATCGAACTTCTCTTTTCTTCCCTGCGACACAACACTCACAATGCAAAAGTTATCGTAACAAGCAGAACTCTTCCTATCCTCGAAAACGGGGAAAAACTGATTGATGTAATAGAAAATGAGGATAAGCAGGATCTCAAAGGTTTGAATAAGGATTTCGCAGTTGACTACCTTGTTAGCAATGGACTTGACGAAGTTGAACCTGAAAAGCTGGAAGAACTGGCTACAGGTGTGGACGGTCATCCCCTTGCCCTGAAGTTACTCGTGGAGCTGGTAAAGGAATTCGGTGTGAAGGATACGCTTGAAGACCTGAGTCTGTATCAAGAAAGTAAAGATGATACCATCAAAAAGGCAAAGAAATTATTCGATAAATTGGCAGGTGAAGAAAAAGAATTTCTTGAACGTGTTTCAGTTTATCGTGGGCCTGTGGGTCTGGAAGGGCTTAAGGAAATGTTTATGGAAAATACCCCAAAAAACGTCATTAAAAAGCTTATTGATAAATCTCTTCTGGAAACCGACCATAATGGAAACTATTGGCTCCATCCTCTAGTTCAGGAATTTTCCTATGAAGATCTGAAGAACAAAAAAGAAGCTCATATGCTTGCAGTAAAATATTACCGTAATCTCCCATTACCGGAAAATCCAACCAAAAAAGAAGACTTTCAGCCGGCAATAGAAGCTCATTATCACGCTTGCGAAGCCGAAGAGTTTAATTTGGCTGCACAAATTATTCTTTATCCAAATTTACATATTTATCTTGATATTTGGGGAGACTACACTATACTCATAGCATTGTACAGACAATTACTACCGCCAGATCCTCTTAATGACGAAATTCTTTTAAGCAAAGAAATGAGGAGTTTTGTTTTTGGTGACCTTGGACTCACATATATGCAGCTTGGATATGTGAGAAGGGCAATTGAATATTATGACCAGGCCTTAAAAATATCAAGAGAAATAGGGGACAGGCGTGGAGAAGGTGCAGACCTTGGAAATCTAGGGTTAGCATACAGTGATCTGGGCGAACCAAGAAAAGCAATTGAATATTCCGAACAAGCACTAAAAATTTCAAGAGAAATAGGTGACAGACGCGGAGAAGGTGCAGACCTTGGGAGTCTGGGGAACGCATACAGTGATCTGGGCGAACCCAGAAAAGCAATTGAACATTATGAACAGACACTAAAAATTTTAAGAGAAATTGGGGACCGGCGCGGAGAAGGTGCAAACCTTGGAAATCTGGGGTTAGCATACAGTGATCTGGGCGAACCAAGAAAAGCAATTGAATATTCCGAACAAGCACTAAAAATTTCAAGAGAAATCGGCGACAGGCGCGGAGAAGGAACTCACCTTGGAAATCTGGGGAACGCATACAGTCATCTGGGCGAACCCAAAAAAGCAATTGAGTTTTTAAAGCAATCCCTTGCTATAGGAAAAGCGATTGAAGACCCGAGGATAATTAGCTTTTGTGAGAAGAAATTGAAAGAGCTTGATGGGATTGAAGACAATGAAAACTATTATTATCCAACATCTAACAATTCCTCAGTTTCAAGCCGTCCTCCAGCTTCAAAAACTCTTTTTCAGACTATCGTCAGCAAGCTGAAGTTCAAAAAGTAATCTTTCAAAAAAACAGACTTCACTTTCTCAACTCAATATATCAAAAAATGGCTTGTAAACTGCGATTCAAGAACTGACAATTTCCAGGCAAAATTGTAATAAAATCAAAACCCCCCAAAACCAATAAGCTATTATATAGATAGTCACAAACCTTAACTGTTATTTTTACCTAATTTTATTTTCTTAATAATCATTTTTTTGCTCAACTTTAAAGGTGGAACTATGCCTCATATAATGGAATTGCTTGGAAAAACAAGAGTTGTCGTTAAAGATGGAAAGGTCATCGAAGTCGGAGAGCCTGAAGTCAAATGGTGTCCCCTCTTTGCCAAGGTACGTGGAATCCAGAAGATTACCCCTGAAGAGGTCAAGAAGAATATGGAATTCCGGATCAGCGACTTCGGAATGTTTACTGACAAACGCCAGCTGGAACTCGAAGATTTTGTTGGGTTTGGAGCATCTGAAGTCATGATGACAGGCCTGAGCCGGGGTTTACTTGACACAACCGTAACTGCCTGTGAAGGCGCAGGTACTGTAATTTCCAATAACCCTACTCTCGTTCAGGGCATGGGCGGCAGGATGTCAGGTCTGGTCGAAACCGAACCGATTGATGCTATCATAAACGGTATTCAGGAACGCGGCGGAATAGTGCTTGACCCTTCAACTGCAAAAATGGATTCTGTTGCAGGCGTTAAAAAAGCAGCCGAACTCGGGTACAAAAAAATTGCAGTAACCGCAGCTTTTGCAGAAACCGCAAAAGAGTTACGGAAACTTGAGGCCGAACTCGGGCTTGATTTGATAGTAATTGGCGTCCATGTTACAGGTCTGAACAGGGAAGAAGCTCAGAGCCTGGTGGAAAATTCAGATATTGTGACCAGTTGTGCTTCAAAGCCGATCAGAGACCTCGTAAAGCCTCTTGCCCAGGTGGGAACTGCAGTTCCGCTTTTTGCCCTTACCCAGAAAGGAAAGGAACTTGTGATCGAGAGGGCAAAGGACATTAAAAGCCCGATTCTGATCAATACTATGGCTCTACCTGTGCTGCCTGAACACAAACAGCCAAAAGAACTGAAGTAAAAGTAAAAGTAAAAGTAAAAATGACTTTTTAGAGTCATTATTTTTTTCTTTTTTAAAAGGTCACTGTTCTTTTTAAATCAAGCTTTTTAAATCAGGCTTTTTAACTCAAGTTTATTAGTAAAAATAAATATTTTTTAAATCAAGTTTTGTAAAAATAAATATCAGGGAGTGTACTTGTTATGCCTCACATAATGGAAATGATGGGTAAAGCCAGGGTAGTCGTAAAAGACGGCAAGGTTGTGGAAGTCGGGGCCCCTGAAGTCGAATGGTGCCCACTTTTTGTCAAACTGCGTGGAGTCCAGAAGATGACTCCGGAAGAAATCCGGAAAAATATGGAGTCCAGGATCAGCGAGTTAGGAATGTTTACAGAAAATCGTAAGCTCGAGTTTGAAACAACCGTTGTTGCTTTTGGTGCTTCAGAAGTAATGATGAGCGGTCTCAACAGTGGTTTTCTTGAGACAACCGTAACCGCCTGCGACGGCGCAGGGACCGTTATATCAGGTAATCCGGCACTGGTCCAGGGAATTGGAGGCAGGATGTCCGGTCTGGTTGAAACCGAGCCAATAGATGCGGTTATTAAGGGAATTGAAGAACGTGGAGGAACTGTGCTTGATCCCTCAACTGCAGTCATTGATCCGGCAGGTGGGGTAAGGAAAGCTTCCGAACTTGGCTACCGAAGGATCGCAGTAACCGTAGCCGACCCGAAAACCGCAAAAAACCTGAGAAAGCTTGAAACCGGACTTGATCTTGACCTTATAATAATTGCAGTACATGTTACGGGACTAAGCAGAGAAGAAGCTCAGGAAATTCTTGAAAATTCAGATATAGTAATTAGCTGTGCTTCCAGGCACATAAGGGAACTTGCAAAGCCTCTTGTTCAGGTTGCAGCTGCAATCCCGCTTTTTGCCCTCACTCAGAAAGGAAAAGAACTTGTGATTGAGAGGGCAAAGGACATTCAGAGCCCAATTCTGATCAATACTATGAAGTTGCCTGTGCTGCCTGCACATAAGCAACCGAAGAACCTTGTTTAAGGAGAGAAATCTCAGGCAGTAGCTTATTTACTTATTTGTTTCTGTTATATACTAAGATTACTGATTTTTTGCAGGATGTTACAGATTCTGAAATTTTATTGTAATCCAGGTTTTCCGGGTGTCGATTGAAGTGATAAGCTAGTGCCTGATTAACTAGTTTATGTCAATTACTTTTCATTCTTTCCTGACTTGGATGCTTTTTCCTTCTTTGACGACTTACTGGCTGGAGCCTTTTTCTGTGGTTTTCCACTGGGTGCACCGGCTTTAGGACTGTCGCACATTGCAGATTTTTTCGCCATTTGAAAACACCTCTTTATTATTATTTTAAATAAGTACTTGAGAATACTGCCTTAAAGTTATATATAAGTTTCCAGCCCAAATGATTGTTTATGATAGAACTTATGAGAGTAAACTGAGAAATCAATAGCAATAAACCTCCAGCTGTATTTTCGATTAATCTGAAATAGTAACAACTGAAGAGCTCGTTCCCAAAACTATCTAACCCATGAGGCTTCTGATAGTCTCAGCAATTAATAACAACTAAGAGCCGGTCCCAAAACCAACCTTTATTCTCACATCCGTAAGAGTTTTAGAATTATTTTTTAGGATCCGAAACTCTATTGAGAATCCAGAATATGATATTCAGAGAAGCAATTTTGAGTTTTGGGATTAGCTCAATATAAAGTTACGTTTTCAAGAGTTTTGGGATTCACAAAATCGAAATGAAGCTACTCAATACCTCCAAAATGGTATTTTTGGGCGACACATAGCAGATTAACTCCAATAACTGAAGCAGCAAAAACTGTTAAAAAATATTGAGGGGAGGGACTGAATTATTTTGGTTCCAATATAACTAATGGAATACTAGAGATAATTAACAGTATTGCACAATTGCAAAAAAGAAATGCAAGGGATTTTAAAAACGTATACTATTTTATTAATATGATCTATCTAAAATTAAGAAAATTTAATTTTAAGTTACCCAGATGAAATAGCAAAGAGCCGATTAAAGTGACGCATTGATTTCTGACAAATGTTTCTCTATTTTTTATATAAAATTAAAAATAAATTTAACTGGACTGAATTAAGATATTTTTTCTTACATAAACGGGAGTGAGAAAATAAAAATAACTAATTAAAAATAACTAATTTTTTGTGGTTGTTGCTGGTCGCGGCAATAATCGCAACCTGTCAAACGGTAGCTTGTCAGCAAAACCAAAATATTGTAAGTATCAATGGGTAGGAGGTCTCTATCGGGACTGTCCCTTACGGAGGGGGGTCAACGGCAATACCTTTAGCGGCACCTTATATGGAACATCCTGGGTGATCAAGATCATTGACGCCGGAGACAATACGACACAAACTGTCCATGACAATCTGGCAAATGCGCCCATGACTGATATGAGTACTTTTGCGCAGAACTATCGGTTGGTAGATGGGAAAAAGAGTCTTATGCGATAGCGTACGCAAATTTATGCATATATGATGCACGTATATGATGCACATTGAATAGAATATTACACCGTTCCCAGGTACCAAGCCTGCGCAATGTACCACGTAGATAACCAAAAGGATTGCTTCATCTATGTGTTGGGTTCAAAAGATTTCGCCGAAAATATTCTAAATACCATCCAAGTTAGGAAACTTTGATCAAAACCCCGCTGCATACTGCCGGTTAAAAGAATCCAGCAGATTCGTGAGCAAAGTCCTGTTTATAAAATAATTAGCATAAGGATGAAAATCTAAATTATAGGGGTCTTGGAGCTCACAATTTAACTTTTGTCATTTAGAGTTATAATTGTCAATTAGAGTTGTAACAATGAATGAACCCAAGACTGAATTTATTAAAAGAAAAGTAATTAACATTTTCAGTCTTAAACATGCACTTTCGCTTGTCTGGAAAAGTGCGCCAGGATGGACACTTGTAAGTGGCTTTTCTGTATTTCTGCAAGGTATTCTACCACTTGCCTCACTCTACCTCATGAAACTAATAGTAGACTCTGTGACGGCTAGTGTGAACTTAGCTGACAAAGAAACTGTTTTCGAGCACATACTATTTTTGGTTTCCCTTGCGGCAGGCGTGTCTTTTCTTACTGCTTTTAGTCGTTCGGCTTCAAGTGTGATAAGCGAGGCCCAAGCAGCCTTGGTTTCGGATTATATTCTTGATCAACTTCATGTTAAATCAATAGAAGTCGATCTGGGATACTATGAAAATCCAAAGTATTATGATACTCTTTATAGAGCTCAAAATGATGCTCCTTTCAGGCCTACGCGCATAGTTAATGACCTTGTCCAAATAGGCCAGAGCAGTATATCTTTGGTGGCCATATTTGGGTTACTTGCTTCATTCAGTTGGGTTATGGCTATAGCTATTGCAATTACAGCCATACCAGTAGCTTTTGTCCGTATAATACACTCAAATAGGATTTATCGTTGGCAACGTGCCTGTACTACAAAAGAGCGAAAATCCTGGTATTTTCACTGGCTGCTTACTGATAACAGCTATGCTAAGGAAATAAGGCTATTTGATATTGGTCCATTATTTATGAAAAAATATCATAAGATACGTAAAGAACTTCGAAGTGAAAGATTATCCATTAAACTTAAACAATCTGCAATTGATCTAGTGGCCCAAACTGGTGGCATTGTAGCTGTTTTTGGCAGTCTTATCTTCATAGCTCAAAGTGTTCTTCATGGCAATATAACTCTTGGTGATATGGTCATGTATTTTGGGGCTTTACAACAGGGACAGACTTTCCTTTCCAGCCTCCTGAATGGTTATGCAGAACTTTACGAAGATAACCTCTTTCTGATGACTCTCTATGAATTTCTCGATCTCAAGCCTAATGTGAAAGAACCACCGAATCCAGTGCCAGTACCTGCGGTGATAAAAGAAGGAATTTCATTCGAGAATGTGGAATTCCATTATCCGAATCAGGAAACACCGGTTCTTAAAGACATCAACCTGCACATAGATCCTGGTCAGATAATTGCTCTAGTTGGAGAAAATGGGTCAGGTAAGACCACACTTATAAAACTTTTATGCAGGCTCTACGATCCGACGGATGGAAAGATTACTTTTGATGGAATAGATCTTCGTAACTTCAGGTTATCAGACCTGCGAAAGGAACTCAGTGTTCTCTTTCAGGATTATGCACATTATAACTTGACAGCCAGAGAAAACATAGGTATTGGCAGTGTAAGTACACCCTTTGATATAGGAAGGATCTCGCAGGCAGCAAACCGTTCCGGAGCAGATCTTGTTATTGACCATCTGGATAATGGCTATGAAACAATACTGGGAAAATGGTTCGAAGACGGTGTAGAGTTGAGCATTGGGGAATGGCAGAAAATTGCTCTGGCCAGGGCCTTTTTACGTGACTCCCAGTTGATAGTCCTGGACGAGCCTACAAGTTCTCTCGACCCTAAGGCCGAAGGCGAAGTCTTCAAAAAGTTCCAGCAACTTGCTGCAGATAGAACTGCTATAATAATTAGTCACAGGCTTTCGACAGTCAGGATGGCCGACTGTATTTATTTCATGAAGGACGGGAGAATCTTGGAGAAAGGAAGTCATGATGAGTTAATGATTCTAGATGGTGCATATGCACAACTTTTTAAGACTCAATCACAGAATTATGAGTAAAGGATGAGTAAAGGGAAGAAAAAAATCACTAGAAATAAGATTACAATTATCTAATTAGTCCTTACTGAATATCTGTTCTGAATATCTGTTTTTTAGGCTATGTAAAAATCATATGAAATAATGGATTTTCATTGACTTTAACTGAATGGCAAATGGCATAATGTCTTATTGAGTGTTTGTTTTCAGCCTCTTATTCATGTTGAAAAACCACAATAGATCTATATAATACCAGAGTTTCCGTTCCATATTACATATTGTAAAAATTACACTAGATAACCACTTTTCGGATAGGCTCTATGAGACTCTGTTAAGAAACTAATAGTTATATTATAAGTTCTGATTATATAACCTCATATATATATATAATTATAGGTAAATTCTATTTTAGGATTATAAGAAATGATGGGGGGTAGTTTTAGTGGAGCGTTTAAAATCAAAGATTCTAGTACCAAATCCACTCGTCGTGTTGCGAGAAGAATCTGATGACTGGGCGATCCTTTTTAATCCGGAAACTGCAAAAGCCGTGGGGATAAATCCTACTGGTGTTGTAATTTGGAATCTAATTGATGGTAGGAGGAAAATTGAAGACATTCTTTCTGAAATCAATGAGATTTTCTCCAATGTTCCCAGTACTGCAACTGAGGAGATATCCGCCTTTATTAATGAGATATATAACGATGGGTTTGTTGGATATAGCCTGGATAATTGACATAAGAGAGATTATTTTGACATCAGAAACAGATGCAATTTCGAAAATCATACGATCGCCGAGAAATGTAGATATAGAGATTACTTCGAGATGCAACCTGAGATGTCGTTATTGCTATTACTTTGATAACCCGGCCATCAATTATCAAGATCTGCCGACGGAGGAGTGGCTACAGTTTTTCAATGAGCTAGGCAGGATGGCAGTTATGAATGTATGTCTAGCAGGCGGAGAGCCGTTTATTCGTAGTGATCTTCCAGAGCTACTTGAAGATATAGCCCATAATAAAATGAGGTTTCAGATTCTCTCTAACGGTACTCTCATTAATGATCGGATAGCAGAAATTATCTATAGAACCCATAGGTGTAATTTTATCCAGGTCTCTATTGATGGCTCTTCACCAGAGGTTCATAATACCTGTAGAGGACAGGGCTCTTTTGAAGAAGCGGTTAGAGGTATAAAGATATTACAGCATTATGAAATTCCTATTGCAGTTAGGGTTACATTGCATCACCAAAATATAAAGGATCTAGACAAGATAGCTAATTTCCTTATAAATGATTTAGGTCTTTCTGGATTTAGCACAAATTCGGCTGGTTATTTGGGGTCCTGTCGATGCAATACTGAGGTTCTTTTAACAAGGGAAGATAGAGAGACGGCAATGAAAACCCTACTCCGCCTTTGCGAAGAATACGACAACCGGATTTCAGCTTCATCAGGACCTCTTGCTGAGGCACTAAGCTGGAAAAAAATGGAATTGGCTCGCCTTAAATGCTCACACCCATTCAAAAATGGGGGATATCTTACAGCCTGCAACTGTCCATTTAGTAAAATATCAATTCGGGCTGACGGAGTAATTACACCCTGTAGCATGCTGGCTCATGTGAACCTTGGTCGAATTAATAGAGATTCTCTTCAAGATGTTTGGTTGAGGAGCTCGGCATTAAATGCACTTCGGATGAGGCAAACAATACCTTTAACAACCTTTGAATTTTGTAATGGGTGTGAATACATACCTTATTGTACCGGAAATTGTCCGGGTCTTGCCTACAGCCTGACCGGTAAAATAGATCATCCCAGTCCTGATGCCTGTCTCAGAAATTTCCTGAAAGAAGGGGGAACGGTACCTTGAATGGAAATAATAGTAGCTTTATTAAAACGGGTTTACCTGCTCTTAATCATATATATTTCTACCTTACAGAAGGATGTAACTTAGCGTGTAGGCATTGCTGGATAGCACCCAAATTTGATGAGAAAGGTAAACTGCCATCCCTCCCTATAGAGCTCTTCAAAGTTGCACTTTCTGAAGCTAAACCTCTTGGCCTTAAGGGAGTCAAGCTTACTGGTGGAGAGCCGTTGATGCACCCAATGTTTACTGACCTTTTAGAGATTGTAAGATCTGAAGACTTAGAACTTATTATTGAGACCAATGGATTGCTCTGTACATCTGAGGTAGCTGCAGAGATCGCAAAAATACGCAAGAGATTCGTTTCTGTCAGCATTGATGGCTCAGATGCTGAGACCCATGAGTGGCTAAGAGGAGTTCCGGGCTGTTTTGAACAGGCGAAAGGAGCTGTGAGAAATCTGACAACAGCAGGAATTAAGTCGCAAATAATAATGACTTTGATGCAGCGAAATATCGATCAGATCGAAGAAGTAATTCATATGGCAGAGCAATTAGGTGCTTCATCAATCAAGTTTAATGTAGTACAGCCAACAGCGCGTGGTGAAAACTTTAGTGAAAGCGGGGAAACACCTGGTTTAGAAGAAATTATCCAGACAGCTCAATATGTTGAGCAGAAGTTATCATCGACTACAAAATTAAGTTTGATTTTCGGTGTTCCATATGCCTTTCGTTCTCTGAGTCACATATCAAAAGGTGGGTGCGAGGGGTGTAATATTGTTAATGTAATAGGTATAATAGCAAGTGGGCATTACGCTCTATGCGGAATCGGAAACCATGTACCTGAATTAGTATTTGGCTCTGTGGGTAAAGATAAATTAGAAGATATATGGAAAAATAATGATGTATTGAACTCTATAAGAACAAAGACTCTCGATAATCTTGAGGGCATTTGCTCTCGATGTCTAATGAAACAAACATGTTTAGGTGGGTGTATTGCCCAAAATTATTACAAAAACAAAAATTTATGGTCTCCTTATTGGTTTTGTGATCAGGCTGATAAGGCTAATTTATTTCCCACCAGTCGTCTAATAAAGTGAAATTATAAAATCTCCCGAATAAACTCTTTGATTTTTAAAGTTTGTAAGCAGCTTATTAACCATGCTTGATACTGGGTTTATTCGGAATATTCTACAATAAGTTAGGGGGTATATATGAACAAAAAAGAGAAAGCAGAAAAGCTAACATATGAATCTCCAGAATTAATACCGCTAGGTGAATTGACAAAGGGAGCTGGGTATTGTGAAGGCGGATCGACTGAGTCAGGTAATTGCAAAGCCGGTTCGAGTGCCGGAGGCTATTGTGAGGGTGGTTCGTCTCCTGCTATAAAACATTCCATAAACAAAACCTTGTAAAAAATACCTATATTTCCCTAGTAAAATGAATAAATTGTGTCATGGGCTTTGCACCATGACACGGCTTTTATATTGTGCCTGATACACGTGAATGCTAAGTATAAATATTTTGAATAATGGAAAAGGTTAACGAAAAAATGTCGCCAAATATAAGACAGAAATCGTTATTACTTTCAGTTGATACATTGAATAATGAGCCGCAGAAGTGCGTTGATTATTGCGCTCATACAGGGCGAAGTATGAACCCTACGCTCTCATACAGAGACCTACTGGAAATTGAGCCTTGTAATCAGGTACTTGTTGGTGATATAATCCTTTTTCGCTATAAAGGCAAGCTAATTGTCCACCGCATAATCGACATAGCCGAAGAAAGGATTAAAACTCGTGGCGATAATAATGAGATCGAAAATTTTGAGTTTTTAACTCCGCAGGATATAATAGGTAAGGTAGTTGCTGCCTGGCAGGGCCATAAGCGACGTAAGATATATGGTGGTCTTATGGGACGGCTTTTCACTCTCTATATTCGCACACGTCGCAATCTATACAAGAACACTGTCCCAATTCTAACTCTAATCTATTACTTCATTGCCAGTTGGGGTATTTTGCAATGGCTAATATCTCCCTTTTTCAGCCCTAAGATAGTAAAATTCAACTGTGAAGGTCAAAATTCTCTTAAACTTATGATGGGATCTCATGTTATCGGCCAGTATGACTGTCATCTTGGCTGTTGGAATATATACCCTCCTTTTCTTTTATTCATTAGGAAGGCTACTTTATCACAGGAGAAGATTATCGTTTAATCATAACAGGACTTACACACGGTTGAAACAAGAAATCAATAGCATTAAACCTCTAACTGTATAAATCGTCAAACAAGCCACAAAACTGAATGTGCTTGATTTTGTACTTCGGTGCATAAATACTATATTTGCAAATATTTACGGTAAATTTGGAAATGTCTTGTGATAAGGTTTATCACCCATATACTCTTTCCATTCCTCTGGTGTAAGATTCCGGGTTAAACGCTTGCTGGCTTCATTTATAAGATCTTTTGTATCACGTATCCACAACTTTGCAGTATTATCACGACTCGCCGTTGCTATATATTTTCCATCAGGACTGAAAGCAACATTATATACTGAATCCCCATGACTCAAAACAGAAATCTGTTCACCTGTAAATGTATCCCATACGCTTGCTGTTTTGTCAGCACTCGCTGTAGCAATGTATTTCCCATCAGGACTGAATACAACATTATTTACTAAACCATTATGATTTAAAACGAAAATTTGCTTGCCTGTATCTGCATCCCATAAACGTGCTGTTTTGTCATCACTTGCCGTAGCAACGTATCTCCCATCAGGACTGAATACAACACTATTTACTAAACCATTATGATTTAAAACGAAAATTTGCTTGCCTGTAGTTGCATCCCATAAACGTGCTGTTTTGTCGTTGCTCGCTGTAGCAACGTATTTTCCATCGGGACTGAATACAATATTCCTCACCGAACCATTATGTTTGAGTGGATCAAAAATTTGTTTACCTGTAGTTGCATCCCATAAACGTGCTGTTTTGTCGTTGCTCGCTGTAGCAACGTATTTTCCATCAGGACTGAATATAACATTATTTACCGAACCATTATGTGTCAGATCAAAAATTTGTTTACCTGTATCTGCATCCCATAAACGTGCTGTGTTGTCAGCACTCGCTGTAGCAACATATTTTCCATCCAAACTGAAATTAACATCAAGTACCGGACCACTATGTTTCAGATCAAAAATTTGTTTGCCTGTAGATACATTCCATACGCGTGCTGTATTATCATCACTCGCCGTAGCGACGTATTTTCCATCAGGACTGAATGCAACATTCCTCACCCTATTATCATGTTTAAGAATCACGACACTATGAGGTATAGACAATAATCCCTGGCGTATTAACCTATCAGCGTCACCTCTTTGGCGAATTATATTATATGATTCAATAGCAAGAAGAACACTTTTATCCAGAGTTCTAGGATCTTCCTGGAGACTAGTAGATAGTGAATTTAAATACAAAACACGAACTTCCTTCGTCTTTTTTTCCGCGATCTGTTTCTGATGATCAGCCTGATGCCATTGATAAGCTGCAACTCCACCTAGAAATAAAAAAAGAATGGAAACGATTGCAAGTCCTTTAATAATGCGGTTTTTGTTCTTTTCTTTTTCAATCCGTCTTCTTTCTGCCCACTCTTTCTCTAGCCTTTCTTTGTCTGCCCGCTCTTTTTCAGCCCATTCTTTCTCTAGCCTTTCTTTCTCTAGCCTTTCACTCTCTACTCTCTTTTTCTCTGCCAGTTCATCATTAAAAACCTTGTTAGAAGATAGTATTGGTTCGATAAACCTGTCATGTGTGAGTTCATACCAGCGTGCACCTGCCCGCCACTCTGCTCTAATGAGGTGCATGCTTTCAAGCACATCAATGGCTGCGTTGGGAACATCACAGGTGGACTCTGGAGCTCTGTACACCATCCCTCGAGTTCCCATCGCCGTTATTAACACTTCACCGCACAGTCTGCGCAGCCCTTCCTCATCAATATGTGCCTTCTCTGTAGCTGCCCTTATAGCCTCTTCGTAAAATCTATAAAGTTCCTGTTCTACATTGCCATAGGTTTTCAGGTGTTGAAATGTGATTTGCGTTACATCTGGAGGTAATTCCCGCCAGAGGTTCTGGCATACTACCTGAAGCTGTACAGCCTCTATGAACTCTCCTGTTACCTCAGCTGTCTCGCCGGGTGTTGTTTCAACTCGAATCTTTAGCAAATCTTCAACAAGTTTTTCTGCAACGCCTTCTGCAAAAGAGCGGCCAGTATATCTCAAAGGCTCTTTGATTGCCAGCAGGGCAGCCTCACTGCGCAGGCGCTCCATGTGAAAACGCGTCCGCAATCTTTCGGGAAGAAAATATACATAAGGGTCTAGCTGGGCTATGAAATCCTCCCGCATGACAAAAACAACCCTTAAAAGAGGATCTGCTTCCAGAGCAGCATTTACTTGTTCAAAAAATCCCTCTCTATCTTTCCAGCGATTTTGATATAAAGAGAATACTTCCTCAAACTGATCGAAGATAATTGCACGGGGTAAAGGCATGCCATCTTCGTCCAGCACATGTTCCTGCTCTGTCAAAAAATCAACAAGTTTCATTTTAGCCAGGCGCTCAACATCATATTCATCTTCAACCCAGCTTGTGAGAGTATTAAAGACATATATGTTCGAAATCTCGTCAGTTTTTATATTTTCCAAAATTGTGCCTTTAACTCTTGCTACAGGAAAAATTTCAAACTGGTTTTCCTCTAGAAGGGGGATAAGTCCTGCATTGAGAAGGGAAGTCTTACCTGCACCCGACTGGGCATAGACAAGAACCAGATTATGTGCAATGACTAGGGACAGAAGGTCTCGAGCTTCACGGTCTCTCCCGAAAAAAATGAATTTATCTTCCTGTTCAAAAGGTCGAGGGCCCACGTAAGCCTGGAATTCAGGTACCACGATTGAAAACCTCCCATCGTGTTCTCAATTCGGCAGAAAATTCATGGTATATCATCCTTAACCCCCCGGAGCTTAGTTGAACCTGGAATTTAAACGACAATCCGAGTCGTCTTAATCCTTATTTGTTTAATCCTTATTTGTTGGGTTGTGACAATTACGACTGACACTTCGTTATTAAAACCGGTGTTAGATGCTCTGGAATGCCATGTAGCTGGATTTGTATGCACCCAAATCTATATGCATCTTCAATGCTACGCCCTCCTCCTAATGCCTGGTAAAAACCAATAGCGAAGGCGATAGCAGCTTTATCACCGATTGCCTGATTCATGCCAATGACATATTTGATGTGTTTAGCGATGGCTTTTGCCTGAATTTCTGCGTAACAAGCGTTCAATACTACACAATTCACATGATCACTAAATTGTTCAAACAATGCAGCCAAAGCATCAGGCTCGATTGGATGAGCTTTCCCTGCCAGATCCTCAAAGCACAACGCGCCTGTAGGTGTACCATGACCGGAAAAATGGACGATTTGCGGCTGTGTATCAAGCAAAGCCTGGGATATATCTGATGGACGAACTGACAACTGTGGCAGTTCTAATGTAAAGAGATCCCGAAATTTAGCCAATTTCAGTTTTTCTTGAATCTCTCGAAATTCTTCACCAAGTCTCAGGCGAGATTCATTAGTGGGATCAGCTGCTAAAAAGAGTATCGAAACTTTATCGACTTTTTCTTTAATTGGAAAACGTCGTCTATTCTCGGTATCTATTTTTGTGGTATCACGATTGAAAGTCTCCCATCGTGTTTTCAATTCTGCAGAAAATTCATGACAATCATGCCAGTATACCTGGATATGAAGATCCTCAAAATAACGATCCAGATATTTCTGAGCTTTTTCTTCATGGGTCTCAGAAACATTCCCTGGTACTAGTTGCACGGATATGTGTTTTCTACCCATGCTTATTTCTAAGTATTCATCAAGAAGCCGGCAAAGAACACGAAAATCCCAATCAGTTACCTTGTAGCCTATAAGAAGAAGAGATGAGCCTGTAAATGCTTCTTGAATACGTGGCGGAAGCAGATTTTGATCTCTTGAAATAGCAGCAAGGAAGTCCAGATAGTCGTCCTCTGTTAGAACCAGTGACTCTGGTATTTTATAGCAGCCATGTAGGTGATATACTAAAGGTTTTTCCGGAGTGGGGTCGAAGTCTGTTGACACTGGCTTGCGTTGCATTAGGTATTCATTCCACCGACATATTTCCTGGATTGGTGTTTTGCCACGGCTTTTAAGAGCTTGCACTATAAGGTCATCGTAAGTTGTGGTAATATAAACTGGAAGTGGGAGGTCGGACAGTACTCCGTGAATTTCATCAGGAGTTTCAAAGTATTTTGGCGTGATTTCTTTTGACAGTTCTGTGATTCTATTACAAATTTCATCCCTTGGAAGCATTTCGTCTTCTTCGATCACAGCCACAAACTGAGCTACTCGTGCCAGGTTATAAGAGTCTTCCATTGGGTAGTCATACTCTTCTGCCCACTCATTTGCAATCTGGGAAATAACAGAAATCTTTTCAGAACAGGCTCCATATCCGAGAAAAGGAGTGCACTTTCCATTCTTGATTCTCTTAAGAAGAATGTCCCAATCCTTCTCTTCCAGCATTTTTGGTATTACTAACACCTTCCAGAAAGTAAATTATCTTCTCAGTTTTTCTCGTGTTTATTCCCCCAATAACCTTTCTTTCCACTCACCTGTGTCTTGAAAGCAGATAAAAATCAGGACGGAATGGAAATGTTTTCAACTCCTCTCTTTCTCAACTCTTCCAGGTCAAAGTCACATTAAAATTAGCACCCGTACCTGCTGCTATAAACATACCGGCTTTTAAATCCATTGAAATGCCAAAAGAAACTCGAACTTCTTCGGGTTGTTTACTGAGATCTTTTAGCCTATTCAATACAGTATTAGCAACAGGCTTTACAATACCAAGTGATTCTTCAAATGTCTGATTTGTGATATTTACGATCTCATGAGATGTAGATGAACGTGAAACACGAGTTGTTTCCCCTTCAACTTCAGCTTCTTCTGCTTCTATTAATACAGTACTGCTATCTTCCAGAGTAAATTTTACAAGGCGTTTCATAGAATATCACAATTTGAAATATTTATTTGCAGTGCAGCATTTTTATTGAATGATTTAAGTATATTTATAAATATAGAGGAAATAATTATTTAATTGATAAGAAAAAGAAGTCAGAAATACAGATTAAAGAATAGTCATACAAAAGCAAGTGTAGTTATAAAAAATTAAATACAATTATAAAAAACTCAGGTATAATTATAAAAAATCAAATATGATTATAAAAAATTCATCCTTTATCTTTACTTTTTGCCAGAAAAACTGCAAGTAGAACAACTCTTCTCAGTCCGGTTCTTCCCGTCACGGTTTTTTCCTGTAATAAACGCTATTTTTTCTCCCTGAGCCTTTCCAGATATCCGAAGAAATCAAATTTGTTTTCAGATTTTTTGCCTTCGATTTTGTTCTTTTCTATCACTTTGAATCTTTTATCTATAATATATTCTCCAATTGGATTAACGAAACCAAGCAGTATTCCCAACCCTGTAAAAATATATAAAACTGTGAAAATTTTTCCTATGTCCGTTTTAGGTGCTAAGTCCCCATAACCCACTGTTGCCAGAGTGATAACCGAGAAATAGAAAGAATCAAGCCATTTCCAGCCTTCGACTTTATGGTAAAAAAAAGTGCCTACAGAAAGGGTGAGCACAGCTAAGTAAAGGAGAGACCTGAACTTCGGATCTTTAAGCAATGTTCCCAATGTCTTAATAAACATCAAGAATGTGAACAGAAAAGGAATCGTTGTCTTTCCTCCAGATATAGTTTCAATAAAAGATTAACGAGAAATTTGTAACGAGAAATTTGTGCAGATCCATAAGCTCTCATTTAACCTGATTGCTAGTACTTTTAGAAACATGGGCTTTCAATCTGGTCCCACTTCCTGAAGCTCTGTCGTAGCAAGTAAAGGGCAGGAGGCACCAGCAGGAGGTTTACAAGCACATAGTAGGGGTCAAACATTGACAGGATAATGTTAACCAGCAGTAGCGGCATTATTGAGAGCGTATATACTGCGAAAGTCCTGCCGTTATAGAGGTTTATGGAAGGAGAAAGCCCTGTCAGGTAGATAAGTATCGAAACCATGTAAAGCGAAATTGAGAGGAAAAGCAGCAGGTCTGGCAGCAGAAATGCAGGGTCTTTTTTAAGGGTGAGCAGGATAAGAAGTATAAGCGAAACTAGATTCAGAAAAAGGTAACTGTTGAGTTTGCTCCTTATCACGTCCGAAACTTTCAGGGGGAGGAAAGCATACGAAGTAAAGATATCGTATTCTGTAAGCCAGTTGTACATTGAAGAGGAAAGGACTCCCAGAACAAGGGAAAACAGAACTAGAATATTTAAAGCTGGTAGAACCTTTCCCAGGGCTGAAAGGAGCAGCCAGATAAGAGCTGCAGGCAGCAGGAACGAAAAAATTAACTTTCCGAGTCCTCCTTCACTTCTTTTCAGGTCAAGGAAATCCTTTGCAACAAAAGTTGCATACCTGTAGGAACCAGATACCTTGCACAGCCTAGAAAATGAGTTTGGAAAGCTTTTTTTTGCCTGGGGAAAGTCCACCTTCAGGAAAAGCAGGGATAAAGATGAGGAAATGATTATAAGTCCAGAGGAGAGCAGAAAACAGCTTTTTGAAGGAAGCAGGAAAAAGGAAAGGCTGGGCAAGCTATAAAAGATTCTTGAATCCAGATTTCCGAAAATAAAAAGCAAGAAAATGCAACCAGCCAGTAAACTCCAGGTCAGTAACTTTCCAGAATGGGCATAGATGGTAGATAAGAAAAACACCAGGGAAAGCCCGATCATAAAGGAAAGAGAAAGAGTCAGGAGAAGAAGGGTAACAGGAAAATGAAAGTTTCCTTCCGGTATAAAGGCTGCAGCAAGTGCAAAACCTGCAATGAAAGGCAGCACATAGAGGACAAAGTAATATACGATATCTTTCATAAGAAAGTTTGCAAAGATCAATCTCTCTGAAACAGGAAGCGTCCTTGAAGAATATGCTATCAGACTTGCCTGCCCAAAACGCCGGTTCATAAACTCCCTGCCCATAAGCCCGAAGGCCCCTACCATGCCTCCCAGAAGCAAGAATAGATAATGCATTCCGAGCGCAATCTGGGCATACGTAAAGATTTCGCTGAAAACCGGCAGAACCAGACTTACGAAGAAAGTAAACAGGAAGATAAACACCGGAAATAGGGAAAAACTATTATTCCCGAAAAGATTTGAATGCATTCGCCATTCTTCTTTGAGCATGCTTTTGAAAATCTCAAACATAAAATCCCTGCTATTTTTATTCTTATTTTTGTGATCGTTTGCTAATTCCTATGTAATAAAAGAGTCTCAAATCCTGTAATTTTGTTATGCATAGTGTGCAGGTGTAATCAAACCAATACCGGAATTCTCTGATTGCGTTACCAGTTTCAGGAAGAACTCTTCAAAGTTGCTTTCCTGAAGGGCAGGATCGTCAAGGCGGCCTGTATAGACCAGTTTTCCTTTGTAAATTATCCCAATGCTGGTACAGATCTGTTTTGCAATTTCGAGGATGTGTGTTGAAATAAAAACTGTTCCCCCGTTTTTCACATAGCCTGCGAGAAAATCCTTTACTTTTCTCTGCATTACAGGGTCCAGATTGATTAGAGGCTCATCAATAATTGCTAGTTCCGGCTCATGCAGGAAAGCCTGGGCAAACATCAGTTTTTGTCTTGTGCCTCTTGAGAGGTCTTTGCACAGTGAATTTTTCTGGTCACCAAAATCCAGGAATTCAAACCATTTTTCACAGGCTTTCTCGTAGTTTTCTATTTTCCGGATCTTTGCAACAAAATATAGGTACTCTTCTGCCGTCAAAAAACTCGGTGGAGTTTCCTGCTCAGGAACAATACCTGCAAGTTCCCGAACCCGAATAGGGTCTTCGAGCACATCCACTCCTAGTACCCTGACTGAACCGGAGGTTGGCTTTATTTGACCGGTAAGCATTTTGATCATGGTTGTTTTTCCGGATCCGTTAGGTCCCAGAAGCCCAAAAAGCTCGCCTTTTCCAATCGAAAGGGAAATGTCATTTACTGCTTTTGTACTTCCGTAGGATTTAGAAAGATTTATTATTTCAATCATCTTTAAGGCCCCTGAAAACCCGACATTTACAGGCAATGAAGATATGCTACCAAGCATAGTGTAAATTAGAGAAAATTAAAATAAATTGGAACAAATTAGCGTAAATTAGAAGAAATTAACTAAATTGGAACAAATTAATATAAATTAGAGGAAATTAAAATAAATTGGAACAAATTAATGTAAATTAGAGCAAATTAGAGTGAATTAAAGTAAATCCGGTAAATTATATAGTGATTAGTTATAGTAAGCAGCACAGTATAAATTTTTAATGTATGTATTCATTGTCTAAAAATATATAAAAGAGTTTCGGAGAATATTTTTAAATTTAATTCAGAACAGAAATAAAATTATTTAGGTTGTGATATAAAGAAAAATGAAAAAGGTTTAAAGTGAAATTATTTCAAAATAAAACAAAATAAAATAATATTAAGAGCTATTTATTAAAATAATAATATTAAAAATATTTATTGAAATAATGTTATTTTTTTCAGTCCTTTTTCAATGGCTTCAACAACACTTCTCAGTACTTTGATTCGGGAGTATCGTTTGTCGTTTGATTCTACAATAACCCACTGGGCATTTATTGTACTTGTTTTCTGAAGCATCTCATCGACTGCGATTTTATAATCCTCCCATCTGTTCCTGTTCCTCCAGTCTTCGTCTGTAATTTTCCACTTTTTCTCAGGATCATGTTGCCTGCTGTTAAAACGTTCAAGTTGAGTTTCCTTATCAATGTGAAGCCAGAACTTAACTACAATTGCTCCAGCCTGTGTCAGGATTTCTTCAAATTCATTGATCTCCCTGTAAGCCCTTTTCCATTCGTCCTCGCTGCAAAAGCCTTCAATTCTTTCTACCATAACGCGGCCGTACCAGCTCCGATCAAAAATTGTTATATGACCGGCTCTAGGGATTCCTTCACAGAAACGCCAGAGGTAATGATGGGCTTTTTCGATGTCGTTCGGCGAGCCCACAGGGACTACCCTGTAGAGCCTGGGATTTAGATTTTCTACAAAGCGATAGATGTTTCCTCCTTTGCCGGCAGCGTCCCAACCTTCAAAGACCACAACCAGGGGACGCTTTTTCTTAAAAAGCTCATACTGGAGGTCTGCAAGTTTTTGCTGGTATAATTTTTTTGATTTTTTATATTCATCGGTATCCATCTTTTTGGAGAGGTCAACTTTTTCCAGAATGGAATTGTTAAGCTGAGGGACCTCTGGGGTTTCAGTATCCAGATATTTGAGGGTCTGTTCAGCTGGTGTTCTAGTTACCTGTTCAATAGAAGCTTCAATCGCATGGATGGCCGTCGTCATAATTTTTAAAGTTGCAAAGTTTCTGTTATTAGCTTCCACTATTGTCCAGGGGGCATAAGGCATATCGGTTTTCTCTAAGATCCTCTCGACAAGCGGCAGATACTCATTGTATTTATGGATAAAATCAAGGTCCTGTCTTGCTTCATCCTCGTACTCGTCAAATATCGGGATGTCAACTTTTTTAAGGTCTTTAAAACGTTCTTTATGCTCTTTTTCACTGATGTGAAGGAAAACTTTTATTATAAGATACCCTTCATCGGCAAGTTGTCGCTCAAAATAGTTTATTTCTTCCAGGTATTTCCCCAGTTCTTCTTCAGAGTTATTCTTTTCCAGACACTCTATGATTGCCCTGCTGTACCAGCTCCTATCAAAGATTCCAATCTTTCCTCTCACAGGAACCCTGGACCAGTAGCGTATAACAAAGGGCTTAAGGAGTTCTTCATAGCAGGGCCTAGTCATTGTGTGGAAATCGTATCCTCTGGGGTCCAGAGAAATAATAAAACGGTTGATATCCTCTGCCATTCCGGATACGTGCCAGCCTTCAAAAACGAGAATAACAGGTATCTTCAAATCCCAGGCTTTGCGCTGTAGTTCTCCTAGCTTGGCTTTAAATGCTTTATGATTTTTTTTGTACTCAGCAGTTGTTATTGTTTTAGAGAGATCAATTTTTTCAAGCATAAGGAACCCTGTTTATTTTTTTAAAATTGAGAATTATCTCAGTACTAATTTCTATTGATACCAGTTCATGAGATAATTTATAGGACAGAATAACTTACTAAATAGATATAATATATAATATTATTTAATTTAGTTTTGCTTTTTTGCAGATGTTAACTTTTTTTCAATTAACCTATATGTTAATTGTCTGATTCAATAAGTTGGGCATATTTGTACCAACTCGATGAAAAATACTTGAACTTTTGATTGCGGAACAAAGTATTCGTTTCACGGGATATTTACTTTGATGAGTCTACACAAACAAAACAGAAAACTATTTTATAAATATAGCTTAATATTACGTAGATTTTAAGTATATATTATGTTTATTTAACATATATTAGTTTTGTTAAATATATATTAGTTTTATTAAATATATATACATAATATATACTAGTTTATGTTAGTTAAAATTGTAAAATATATATGCATTTAAAGTAACAATTTATTTTAGCATAATTTATATTGTATACTTAACTTTACATTACAACAATTTACAAATAATTTTATATTTTAAAGCATGTTTTTAATGCCATGTAATTTATAGTATGTAACAACATTAGTTAGTATACTCAGTTATAAACATTCAATATAAAACAGCTTATCAAGTAACTGTTTTATTTTGTAACATCCTACCATTAATACAATTAAAAACAGTTTAAGATATATGATTAAATGCACCAATTGAATATGTCAACAAAATAATCACATATAAAAATTATATATTAAGTTACATGTTTTAAATTGAGTAATTTAAAAATAAACAAAAAGTAGATACACTTTTTAAAAGTTATATTTTATCATATATTATGCTACAATTTCATAGAATCATTACAAATAACAGTTCGCTTATTGATTGTTCAATAAATAACAAATATTTAAGCAGGTCATAGAGTTTAAATACTCAACAAAATAAACATATACAGTAAATAAACGAATTCGATTCAAAATTTAATTCATAAAAATATTTAAACAATATCTACATTTTTTAGTATCTTTTAGTATTTTTTACAAAAGTTCATTAATATGATACTATATTTATAATATAGTTTTTTAGGCAAATAGTGTATAATAATAAGGTTAAATCTTAGCAAAAACATATAGTAATATATTGGACAAAATGTTAGATTAATAACTACATATGAGAATAAAATAAACAAAAATAACTATATTTTGAAATTTCGGCCTTTTTATTTTTTGCATGGAACGCATTTCCAATTCTTATAGTATATATGAATAAACCCTTTTAAATTCTTCATCATTTTCCTTTCATGACTTTATGCATTTACTCTTACGGTTGTCGGCCAAATACCCCATATTCTCATAGTCTTTGTAATAATTGACTTCACAAAATTGGGGTCTAAAGACTATTCTGTAAAAATGTTCAGTTTTATTCTTATATAATATAAGAATAAATTTCTCTTTAAATGGTTTGGACCTATTGAAAAGTTTCAAAAAACAAACAGCATGAAATAATTACCTATTTATGCATAAAAGGCATAAATTGGCATATTAGTTATTACAAAAACCGAGCTTTGTTCACTCAGTAGAAGGTTCCAGACCGGAATTATAAGGAAAACATAGGGAATAGACGAAGCTTGTCTGAATAAGTTGGTTTTTTTGTATATTTAGCTGAAATCTCTCTTAGCTTTTTCAATTCTGTTTTATTTTTATTCATAATATTTATATTATACATCAAGTATCTTAATCAATATTTGCTTATTATAATCCTATATTTATATAATAATTTTTGACTCAGTTAGTGTAGACTTACTAATCAAAAAACTATTGAGAAAATATATTAACAATTAATCAATTTTCACCAAGAATGTGCTTTAAGATTTATGTTCAAAATTTATAATATCTGAACCAATATATAGAAATTACTTGACTCTTAAAACTTTAAAGTGTCTTATAGATATAAATCCACTATTAAATCTACTATTAAATTCACTATTTAATATATCATACCAAAATATATCCTAAAATATAATTTAAAAATTATTATTTTAATTTAATAATTTCCAAATTTATTATATATTTTTATTATTATATTATAAAATTTAACAAATATTATATATTTTACATGATGAAAGGGTTCTTTTTTGGTATTATTATATAGTTACAATTAATATATTACAAATTAAAGCGCCTGATTATCCAAAAATATCAGAGAAATAATAAAATATGTAACTAAATTATAATGCCAGCTCAAGGTCAAATATTTCTTCAAAAAGTTCGTATTTTTTGCGAGCTCTGTATAGGTACTGACGGATAGGAGTTTCATCTTTTGCCCTGGCAAAAAGAGCTTCGATTTCCCCTCTGGAGAAGACGGCTTCAAGCTTTTTCATGGAAATTGACTCAAGCCCTTTCCAGTCGTCGATCCTCTGATTACTTATAGGAATCGGAATTGGAAGCAAGGATACCTGGACCTCATCTACCCAGTTCCATTCAGAATCATAGATATTTGCATAAAAAGCCCCGCAAGAACTGCATTTTGTTACTATTATGGTTCTTTCTCCTGCTTTGTGATAGCTAAGGCTCATAAGTATGGAGTCGCATCTGGAGCAGTTACCAATCTCATTTTCTTCCAGGCTATAAGCATGTATCTGGTTCTCTCCAATGTATAAATCATTTCCTTTAAGATCATAGCTATATTCCATATTGTTCGCTCCTGGATGATGTTGAGAGGGTCAATGCTATTGGCTTTTGGACTTTTTATTCGTTCTTACTCTCTTTCTTTGTAAAGGTTATATATCTATTAATATTAATCGGGTAAGAATATCTGAAAAACCATATATTTTTCCATCCCTTTATAATAATCTTCATTATTTTATTCCCCTGCCCTCCAATAAGGATTTCATATAATTCTCTTCTTATAATAATTCCTATATTTTATTCTCTTATCTTCCAGTAAGGTTTCCTTATATTTCTCTTTTAATAATAATCTTCACAATTTCAAATTAATTTATGTAATTAAATAAAATTACATTTCTTATTTTGATCTTGAATACATCTTTTTGAATAAAAACACTATTTCCTTCAAAAACGTAAGTCTCTATTTTTTCAATTTTTTTAAAATCTTGCAATTAAATAAAATTCCGACTTTTAAAAATTAAAATTATCCTCCAAAGTTGAATATTCAAAATAGTTAGGGCTAGACTAACTAAATAATCAAATTTTTTAATGACTGATTTACCTATAATTACGCAACATATTAAACAATATTTGAAATACTCTTGAAATAGTGAATTTGGTCACTCTCTATATCACAATTTCGCTAATTTAATATTAGTTATATTAACTAATCTATTACATGAATGATAAAGAACTAGGCTTATTATATTTAATAACGGATCAATACCCATTATCAAGTGAAAACTATATAGAAGCATTGAATATATTTGAGAAACTTATAAAGACAGAACCCGAATATGAAATGGCATGGTTTGGCAAAGCAGCCATTTTACTTCAACTTTGTAGATATAAAGAAAGTTTAAAGGCATCCGAAAAAATAATAGAAATTTGCGAAAAATATCCAGAAAAACTAGATAAAAGGGCAATATTTTATTCAGGAGCATGGGTTTGTAAAGGATTTGCTCTAAGCTACCTTGAAAGAGATGAAGAAAGTTTAGAGGCAACCATAAAGGCAATAGAAACTTTTGACAAATGTCCGAGCACACCTGATGAAAATACGTCAACAATTCAATCTGTAGCGTGGGCAAATAAAGGGCACGTTTTAAGTAAACTTAAAAGATACGAAGAAGCCTTACAGGCATATGACATAGCAATAGAAATTAAACCAAATAGTATAGGCGCATGGACTGGAAAGATAGGTGTATATTGGGGTAACCATAACTATGAAAAAACCCTCGAAACAATTGAAAAAGCAATGTCAGTAGTTGAAATTGAAAATAAGATAAATTTATTGGAAATGAAAGGCCATGTTCTGTCGCTTAATGAAATGTATAGAGAAGCTCTAGAAGCATATAGTGATGCAATTAAAATTAATAACGAAAATGCACATTTATGGATATGTAAAGGTATCCTTTTTCTCAAATTAGAAGCTTATAGCTATGCTTTAAAATCATTTGAAAAAGCAATAACTATTGACCCTAAAGATGCAAATGCTTGGAAATATAAAGGTCTATCTCTTCTTGACCTTGGTAGAGATACTGAGTGCCAAGAAGCATTTATACAAGCTCTTTATCTTGATCCAAAAGATGCTCAAATGAATACTATCTTAGCTGAATATTATTTGACGTTTGGAGACATTAATAATGCTTTCAAATATATTGAAAACGCTTTGTTAATAGATAAAGATAACGCAATTTCTTTATATATAAAGGGTAAAATTAAAATTGAAGAGCAAGATTACGTTACATCGATAAGATGTTTTAAAAAAGCTATTTCTTTGGAACTTAGAGATATGACATATCTTTTATGGGACTCTTATGCAAAATACTTAATGGCCGAATTAGAACTCGCTTCTGATGAAAAAAAATATCAAGATACGATTCTTGGAATCATAAGAGAACTTAGAAAAATAGAGTGCAATTATATAGAATATAACATTTCCCAAACAATATCTAATTGGGTTTTCAGAATTACCCCATATCAAGTTAAAAAAATACTAATAGATATGTTTGAAATTATAAAACGGGCTTTAATCGATCTTAATATAAGTGAAGAAAACACTGTAAAGATACTAGGAATAATGCATCCAATATTTGTTAAATTTGAAAGTACAAAGAATGTAGCTTATAATTACTATTTTTTAGGATGCTTTTATTATAAAATCAATGATTATTTTACAGCAATTGACTGTTTGAAACAATGCAAAAAATTAAGTTCAGATCGTGAAATAAATAACTCTGCCAGTGAAATTCTTAATAATATATGGAATAATAAAATAAGACCTTCATTTTGGAAATGGTGGTTGCACTCACCCTCTAACCTCTGGTTTAAAAGAATCTCGTTCATAATACTAAGTTTTTTTTTATTCGGAATATTATTACCAATCCAATCAATTGATATTTTCAAAAACAGTTTTTTTTCTTCAATAAATTGGGCAGAAAACACAGTACAACTAACTCTTTTAACTCTAACTATAATTTTTATTTTAACATCACCAAATATTCAGTATTTTAAAAGTAGTCAAATTGAAATTGAAATACGACCACCTACTGAGTTTGAACTCATCCCAAGTTTAATAGAAAAGAAGCTTAATGAACTTGAATATGAAAAACCTCCCCAAAAATAAAAATACCTACTTTAAATTTTCTATTTTACAACATCTATTTTTATAATTTCTTTGTCATCGTTTTACAATTTTACCTATAAAACATACATATCTTTATACTTTTCTCAATAAAGAAAATTAATTTCTTTCTTTTCTCCCTCTATGTATTGAGCTAATTCAAAGACTTTTCTTTCAATTACTTTTCTTCTGGGGATTAGTTTTCCTTCATACTCTATTCTTTCGCTCATATGAGTTTCATAAGCATTAGATATTTTTTTACTCCCTTCCCTCCATAGTCTCAGGGAATAGTTATCCATTCTCAAGAAATCCTTTCTTTTAATCCTCTTACTTTTAATCATTAATTTCCATATGAAAGCGTCTATTTCTCCTCTGAAAGGCTCCTGAAGGTCATAAGCTAAACTTCTTTTTTCGTTCCTCATTTCGTGCAGAAACCCGATATTAGGATCAAGACCAACAACCCCAATAAATCTTAAACAGTCAGCTTCCAGTAAGGAATACCCATAATTTAGAAGAGTATTAATTATGTCAGTCGCTCCTTTTCCGCTTCGCTGGTTAAACCCCATTTTTTCAGGAAAGCCTTTTTTATATTCATTCCAGTAAATTAGAGCCGCTTCTCCTTCCATTCCCATTAATTCAGATATAGATTTAGTCTTATCAACTGCTTCAATGAAAGGAATTAAAACATTGGGGTTAACTTCAGGATACTGGATTAAAGATAAAACGTTTCCTTCTCCTTCCAGATTCGGCGTTTGCCTATTGTGCCTTTGTTCCAACCGCCTCATTGCGACCTGAGACTTTTTATCTGAGACATTTTATCTTGTTTTTATACATCGTCTAAATAATTTGGATGAAAAACTTACTTGTACAGTGAGTTTTTTATAGTGAGTTTTTAGAGGATTTTGTGTGGTTAATCGTTTAATTTTAGTTTAGACTTCTCATAATAGGTCAGGAAAATTGTAGTTATTACTTTTGTAATGTGTAAAAACTGGTAATGTGTAAAAACTGGACCAGTAAAGACTGGACAGTTTTAGTGAACATGACGTAAACTTAATATATTGTTATAAGTAAATAATAGCACGTCTTAATAAATATATTAAATGTGTGTCTAAAAGTTATTAAAAATAAGGACTTTTTAGAGTTTTACACACATAACTTATATATTAAGGGATTAATAATAAATATGTAAAGATCCCGCATTTACATTGGAAAACTTCATAAAATATATAACTTATATCTGGCGCGGGTGGGGCACAAAAACCGATATATCAGAGAAAGAACATACTATGTATACAAAAACTGGATTTTAAGTTAAGTAAAGTTGTTTATGGATATCAATTTTTTCGTGTCCATCCCCCTCACAACGAATAAATTTAAAAATCTATATATAGATCTATAACTTACATAGTTTACTACATCAGTAAAGGTGGTAATTAATGGTATCCATCCGAGCTAAAATTAAATCCAGGTTAGAGAAATTTCTAGAAGTTGATACCAGTGGATATCGAAGGACAATCCTGTGTATCTTCATCAAGGTGAAAAAAGCGACTATTGACGAATTACATGAAATGCTTACAAGCAAGTATAATGTATCTCGAAATACGGTCGCATCCATGGTAGGATATATCCATTCGAAGCTTGGAATTCTAAGAGCACATAAAGAATCCTATAAAACTCCTATGGTTTACTTTTTGAGGGAAGAATATGTAGACCTGCTAATGAAGATTGTAACTTCACCTAAAGAGTCTACTGAATTCACGACTTGATAAGTTTACATTACACTCCAAAATGTCTGATGGACAATGTCACTCGTTAAAAACGCACCCAGAACGGCAACTACTATTGTCGTAAGATCGGATTCCAATTCTCGAATAAGCCACTCAAGGGATCCATATTACACCCTTATGCGGCGTATTTTTCAAGAAGATGCCACTGCTGTCAGAGGTCAGAAGTTCCTAACTCTAGTGGAAGAGCGTCAGGCTACTGGAAGTGCTATCCGGACTGATGAATGGAAAAACCTTCTTGAAGAACTTCAGATAGGACGTGCCTCATTTTATTCGATGCGCAACAAGTTGCTTGGAGCCGGGTTGATTTCGATAAAAGATAGAGAGTACAGGCTTTCAGGTCAGTTCTCAAAGGATCTTTTAGATATGGCCCGCTGGTGGTGGACCGCAGTTCTCAACCAGCCTGAGGAGAGCCTTTAAAAGAATAAATTCATCTTTTTTCATTTGACTTTAAAACATTTTATTTTAACATTTTATATTAACATCTCATTTAATTTTAAAATTTCCAAGCACTTCAGCCGAAAGGTATTTATATAAAATCTTCCTTTAGAAGATACGCTTCAAGGCGAAAGAAATGCGCCCCACAGCGAAAAATCATCGAAGCCCGGTAGTGTAGTGGTCAATCATGCGGGACTCTGGATCCTGCAACCTCGGTTCGAATCCGTGCCGGGCTATACATATTCTTAATAAACTACTTTTTTGATATGAAGGTTGAAGTTCCTATTGTTCTCTAACATGAAATTTTAAATTTTATCTAAATTGTTTATTATTAAATTTTATCTAAGTTGTTTATTAATAAACGTATACAATTATGTATTTCAGCTTGAATCTTAATTGAAAAAGCTCAAGACAGTTAAAGGTTCTATTATGTTTTTCTATTCCAGCTTATAAGTCCCCAGCTCTCAGCTCTGCAATATAAGGATCATAAGCTGCAGTTGAGCCGCCCGAACAGCGTACAATGTAATAATCTGCAACAATACAAGCTTGCTGCTCGCGATTATAATTACGGAAATGCTTTTTTTCCCCAGCTCTGTATGCATACCCTTCACTTGCCTGTGCATGAAATGCTTCAATCAGATATTGCGAACCTGTATGTTCCATCTGCGCGACATGGGTTAATTCATGTATAAGCCATTTCATATCTGAGCTGCCTGCGGCTGTGTTAAGCTTTCTATTGAAGTTGACTGTGTGAAAAGTTGCAACCCCCATACCTGAGCATCTCTTTAGCTTTGTCCCCAGCCAGGCGAGAAATGAAGCTTCGTCGATACGCACCTTCCCATAATTAATTCTGTTTCCAAATATGATTCGAGCTTCTTTTTCCTCTACTGCAGTAAGTCTCCGGGTATTAATTTTGACAGTTTGCCATAAATGATCCATAAGTTCAGGAAAGGCGCAAACGTCGAGAATTTTTGAGATAGCACGGCCGACACGTATAGCGAGGGATAACAGCTCATATCTAATCAGTTTTAAAGACCCTACTCCCCCTGCCAGATTAGAGTTTCGATAATTTTTGAAGACGGCTTTCAAACAATCACCTGCTCTATTATTATTTTTCAGGCTTTAATGCCTTGGTTCCTAATCCCAGCTAATGACTTCTATACCTTGATTTCTATACACACTACACTGAAAAGCAGTTGCCTTAAATGTAAAAATCTGAGTATTTAAAAAAAGACATCTCAGCTTTCTGAGCATAACTTCTTAAGTGAATTAAATATACTTATTATTATAAAAAACGTTGGCTGAACAGCAAATTTCTTTTTTGGAAGGAACAGCAAAGACAAATATCTTTGAAATCTTTGGATGGTAAAAATCTATTCACTGCATATTTTATGGTAAAGCTCTATTCGCTGTGATTATAAACTGCGATGCATCAGTTAGTCAACTATAAAGAGTTTTTACAATTTTAACTTTCAGATTATCCAGTCTAAAACTCGGGTTTCTTACTCAAAAATTAGAACCATCTCATAGCTTTTGTTTTATATTTCACTATTAATACTTAAATATCCAGATTTGGATAAAGCTAGTATGGATAAAAAGTAATACATAGTAAATAATTTTATATAGAGTGTAGAAAAAAGGTTCTGATAGAAAAGACAGGGAACAAAAGCTAAAATTCAGTATTAAATTGTTGCTGATTAGGAAAAAGCCCAGTAATAGTAAAAACCATCTTATTGCTTTTCAGGCACTATCTTTCCATAATTTTCTTTTGACCTCTTCTGTTAACACAAATAATTATATTTATAAATAATATTAAATAGCATCGAATACAATTGTCTAATCAGTATTTTATTACCTACTTTGTTGAAGTTTAGCGAAGTGAGTGATTGAGTGGGATCATAAATCTATCGCTATTTAGTAATCATCTAAGTTACTAGTGATTACCTGTGCCTGATATACAGCTATATTTTATAGATTTTTGACTATATATTTTTACTGTAGTCATATATTTATAAAAAATACATATAGCTTTATTCAAGATCGAATAAACTGTGTGATGCATAGTATTGGATTGGTATGCGGATAATGTGGTTTCACGGAGAATATGCGTATGTGACTGGAAAACTGTACCACTGATAAGAATACAAAACACAATTGAGTTACTTTGAGTTTGGGGGTATTAATTGAATAAACAATTGAAAGTATTATTTATAGGAACCTATGTTCCAAAAGAGTGTGGTATTGCCACATTCACATCCGATCTTTTAAATTCAGTGTCCGGGGAAGATAATGACGTTCATTGTGAAGTAATTGCTTTGAACGATCCCTCTGAGACCTATGATTATCCTGAAGAAGTTGTTTTTCAAATACAGAGGGACAGGATCGAGGATTATTACCAGGCTGCAGATTATATAAACCAATCTGATATTGATATTGTATGTTTGCAGCACGAATTTGGACTTTTCTGGGGAAATGCGGGAGATTATATTTTTGCTCTTCTTTCAGGAATCAACAAACCTGTGATAAGCACGATGCATACTGTAATCCGGGAACCTGAACCTGAGTATCGAGTATCCACGGAAAAACTCATCAGGTATTCCGAAAAGCTGATTGTAATGAGCCAGACTGCAGTCGAAATGTTAAAAGACATTTATAAAGTTCCAGAGGATAAAATAGAATTAATCTTTCACGGAGTACCGGACTACCCTTTTAACAACTGTAGTAAGTATAGAAATAGATTGAACCTGAAGGGATCTCCACTTGTCTTAACTTTCGGCCTGTTGAGCCAGAATAAAGGTATCGAAAGTATGCTTGATGCTCTTCCTGAAGTTGTAAACCAATACCCTGACATCGTTTACCTCATACTTGGTGCTACGCATCCTGTAATTAAAAAGAACTTTGGAGAAACATATAGGCAATACCTCCAGAATAAGGTCTCAGAACTAGGGCTTGAAAAAAATGTATTATTCCATGACAAATTTGTCGAGAAAGAAGAACTTTGTAATTACATCCTTGCCAGTGATATCTACGTATCTCCTTACCTTTCCAGAGAGCAAATAGTAAGCGGCGCTCTGACCTATGCAATTGGTATGGGAAAAGCAATAGTTTCCACTCCATACTGGTATGCCCAGGAAATGCTTTCTGACAATCGCGGTTTGCTTGTAGATTTCGGAGATGCGGGCGGTTTAAGAAAATCTCTTTTGCATTTAATCGAAAATCCAGAAGAGTGTGATAAAATGCGCAAAAAGGCATATGATTTTGGTCGAAAAATGACATGGAAAAACGTAGGTAAACAATATAATAAGGTTTTCACCAGGGCTTTAAAGAATTACAGTGCCTACTCCACCTCGAAAAAGTTTAATTTCCTTCCAAACCATCTGCCTGAAGTAAAACTTGATTACCTGAAATTATTAACCGACGACGTGGGCATTATTCAGCATACCAATCTTGGTGTACCGGCTCGTCATTACGGGTACAGTACTGATGATGTAGGCCGAGCTCTTGTTGCACTGACACAGTTAATAGATAACCAGAAGAAAGCTGAGGAGCTATGGAAGTTAATTACCACATATCTAAGTTTTCTTGAACATGCCCAGACCGACACGGGTCACTTCCACAACTTCATGAGCTATAAACGGGAATTTCTGGATGAGAAGGGAAGTGAGGATACTCTCGGACGTGCTATCTACGGGCTTGGGCATGTGGTAAGCTGCCCTTACCTGTCTAAAAATATACGCACGCTTGCCCATACTCTTATGAGCAGAGCTAGACCTGAGATGGAGAAGCTTAACTATCCAAGGGCAAAAGCCTATGCCATGTGCGGCCTGTACGAAATGCTCAGAACAGATGTGGATACCGATGAATTTGAATCGGTATTTAATTCGCGCAGGGACGCCGTCAAGTCTTTAGACTCCCTTGTAAGTAAAGATACCTTTGAATCCATATTTGTCAGCCACGCGAATTCTCTGGTCGACTTATATGAGGCTAACCATAAAGAAGATTGGAACTGGTTCGAACCTACAGTAACCTATAGTAATGCAAAACTTAGCGAATCCCTTTTACTGGCATACAATTACACCAAAGACCGAACTTATCGTAAGGTCGGCCTTGAAACCCTGGATTTTCTTACTGAGATTCAATGGAAAGGTGACTTTTTTGACATGGTTGGAAACCAGGGCTGGTACTCTTACAATGGTGAAAAGCCTATTTTTGACCAGCAACCAATCGAAGCAGGTTATCTGACTCAAGCTTATGTTTCAGCTTATGAGATTGTACGTGATAGGAAATATCTGGAACTTGCAAGATATGCTTTTGAATACTTCCTTGGAAGAAATCGTTTGCAAACTGTTATGTACGATTATTCCACAGGTGCGGTCTGTGATGGGCTCAACCGCGATGGTATGAATTGTAACCAGGGCGCAGAATCCGTAATTTGCTTCCTTATGGCTTTAAGCTCTTTAAATAAGCATATGGATAAAGCTTTCAGTACTATATTGCAGTCCAGGGTAAGCGACGAGGTAGATGACAGAACTCTGCAGAAAAGAAAGAGTTTTTTTATCAGCAAATCAGGTTGAGTGAGGGAAGAAAGTAAAAGGGTATACGATCCAGAGAGTAAGAGAATCTGATATGGGAATGATAGAATAACGTGATCTGGAGATTAAGAATAACATGATCTGAGGGATGAGAGAATAATATAATCTGGGGAGTAAGAATAACATGAGTGGGGGATGAGAGAATAATATGATCTGGAAAGACCATGGGGAGTTATTTGTAAGATACGATAGGAATCCTATATTAACCGTTGACGATTGGCCTTATAGAGCCCATTCAGTTTTTAATCCTGCGGCTGCTATAGTTGATGGCACTACCCTGTTACTGGTCAGGGTCGAAGATCATAGGGGCTTTTCTCACTTTACAATAGCAAGGAGTAAAAATGGAATTTATGGCTGGGAAATTGATCCTGAACCAACCTTTGCTCCTGACCCTGTAAGCTACCCTGAAGAAATATACGGTATAGAAGACCCACGCATAACTTACATCGATGAGATGGGAAAGTGGGCTGTAGCGTATACGGCTTTTTCGGATTCAGGTCCTTTAACTGCACTTGCCTTTACCGAGGACTTCCGAAAATTTGATCGAATAGGAGCTACCCTGCCTCCTGAAAACAAGGACGCTGCGGTTTTTCCTGTAAGGTTTAACGGCAGGTGGGCAATGTTACACAGGCCTGTATCTTTAATAAGTGGCGCAAAGGCAAATATCTGGATTTCCTTTTCACCTGATATGAAATACTGGGGAGAGCATGAGGTTCTTCTATATGCCAGAGAAGGTGGGTGGTGGGACGCAAACAAAATAGGCCTGTCCCCACAGCCAATACGTGTACCCGATGGATGGTTAATTATGTACCACGGAGTACGCCAGACAACAGCTAAGGCAAGTTACCGGCTTGGACTTGCCCTTCTTGATCCTGATGATCCTAAAAAAGTGCTCCACAGATCTGAAGGCTGGGTTTTTGGGCCACGTGAAATGTACGAACGCAGCGGAGACGTCAATGACGTTGTTTTCCCCTGCGGATGGGTACTTACGGGCGATGAAATTCGTATTTATTACGGGAGTGCAGATACCTCAGTATCGTTAGCTACCGCAAAAGTACGCGATGTTCTGAAATATATCCATGAGTGTCCGGAAAAACAGTGCCCTGATGAATACTGCAGGTGGTTTGAAGAAGATATAGAAAGTTCTACTGATCCGAAGAGAGGCTATTCAAGATTGAGATAAAATACATAAAAATGAAAATAAAGTATATAAAAATTAAATTTAAAAATTAAAATTAAATTTAAAAACTAAAAATTAACCTGCAAAGCTCAAATGAAAGTTAAAAATTTAAAAAATAAAAATTAAGTTTGGGGATGTGAGTGATTTTGGGGGTATTAATATGAGAATTGCAATGTTGTCTCCAATTGCCTGGAGCACGCCACCTAAAAAGTATGGTCCCTGGGAATCTATTGTATCTTTATTAACTGAAGGACTGGTAAAAAGAGGTATTGATGTTACACTGTTTGCCACAGCAGATTCTCACACTGCAGCGAAGCTTCATGCTGTATGTCCGAGACCTTATGAAGAAGATAAGGATATGATCCGAAAAGTGTACGAAGGCCTGCATATATCCGAAGTTTTCGAGAGAGCAAAGGAATTCGATATAATCCATAATCATTTTGATTATCTTCCTTTAACCTACAGCGCGCTTGTGGATACGCCTGTTGTAACAACAATCCATGGTATTTCTTCACGGAAAATTTTGCCTGTGTATAAAAAGTACAATAATAGAACTTTTTACGTATCCATAAGTGATGCCTACCGATGCCGTGACCTGGACTATATAGCAACGGTTCGTCACGGAATTGACATAGAAAGCTTTTATTTCAATGAAAAACCGCAGGATTATCTACTTTTTTTATCACGCCTGCATAAAGACAAAGGCGTAAGGGAAGCAATAGAGGTCGCAAAAAAAACTGGCAGAAAACTTAGAATTGCTGGTTTCATTGCAGATCAGGCTTATTTTGAAAAAGAAGTTCAACCCTATCTGGACAATGAACAGATTATTTATGAGGGACATGTCACCCCTGAGTTTAAGAAGGAACTCCTGTCAAATGCCTATGCTTTGCTTCACATGATTAATTATGAAGAGGCTTTCGGAATTGGCGTAGTTGAAGCTATGGCCAGCGGTACGCCGGTAATTGCAATGAACAGGGGTTCAATGCCTGAGCTTATCCGGGATGGAGAGACTGGATTTCTCGTTAATAGTGTTGAGGAAGCTGCCGAAGCTGTGCAAAAACTTGGCTCCATATCCCGCAAAAAATGCAGGGAAAACGTAGAAAAACGTTTTTCGGTTGACAGGATGGTAGATGATTACATTAAAGTGTATGAGACAATCCTCGAAAAATGTAAACGTGAGGAAGAAAGGCCCTGGGGCTTTTATGAAGTGCTCGGGCAGAGGCCTGGATATAAGGTCAAAAGCCTTACTGTTATTCCTCAGGGTGAAATCTCACTCCAGCGCCATTTTCATAGAAGTGAGCACTGGTACATAATCAGTGGAGAAGGTCTAGTAATTAAAAACGAGAACGAAATCAGGGTTATTCCTGGAGATTCGGTTGATCTTCCGGTAAATGAAATTCATCGAATTAAGAATATAGGCAGTCAAAACCTTGTTTTCATTGAGATCGCACAGGGAGACTATATCGGAGAAGATGATATTGAAAGGCTTGAAGACAAATATGGGAGAGCTTGAGCAGGTTTGTATAGATTGAGAATATTCCCTTTTTACAATATATCTATTTTTCACATTTTTTAAATTTTTTAAAATTAATAAGAGTTTCCGTTTTACAGGGACCTTCTTTTTTGCATTTTTACCCTAACTAATAAAAAATTCAATCAGGGCATTCTGAATTGTTATAAGAGTCTCTAACCTGACCCGCCATTTCCTCACCCAGCCTTTCAGAGACATTTTCTATGAAAAGCTCGATATACTCAAATGGTACGCAGCCAAGGCTTTCTTCTCCTGATAATATGAGCCTGACAAGGTATTCAAGGTCATATCGAGATAGTAATTTTATTCTCCGCAGAAAATCCTGAGCATCTTTTGCATAGTGGTTTGCCAGCGGAGGAAGTATGGAACGATAAGCCATTCCCGAGCCTGAACACAGATACCCCTCACACTCCGGGGCAACGGTTTTCAGAATGCCAATGTCCGTTTCTGAGAGTAGTCTTGCCATGATGATCACCAGTGATAAAAGTATAAATTTGTGTTTAGAAGATGTTTCGGAGAATGAATGCATAAAGATTGTATTTCAGATACAATAGATTGCACAGCTGGGATTTATACATGAGAATATATACAAATTAAACGCATACAGATTAAACGCATACAGATTAAACGCATACAGACGGTATTTCAAAGCTTTTCTCTGTATGAGAGTGATTCTGTTTTTCTGATATTTAATGATATAAGGCTACATACTCACCTGACAGGATGCAGTCGGATGGTTTGATAAGTAAATCCAGAATATATAAATCAAGAAAAACAATTCTGAGTTTAGCTTTTTTTCAAAGGGATAAAGAATAAAATTTGAGGACTGCCGAAGGATTTGTTATTGCTCGGACTGCCTCTCGTTTTATCTCTCGTTTTATCTCTCGTTTTATCTCTTGTTTTAACAGTATAGCCTTTGTTTACAGCCGAAATTTTACTTTGTACCTCATGGATTACTCTATACCTTACATCTCTCTTCGTGCTTATCATAATTCAAGTTTCATGAGGTCTTCGGCAAGAATCACGTCTCCTTCAAAACACTCCTTCAGGAGGTGCACTGCTTCTCTTTCGTGTCCCCGCATTTCCGGATAGAAATGTGTAAGGCAGATGCTTCCTATTTCGTTATTATATTCCTCCAGGATGTCGGCAAGTGAGCTGGGAGTAGTATGGTTTGTGACTTTCATGTCCGGTGGAAATGAACACTCGTGGATCAGGAGATCAGCCTCGGCTGCAAGGTCCATTACATCCCTTGATGGCTCGGTGTCTGCGGAGTAAACGAATTCCCCATCCTCTCCAGTCACGCGGTAAGCTAGCGTCGGAACGCTGTGCGCGGTTGCCGTACAACTGATCTCACAATCAAATCCCTCGGGAGTAAATTCTTTTCCGGGGGCGAGCTCAATAATGTCTACGTCCACTTCTTCCTGAAGATATTCATAAGCGTCAATCACTTTTGAAAACCATTCTTCGGTTCCTTCAGGCCCGTAGACCTTCATACTCGTGTTTCCGCGAAGCCAGTTTGCCTTGATAAGGGGGTGCAGGTCAGCCACATGGTCAAGGTGAAGGTGCGAAAGCAACACTGTGTCCACCTCAGTATGGGAAACCCCAGCCTCAGGAAACCTGTTCAATACGCCGCTTCCGCAATCAATAAGCAATGGCTTTTCGTCTAGCCTGACAAGTATTCCGGACTGTACCCTATTTTTCTGAGGGATCGCAACTCCAGTGCCAAGAAATGTAATTTCCATAAGTTAAAGAATAAACTTTAAATAATTTAACTTTATTTAAAGCATGTCCGCATAACGAATATTTGCGGCTCAAAAAAAACTTGCTTTTCTTCAAAGAGCGAGGGTTGCCCAGCACGGTCAAAGGCGCCGGACTTAAGATCCGGTATCGAAGGATTTCGTGGGTTCGAATCCCACCCCTCGCACTAATTTTTTACATAGGACTTTGTTTTTTCCTTTTTTACTTTTTTTATACAAAAATACTGCAAACAGGCTGGCTATTCCGTAATATATCCCAAAACCTGGCGTATTCGGATACACAACACAGGTTGTATTCTTTATGAAATCAAACTTTACAGGTTCCCATTTATAACAGTAGCTTGTGAAAGTTCCTTTACTTTGACATTACTTTAAGGTTCAGGGGAGCCTCCTCAACCTCCTACACTGTTGCTGTGGCTATTTCCCCCACTACTGCCCACTGCTCGAGCTGCTTTCTTCAACATAGTTATCGCAGCAATTTTCTGTCAGGGGAGCATACTCCTTTATAACAT
>JAEWQJ010000050.1 GCA_023399215.1 Methanobacteriota archaeon
TTTCGATATACCAGAGCAGGAGCGCAGGATAAAGGACCGAAACCAGGAAAAAATTGTTCCGCAGATCCTGTACTTCCCTAAAAATTACGTCTGCTTTTGGCTGTTCCACAAACTTCCTTCCTTGATACGTGCCTAATTTATTTGTGTTTTAATTGGAGACTCACTTTAAATTGCCTTGCTGACAGGCATCTCAATAGTGCTGAAATTTATCTTACGGTTACTAATTGAACTGCATATAGTGTTCGTACACACAACCAAATTCTTTTCCATGCGTCTTCGGTTAAGTGAAGAATCGTAATAAATTGCGTCAATTTCCTCAACATCTGTTAAATATTTTAATAAATTATGAGCTGGAACAGGGTATCGATTTCATGTAAAGAGGCAAAGATTTAAAGCAGGCTTCCAGTGATAAATCGATAGCTTTCAGGTAAGAAAATTCCTTAACCGATGACCAATGAATTCTTTTCCATTTTACAGTATTATTTAGATACCAGTATACCGACTCAGTATTGGAGCAGGGGGTATGTAGTAGAAAATGTTCCTGATTTTCTCTATGAAAACTGAGTAATAAACCTTCCGAAAAAAATGGAAAATTGTATATATTTTTTAATTTAAAAATTTGAAAATAATAAGAGTGCAAAAAGACGACTAAGTCTTTTAAAAATCAAAAAAAATGAAGAAAAGTAATCCGTGAGATTATAAAGAACAGATCAGATTAATAAAAGGTGGGCTGGCGGGTTCTGTCAAGTTGACGGATTCTGGGCGCTTTATAGGCTCAACTGTATCTGGAAAAACTCCTTAACACCTGTAGACTTAACAGTACCTAAATTACATTACGCGTTATCTTTTATATTAATTTTTGAATATGAGTCGCGACATATACTCAAATAAATAATTTATGATCAAATCATCAAACAGTAAAAATATTAAAAAGTAATTTCAGGCACAAAATTTGTTTAAGAATCACACAGTTAGAGAAATTGGCCGGAAAAGTTATAAAGAGTTAAATAAGAGAAGTTTATGGAGTTTGAAAGTACTTGTCAGAGAACCCGAACTCCATAAAACATGCCCTATGAGGCAGTTATTATGTTAGCTTTGCGTATATTTAAGCTTGCCTGATTCTGCCTCCTGGGGGTTAAAGGAGGACAAATTATGAAATATGGTAAAAGAATAATTGGAGCAATGCTATTAATTATATTTCTGGTAAATATTACAGCTCCGGCATCGGCGTATTCATATAGTGGATATAAATGGGGCGGAAATTACGTAGTTCCTAAGCTAGATTCTTCAATTCCAAGTTCTTGGTCAAGTGCTATAAAGGCAGGCTCAACTGCGTGGAATAATGCAGGTGCAGCGTTTACCTTCAAATGGGGGATGGCAACTACAACTGACAATAGGATATACTGCATAAATGCTGGAGCAACATATCTAGGACGATCTATTCCAAACCATACTGGTAATTATAATACACGTTATGTAACCTATTTTAATACCTATTATCCTTGGTCAACAGCATCAAGTGGAGAATCAGGTAAATACGACGTGCAGAGTGTTGCTGCTCACGAATTTGGGCACTGGTTAACATTGTACGACTTATACGATTCTGGAGATTCTGAGAAAACAATGTATGAATGGACAAGTAGCAACGAAATAAAGAAGAGAACTCTTACCTCAGATGATATAGCAGGAATCAACCATATTTATCCTTAAAGGGTGATGACAATGAATAAGAACATAAAATATATGATCGTTTTTATTGGAGCAGTTACGTTGATAATGTTAAGTGCTTTAGCGTTGTCAGGCTCACAGGATGGTATTAAACTTACAAATCATCCTTCACAAGACACTAAGCTTGCAAATAATGATATGCCGTTATATAGTAAATCCAGTGCATCACTTCCATTACTAGGTTCTGAAGAATTAAGTAACTACTCTGATACGATTGTAATAGGTACAGTGAAGAAAATAAATCCAAGCAAATGGAATTCTATCAATGGAAAAAGGCCTGATGGTATTGATTCATTTAGCCTGGAGAATCTTATCTACACAGATATCACCATAAGCGTAGAGAAATACCTCAAAAACCCATCGTCAGCTAAAGAGATCACAGTGAGACTAGATGGCGGAACAGTAGGAAATGATACTTTAGAAACGGATTATGAACCAACATTCAAATCAGGTGAAAAAGTTCTACTTTTTTTGACGAAAGATGTTACTATAGGTACCAGTAACATTGAGCCAAAACATCTCAGAGTTACAGGGTGTATGCAAGGTAAGTTCACATTGACTGATGATGGGAAAGCTGTAAGACCTGATAAAACTGTCAGCCAGGATGAATTATTGAACACAATTGAAAAATAAATTGTCTGCTTAAGTAGCCTTTCAAGGCTACATAATTTTTATGGACTAATTAGTTGATATGAAATTAATGATGTTTTATCCTGAAAGAGATAGCAAAAAAATTTAAAGCTAAAAATATTTAGTATTTATCCCTGGACAGCAGTAATTATCAAAGCAAGAATTATAAAGCAGAAACTCGCAAAGTAGTAATCACAAAGACAGAAACTCGCAATGCGGGAATTCTCAGTATTCTGCTGTAGCCTGCTTGATTGCACTACAGAGTTCTTCAGGTTTCCTGGAGCTAAGAAGCATTTTTTCTCCTGAAATAAGTTTGAGGATTACAACAGGGCTAACTTTTTTGGAAGATTGTGACACATCAGATTCTTTTCCAGTGAGAGGGTCATAAACCTTAATTTTGCAGTCCTCCACTACATGTAAAGGAATTTTCTTGGAGGACAGATTCAAAGGTACCAGGCGAACGTATATTCCATCACTTCTCACTTCAGTTATATGCTTTG
>JAEWQJ010000059.1 GCA_023399215.1 Methanobacteriota archaeon
CAAAGCATATAACTGAAGTGAGAAGTGATGGAATATACGTTCGCCTGGTACCTTTGAATCTGTCCTCCAAGAAAATTCCTTTACATGTAGTGGAGGACTGCAAAATTAAGGTTTATGACCCTCTCACGGGAAAAGAATCTGATGTGTCACAATCTCCAAAAAAGTTAGCCCTGTTTTAATCCTCAAACTTATTTCAGGAGAAAAAATGCTTCTTAGCTCCAGAAAACCTGAAGAACTCTGTAGTGCAATCAAGCAGGCTACAGCAGAATACTGAGAATTCCCGTTTTGAGAGGTTCTGCTTTATAATTCTTGCTTTGCGAGTTTCTACTTTATAATTCTTGCTTTGATAATTACTGCTTTATAATTCTGCTTTGATATTTCCTTTTGTACATAATTAAAAGCGAAATTTCAAATTTTCATTCGAATATCCGTGCGTCCACAACTACATGCAAGACTCCAGGAGAGTACTTTTTTATTCTGCGGGTTTCCAGAATTTCAACCTTCTTTCCCAGGGCGCAGGCAGCTTTTTCTATCCTTTCCTGGGGTCTGGTTCTAGCAAGACTTTCCGGGACTGTTTCGTGATAGTGCAGAATTCCTCCGCTTTTTTTCAGGGCCTTTATAGCCGGCTCAAGATAGTAGTGTGTTGTTCCCACATATCCCATAAGCACGCGGTCGGCTGTTCCTTCAGGAGCAAACTTTGAGCAGTCCCCACAGATTGGAACAAAGATCTCTTCTACCTTATTTAGCTTGATGTTTTCCTTCAGATAGGCAAAAGATTCAGGATTAATTTCTATTCCAATAATCTTTTTCGGCCTTGAGTGGACAGCCATGGGAATTGAAAAATACCCTATTCCTGCGAACATATCAACAACGACTTCTCCTTCTCCAAGCCGACTCATTCGCTTTCTCTCTTCAAGGTTGCCTTTGGAGTACATTACCTTTGTTACATCCTGCTTGAAAAAGCAGCCATGTTCTTTGTGAATGGTTTCGGTTTCGCTGCCGAGAAGGAGTTCTCTTTTTGGCTGGCGGAACTGCCCTTCGATTCCAAAATCCCTTACAACGGTCCTGCACCCTGGGTACATTGAGAGTAAAGCTTCAGCTATCCTCATTTTTTTATCTTTAAGGATTTCAGGGATGAAAACTATTATTATATCTCCCAGGATCTGCCAGCCTGACGGGACAGATGCAAGTTCAGTTTCGGAAAGAAAACCTTTAAGGGACTCTTTGAGAGAGCTGGGCTTTTTAAGGAATTCCGGATTTTCCTGTTCGATGACCGGGAAATCTTCTACTTTTCCTCCTGCAACTTCTGTGACAGGGATTTCAAGAAAAGTTCCTTCTACAGTCTGAAGTTTTCGGATTTTTCTTGCAGTGTCCAGAAATTTTTCATTAACTGCTTTTTCCCTGATTTCTTCCCCTTTTTTCGGGGGAACCCTGATGACTCCATACATTGGAATTTATGGATAGCATGCATAGGATTAATGTTTTTTGTCTGAACTTTTTATGAATCTATTACATAATCAATAACAGGTGACTTGAAATCTATTATACATATTGAAAAATTGAATAAACAAAAAAGTATAAATAGTCAAAAAATATACATATCTTAACCTGTGAGGTATCCGTTTAAAGGACATTATTCTTTTTGGCCTTCTGGAGCGAGCGATAGGGCGATGAAAACTCCTATGACCAGTTTATGCTGTAAGCGTTGAGACAATTATTTATTTTTTAAAAAGTGTTCTGTACGAGGATAATTACAGATAAATTATTATTAGTAGTCATATTGCTATTTTTACCAGTCCAGAATTGAATTTGACTATTTTCGGAACCGCGGGTTGTTTTTAAGATATATATTGGGAAGGAGGAGGTTCTGTGTTTATATGTGAGTGTGGAAAATTAGTAAGGGGAAAACTACGGGAAGACACATTCATAGATTATATTAAAACGTCCCGAAGTCCATCAACCAGAACAATGGGACATAAGAACTGTGGGCTCATTTTTAATTTTGTGGACGGAAACTGGCCAAAGAAATACTCTTCAAAAAAGGAATTGAAAATATTAGCGGCAACATTTGCTGAAAATAATAAATTCCCTCCTGAAGAAGCTGCAAGATTTCTTCTCGAGGTAGATCGGCTCAAATCTTGTGGTAAACTTTCAGATGACAAAATACTGCTATCTGCATACCAAAATGCTTTGAAACGTATAAGCACAGATGAGCACATCTAAACGGTAAGTCTGATTTTTGAAAATGGATGGTGATTGAAATAATTGCAATTCAACAAGCTGTAAAAAGAATTGTAAAAACACTTCAAAAAATTCATCCAAATTTAGTTCCTTCTGGTCATATTGGGGTGAAGCGTCCTGCATCTGAGGATGATTTGCCAGCAGTTGTAATCTCAGTTAAGAATATAAAGGAGTCAAGCTCTGGTATCGGCAATTTCATTGGAATTCAAAAGGGAGATGTAGATAGAATTAGTGAGATAAAAGGCTCAAAGTTCAGCGGGATTTTTCAGGTTAAAATTTGGGATCTGTCTGATGCCAGGATTGATGAGATTACCACGGCTGTTATCAAAATTATTAACACAAAGAAAATTGCCCTTGAAAAAGGCGGTTTCACTTACTTGTCACTTTATTCTCTCGGTGAGATCTGTTCCACTAAAATATCAACAGATCCTTCGAAAGAAGCGATGGTCAGGTTAATTGAATACCAGGGAATATTCGAGCTTATTAACAGGAAAAATTTTGGTCCTGAGGGAGTTATCAAGGAAGTACACGTGCATGTAGACGATATTTTTGATGAAAACATGACCGTTAAATAAAGTACATAGTTCGTAAAATTACGTATTTTGTTTTTGTCTTATCTGACACTCTGTTATTACCTGTTCTTATACATTTTTCAGTTATTACCTGTTCTTATACATTTTTCAGTTATTTACAATTGTTTTCAAAGCTTGCCTATGATTGGAGGCCAAAAATAAAAGCTCTGAAAATGGGAGAGAACATTAATAAATAAATTATCTGAAAAAATATAATTATACAGATAACTCGATTTATTTTTCTAGACAAGATAATTGAAAGGAGATAAATTAATGTCAGAAATCATAACAGAAATGATAGTTCCTGGAACTTATATTGAAGTTAGATCAGAGGGTCTTATTGGCGTAGGAGGTATAATAACCGGGAATATAGGTATAGTTGGAACAGCATCGAAGGGAGTTTTGAATACTCCAAAAACCCTGTCCAGCTACACGGAAGCATTAGATGAATTCGGAGACTATAATGCCTGGGAAGATGGAAATAGTGGTGAATTGACTTTAGTGAGAGCTTTAGAACAGATCTATAACAATAATGGTGCTGCAACTGTAATAGCTGTTCGAGTAGCCAATAATGCCCAGAAAGCTGAATATAAGGTAAAAAGTACCTCGGGCATTTGTGCCAAACTTCTGGCAAAATCAGAAGGAACATGGGGAAACGATATAAAAATAAATATCTTTGCTGCTACTGAAGATCCCTTCATATCGAAGGAAAAACATGAGGGAAGTGGAAGTCAAATTACGCTGCAAAGAGGCAATATTAAAGAAAGCAAAAGAAATCAGATAACTGTTATAGATAGAACAACAGGGAACATAACGAATTTTACTCCAATATATGGGGACATGGAACCTGAGTCTCTGGAAGTTAAGATAGATAAAAGCAATGGTCAACTGACATTCTTTAAGGATGAGGATGTTGACGAGACGCCAAAGGTTGATACTGACCTTTATGCGTCATATGTGATTGATAAAGATGCGGATAACTGTGCTAAAGTAAAACTTGTTTACAAAAACATAACTGAAGAATACAATGTTCCTGATGGTAAATATCTTGTCGACGCTATTAATGCCTTCTCGAAATTGGTTGATGCAGAAAAAGGCACAAATCCAGAAGAAGGTCCAGATAAAACCGGAAAAGACGCATATGAAATATTTGGGACTGGTGGAAACAAGTCTGGAAGTAATGGAACAGATGCTACATCCAAATATAAAGATGGACTCCAACTTCTTGAGGAGCAGCCTGTAAATATTGTTCTGACGGCTGGACTTACCTTTGCTGATACACAATCTGACATTGTTGCCCATTGTGAAACAACAGAAAATCTCAACAGGGAAAGAATTGCACTGGTGGGAGGGGGACCGGGAGATAGTCCGGATCAAATATTAAATTACACCGACCAAATAAGCGATGACAGGGTAATCCTTGTTGCCCCGGCAATCAAAGCTAATGATTCTGCAAGCAAAAAAGAAGTGATACTTCCCAGCTCTTATACAGCTGCTGCAGTTGCAGGGAAAATATCTTCACTGGCTGTTCATGTTGCTCCCACCAATAAAACCATGTCCCTGGTTGGCCTGGGTGAAAACTACTCTTATGGCATTCTTAAAAATTTAGTAAATAACAGAGTTCTGGTAATTCAGGAGAAGATGGGATACAGAATAGTAAAAGGGGTTACCACAGATGACGGCGCATTTAAGCAGATAACTACAAGGCGAATTGTTGATTATGCCAAGGAAGGCATTAGAATGGGGAGCCTTCCCTATATTGGGAGACTTAATAACTCAAGGGTTAGAGCCGCCCTCCGAGCTACTTTAGATGGTTTTTTGAGCAGGATGGTCGTTGATGAACAGCTTACAGAATACACCTTGAATGTCAGTGCAACAAGACAGGAAGAAATCAATGGGATCTGCAGGGTTGAAGCGACACTAAAACCAACCTTCAGTATAGACTATGTAAAAGTAGTAATAACGTTGCAGTGAAGTGAGGAATATGGTAAACACAAGTGTATTTAGAGGATCAGATGGGGTAATTGAATTTGCTCTGGCAGAAACTACCCCAGAGACAAAAAAAGCAAAAGAAATCAGCGATGCGTATTCACTTTCTCCGGTAGGTAGAGCGACGAATGTGGAAGTAAAAGTTGAGTCTCAGCTAAAAGCCTTCCATGAACTGGGTCATAGATATGCGACTGATCTGCGTCCGGGTAATGTTAATATTAGTGGAACGATAGCGAGGGCATATATAAATGGAGCGCTCCTCAAGCTTTTACTTGGCGATGCAGCTACAACACAGCCTGCAGGTACTTTTCTTTCTCCAACTTTTGATATCGTGCTTAAACTGGAAAACCCCGGAGTATCGCAGGAGAATAGCGTAACAAGCACTATTACGGTACACGGAGTCAAGTTCGAGAACTGGAGCTATCAGCTCCCGGAAGACGACTTTGTAATGGAATCCGTAAGCTTTAAAGGAATCTGGATAAGCGTCGAAGACAAAGCCCCGTAAATTGAGAGGTGGGCAGGTGGCAATCACAGCTGAGGAAATTCTGGCAGGGGGCTCGATTAAACATAAGATCAACATTCCGGAAAATATTCTTTATCCAGAAGGAACCCCACGTACAGGGACAAATAATAATGAAAATACAGTTGTCTTGAAGCCATTGACAATAAAAGATATTCAGTTAATCGCAAAAGCAGCAAAGGACAATGATATTTTAATCTCGACGTTGATGCTGAAGCAGTCAATGGTAGAGCCCGGACTGACCCTTGAACAAATCTCTTCCTTGCATGGCGGAGTCGTAAAGTTCCTTGTGGATAAAATTAACCAGATAAGCGGATTAAGTACCCCAAAGGATGATCTGGTAGAACTTGTACAGGCCCCAATGGCAAAGGCTTGTTTTATTCTTGCAAAGGAGTTTGGATGGACACCTGAGGAAGTGAGTGAAATGACAGTGGGACAGATTCTTCTTTATCTTGAGATGGCTACCCAGAATTTAAAATGATTCTTATGATTGAACATACAATCGAGTCTAGCCACTCTTGTCCGTTCATCGGCTGCAAATCCGGTCTTTCTAAATGGCTTGAGGATTTATCTAAGGCTACGAACCTCTTTAAAGCCGTCCATAATCTGGAAAATGCTATTTCTCTGCTTGAAGATCCTCAGATATACGAATTAATCTATCCTGCTCAATCCCTGATGAGTGATAGACTTTTTGAGGAGATTTCCAGAAGAAACGAAGATAGTGAGCCCGAAAAACTCCTGTTTAGAGATCAAGATGATCGTACAAAAGCACATGGATCTTCTAAAGTTATGACAATTAACATGTTGTTGTCAAAAGAGGAGCACAAAGCTGATTTTGGAACATCTGGGCTGCATCGTGAAAACAGAAAAAAATCTACGGGTAATGGCCTGAAAGATGAGAGTCTCCAGGCAGAGCCAGATGTAAAGTTAAGTACGGATTTAACTGAAGTTGAGAATAAATTTCCAGTAAAATCGGATGTAAGGAAAAAACTCCTGCGAAATATCATTAACACGCATGGCAGGAAAATAGAGGATAATCAGCTAGGTCAGGGCTTAAATACCCTGAAACGGGTTTTGCAATCTCCTGCCGTCACTTCATTTGAAAGAGTAAAGAGCGATGAAAAGATTCGTGCCTTCCATAAAAGGATTGAATATACGGATTTATCTGAATCTGAATGCAATTTCTTTAGTATTGAGGGAGAGCACTCTCTTTCCAGATATTATAAGGATTTTCTCTCTGCGAAAATGGGCGCACAATTTTCCAGACACATTGAAGGTATCCCTGCATTAAGAGATTTCTTAGAAAAAAAGTCCGGCGAGATAAGAGAATCAAATCTCATTGAATCAAATCAGCGTTCTGAGTCTAGTTTTGCTGGTCACCTTATACATGATTTAAAGTCCCTGGGTTCTGAGAAACAATTGATTGAAAACAAAGAATTCAATTTAAGCTCGGGGAAAATAAGCGAGCAATTTTCCAGGCACATTGAAGGTATCTCTGTATCAAAAGAATCCTTAGAAGAAATGTCCGGCAAAATGACCAGCTCGAACCTTGTAAACTTCAATAAATCAAGTCTTGCCGAATCTAACCAGCATTATAAGACCCGCTCTCAGCATTCTAAGACCAATTTTTTTAATTATGATATGCAGGATTTTAAATCATTGAAGCCTGAGGAACAATTAGTTGAAAATGATGAATTCAAGATAAACCCAGATAGAATAAGCAAGCAATTTTCCAGGCACATAGAAGGTATCTCAGTATCAAAAAGATCCCTTGAGGAAAAATTAAGAGGTAACAATTGTCAGAATTCTTACTTTTCTACTGGCAATAACAGTTATAACTTAAGTGATCTCAAATCAAAATCTAATCAGCTATCAGAAAGAATAAGAGGTCCGTTTGATAGAAATCAGTTTGATAGAAATCAGTTTGATAAAAATCAGTTTGATAAAAATCAGTTTGATAGAAATCAATTTGATAAAATTTCTGATTCAGACCTGAAAATTTTGGAAAATAATAAGCAGTCCGATCTTTTATCCCTTACCAGTGTTAACCTTCTCATAGAGAAAGCGTATTCAAACAGTATAAATAAGTCTGATATAAAAGAGGACAATAGAGAGCTTCTACTGAATCTAATTGAAAATCTAAGTCAGGTAATGAATCAAACCAATGGGGATACTACCCCTGCAAGACAGAATGTGTTTAACATACAGGTAAATGGAGAAGGGCGTACAGGTGAAAGTGATCTTAAAAATCTTTCTGATAGGCTTGTTTTGATATTAAAAGATCAGTCTCGAAGACACGGCATCGATCTGAGCTGATAACTATGATAGCTAAACCTATTCTTGATAAGTTCGAAATCAAAGGCATACAGAATATCAACACTTTTGAAAATCGGGCTCTTATCGAACACCGTGTTCCTGGAATGGAAGGAAGCTTATTTCAAGACCTTGGTACTGAACCCACGTTTATAACCATTAGAGGAAGTCTGAACTATAATGAAAACAGGCAGGACGTCCTGAACCTCGAAGAACTCAGAAAAAAGTTTCAAGATGGTCAACCCATATCTTTTGTTGCAGATATCACTACCGCTACATTGGTAAAGGAAGTTTTTATTAAAGATATAGAGATCAGAGAATCGGAAAACTGGCCTGATTATTTTGATTATTTTATTGAGTTAAAAGAGCATATCCCAGACCCACAGCCGAGCAATGTACAGGCAAAAGTGGATAATAAGGCAGTGAGTGGTTTCAACAATATGGTAGGTACAGCGATAGCAGAATCGAGCCTGAAAAGTTTTAATCTTGAATCCTGGCAGATATCTACCTTAATGGAAAATATCAGCCCTTGTTTATTGAAAGGATTTTTGGGTCAATTGGATAAGTATGGTATTAACGAACTAGGTGGTTTATTTAAGTTGCTCCCTGAAGAAATGCTTGAGTCGTTGGCTAAGACATTAGGTATTGAGATGCCTCTGATAGGATATAAATCGGTTCAGGAAGTTTTATTTGATCTAATGGATGGCGCTGAAAAAATAGTAGGTGAAAAGGTCGAAAATATGGCAGCTAGTGTCGCAAGTGTTTTTGGGACGATCGCTGCAAAACTTCTTATTACTATTGTAACAGGGAGCAAGGACGTTGATTGGAGCGACCTTGCAGGTCAGTTCAAATCAGGCTTGGAAGAGTTATCATAAATAAGAAAAATTAATTTTTGATATTTTCTGCCTTTAAATTTTCCCGTGAGATTACTCAAAGTAATAAAATTTCAATTGACTTGAAATTTTTGTTACTGAGAAAGGATATCTCGCAATGAATTAGTTAACTATAAGAACGGTAATTGACGTCAAGAGAAAATTTGTCAGATATTTTTATTGGAAATCTGTATTAATTACTTACTAACGTCTACAACTATCAAATTTTACTTCCAATATATTTCCTTCAGCAGTAAACCATAAGCAAACCCCACTACGTTCTTTTTATTTATCCAGAAATAACACTTAAAATTTTATTACACGGATAAATTCGCCCTGTTTTATAGTATATACCATAATTAGATAATTAATACCCCGATTATGCAAAAATAAGTTGTAGATGTTTAATATTACATGTGTTCCTGCTAATCTAGCAATATCTCAAATTTTAGGAATCTTCAGTTGAGGTCCTTGTATATTTACTGGGCTTCTAATTGATAGCAGTCAACTGCTAACTAAATCAGTGCTAGATTATGAAGTTCCAAAAAACTATAAAAAAGAATCCAAAATTAAAATAAAAGGAGATAATAAAATATGGCATTAGTGGAAATTTTAAATGAAGTAGAAAATGCAATCATAGACACGGAAAACGGTATACTAAAGAAGATAAACGATCTTGTGGACGCTGAAGGCGACGTGAAAAAAACGAAACTCGCAGTCGTCAGTCTCATTGGTAGTATTATTCTCTTGGTAATCAAGAGTGTTAAAGCTGCCGTTGCTACTGAATAAATATACTAAAAAATAATTTAAGAGTTTATTTTAGAACTCACAATTTGTTTCTTTAAATATCAGATTTAGGATAATCAATCTAGTGTCATGGCAATTTAATTATTGAGCATAATCTTTGATAACTTTTCATCAATAGATAGTGATTCAGAGTTAACATGTGACCAATAACTAAATTTTCAAGACACTAGCTCTAGATTATGCAGACAATCCTGAAAATTTATGATAATCAAGAACAAAACGGGTTTTGGATAAATCCTAATTCTACTCTGCATATGCAAGTCAACTACCAATAGCTAAAGCAGTTGGCTTGCCCTTCAAATTCCTCGAAAGAAGCAGAGGAGAATAGGCTTATTGACTGAAGTCCGTAGCACCTAACCGTTGCAATCTTCGCTAGTTTGTACCTGAGATGCTCAATATACGATTGGAATTTGAGTTATAAGAAGTCAACGCATGACGAAAGCGAACGTGAAAATTAATTTAATTTTCCTGATGCTAAGTTTCTCAATATTTTTTAATTAATGCTCATGCATACAACTTTTAAACGTTGACAAAGCTCTGTAAATTTATTTTTGTTATCTGAAATAAATAGCGAACTTTATTAGATATTTAGTTCAGTTAATAATAATTTTCATATTTTTCGCCAAAATTGTAACCCGAAAATATATCGAGCGACATTTGCTGCCACATGCAGTAGATATGAATCAGAATAAGAGCCAGGACGCGGAGCTGAGACTCGATGAAGATGAAACCCATTCTCGATAAATTCGAAATCAAAGGCATCCAGAATATCAGCACCCATGAAAATCGGGTTCTTATCGAGCACTGCATTCCGGGAATGGGAGGAAGCTTATTTCAAGACCTTGGTACTGAACCTACTAAGATAACCTTGAGAGGAAGCCTGAGCTATAGTGAAAGCAGGCAAGATGTCCTGAATCTCGAAAAGCTCAGGGAAAAGTTTCAGGCTGCCCAACCTGTACCTTTTGTCGCCGATATTACAACTGCTACTTCTATAAAAGAAGTTCTTATTAAAAGCATAGAGATAAGAGAATCAGAAAAGTGGCCAGATTGTTTTGATTTTCTTATCAGCCTCAAAGAGCATGTTCCTGAGCCACCGCAGAGCAATGTGCAGAATGATGTAAATAATGAGGCAGAAGAAAAACATGAAAAAAAAGTGAAGCAAGTTATTGAGGGAGAAGGCAGTCTGATTGTAAGAGTTGATCTGGAAGATGGAACAACAGATTACACCAAAATTAGCGTTTTAGTAGAGGGAACTACAGAGGATGGGCAAGAATTCTCAGTAACAATCGACAATGAAGTTGAGGGAATATATACTGTTGAAAATCTACCTGCGGGGGCATATACCGTTTCAATCCAATCAGGAGTTGAATAATTGTCAAAAGAAACATCAGTAGTCAGCGGCAAGGTGACATCAATTGGTATATCGGCCTCTCCTATAAAGATAAGGGAACTGCAGTTCAACTGGGGTACTATCTCTAATGCAATCCAGTTGTATAACCATTTGACCAGTTCGGATGTTGTCACTCCTGAATGGAAATATACTATTTCAAGAAGAATACTTAAATATCAAAGTCCTGCGATTACAGGCAAAGATGTAAAAAAAGTACAGCAGTGTTTAATATCTCTAGGCTACAGTGTCGGTCCGACAGGTGATGATGGTATATTTGGAAAAAATACCGATAAAGCGGTGAAATATTTCCAAAAAAAGAATGGACTGAAGTTGGATGGGATTGTCGGGCCTGAAACCAGGACTTTTCTTGGGCTTCAGGGTGCCGCTGCTTATGTAATTGGTACACAATTTACAGTTAAGGCAAAATTCACAGCTCCTGAATGGATTACAAGTGCAGAAATTTGGGCATCAAGCGACAAGGATGGTTTCGATGGACTTGGCTCTGTAGCTGATCCGTCCAAACCTGTATTAGTTAATTTCACCAAGGGAGAATCAGACTTTTACGATTTTAAAATCAAAACGCCGGCTGTAAGTATTTCCCTGAATAAGACAAAATGGCAGTGGAAATGTGTTAAGATAAATAGGACAGTTTCAAGTGTAAAGAGTGTTGGTAGCTCTGATCATATTATCTATATAATTTGCGATAAACCAGAAGAACCAATGAAAAAGCCATGGGTTGCAGTTTTGCACAAGGCATGCAAATGGGCAAAAAACGAAAGCACTTTAGATAAGGCAGCTGCAAAGGTTACAGAACAAGTAAATGCATCTATTTTTTTCGAATATGATACTTCTCATGGGGCAACCAACTATGCATCAAACGGAAACTTCAATTGTTCAATGTATCTTGAGCGTTTAAATGGTGAAGTAGGAAAAGGTAAGCTTCTGAACTGTACAGATTGCGCATGCATAGTATCGACCTTTGCTAATGCCCTGGGTTGCAAGTTTTTTGAATCGGTAATGGGATATGATTTCCAGTGTAACAAAATAATTCCAATCGGATTCATAAACTGGCAAGTACCTTTTGGATGGGGGTTTTCTTATCATGAGGTAGCCTGGACCGGCGCATGCAGTGATTCTGATATTCTTTGCGATGCCTGTCTTAAAGTTGATGGTGACACCGATCCTACCAAATCGCCACATACTGAATTACTACCTATTAACACTAAATTCCACGTTGCTGGTCAAACTCTATATAAAGAAAGACTTGCAGCAAATACTCCAAGCGGTCTTCCAAATTGTAATCCTAAACCAACCAACATGAAACGCCGTTCAGTTATTTGAAGGGATACTCATGACCAATGAAGAAGATTCAAGAAGAGAAAACATCAAAGAAATCCACAATTTTTCCAGTTGGAAAAGAAAAGTTACAGATAAAAAACGAAGAGACTTGAGTATAGACCTCTCAGCTTCGATAAGGGACTTTAGTGATATAAAAAATTTTTTTAATTGGAAATTAATAAGAAAAGAACCAGTTGAGATAGAGCGCCAGGAATGCAAGGCTACTGAATATTTATGGAAAAATCCTACTAATGAGAAAGAAGAACTGGTGCAGATAAGAATAATCGAATGCAATTCCTTCTCAGATGCTCATGAAGCAATAATTGATTTCATGATGTCTTCTAGTCTTATGAAGTTTCCCAGTTGTGAAGAAATCGGTATTGACATTGGTGATATCTGTTTTGGGGGTTATGGTGAAATTCTTACAGGAATCATCTTCGCAAGAAATAATGTAATGGTATACATTAGAAGTGTTGGAAAAAATGACATATCTATAAAAGAAATTGCTGAAAATATTGATAGTATGATCAGAGGGAAAATAGATATTGCCTGATTTAAAGCAATTTTTGAGACAAGAGGTAGTTAAAAAAATGCAAAAACCATCCTACAAAATCTTAATAGGTTCAACAACAATCGACTCAGAAAAACCTATTAGCGGAAGGCTTGTCTCTATATCTACCGAGAAAAACATGGCTATCCCAGCAGATTCATTTGAGATAATACTGGGAGTCCCCATTGAGTTAAAAATAAAGAAAAACGACAAAGTTAATGTGGAACTTGGCTATTCTGGTGAGCTCAAGAAGGTCTTTACAGGCAGCGTTGATAGAATTTCCCCAACCATTACATATGTTGTGATAAGCGGTCTTAGCCCTTTTTTCAGTCTTTTAAGCCTGCGAAAGGATACAACAAGACTGAACTTGAAATCAGGCGATATAATAAGCTACCTTGCAAATGAGGCAAAGGTCGAGATAGCCAGCATTGATGATGGGTTCGAGCTTCCTTATTATGTAATAGACAGCAGGAAAAATGCCTACGAACACTGTATTGGACTTGCGAAGAGGAACGGGTTTGACCTTTACTGCGATGAAGAGGGAAAACTTGTATTCAGGAAATTTAGCAAAACCAGAGCCGACCACACGTTCACTTATGCTAAAAATATACTCACAGTCCAGGTCAATTTATCGAGCCCGTTTTATGAAGGAGTCGAAGTTTATGGGGAAAGTCCAATTGGTTCAAAAGGTAAAGATTCCTGGTGCTGGTACTCAAAAGATTTTACTTCGAATAAAGGGCTCGGAGGAGAGGAAGAAAAATCTCTGCTAATACAGGACTCAGTCATACGAACAAAAGATGCTGCCTTTGCATGTGCACAGGCAAAGTTGAATTTTATGAAAAAATCGTCTGTTTTTGGCTCCGCAACTGTTCAGGGAAATCCTGAAGTTAAATTGGGAGATGCTGTTGAATTTAAAGAATGTCCTCAGGACGAGCTTAATCAGTTATTCCAGGTGCGACAGGTAAGACATATACTGAGTAAAAATAGTGGCTTTATAACAAAGATCGGATTCTGCGGAATTGGGGAGAGATGAGATGGAAGACGTTGTAAGCATAATAAAAAGTATAGTTCGGGAAGAACTTAAAAACTATAGAAACCTCGAACTGGGGACTGTCACGAAACTGTATTCCCATGAATCAGGTAACGACAAAAATAATTATGCCTGCAACGTAAAGCTCAAGGACAGCGACCTGGAACTGCAAAATGTTGGGATATCCACGCAAAGAATAGGAGCTGTCGCTATTCCCAATAAAGATGACCTCGTATTAGTTCAGTTCATAAATGGGGATGTAAATAATGCTGTTATTGTCGGAAGAGTCTATAATGACGTGGACATAGCCCCGGTTGCAAAACCACATGAATTCGTCTATATTTCCCCGGATTCGAAAGAGTCTGGAATCAGAAGAATATACCTTGAATTTCCAGATGATAATAAATTCCTTTTAATGGATGATGAAATCAGTCTTGAAGCCGGAACAACAAAAATAAAATTCAAGCACAATGGAGATATAGAAATCGATTCTAATTCGAAGCTCAATATAAAAACTAAAAGTGATGCAACAATTGCTTCGTCAGGAAATATATCCTTAGATTCTAAAGGCAACATAGACATTAAGGCTGATGGGAACATAGCTCTGGATGCCGCTAATATATCCATTAAAGGAAAGGCAAGCTCTTCTCTTGAAGCAGGTTCGATGGCAAAAATCAAAGGCACAGTTATCACAGTTGGTGGTAATATCAACTTCTCACCATAAGAGGGAATATAATGCCAGGTCAGCCAGTTACGATCGGTTGTGCTGTTCTCCTTACTCCAGGAGTAGCAGGTCCTCCTGATTCAGGTATCATTGTGTCAGTTCCCCAGGTTATTGCATCCGCAGCAGGTATGCCTCTTGCAGTAAGCGGCTCTATGTGCCAGATGACAAATTCTGTTACTGGAGCACCTTATCCTCTAGTTATTCTGCCAGATGGATGCAGTACTGGGGTCAAGATTAACGGAATGAGCCTGGTCAGGATAGGAGACCGCATTTCCACCGGACCAGGTATACTCTTAATTTTAGGACCTCCTGCAGCTTCATTCATTAATGACTTATGGTCACCATAGTGAAGAGTAGATAACGAGAGAGGGCAGTAACGAGAAAGAGCAGATAACGAGATAGACTCCCTCAAATTAGTTATTTTAAGGTATAAATTTTAGTTCAAGAGAATATACCTAGAATTTCCAGATGATAATAAATTCCTTTTAATGGATGAACTTTTTATTCCTTATTTTAACATCAGATTTTGTACAACAAAAAATGGAATCAAATACCCATAATAACTGGATAATTCTTAAAAGCGAAATTTATTTCTAATCCATTTTCAGATTTAAGCCTTTTCAGATTTAAGCCTTCTTTTTTACTAAATATCTGATTTTGGGATTTACTACTATTAAGAAAATTTCCTTACAATTCTACAAACTGGAAAACTGTCTGAGCCCTTAGTTTACATACAGATTTGGGAGGACACTATATGGATAACAAAAAAATTCTGGGCATTGATTTTGGCTTGATATATAGATCCCCTACCGGAATGTGCGAGGATACTGATTTGATAAAAGATCTCAAAGAAAATCCTTATAAATTACCTGGTCTGGAATTTTTGGATTTATGCAAAGTAGAGGATATTTCTACAATAACCGGAACAGATAATGTTCAACAGAGTCTCATCAACAGAATCATGACAAGAAAGGGGGAACTTACTGATCTTGGACATCCTGAATATGGCTCAAACCACCACGACCTGATTGGAGAACTCAATACAGAGAGCAACCGCAACCTGTTAAAATTTCATATACTGGAATGTCTTTCCCATGAACCAAGGATTGAGAAGATATTGAGGACACAAATAAAAGTTGATACAGATAACTGTGCCCTTGTCAGGATTTATCTTGAGATAAAAATAGTTACTGTCACTTCACCTATTAACCTGATTATCCCATTCAGTTTTGAGGTGTAAGAATGGTATACGTTGCGTCTCCTTATTATGACATTGTTGAGGATCTGCTAACCGCACTTACAGGAGGAGTTGTAAGAGAAGAGGCTACCTTTTCCCCTGATGAACTGGAATACTACTTTGGAGATTCTCCTGTAATACCTGAAAGTGTAAGAGTTGTTGGCATAAGGGAAAAGGGTATTCATCACTTTATTGCAGGCCAGGACTTCAGTGCAGATTCGGAGAAAATTACATGGGTAACTGAAGGAGACTGGCCGGATAATGGATCGAAGTTCTATATTAATTATTATAAAATTGACACAGAGCCAGTTCTTTCTGACAGGAATGTTGGAAGCGTAACGCGTACTCTGGCAGAAGCATTTGCTAAAGAACTGGCTGTTATGTCTCAGCAACTTCTGCTCGTATATGACTCTGGATTTTTGAGCACTGCCAAAGGTGATGCTCTTGATCAAGTCGTTGCTATACTGGGTGAAAAATACGCAAGAAAGAGCGGAGATTTTGCAACAGGAGATGTGCTTTTCTTCAGGAACTCTCCCGCTCCCGCTGATATATTCATAAATGATGGTGCACTCGTTTCAACCTCAGTTTCTAAGACAAAAGAACAAATAATTTACGAGACTGTTCAGGAAAAAACCCTTCGGAAAGGACAGGTCTCAGTTCTTGTTCCGGTGCGTGCAATTGAAAGAGGCCAGGCTGGAGTTACAGAAACCCGAACAATCACAATCATGGTTCAGCCTATTATGGGAATTGACGGCATAACAAATCCCAGGGAAATTCTGCCCACCGGAAGAGACGAGACCGATGAGGAGTTGAGAGAAAGAGTAAAGCACGCTCTTGAGGCAGCTGGAGGGACGACTACAAACGCCATCAAGTACGCACTGATGAGCATACCTGAGCTGAATGGAGTAGACATTAAAGTGGAGGAAGATTTCAGTCAGGGGAACGGCTTAGTCAGAGTTTATATTGACACAGAGGGCACTGACGACATCGTGACGAAAATTGACCAAAGAATCTTTGAGACTAAAGCTGCAGGGATAAAGGTCGTTCATAACCTCAGCAAGAGCGAAGAAGGCATCTCTGGTAAATTGAAGATGGATCTTAAGGAAAAGACAGTTGCTCTAAATGTAATGGTATCGCTTGAAGACGACTCTATTTCTTCAAGCAAAAAAGAGAACATAAGAAGAAATGTTTCGTCAGAAATAGAAACCTACTTTAAAGAGCTTAAGATCGGAGAGTCTGTACTCAAAAATAAGCTTATAGCTTTATTATTTAGTGTTGAGGGAGTTAAAAATATCCAGATAGATTTTAAAGATGGTCAGGGAAAAAAACTGGCTGACGAGATCAAAGCTGAGTCAAATGAAAAAATAAGTTTACTTGATGGTAAGCCTCAGGTATTGATTTCAGGTTACTCTGTTTTTATAGATGTGAATGTCCAGGTATTAATCGTCGATAAAAATCTCAATAAGAGCATCGTTGAGAAGTCTTTAACCGACAAAATAAATTCGTTCATAAACGGTGTGGGAAAAAAGTTATCAGTTACGGATTTCAGCAAATCTTTGGAAGGAAATGGCTACGAAGTTACAAAAATAGCTTTTGATTCTGAGCATTTGGAGACCGGACTGATAATACATGAGATTACTCAGGGTAAGGAAGACATAGGCGATAACGAGAAATTCGTTCTACGAAAAGTCAACGCTGAATTTTTATGAGGGGTTGAGATGCCAAAAACCCTTGAGATATTAAAGTATTTTCCCAGTTTCCATCAGGCAATGGAAAGAGAAAAGCTGCTGTATCATGTTGCAGATTCAATAGCCTCACGGATCCAGGAAATGGAAAACGACATGACAGAGGTCATGAAGTCTCACTGGATTAAGACTGCTGAGAATATCGATGACCTTGAAAAAATAGCAGCGCTTTATGGAATTGAGCGAGAAGAATTTGAGGACATAAAGCTCTTCAGAAAAAAAGTAGAAGATGTGATTCGTTTATATCTCGCAGGGCCTGGTACTGTGCCAGCAGTTATTGAGTTCATTACAATTGCGCTCAGGAAGTACGGTGTTCAGGCAGAGAGAGATGAAAATGGAAGCCTGGTGATCATACATCCTGTGGACGGTGACGAGTCCAGGGCAAAGTGCAGGATATCTTTTGATGGGGTAGAGAGTCATATTGAGATATATGAAAATCCTATAATCGAAAAGAGCTACAAGGATAGTACTGTTACGAATCGCCAAAAATGGTTTCTTGAGAATAGAGGGTTCTTTTTTTCCGTTCCTGAAGTTACGTTTCAAGGATATGATAAACGTACAATCAATCCTGTGTTGTTTAACAGAAGCACAGGTCATGCATTAGGATTCAGGGGAGTCTTGCCTGAAGAATGCGTATTAAAAATTAAAGTTAATGACCAGGGATTCCTTGATACCGCGCAACTTGATGGAAAAAATGTCAAAGAAGACGAAAAGGATGTTAAAAGCAAGATATTCTCATTACAAGGCTCTCAGTTTGATAAATGCAAGTTTGATGAAAATAATTCAAAGTTTGCTTCATATATGCCTTCCTGGGCTTTCAACGAAATTAGATTTGCAGAGAGCGTGAGAGGCGAAAATAATCCTCCGGTTTTTGACATTCCAATTCCAATAATCCCTACAGGTGAATCCGAATGGGAATTCAGAATAAAAAAATCTAATTACAACAACTCAAGGTTTGACGAAACTGCATTTACTTTTCCTGATGAACCTACAGGAGTTTTTGATGGAGCTTGTTTTGATAAATCGTTGTTTATGATCGATTGTTCCGCAGGGCTTGAAATGAAATGGATGGAACGCCAGAGAGCTACGTTTGAGGTTATCCTTCCCAACAGCCTGAGTGAAAAACAGATAAATTCTACTGACGTCGAGGAACAAAAAAAGCAGTACATGGAACCACTACAAAGCGTCAGCAAAATGATGGAACGGGTAAAACCCGCCGGTGTAAATGTGATCGTAAAGTACAGTTCTGAAGATCGTAGTATCAATTAAAAGTACACTTTTATAACAAATTAAGAATAGAGGCTAAAAATGACAAAGATATTTGCGAATGTGATACCAGGAGATTTGATAACTTCTGATTTATTCAATCAAATGATAGCTAAGATAGAAGAGCTAGACGACAGGGTTGCAGCTATTGAAAGAACAGCAACTGGAACTATTGCCGGATCTGTTCAGGAGATTGCGAAAAATACGTCAATCATCGGCGCCAGGGTATATGCGGTATCAGGGAACGTAACATATTCCTCGACACCGACAGACAATTTGGGAAACTATTCTATAACAAATTTGCTTCCGGGTATATATCGGGTGTGGGCTGAATCTGAGGGCTTTTCCAGGAGTAATATTGAAACCATATCCGTCTCCTCAGCAGCTACGAGCACTGTGAATTTTGTCCTTACCTCATCTGTCAATATGGTAGAGGTACCTGACGTTCAGGGTGTTGCTTTATCTCAGGCTCTTGAAACAATCCGTAGTAGTGGATTAACAGCAGGATTTCTGATGGATGTGGATTCCAATATAATCGACAGCACAGATCAGTCTTCGGCTTCTCTTATAGTCATTAATCAGAGTCTGTCTCCTGGTGAACCGGTACCTGTAGGTACAGTAATAAATCTGTTCATGGCTGTGAATGCGACTGAGTCATTACCTCCTATCATACTCGATATAAAGCCGAATGTGGGTGTACCGAAGGCTGAAGTAGAAATAATAGGCATTGGATTCGGTTCGGAAAAGAACAAGGTGACCTTCTCAAAAGTTGAAGCAACTGAAATTATCGCATGGACCGGGGACAGTATCAGGGTCAAAGTTCCAGAAGGTGCAGTTACAGGAACAGTTGACGTTCAGATAATTACTATCGATGGTGTAAAGAGTAATACATTCAACTTTACTGTAAAGCGTAATGAATGCACCAGTGGGTGTACGACAAGTTGTACCGCTTCCTGTACTATCGGATGTACCTCAGGTTGCACTTCGAGTTGTACTGCTTCCTGTGTTGCTGTTTGTACTTCAGCTTGCATTTCGAGTTGTACGACCACACGTATTTTGTGTGTTAATAAATGTGAACTTTCTGCTGTTACTACATGCGGGTTAAAGGAGGCTGTTGTGTGCTCAAAGGAGATAATCCACAGTCCCATTTTCACTCCCTCATCAAGCATAGTGAATTTACAGCAAAATCCGGGGAATTTCTACGAGTATGCTGGAGAAACTCTTGTAAATAATACAGACATCGCAATTAAAAAAAGCGATACAGTAATGATTGGAGATAAGGATAATCGTGTTGAGGGAACTATCCAGAAAGCGGATGTCAGGATAGAAGGTAAAGAAGGAGAAATCAGTAAAGCTATAATTACCTCTGGAACAAGGAACGTCGAAATAAAAACGCAAAGTGGGGATGAGATTAAAGGTAATGCTATCTCCTCTGCTGCAATAGGGGTTGCTCCTAAAGCAACGGTAATTTCCATAAAAGATACCAAAGGAAAAGCGTGGGGAGGAACAATAGTAACAACTGAAGGGCAGTACGAAACCGGTATAGGTATAACAATAGAACCTGGTAAGGAGGCAACAATTCAGGTTGGAGATAAGCTTATCACAGGAAAGGTGACAGAAAAAGTCGTGATCAGTACAAAAGACATTGATCCTGGTAATGTTGGAATTAATAGATTGAGTCCGTGAGTGAGGATCCATGGAAGTTTATCCGAAGCTTCATACCTTTAAGGTAAAGGATAAGCAGTTTCTTCTTGATACGAACAGCGGTATATTCTATGAGATAAACGAGATTGTTTACAGTATTGTAAACATGATCAATGAAGTTTCTAATGACGAAATTATAGATAAACTCTCTTCTCGCTATTCAAAGCAGGAAGTAATCAGAAACCTGGCTGTAATAAACAAGTTGATAGAGGCAGATGAACTCTTCTCAAAAGACAGGTATAAAGATTTTAAAATGGATACTCTTTCGCCTGTCTCTACTTTATGCCTGAACATTTCTCACGACTGTAATCTAAGATGTACTTATTGTTTCGGGGAAAAGTACGATCAGGAAAAAAAACTCATGTCTCCTGAGGTTGCAGAGAGATCAGTGGATTTTCTGATAAAGAATTCAAAAGACCAGACTAACCTAAGCCTGAGCTTTTTCGGAGGGGAACCACTTTTGAATTTTAAGGAAATAGAGCATACCGTGTTCTATGCACAGGCTGAAGGAAATAAGCATGGGAAAGAGTTCAGGTTTCATGTTACAACCAATGGAACGCTATTAAATTCCAGGATAATAGAGTTTCTTGTAAAAAATAAGTTCAGTTTGATCATAAGTTTGGATGGCCCAAAAGAAGTAAACGATATTATGAGACCGTTTGCAAACGGAAAAGGCTCATATGGTATAGTATGCAGAAATATTAAGGCAGTACAGGCAATGGGCGATGCTCTGCCTTTTACAGTCCGCTCCACTTTTACCAGGAAGCATCTGGAAGTAGATAACCTTGTAATGCATTTGGCAGGGTTAGGAATCAAGGATATTTCAGTCGAACCGTGTGCAACTACACTTGAGGATTTACAAATACGAGAAGAGGATTTATCCGAGTTAAACCAGCAATACGATCTGCTTGCAGATAAATATCTGGAGGAAATTCTGGCAGGAAGATACTTTTCTTTCTTTCATCTGAAACAGATGATGGATCAGGTTCACAGTAAGGCTTCGAAACTCGTGCAATGCGGAGCTGGACAGGGATATATGGCTGTCGGGGCGGATGGCAGGCTTTATCCGTGCCACAGACTTGTAGGTCAGGATGAATACGTAATTGGAGATGTTTTTAACGGGATAAGTAATCAGAATATCCAGAAAACTTTTCTTGGAGCCCATGTCAGAAACAAGGAAAAATGTATGCAATGCTGGGCAAGATATATCTGCGGCGGGGGATGCCATGCTTATGCGCTTATGTTCAATAAAGATATTCTTCAGCCTTATGAAGTGGAGTGTGAGCTTATGAAACATCGAATCGAGCTTGGAGTCTATCTTTATGCAAGTTTAAAACATAAAAGTCCTCTTATATTCCAAAATATTTACAGTGAAGGCTGGAAGTTTTGCCAGGTGTAGGATGATATTAAATGAACAATATTTCAGGTTCTTACATAAATGTATCTGGAAAAAAGGCTTTTACAGATCTAGATCTAACTAAGCTCTTCTCTGAATCTAAAGTTTCTGCAAAAGAGGCATCCTGGAAGTTCGGGTCAGATCAGACTACAGATATCTTTTTCCAGAAAGAACCTCTTGGGAATTTTACATACGAACTTTCACTAAGTAAAAGTTGCAGGGTAAAAAAAGCGGTTCTTAGAATTAAAGGCATAAGGTATGAAGGAAGTCTCAAATCTCTAGGAGTTTCAACAACACCTGTGGACAAACTTAACTTTATTGTAGATTTTCACAGCTTCAGAACTTTAACAAAGGTTGAATACAAAAACCCAAACATAAAGATAACTGAAGTAAAACAATGGGGTGGCATCAATTTTCTTGAAAAAAATATTATCTCAGAAAACCTTCTACTGATAAAAACAGAAAAGGTATTGGTTACTTTGGACACAGAAGTAACTCCGGGTTCATTTGAGGATAATTTTCATATAACAATAATAAGCTACCCCTTAAACCTGACTCTGAGTTTAGGAGACGAAAACCCCTTCTGGAGCTATGCAGGAGAATTAATAAGTGAAGTTACAGTACCTGATTTCTCGGAAAAGTTGAACAATTATTTAGAAGCTTTCAGCTCAGAAAAAACCTCAGACATTGTTTGTAAAATCCCCTTTAAGTTTCATTCGGATTCTCCAGGAAATATAGAGATAACAGAAGAAATAGATTCAAACCTGATCTGGAAAAATCCCTTTTCGGATTCATATCCAGAAAAAAAAGTGCCGGCATCACTCTTCGATGGAAACAATAAAAAAATCCATTTTGAATTGAAAAGCTCTAAAAAACTAGTCCAGTTAATTAGCATCAGTTTTAACTGTAAAGGAAATTTCTCTAATGAATTTATTGATGATAACTGGGGAGATATAGGGCTAAAGAATATGGGTATTCTCTTATCAACTGAAATGAGTGCAGGCTTAAAGTTTAGCCCATCCTGCTCTTTAAGAGCCACTGGTATAGATCTATATTTATCAAAAAAAGACGACAATACAAAATTATTTGCAGAAATAATGGAAGATAAGGATGGAAAACCTGCCGAAGAGAAAATCTTAGGCTCTAAGAACGTGGAATTAATATCGGGACAGAATTCCTGGACAGCTATTAAATTTGACGAAGCTATATCTCTCGAGAAAGAAAAAGCATACTGGCTGGTATTAAAAGTAAGCATCGGGAAAGTCGAATGGGTGTGCAGTGAAAATATGAATAGACCTGAGGGGTTTGCTTACAAAAAAGAGCTGGCAGGCTCCTGGAATTATTACAGTTTAACCAATCAGTCCTCTTCACAAAAAACTCCATTGACCGGCTATTTTAGATTGAAATACCTGCCTGATTCTGAAGAAATTTTTCCGATAACATTAAGAATGAACAAGAAATCTGAAGATTTAAAACCATCTTCAGAACCTGAACTTGTAAATATAGACCTGCAAGAGACACCTCAACTTGAAGCTAAAGATGGGAAAGCAAAGATAGATCTTGAAATAATCTCCAGGACATCAGGTAAACTTGAGCTCTCCGATATAACAGTTGAGGGAAAAGAATTGATGTAATATCAGAAGTTCCGGCAGGGACATTGAACTCGATAGGCAAGCCGGGAGGACAGATAAAGAGTTTATCAAGCTTCTGTAATCAAAAAAATTCTGTAATCAAAAAATTCTGTAATCAAAAAACGCACATGAAATTTTGTCCCCTTTATGTTCTCATTATCCTGTTTGGATTGTTTTCTCCTTTTCACAAATGACTAATCAAATTAGATCAATAATACCAAAGACATCTCTTCTTTGGCAAATGCTCAACTCGAAAAAATTAGGGGATAAGCTCTTCCAGTTCCCATACAAGGAATCCATCACCTTCCAGGTTTTCTCTGCCTTTAACCTTTCTGGCCACTATCCCTACTTTCAATTCCTGACCAGATAGTTCTCTTACTAATTTTGTTTTATCGAGTGTTAACTCCAGGATCTCTCTGGCCTCTTTTTCATCCAGTTCTTTATTCTTGACCTCAATTGCCAGGGCTTTTCTCTCCTGGCGATTTACTCCAAGAATATCAATCTCATCCCCCTTCCTGTTCCACCAGTTCCCAATATCCGGATAATCGCTGATCATCTTTTCAACCAGCAGTTCACGAACAATATCCTCGAATATCTTGCCTGTGTAACTCTGCCATTCCTTCCGAACCTTTTCCAGCATGGGAGAATAATTGCCTGCCATATACTGGCTGTACATCGGATATACGAAGCGGCCATAGAACCTGAAGAAATTATCCTTTAGGAAATACCTCCCTCTCTTGCTTTTTTCAGGAATGTCCGTGACAGGTATCCGGTGTTCCACTACTCCCAGCAGGTCTATAAGATCGTAAAAATAAGATGATAATGAGCTCGAAGAGACATGTGTCAGATCCGAGATCTCGCTCATCGAGCATCTTCCCTGTGATATTGCTGAGATTATCTCATAATATGTAGAGTGTTCCTTCCCAAATTCCTCTATCAGGATGTCCCTCACTTCATTTTTAAGCGGTGCAAATTCACTGAATATCAGCTTTTCAAGGGCATCATTAAATCCTGTGCATTGATACTTTTCAAACAGACGATAGTAATATACTGTCCCTCCGAAAAGAAAGTACAGATTCAGTTTCTCTTCCGGATTTTTTATACCCATGTCACTGAGCATCTCAAATGTCTCAAGGACCGTAAAGGGCTTTATAGTCAGAATATTGTCAGCACGTTTGAAGAGTGGAGCCTGTTCCTCAATGAATATTTTTCTTATCATGCCAATAGAAGACCCGGAAACGATAAGAAAGACCCTGCAATTGTCTGGCTTCATGTCCCAGTACCGCTGCAGCTGAGTAATGAAAGACGGGTAAACTTTCTGAAACCTCTGGAATTCATCAATCGCTATTATAAGGTCTCTGTCATAAGAGGTGATAAACTTGAGGAAATTCTCCGTTTCATCGACTTTTATGTAATCCGGCAGGTCCAGTTTCTCCTTTAAAAGCTGGTCGAATTCGTCCATCAGAATGTCGATGCTCTTGTTGCTGTCAACGAAAAGGTAAAGTGCTTTCCTGTTCCCTGTGAACTGCTTGATCAACTCGGTTTTTCCTACCCTTCTCTTCCCGGTTATAACGAGAAAAGATGGTTTCCCCTGATCGAGCAGTTCCATAAGTTTAAGTTCTTTCTGCCGGTTGTAGAATTGCATAATGATTATTTTTGTAATCATTATATTTATAATCATTCTTGCGGGAATGTTTTATCGTACCTGTGCATGTAAACAAACGCATTGAACACTTTATCTTTCCCTGAAGTAAAGAGCCAATAAATTGGCCTTTTCTTATACATTTTCACATGATCGCTATATGGAGAGGCTTTAAACTTAAAGAACTAAATATCGAGACCTTTTACTCAAAACTTGGATTCGAAAACATCCCTTATGAAGTCACTCTGGTTTTTTACGAATCCATAGTCTACCAGCACACATTTAAAACCACAACAGGGCGCGCTTACGGCTTGCTCTCCAGTGCTATCTTCGATTTCCACGAAGATGCAAGTAAAACCGCTTTTCCCATCCTCCTGAACGAAAGGACGGAATGGGAACAACCTTATTATCTCTTTGAAGATTGCCCGAACTGGAAAGCAGGAAAAACCAAAGTCCTGGTGAGCGCACAATTTTCGAAATAATTCGTCAGCTAGTTTTGTTGGATCTTCCGTACTCTGAAGTTTGAGATTCATTTCTTCTGCAAAGTCCCAGAGCATTTGCCGAAACAAAAATTATTGTGTTGACCTTGAAGGGAACTGATCTTCCGAAGAGTATTCCTTTCTTTGAGTCCAATTTTTCTACTTCTATTCTGTTTGCCCTGGCCATCTCAAGCAGGGTTTCTTCAATACGCTTATCCATATTGAGGAGCGCTCTTGAAACCGCCTGCCTCGAGATCATAAATTGTTTTGCAATATTAATGTTCGAGAGACCATTACGGCGCAAGATCCAGAATTCAAATCGTTTTTCATCTACTGGAAGGAACGTGTGTAAATGTACCAAAATTGACAATATATAATTTTCTATTTTAGAAGTTTTTAAATTATTCCAGGAATTATACATTTGAAGTGAAAAACAGTAATTGACGTTGCTAGCACGAACATGTCCCTTTGCTTGCAGCGGATAAGGCCGCATAATCTTGTTTTTTATTTTTAATACCAATATTACATTTGTTTATCATTACTTTTGCAGGAATTTTGTTTATCATCACTTTTGCAGGAATTTTGTTTATAAAGATACAATTTTAGTCGATAACTGGAGAGTTGCTTGAAAATATGGGCGTCTTGTTATAGAGTTTATAGTACTCACCCTTTAACTCAAGCAACTCATCGTGTTTTCCACTTTCAACAATCTCTCCGTTTTTCAGCACATAAATTACATCCGCATTTTTTACCGTCGACAAACGGTGTGCGATGGTTATTACTGTCATATCCTTTGAGATTCTATCAATTGATTCCATTACGCGCTGCTCAGCTATGTTATCAAGTGAACTTGTTGCTTCATCTAATAGCAAAATTTCAGGTTTTCGCAAGATTATCCGTGCAATTGCAATACGTTGCCGTTGTCCTCCAGAAAGTTTGATGCCCTGGTCACCAATAATTGTATCGTAACCTTCAGAGGTCGCTATAATAAATTCATGAGCATCGGCAAGTTTTGCAGCTTCGATGATTTCATCATCACTGCAGTCTAGACCAAATCGGATATTCTCTTTAATGGAGTCGTGATAAATAAACGTCTCCTGCCCAAGGTATCCGAGTCTCTTTAAATAATCTGAATGATTGAATTCGTTAAGATTTACTTCATCGACGAGGATTTCTCCGGATGTTGGTCTGTACAAAAGTGCTAATAAATTTGCAACTGTAGTTTTTCCAGCGCCAGAATTACCGACAATTGCAGTTTTTGTGCTTTTTTTAATTGTAAACGACAAGTTGTTAATGGTATATTTTTGAGTGTCACTGTATCTGAAAAACACATTTTTAAAAATGATTGATTTTTGAAACAGGAATTCTCTCTTCGGCACATTATTTAGATGGGCGTTCTTATTATTTTTCTCCTGCAGAAAAGTATATACTGTTTCAATTGCAGGAAACTGCTGTACTATTACACCAAACTGTGACTGGCAAGCGTTTAGGGCAGGTATTGTCCTGTAAAGAGCAAGCAGGAACGTCCCAAATATTCCTATGTATGGTAAAAAATGACCATCAGTCAAATAGTAAAGCCCTGCAGCACCAAGTGAAATAATCAGAAAGATCAGGAGGTTATTTGCTGCTCCTGGAAGTCGTTGAAGAATCATAGCAAATACATAACTTTTTTTAATATTATCTACTGCCTTAGTATAATTCCCGGCCCAGAAATCGATTGAATCAGTAATAAATATTGTTTTAATTCCTGAAATAAACTCGTTATATATGACGGATTTTGCGCGTGCGGAGTGGTTTAAAACTAATGAATGCTTGTAAACTCTTGAAAAAATAACGTTTTTCATGAGAAAAACATAGATAACTCCAAAAATTAGAATAAAAGCACTGATCTTGAAAGATAAAATAAAAATAAATGAGAGATAGAACAGACAAAGCAATAGATTCTGAAAAAAGCCTACAACGTTAAAAACAGCAAGTCCTGTTTGTTCTACTGCCTGTTGCCCGATATATGAAATATCACCCTGCTTATGACTGGCAAAATATTCATATGGCTGTTTTCTCAGGGTATTAAAAACCAGGCGATCAGTTGTATCCCTTACAGTAGCAAATGTCTTGCTTCCAAGATACGAGACACCTACTTCTACTCCTGCACTAATTATACTTACAATAGCAAGTACAATAGCAGATACAAGAAATGGATTAAGATCTCCATAGGTATATGATTGATAAATCCTATCAATAAAATTAGAACTCTGATTGATATTGAGTCCGTAATTGATAATTGGATAGATAAGGAATACTCTGAGAACATCCAAAAAGCTGAAAACTAGAAGACTTATGAGATAGATGCCTAACAGTTTTCTGTGTGGTCTAAACAGAAAATAGAGTATTTGAAGCGAATTATTATTGGTCATTGAAACAAATTCCTTAGAGCGTTTCTGAAATTACATATTTTTCAATATATTAAGGTTTAACATACTCCAATAATCAAATATTATCTGAACTGTGAAGCAATACTAATTCTTGAAATTAGTTTAATATAGGACTCAAGTCTAAGACTCAAAACTCTAACTGTTTTTTATCTGTCGACAGAGTATGTGTAAATAACTCATTAAATGCAAAAAAACTCTGTAAAATGTATAAGTTGTAATCCTCATGTTTTGAAGACATCATCAAATATTTAAATATTTTTGTTGTAATAAGATTGACAGGCCGAGATGGAAGAGACATCTTATATTTAGATGTGAACAAAAATCGGTTTATGGAGGAAGTAAGAAAATTCCTCAAACAGGAAAGTGTTTCGTTATAAACTCAAAAGACTTAATCTTTAAAGGTTCGGAAAAGTATCAGTCAGTATATTCGAACCTGCCAAAACATACAGCTCAATTCTAAGAGAATTTAATAAAGAAAAATTAAATAGACTTCGAGATTCAAATTCTTAAGAAGGGGAAGTGAATATGGACATTGAAGAAATTCAAGCAATCTTCAAATTTTCAGCCCTGGAAAAGCATATGATTTCCAGTTTTGGAATTCCAGAAGATCTATTTCTTCCTTTTCTGCTTTCATTAAAATCAGGAGGCTCCTGGAGTTATGCCTCTGAAGAAACAAAAAGCATGGCAGTAAAAGACGTGATTACTTATTATGACGAAGAGAGCAAGACCGGCTATACTCTGGAAAAGATATACTTCTTTATCGAACCCGAAGTCATAGCTGAGGAAGGAGTCATCCGAAGGCTGGAAAAATGCGGAACAAAGGAAGAAAGAGAACTGGTTCAAAGGCCCTACATAATAACCCTGCATGCAAAAAACATCATATTTGCAGAGGTAAACCCTGATCTCAGGAAAATAACAATCAGGGAATTAAAGAAAAAACACATAAAACTGAAAGGTACGCCGGCATATAGTGCAGCTCATGAGATGGAACATCTTGAAAAGGGAGAAATAGGAGGAATTCCACTCTGGACTTTTGAGTACATTAAAGGCCAGTAAATATTTCTAAAAAAATTTAATGAGTGATGATATCTTAAAATTAAATGAATGATGATATCTTAAAATTTAATGGATGATGACATTTTAAAATTAAATGGATGAAGATATCTTAAAATTTAATGAATGATAATACCTTAAAACTAAAACAGTTTTTAAATTTGGATACTAATCAATGTTAACTTTATTTATAGATAATGTGCCAACCTTTCTGTAAAATCGCAACTGAAGTTATCTTGGCAATAGTCAGTTCTGGTTATCTGAGCTTTTAACTACACCTCGACGAAGTTTATCTTTTACAAGATAGAAGAGACCTCCATAGGAGAAGAAGGTGAGTATCGAGAATATAACGAGTCCTTCCTTGGCAGTCTCCGTATCCCCGTTCAGGACTTGAACTATAGCCATCATGTCTACAGCGGTTCCAATAGTAATGAAGAACCCAAAGAACAGGAGCAATATTGAATATGCTTTTTTCGGTTTTGAGAGCATCAGGAATAATGCTAGAAAGCCCAATGGAATACTTATTCCAAGGTCAAGATACCTGATAGTCCAGAATGCAGTTGGAGCTGCTTTGTATGAACCGTCGGGAAGGTCGCCAGTACTTATAACTTGTCGGATTTGGGATATCCACATTACTGCAAAGAGCAGGAAGAATACAGTCATCAGGCTTACATAGATTTGCAGACCTCTGGGTTTGAAGTCAGGAGCATCTGCTTCGGTAAACATGGATAGGCTACCTATAAGCAGGATAAGCCCTCCTATTACAAGGATTCCGAAAAGCCACCAGTAGTTTTCAACATTGCCACCGTAAGCCGAATTACTCCATTCCTGGCCGATCCCCATAGAAAGCCCTGTGTACATTAATGTTATCGGTGTAAGTATTAACAGGTATTTCGAACTGGCCCTTCTGGCAAGACATAAAACTCCACCAATTAGCAGTATCGGTACGATCAGTACCAAATTTGTAAGATCCTGTCCTGCGATCTGCCATAAGCAAGATTGAGAGGTTCTATACTGTATTATTTCCTGACCAATGGGTCCAAGAAAAGCAATTAAAACCAGAGTCGCTGCACAGATGATTGCAGTTACTCCAGTTATATACCAGGGAATTAAGCACTCATTTGCTAGTTCACTTCTTGTTTCACATTGCTTTTTAAGAACAGAAGTCATGCTTATAATAAAATTTTCACACTTATCTAGCTCTCTATTTGTTCCATTATTCAGAGAAGACTTGTAGTTTCTTTTCTTTAATGCCGTAATTTACAGTTACTTCCATTAAGGTCCCGTCTCAGAATAAACTATGCAAATTTCCAATTGGACGCTTTGATTTTCACTATCAAGAGCGTCAATTAATCTGTATAACCGTATTCACTATACTAAACCGTTCTTGTACGCTCGACGAAGGAGAGCGGCCTGTATCAAAAAAAGATGAGAATAGAAGCAAAGAGCGAGACAGCCAGCTTATTAAAAATATGTACCCAAAAACAATAAAAAAATTTGAACCCTTACCTCTTCCCCTGCTTGCGAAGAGCCGCCAGACAAGTTGGCTGAGTTTCCTATAAATGAGAATAAAAAATCGGCTTTTGAGAACAAAAAAGCTCATTGAATGGAAATTAAGGGATTTCCACTCAATTTGAAGAGGATACAAAACCAGTCCTGTCAGCTTCTCTTAATTTTTTCCATTTCAAACCTCATTTTCAGTTTTTTTGTTTGGATTTTTATTCGGACTGCCCGAAAGTTATTGAGTAGTCGAAACTGTTTGTGTTTTTCGGGAGAATTGTAAGTTCCCAGGTTCCAATTGCCCCAACTGCTCTATATGTTTCGGTATATTTTCTGCTGTCACTCTGATAGCTTGAACTACCTTCCGTCGCCCACACTGGGAAGATATTTCCTTGAGAGTATACGGTACCACCCTCAGCGGTTTTTACAAGGGTTAGATTAACAGGGCTAGAATTGCATTTCAGGTTTATTTCAAAACCTGGCTCTTCTTTTTCAGGAGAGATACGCACGGAGTCATCCTGACCAGAAGTTTCAGCAGAAACTTCAAGCGTTATCGGGTCGGTAGTTGTGGTATTAAAGGTTCTTACGTAAGGGGTTGTAGGCTGTTTATCAACCGTAAAGCTCAGACTTATTTGTGGGACAGATCCGTCATTCTCTTTCCCATCAGGGTTCATTTCGATGTAAGCACTATAACTTCCGCTCGCATTCTCCGGGACTGGAACCCTGATGATCATATTAGCGATTTCACCGGCTTTTATGGTTGAAGGTGCAGAGATCTCTATTGTATCGTCACTAAAAGCCGGGTCTTCAAATGAATAGTCATATATTTCGTATTTCATTACTCTCGGATCGATAGTAACATCTTTCCCCGCCACATTTTTAATTTTTACAGCATATACATATTCCTTTCCAGGCTCAATAGTGTCATAAATATAGCTTGTCTGAAGCTCAAGCTTTGGACGGACAGGCACTGAGACCCAAAGGTACATTGCATTGACATACATAGGATCACTATATCCTTCAGAGGATAGAGAATCATCATATCCTTCAGAGGATAGAGAATCATCATATTCTTCAGAGGATAGAGAATTATTATATCCTTCAGAAGATTCCTGAATATATACAGGAGTATCATATTCATCAGGATAAGTATCATTTGTGAAGGCTATCTGGGCCTCATACTCCCCACTTTTCGCATCCTCGGGGACACTTACCGCAATGGTAAAGTTCTGCTCGACTCCAGGACTTACCGTTACGTTTTCAGGTAAAATCGTAATCCAGCTTTCGTTTACAGCATCATAATAATAATCGTCAGATGAAGCTACAACTTTCGGGGATATTTCGAGGGTTTCGTTCCCTTCGTTCCTGAAAATGACATTGAAGGTTTCATTCTCTCCCGGCATGAGATACACCGAATAGTGGGATGGACTTATATCGTGTACGGTGTAATTTCCGTAAATTTCTTCCAGTCCAGGAACTATATTACTTTCGTAAGTTCCGTTTTCGTAGGTAGCTGTTCCATTAAGCTCTTCTGGCTGAGCAAACGCAGCCGGTAATAATATCAGGCAAAGCAATAAACTAAAAAACTGAGATGCTGCCTTCAATGCTGTACTTTTACTCATGTTTCTGGCTCCTTTCTTCTAGTGAGAAATTATACATTTATAACCGACGCACTCAGGGTCTCCAATCTCCTGCAAACTAGCAGTATAAGACTCTTGCTTCGTAAATCTGTACTTTTTAATAGATCAAGGGAATAAACATTTTTTATAATGTGTATAATCTCATTATTTGTCCCCCTATAAAATACTTCTGGAACTTGCAAATATTTGTGAAGATTACAATGCAGCTTACAAATCAGCACTGAATTTATTTCTCAAAAACTTTGAATTTAAAACCCGAAAAATAGAGCCAGGAACTGTATACAGAAAGATTTAAATATTTTCAATAAGATGGGGAGTTTAAAAAGGATTTGCTTAAGTACAAACTCGCTTATTGTAATTAGATAAATGTCTCTTCAAATGATATCTTCAAATGATATATTCATCTAAAATAGTCATATTTCATTATTTATTTCAAAGTATAATTACCCATATGTATAATATTTTTATCTCATAGTATTTTATATTTCTTTATTTTCAAAGATATTTCTTTTTTGCAGGGCTATATACTTTCAGATACTACGCATCAGCCTATCCATATTCAGGAAAATAAGCATGTGCCTACTTTTTCAGGATTTCTTTCTGGAAGTTTCTCTCTTTTTTTCCAGAAGTACCCATAATTTTTCACATTCACCGGCTGTAAGCCCGATTTGCTTAACAAGGTATTCTTCCGTTTTCTGGTTCTTTACCGTGTCTTTTATCAAATGGCTTATTGTATCCCTATGATGTCCTGTTATTCGTTCAATACTTCGTATTCCGTTTTTTTCAAGGAATAGCCGATATATCAGTCTTATTTCATCTGCTGATAGATGCTTGCGGTAAACAGCGGTGCCTTTTGTATCCATAAAAAACTTTCCGCAATGTTTACAGTAGTATCGCTGGTGTCCGGTTTTATACTTTCCCCGTTTTATAATAGCTTTCTCTTCTATCCTGAGATAATACTTGCATTCAGGATTTGGGCAAACAGTCTCATTTTGGTTTTCAACTGACATAATATACTCAATAATTTGTAACTTCAATAATATATTTATTTTGCTCGGTTCGTCTCAAACACTTTGTTTCAGATTGATTCATTAGCATAAAAAACAAGCGTGATTTAAAATTCATTATCAGATTGACTCATACAAATAATACAAATAAAATCCATTATATTTATTATTTATGAGAAAAGATAAAAAATGCAGGACCTCTTCCTGTAAAATTTAAATTTATCCATAAGCTTTGATTCTGCAAGAACATTCTGAGCCATAAAGAGAGATGTTTTGCTTTATTAGCCCAGGTAAATGAAATATCGATTTTAAAAGCTTCATTGTTCATAGTTATCAATATTCGAATCTATCCCTAGCCTGATAGCCAACCGCATCTATGCCGGACATCGCACCCTTCATTTATCCTCGCCTGGCAAAAAGAATTGCATAATTGCCGGTGTCGTGTCCCTCAGCGTTTCACTTACGATTACATGACTATTCCTAGTACAGACTATTCCTAGTACATGACTATTCCTGGTGACCTCAATAGAAGCACCTTACAATCTCAGGCAGGTTTTGTACACCGGATACGATCCCCTGCATTTTTTCTTCTCCTGGCAGCAGCGTATCTACAGCTGAATACTTAGACTTTAATGTTTTAATCCGGGCATCGGCTAACTCAGGGTAAAATCAATAAGTATGGCACCTATACTCCCGACTAGCTTCATTCTTTCCGGGAGCTTTTACGCTTTTTTAAGTTATTTTAAGTACACGCTGAGAATCTAAAAATTGTACTTAAAAAAATGTATTTACTCGTTAAAAAGTTCGGATAAACTTTTCACTATCTTTACATACGGATATTGTAAAAACTCAGTTTCCGTTGTCGTTCCTGTGGTCACGGCCGCAAAATCAACATTTGCTGCCAGGGCCGTTTTAGCGTCAATCAGATTATCTCCAATATACAGCACATTATCAAGTTGCTCGTTAAGGCTGTCAATTGCAAGCAGTAATCCTTCTGGAGATGGTTTGGGGACTTTAACATCCTCACCTCCAACAATAATATCTATTAAATCCAGAACCCCGTGCAGGTTTAAAGTCTCAACTATTCTAAAATGATATTTTGTGGTTACGATACCTGTATTGAGCCCATTCTGTTTTAATCGCTCTAATGTATTTACTGTGTCAGCATACAGAATTGTTTCTCTGGACATTACCTCGTTAGCCTTTTCCCGAAACAAACTTAGAAAACGATCTATCAAAACTTCGTTTTCGTTGTTTGTTAGCTGAATAAATGCTCTGTCGAGTGGTAATCCGACAGTTCTTTTTATACTTTCACGGTCAAAGCAGGGAATGTCTAGCTTGCTGAAAGCGTAGTTGAAACTTGAAACAATACCACTCGTTGCATCGGCTAATGTGTAATCAAAATCAAAAATAACAGTACTATATTTTATATATTTCATATCTCCAGCCTTGAGTCCTTTTGTTGACATAGAACCTGCAAATATTGGCAAAAAATCCTGCTGTACTGGCATAATATCTTTTCGCCCAAAACCAAAGGTATTTTAACCCCTTAAATTCGCATGCTCTATATTTTTAGAATTAAGGACACAAATGTAGGGTAGATATTATTCTTTAAGGCATTTGCTACAGGTACTTTTGTCATAACTATTCAACAAAAAAATAAAAATTCATATACAGGATAATTTAATTAGAATTAATTAAGCTATTTCATGAGTTAATTCCAGAATATGAAGTTTGAAGGACATTATTCTGAATATATTTCTACACTATTACACTATTCAGAATAAAAATATTTAATAGATTATAATATGTTATAATATGTTGTAAATAATTACTACCTATATAATTTAATACTAGTCGGGACTTATCGCCAGTATTAAAAGCATATGGTCGTCAATGAGAACTTTATCTGATGGCCTGAAGTTCCAGATCAAAATTACCAGCATGATCTTGTGTCAAAACTCCGATCAAAAAATAAGATTTAAACCAGGCATAAATAAGCTGGTTGAGAGAATTAAATCAAAAGAAATATACACGTTAAGAAGTAACACAAAACAAACTAGTGTCATGGCAATTTAATTACTGAACGTTAATATTAAGACAATACATCATCCCTAGTCCCTTTCATAATTATAAAAACTGAAAAATAAATTCTCTAGACACTAGCTCTTTATCATATCTTTAAACGACATGTAAGTTTTCTGTATATGATCTAAAAGATTTTACCCGGAATTGACATAATCTTAATATTATTCAACTACTTAATATTATTCAACTACTTAATATTATTTACAAAAATGAATGTGAATATCTATTACTAATAATCTGCCGAGGGAAAGTTGATTGATAAACGAACCGAATAATAAAAACTGGATTAAAGTAGGCGGAGTTTTACTGGCAGTCTTTGTCGTACTAGCTTTGATAGTAGGAGTAGTAATGCCGGGCATGAGCTCTCCCGACTACCGGCATGGCTACCAAGATGGCTACCGAGACAGCTATCAGACTGCTTTCAATGGCAAATATTATGATGTCAAAGGTGGCTTAGGCGATAACAGTAGCTATAATGAAGGTTACATACACGGCTATGATGAAGGCTACCCCGATGGTCAACTGGACCTTGGAGCCCACGATGGACTTGGAACAAGCCAGGCCCTCGAAACCAGTCCGGCTCTTGAAACCAGCAAAGCTCTCGAAGCCAGTCAGAATAATGAAACCAGCAAGAATAATGAGACCAACCATGACAATGAAACCAGCTCGAGCAGTGAAACCAAAGAGGGTCGCCAAATTACCTTCAATAGTAAAAGTTAAGGTAATTGGCATTATAGAATCCGAAAATGGATACCTCCATACTCTTTCCTGATTTTTGCATTGATTCTACTCTTCAGAAGCAGTGCAGCAGTAGCAAGACTAAAAGGAGATTTCTCAGATACTTAGCAAAATTTATCAATACGGCTCACTAATGATCTTTTCATGCCTGTGGAAACAAGGGAAATCTCAGTAACTGGAAAAGAGGACTGCGGAATTGTTGACATAACCGAAATAATCTCAGAAGAAGTAAGAAAATCAAAAATAAGAAACGGAACGGTTACGATCTTTTGTATTGGGTCAACCGGAGCAATAACTACAATGGAATTTGAGCCTAATCTCTCAAAAGATATCTCTGAAACGCTTGATCAGCTAATTCCACTTGACAGGGACTATCACCATCACAAAACTTGGGGAGATTATAATGGAGGTTCGCATTTAAGAGCTATGCTCATCGGCCCGAGCCTTACAGTGCCTTTTGTTGAAAAAGACCTTACTCTTGGAACCTGGCAGCAGATTGTGTACATTAACTTTGACAGGATTGAAAAAGTAAGAAGAATCATATTGCAGATACTCGGGGACTTTTAAACGGATTTGGTTCCTAAAAGAGAGGTTTCTTTAAGAGCCGCGTTTTTAAAATTATCTCTCTAAAAAAAGATATTTCGCCAAAGGAATCCTGTTTGTTTAAGATCTATTTTTTCTTAATCTCAGTCATTCTTCTTAATCCTGCTCATCTTTCCAGGCTGTGGAGAATAGCTTGAGCAGCATGAAATTAGCTTGAGCCGTAATTTATCACTTAATAACAACAAAAATAGTGTGTTGATTTTAGTGTGCTGATTTTAGTGTGCTGATTTTTTTGTAAAACCATAAGTCAGACACAGTATCGGACTCAATAGCATGAGTTCCATCATAATTTTGTGCAGTTTTTTTCATTAAGTATTCATCAATCGCCAGGTATCCACCAATCACCAGATATCCACCAATTGAGCCTGAGAAAACTACCTCTTATCGGATAGGTTCTTTACATACAACTTTTGAAATCAGTAGATTATAACTACACAGGCCAGGAAAAAATCTTCATTTATCCGGCTTTTATCTCCCCGCCTTTTTTAAGACAGATATTTCCTAAGTAACTGCCAAATAGGGCCAGAATAGAATTTTCTTTCGGACTTCTAAATGTTTGCTACCTCAAAGGCGGCCTATTATGATCTGTTAAGAAACATCTTTATCAAGTAGTGGGCACAAACTATTCTAAAAAATCAAAGGGGAGATAAATGAAAATAAAAAGTTGGCTAATCATTTTAGTAATTTTAATATTTATTCCTATCTCCGGCTGCATGGAAAGTTCCAGTAAGTTATCTGGAGAAGGCAGCAGCGGGTATTTCCATGGAAGCGTAAACTCCAGTGAACTATCGAGAAAAATCAACAGCAACGAGAATCTCACCTCGGCTCCTTTTCTTGGTTATGATGTTCTTTACCAGGTCTCTACAATCGATGCTTTGCTTCAGGGCGTTTATGAAGGAGACTTTTCTATTGGAGCACTTGAAACTCATGGAGATTTTGGAATTGGAACACTTGATGGTCTTGATGGAGAAATGCTGGCTCTTGATGGGAATTATTACCAGGTAAAAAGTGATGGGATTGCATATCCTGTATCTGAAAATATGACCACTCCATTTGCTATGGTTACCTACTTTGAAACCGGCAAAATCCTTAGGCTTGAAAAGCCAATGAACCTGACAGAACTTGAGCAGTATCTGGACCTGAACCTGCTTTCGGAAAACTTCTTTTATGCTGTTAAGATTGAAGGAAACTTTTCGTACCTGAAGGCACGAAGCGTGCCAAAGCAGGAACCACCGTATCGTAAACTTGTGGATGTTGTCTCAAATCAGACTGTTTTCGAATTTGAAAATGTAAGCGGCACACTGGTGGGTTTCAGGACACCGGACTACGTGACCGGCATCAATGTTCCAGGATATCATCTTCATTTCATTACCGAAAACAGGAGTGCAGGTGGGCATGTCCTTGAGTTCGAGCTTGAGAACGGAACTGCTGCTCTCGATGCAACACCAGCCTTTTTCATGGAACTTCCCACAAGCTATAGCTTTGCAAAAGTAGAATTGGGAAAAGACTTAAAATCCGAAATGGAAACTGTGGAAAAGTGAATTTGAGCTTTGACCTCGCGCGGATTCAAACTTATAAATACTTTTGCAAACTGAGCTTGAATCTGCGCTTTAGATATGAATCTCCCTGAGTTTCACTATAATTCGGACAAGATCAAGTGTCATTCACAGAAAAATTTAGAATAGGAAAATTTAGAATAGGAGAATTTAGAATAGGAGAATTTAAAATAAAGGGATTTAAAATAGGGGAATTTAAAATAGGAGACTTTAAAATAGGAGAATTTAGAATAAGGGGATTTAAAATAGGGAAATTTAGAATAGGAAAATTTAGAACGGATTGATTTCTCAAGAATGCTTCCAATACGATTGCTTTAGTGAGGCCAGCAGTCTTGCCAACAAATTTTCCATTCTTCAAATTTTTGTTCAGTGAACGAAGAACGCAATTCTTGATATCTTTCGTTGTTCCAGATTGAGTCAATTGGAGTTTCAAATGCATTTCCCATTTTGTAATGTCCCCCACAGCACGGAGAAACCGTTCCATCCCAGTATACTACCATGCTATTCCACGGCCAATAACACGGTTTCTTTTTAGCCGACTTTTTAGCTTTAATTTGACTTTGAATTTTAGCTAGATCGGGAGACGAGTTATCCAGTACTACAGTAAATTTATCAAAACCCATATTAATGGACAGTTTCTCAGCATCCTTTAATTGATGAGAATTGTGGTCAAATAGTATAAATTTAAATTCAATAAAAGGAGTTTTAGAAGTTAACTTCTTTTTTATATTTATTAAAGCAGAGGCATTTTTCAAAACGAGATTTAAATCTCCTCCCCGCCTGTATTTTTCATAAACATCCTGTGTGATACCATCTATAGAGACAATAAGGTGATCCAATCCACAAGTAACTATTTGCTCAAGCTGTTTCTGAGAAAGTTTCATAGAGAAAGAAGTAGGGAATATTGTTCCAATATTTCTTTCATGACAATAAGCAATTATCTGGAACAAATATGGATTAAGCAGTGGCTCCCCACGATGGCTAAGATTTACGCCGAAAATGTTGTCAGCAAATGGATCTATAATTTTCTTGAAATTATCAAGCGTTAGAATCATTTTTTCATTGTCTTTGTTTTTTAATTCTCCTCTACCATGATAACATTTTGGACATTTAAGGAAACAATTTGGAGTGGATTCTACTTTTATAAAATAAGGCGTGCTGGAAAGAATGATCTTTTTAGTTTTGAATTCAGTTTCATTCACAATCAGGTTGGAAAATTTTTTACTTGTTGAATGAACTATACTTGTCCTTATGAGAAATTTCACAGAGCTAAATCTCTCAACAAACATTTCAATTTTAGGGCTCATAATTTTAGCACTTTAAATATATTATACAAAAAATATTGTAGAATTATGAAAGATGTTATAGAATTTGCCTACAAAATTTGCCGGAACATTGTGGATAGCATATTAAGTCAAATATCATTTCATAATGAGACGGATATCACACAATATAACATAAGATATACCACACAATATAACATAAGATATACAGATATTAAAAATTAACTAAGTTATATGATTTCACTTAACCCAAATTTTTAATTAAACTTCCTTGAGGCTGTTAATTGAGGTTGTTCAAAACCCCTGAAAAGGGAAACTCATTACTTTAAACCTTTAGTAGACAATCTTGCAGTACATGGCATCCAGAAAACAAATTTGTGCGTGAGATTGGAGTTTTAGAATGAAAACATGTAAGAGTGACCAAAAAACATTTTGCCAACCAAATATTTTGAGGGAAATATTTTCAGAACGATAGCTCTCCTACATGATCCTGATATAGTGTTTGATACTCATGCCAGCATACACTCATATGACCTCCTCATGACTTCCTCGAGGACTTCATTGCTACTTCCTCACAATAATCTCACTTTTGGAGACCTTCACGACGTAATTCCCTGTTCCCAGGCTTCTTCAGTCATCACGATCAGTGCTGAATTTGCATTTTCTGTATACGTATCATATCCAGAGGATGTCGCCTGATCGAAATATGAAATTTCATAGCCGTCAGTAATCTCCGGGGCTTTAATCATCGTTGTTTCAATTAAATTCCAGCTTCCATCCACCTTAAATGCAACAAACACGTGACCAGGGATATGAATAAGTGCCGTACCCACACCTACAGACTCAAGTGCAGACGCATAAAGTACAGCCAGATCGTCGCAATCTCCCCCTTTGAGGGACAACGTTTCGGATGGAGTCTGGATATAATCAATACCTGTCCCCAACGGGTCATTGGGATCGGAGACGTAATACACTCCGTACCGACCAAGTGCATCAAAAATTAGTTTGGCTTTTTCCAGATTGTCATCGGTACCCATTGTCGCATTTGCAGCAATATACCTCACATTTGAGTCATGTGGATCAATGTAATATGAATAAAACGATTTTAATGAGATATCTGCATCTGTAGATGCCAGCCTGGAAGTATCTGCTAATGGAAGCGCATTTTTACCATATACTTTGAGGGAAACTGTGCTTTCCACAACAGGCTGTTTTGTTCCTGATGAACTGTATTCTAGTTTCAAGTACAGATTTTTCGTTGATTCTTTGCCAGCTTTTTCAAATACCTCTTCGGGTATTTTTGGGGTTACTCCTATTTTCGACACTTTATTAGGAGAGATCTCATTGATAGACTCTGAGACCCAATCCCCGCCTTCAATGCGGGTAGACAGAATAACATTTTCTGCAGACGACTCTCCGTTGTTAGCAATAGTCACCTGGAAAAACTGCTTTTTATTATTCACATAATAACTGTATACTGCCGGGCTTACACCAGACATATTGGAGACTGTACCTGAAATCACCAGTTTTGAAGGAGAATAGGACTCATAATTCCCAACAATATTCATTTGTTGGCCAAATTTTAAGGTCACTAACTGGGACTGAGGAGAATGATAATTATTTACATTACCGTATTGCACTTTGTATGTACCAGGCTTCAACTCTGTTGATATCTGCCCATTACCCTGAAATTCTCCGTCTATGAATATATCGCCACTTACAGGAGAGGTTTTGACAATTAGCTTTGATACCGTCCTGGAATTAGGGTCTGTACCAAACTCAAAGATCTCCTGATAATCTCCGTATAAGTCTCCGTCAGAATTTTCACTCAACGGATTAGTTTTATACTTGTTTACCTCGTCAAAGTCCGAGATTTTATCGGAATCAGTATCACCGTTTGCAGGATCAGTATGGAGTGTGTTGACTTCATATCCATCAGGAATTCCGTCAGAATCCGAATCAGATGTGAATATACTGGTATCGTGCTGAATCTCACTGGGGGTATTTAATCCGTCTCCATCAAAATCCACAATAACAGCCCCTACCCCACAGAGAGCAATAATTATTATTGCCGGAGTAGTAAAATTGAACCTGAGCCTGTGAGCAGCCCCATACAAAACAACAAGAACTACGGCTAGCTTGGCTAGCCTGGCGATTGTATGTGAAATATCAGCATCAATCAAAAGTACACCCCCCTGAAAACAGAAATTATGCTATACACCCAGTTTAACTGTAAAAAAATAATATGTAAGTGTAGTTATTTGAAAGTTTCTCAGCTTTTTATTCTGAATTTTTTTAGGTATGGATTTGGGGTTGAGGGGGTTGATTTTCGGGGAATTCGGTAAAAAAGTCTTAATGTTTCTTTGTTTTTTGGAAAATACGAGGTTTTCTAAGGTAGCTATGCACTATATAAAGCAGAACTCCAAGTAAATAAACCGTTTAGTCTTAACGTTCATTTTCCGGAAAAGGTAAATAAGTGGGAAGTATTGGTTTCAAGTCAAAAGTAAAATGTGTATGTTTTTACCTGTAAAATATAAAAATGCAAAATTTACAGTAAAATAGTAAAACGATATCAAGAAAAATTATAAAAGAAATTAAGATACCTGTTGAAGATCTAAACCTTGCATTCTCATTGAGCCTATGGAAAAAATCAGGGTCAGCCCAAGGAAAATTTTTAATAAAGATTTTGAGGAATATAACAAAACATCAACTAATTCGTGAGTTTATTATATTTCCTCAATTAATTCGTGAGTCTGCTATATCTCCTCAATTAATTCGTGAGTCTGCTATATTTCCTCAATTAATTCGTGAGTTTACTATGTTTATTTGCTTACTACAATATATCCAGAAATAGTTTTAGTATTACTGCCTTGAGCATTCTTTACTGTTAAGCTAACAGTATATGTTCCTGCCTTTGAATACTTGTGAACCGGATTCTGGAGGAATGACTTTGAACCATCTCCAAAATCCCATTTCCATGCAGCAGGTGTCCCTGTGCTTGTGTCAGTAAATTTAACGTTTAATGATGCTTTTCCAGAGGTGGGAGTTGCAGAGAATTCAGCAACTGGTTTTGTTACAACTTTTATATATTCTGTTTTTGTTACCGTATTACTGCCTTTAGCATTCTTTATTTTTAAGCTAACAGTATATACCCCTGTCTTTGAATACTTATGAGTCGGATTCTGGAGGTATGACTTTGATCCGTCTCCAAAGCTCCAGAACCAGGAAGTTGGGGAGCCAGTGCTTGTGTCAGTAAATTTAACATTTAATGGTGCTTTCCCAGAGGTAGGAGATGCAGAGAATTCAGCAACTGGTTTTGTTGTAACTTTTATATATCCGGTTTTTGTTATTGTGTTACGTCCTGCTGCATTCTTTACCGTTAAGCTAACAGTATATGTTCCTGCCCTTGAATACTTGTGAGTTGGGCTCTGGAGGTATGACTTTGATCCATCTCCAAAGTTCCAGAACCAGGAAGTTGGGGAGCCAGTGCTTGTGTCAGTAAATTTAACATTTAATGGGGCTTTCCCAGAAGTTGGAGATGCAGAAAAAGCAGCTACCGGGAGGGTTGAACCGAGAGTAACCATGTAAATATCAGGACCTTCATTTCTCCAGTCCACCCATACAATTTTGTTACCATAAATATCAGGCGCTTCTGCTGTTTCACTAGTGGATATCTCTTTAATCTCGGAAGTGGAGAGGTTATACTTATAGATATCAGGGGACCTGCCTCCAGCTTGAGAAAGAGAATATACAATATTATCACCGTAGATTTTAGGGTTGCTTATTGAATCAGTGAATTTGAAGAGCACATTTTGCGTTTTAGTAGAGAGATCCATCACATAAACACCGTAAACATAATCATCATCAGTAGTTGCACCTACCCACACTACCCTGTTCCCGTAAATTGCAGGTGAGTAATGGCCACCAGTGGTGAATTTTGTTGTTGATATTTTAGTCTCCTTCTTATTGGAAAAATCGTACATGTAGATATCAGGGTGGCGATAATCTCCATCGCGTTCGTCCTGCCACACTATTCTATTATCGTATATAGCAGGATAAAATGCTTTACCGCTGGTAGTAATTTGAGTTTCTTTTTTAGTAGATAGATCATACATGTAAATATTCGAAATTTTATTACTTTCGTCCTGCCATACTATTCTATTACCGCAAATTGCAGGATTATGTGCCCCTCCACTTTTAGAAATACGGGTTTGTATTTTTGTAGAGAGATCTTCCACGTAAATGTCATGACCTCCGTTGCGCTCATCTTCCCAAACTACCAGATTTCCATAGATAGCAGGATTTATCTGATCTGTTTTATTGGTAGTGTGAATTTCTGTTTTGGTGGAGAGATCAAATATGCATATGTCCCAGTTTCCATTGCGGTTATCCTGCCACACTATCTTGTCACCATAGATATCTGGATTGGCTGCCGTTCCATGGTTGGTTATCCGAGTTTCAGTGATTGCAGATGGAGAAGCTGCTGATGCTGTAGATGAAACCAGAATTAAAAATAAAATCAGAACCGTTAGTACTGAAGCTACTGAATATAATTTTTTGTTAATTTTCATTATCCTACTCCTTTTCTTTTATATATTTTTCATATAAAAAATGTTAATATTTTTGATTTGTTTATATTTATAAACTTTTTTATTAAAATCATAAATTTGCAAAAATCAGGCAATTCTAACGAAAATTTTAAAAAAAGTTTGCCAAGGAATAAGGATAGAAGAGAGGCAAATCTGCAAAGAAATATCTGGCTGCATTGGCGCAAAGAAATGAAAGAGAATTTTAAAAATCTTAATAAGATAAAAATAAATTAATAAAACAGATAATTGTGCTTTTCCAGAGGTTGGAGTTGCAGAGAATTCAGCAACTGGTTTTGTTACAACTTTTTTATAAAACAACTTAAAATGGCTTTAAATACTCACTGAAAAAAGAGTTCTGGTTCAAGGGAGTGGTTCAAACCCATAAAGCCCTACGATACCATCTTTACAATCTGGTTCCAAATGCTTGAAATAAAATGGAAATGAAATACTATGTGCAATTTTTCAAGAATTCCGGAAGAGTAAAAGCAATCTATGAGAAAAAGCAATCTATGAGAAAAAGCAATTTATGATACAATTTGATTACTACCTTCAAGAAGATAAAAAGAAATTAAGATTCTTGTGAAGATATCAATGTTTGATTCAAATACACGTCTTTAAAATAGAATACACCAACTTTGACTTTGGTTTGCTTAACCTGGTCAAAAGACAACTTCCAAAAAATAGTGTTATTGTCTGTTTTATCCTGCGAATAGTGAAGTACCGGATCTTAAGTCATCGGCTTGACCTAGCTGGGTAGTCTATAAATCTTGACTTGCTACCTTTTAAAGGAAAAGTTGGCAGGTTTAATTTGTTGTTAGATTTAATTTATTAATCTTTGCGACAACTTGATCTTGGTTTGTTTCTAGAGTAGTCCATGCATTCAGATAAGTTTTTAGAGTTTTATACGATGGTAATTGCCCCATGTACGCACACATTTAAACATACGCCGCAGTCATCGCATTTCTCTTCTATGACAAACGAAACATCATCGTCGTTGAGGGAAATTGCACATGCAGGACATTCGCCTATACAGCTTCCACAACTAGCGCAGGCATCGGCATTAATTTTTGCTACCATGTCTTTTCACTCCCTACTTTATCAGTGTATTGATTTCGTTCACTGAATTTTATATAAACACGGTGTCGGTTCTGGTAGTTTGAAGGCTAAATTAAATTTCAGTAAGCAAAGAAGAGGGCATCAGGCATTTGCATATCCGGAAACCCATTTCCTTATTCTGACTTAATAATATAAAAATCTATATGATTATATTAATCTTAGAATATTCTAATGCCAGTAAATGAGGAAATGATAAAATTGGAGTCATCACTTGAGTAAAAGAAAATAAGATTCTGTATGTAAGTTATGGGGAAAAACAAACAACCTGGAAATCTGTTATTGCTATTGAAGACCAGAGAGTTAGCCCGTTACCTGGCAGGAAAGACCAAAAATTTAGATTTTGTTAGTCCTGGTTATGGGGTTAGAGCCTGAGTTCCGCGTATTTAAGCGCATAAATATAGACTGATATCGATATATGCGCTTAAGTTTAAGCGCATCAGTTGCAAGGTAAAATACAGAAATCGTAATTATCTGACCTCATCGATTTGCGGAAAAGCATATATGCGCCTAAAAAGGCGGAAGTTAGGTTAGAGAGTAAATTCTCAAGAGACTAGGCAAAAGATACTCAATATTTCATATTCCGATTGGAAAAAGTTAGGTTTTTCTAAGGGAATTTTACATTACATGAAGCAGAATGCTAAAAGTGATAAGCTTTTTTCCCTAAACAGTCATGTTTTGGAGAGAGTTCAGGCCTGGAAAAACTTGAAAAGAAAAAAAGAAAAAGATATAAAAAGCAAAAAAGTTGCCTTAATATTATTTTCAGGCAATTGCCCTCAACTTTTCTAACCCTTCGTCAATCTTAACCTGGGCTTCTTCAATGATCTTTATAAGCTCTAGTTTTGGAAGTTCTTTTTCTTCGATACTCGGCTTTACCGCTTGTATGGCGGGTCTGACTTCAGATGTGCCCACCTGGAATGTTACAATTCGGCCGGGTGCTGAGATGTTGGAGACGATCAGGCCGGACTCCGAGCCGTCCCACAGGTTGGAGGATGGCAGAGTGGAATGGCTTATGGCTGTGGTCGTTGTCTCTTTGAATAGATCCATCTCGTCTCCCATATTCCGGTTGGTTTCAAGGTCCAGATGCCCGTCAGCCTGAAGTAATCCACACTGATAATGCTTGGTGGGAGTTCCTCCCTGCCACTCATTGGATCCCATTATATCACAATGATACACAGCCAGGCCACTGGAAGGTATATCTTTATCAAGGTCCAACTGAGACCGATTCTCAATCAAGAAGTATTCATTGCAGAAGTCTTCATGGCGTTTCCTGCTCTCAAAGATGTGGATCGTGTTGTAGTCTCCATGCACTATCTGGTACTCACCAGGTTTGTCCAGGCGCACCACATTGTCGCACCAGCCTACAAGATAACGCAAATAAGCACATACAGGAGATGGTACCCTTCCGTTATCGTTATGATTGCCCGCGCTCATGAGGCAGTAATAGCCGAGACCTGCACTCTTTTCAAAATCGCCATCTCTAACGCCGTAGTCATAGAGATCTGGCCAGCGGCAGAGCATATGGCCATTCTCATGGCAGAATGTGCCTATGCTCATGTCCTCTTTGCTCCGGCCAAGGCTGGAAAGCATATAGAAATGGGTCTTCATATTGCCGCGCTTGAGCTTCAGAAAGTAATTATGGGGCCATAGCTCTCCTATGTACTGGGTCTGACCTGCATAGAGGAAGTTGATAGCATCCACTATTCCCTCATCCTGCGAGTCGAACATTTTGAGATCCACACCGCTGGCTATTGCCAGGTCCAGGGCTTCCTCGACCAGAAGATGGTTGGCATAGTATTGTCGGTTCTTGCTCAATGTTACCGGCCTGACTACCACATTGGTGTAATTCAGCTTTCCTCCAGACATGATCCGGAAGTACTCTCGGACGGAGCAGAAATTTCCGTTTTCGGTGTAATTTTCTCCGTTGAGCATTCTATCCACGTCTTCCCTAGTAACAGTGCTTTTCATATCTTTGAACTGAACCAGAATGGTCAATCCTTTAATGTCTCCCCTGGATAATCTACGACCTTCAAGAAGACCCTTATTGGGCCCGAAAGTCCTGAGGGTAGCAACGGGCTGGTACAGCTCTGTCGGAGGATTCATTCTGGCATACCTGGTTTCGAACTTGGAATTTCTTACCTGTTCGGACTCCTTGAGATGCCGCCAAATCTTCTCGGGTGGAGCACGGCTTAAGTCCACTCCGCTGGAGACGAATTCGCCTTTGATCAGATATGCGTAGCAGAACTGCCCTAAATCGATATCATAAACCACCGTATACCCGTCAAGGTTCTCGTAGCGAGAATAGAATTCATCACCAAAAACTTTAAGTTTTACATCAGGTCCCTTCTCTTGAGAGAAGGTGAGTATCTCCCCAGTTATTGCACTCATCTTTAACTATCTCCTGGCATTGGCTTTAAGGCCGTCTTTAAGGCCTTTTGATAAAATAGTCTAAAAACTGTTTAACTGTATATTTAGAAACATTCGTTGTTGAAAATCGCATACCAGCTTGATGTTTCTTTTTTTGGCCTGGTTACTTTCTAATCAGCAATTTTTTCAGCCCACTCAAAATATTGAACACAAAATATTGAATAATCCCATATTTTTATTAAATATATTAATATAAAATAGCTTATGAAATAATACTTAGAATCGGTTGTTTGTATCCAGAATTTTTTCTTTTATATTTAATCTCATTTTTTCAAGAAAATCTAAAGCTTTTTTAATAGCTTGGAGAAAATGTCTCTATTACGACGATTGGTGCAACAAATTATGAGTTCTTACCCAAGTTATTATTACTCATGGATCATGGAAGCTTCAAAAAAGCTTTCTGAAAACTTCAATATTAGTAGACACGAAAAAGAAGGTAATATTAGGATGGGAGATTAGTCAGAAAACAGATCATAAAATCAAACATGCAAATGTCTCAAATGATCTCATAAGACAATCAAACAGGGCAAGAAAATCACAATGTTACGTGATGGATAAAGAGTCTGATTCCGAAAAAATTTATGTTTTAATTAGATATGTTCTAATTAGAGAAGAAATCAAATTTGTATCAAATAAAGGATTTCTATAAAGCCGATAATTAAATATTAATTTACATAATAAGTTTGATGGAAATGAATGATGCTAATTGATCTTTATTATGGCAGCTAATGTCGGGAGAATCTTTTTTCGGCTTTTTGCATGCGCACTTCACCCAATTCTTCTATGTGTTTTTTAAGTCCAGATGGTGGATTAAGGCTTAAATCAACTCCACTGGAGACAAAACGGCCATCTTTTAGTCTGGCATATGTGAATTTTCCTAGAGTTTCATCGTAGATCACGGTGTATCCTTCTTCCGTTTCATAGCGAGCGTAGAACTCATCTCCAAAAACCCTCAGTCTTACCTCAGGACCGTTTTCTTGATCAAAACTCAGTAATTCCCCAAATATAGCGGTCATCTCTTATCCGTCCATGGCATCCCCAAAGTACTAATATATTAATTAAAAGTTTTTGCAAATAAATCTTTTCCATCCTGCTAATGGATGTGTCGTCTGGAATCGTTTTCCATCTTTTTTGAATAATATCCTAAAAATATAAAATCAAAACGAATTTGTATAACTTTAAAATTAATATTAGGCTTAGAGTTTTTAAAAAATGATACTGTTGATATTTTGAAGTTGCGTACAAAAAATCTGGATAATCTATATCCCACGAATTTAGTGCGAGGGATGGGATTCGAAACCACGAAATCCCTCGATGCAGGATCTTAAGCCTAACATTGGAGCAATTATCCAATTTATATGGCTGTGACCTTGTTCTAAATGTTATATGGTGCTTTTTTTCTTAACTCTCAGCCAAGTGCTGTAATCCCTTTTTATCACTAATGAAGAAAGCTATAACTGTTTCTGTCAAAAATACAACCATAGAACAGTATTTTTTTACAGAACGCATCGTATATCGATGTAAATTCTCCATATTGCATGTTTTTTTGGCTAATTTAACACGTCCTCTATGAGAAATCTAATAGGTCTAAGTCCTCCACAATTTTCAATCAAAGACTTAAACTTTGTAACCAGTTTCTCATAAAGCTTCTTTTCTTACTTTGTATTTCTTTTTGAATCAAATATCACTAGATTTTGGAACTGAGTCATTATTCTACATTACCAAAATGAAGCTTAAATTTACTCTCAACATTTAATCTTTTGTGTCGCTTGCTGCTGTATCACGCATTAGACTTTCAAATAGTTTTGAATCTACGAAATAATTTCAGGATACAAAAATTTTCTCAATAACTATAACTTAAATTTTTTAAATGGTTGACATATAATTTTTTCCATATGTACTGGCCACAAGATTAAAATACAATAAATTAATTGATAATATCAATAGTTAGGAATTTAACTATTGATATTATCAACATTTTGAATTAAATCTCAGATCTTGGAGGCTAGATATCCATTAGAACTGAAATTGATGTGGATTTTAGATACGAAAAATTCCTTCCCATCTAAAACCAGATGTAGAAGGATTAGTGGTATAAAAATATGAGATGAAACAACGCTGAAGAAGACATTTCTCCTTATGAAAAGGGATGTTCTTAAGAGCATAATTTTTGAACAGCGTTTCCAGAAAAAAGTTATGAATAAGTTCAGGGAACTGAGCACGAATCAATCCAAGGTGATCAAGATAATGGGCATGGAAGGTAAGATTACACCCTCAACCATTGGAAATTACACCGGTATGGATAGAGAAGCAGCGTAATCCGAATGATTGATGATCCGGAAAAGAAAGAGATAGTTTTTCGGGAAATAATCCGGAAGGCCAAAGAAAAGTGCTTATCTCCCTGACAGATAAAGGGCTTGAGTGTTGTGATTATTTTGATGGAGTCTTCAACGAAACCCTTAGTTTAATAGATCAATATGATGCCGAGGATTATTTACACAGATTCTAGACGATGATGATGATTTTAAGAAAGATATGCATTGACGGATTTGAATCAGCACAGAGCCTTTGGAAGCAATCGCTAGTTGTAGGCTCATATGTACTTTACAACTATCTCCCAAAAAAGTAATGTGAGGGATGTGCTATTAAAAGTGTTTTTGAAAAACTTGGAGTATTTATCCATAACAACCGCATGACCATACTTCTGATTTTTTTTCTTCTCATCTTGATATCAATGCAGGGTGCACAGAAAATTACTATGGAATCAGGAACGGAAACCTTTGTAAGCAAAGATTCGAAACTGTATCAGGACTATGATCACCTTTACTCAAACATATTTGGAACCAACTCCATTATAGTGATGGTAGAGGGGAACAATGTAAAGTCTGCGGACATAATGAAATCTGTAGATCGGCTTGAACACCAGCTAGAGTCAACAGAAGGAATTGTTGGGATCACAAGTCCGGCTTCTATTATAAAGGAAATGAATTATCAGAATACAGGGAGGTCCCAGGTTCCCGATACCGACGCGGAGATCAAGGAAATTATTGATGAAAATCCGGCTACATTTGAAACATTAATTCCTGATCATACACATATGTTGATCTATGTAACGATGGCCGGGTCCAGCACAGATGATAAGCAAAAAGAAATAATAACGGAAACCGAAGAAGCTGTCAAATTTTCTGATTTTCCTCCTTCTTACAATCTCATAGTAACAGGTGATCCAGCCTATAAGATTGAAATGAGCGAGGCGATGAGCACCGGTATGGGACCATTGCTGGGACTTGCTGCCGTTTTTATGGTAATTGTATTAAGTCTTGTTTTCCGGCATGTTCGCTGGTGCCTCCTTCCTTTACCAGTGGTTCTACTAGGCATTGTTTATACTTTTGGAGCTATGGGCTTTCTAGGAATTCCCCTATCAATGGTTTCCATGTCAGCTTTCCCGGTACTGATAGGGCTTGGTATTGATTATGCTATTCAGTTCCATAACAGAATTGAAGAAGAGCTGCATAAAGACGGAAACAAGTCAAAGGCCATTATATCAACAATAAAACACACAGGACCTGCTGTACTCATAGCTCTTACCATGACTGCTCTGGGATTTTTCTCCCTTTTTACGTCTACTGTACCAATGATCCAGGATTTTGGGAAACTTCTCACGATCGGTATATTAATGTGCTACTTAGCAGCCATGTTTGTCGGGGTAGTCACAGTGTATATTTTTGACGATCTCTCAAAAAATCTCAAGTCGAAAAAAGGAAAAAAAGAACCAAAACCAACAGAAACAAACGCAGACCATGTTTCTTCCGGGAAGCCAAAAAACAATCTGGTAAAACACTTTCTTGAAAAGGTTAATAATTTTTCAATAAAGAATAATTTATTGATACTCGGGATAGCTACTCTGCTCTGTATCGGAGGTATATATGCCGATGAGTCAGTGGGTGCCCAGACGGATACAACATCTTTTGCTCCCCAGGATCTGCCAGCCCTTATGGACCTGAACCATATGAAAGATATTACGGGGGGAACTGATACACTTAACCTCATAATAAAAGTAAAGGATAATGCTGATCCTGAAGTTCTGGAGTGGATTGACAGGTTCAGCGAACATGAAACTCAAAGGCAGCATATTGAAAGCACTTTAAGCATTGTGACTCTCATAAAAGAGTATAATGGAGGTACAATCCCGGAAACCCGAGACGAAATAGAGGCAATATACAATGAAATTCCGGAATCCCAAAAGAATCGCTATGTGTATGGCAGAAATATGCTTCTCTTAAATTTAAACATTGGAAATGCCGTGTCCGACATAGAGACTACAGGAATTGAAGAGTTGACCGGAATAATAGAGAAGGATATCCAGTGGATGCAGGTTCCTCCAGGCGTCACAGTTACGATCACAGGTAACCCGGTGGTTTACATTGAAGTTCTGGGTGCGCTTACAGATGGAAGAATTCTAATGACCTACCTTGGGCTGTTCCTTGTTCTGGGAGGACTTCTGGTAGTTTACAGAGACTGGCTAAAAGCTCTCGCTGCTATTATTCCAATGTTTATCGTAACTGGCTGGTCAGGGCTGGTAATGAAGTTTCTTGGAATTCTATACACCCCTATGACTGCAACTATGGGGGCACTGATCATTGGAATAGGTTGTGAGTACTCAGTCCTCATGATGGAAAGATATTTTGAAGAAAAGGATCACGGAGCTGATCCTCTGCAAGCTATACACAGGACGAGTGAAAACATCGGTGCTGCACTCCTCGCCTCAGGATCGACGGTTATTGGTGGGTTTGCAGCTCTGACGATATCTCCTTTTCCTTTAATAGGTGACTTTGGAACAGTAACAGTTATCGATATCGTACTTGTCCTTATTGCAACCTTCATGGTATTTCCGCCTTTTATTGTATTGATGGATACCTGGAGAGAAAAGAGGAGAGGAATACAGGCTCCACAAGCAAAAGCAAATAATGTCAAGGGGGCCGATACCCAATGAAGAAACCCCAAAAAAACAGGCTACAGAAGACAATTAACACATTCTTTGTAATTGCAGTTCTTCTTTCAGTTCTCTCAGTAACTGCATTCCCAGCCCTAGGGGAGGAGGATGAAACCAACTTCATCGCTCTAGATCATGGATATACTGTAGATTACTACAAGAGTTACGGATCGCCAGAAATACAGGCGTCAATTACAGGAGATCCTGAGTTTGAAAGAGGGAAAACTGCAGATCTGAAGATAAAAATCGCAAATACTGGAGTCATATCCGGTTTTCAAAGGCTGAATGCAAACCAGAAAAGGATAAACGACTCCACTGAGGAAACAATTGCACTTGCGGAGTTGGAAGAAGAAAAAGGAGCTACTACTGCAAAAAATATCGAGGCTACCCTTCAATCGGAAACAAAATACGTTGAAGTAGAGTCTGCAGCCAATCTCCAGAGCGTTGAAGAACTTGAAACAGGAAATACAGCAACCTTTAGCTACATTATCAAAATAGATAGCGATGCACCCGCCGGGAATTATGAACTTCTCCTGCCAGTGACCTATCAATATCCAGCAAATGTCAAAACTGTAACTGCAGATGCAATAAATCTAGGGCTTACGGGTGTAGAGTTTTCAAAAGAGTACAAAACAAAGACAGAAACGCTCAGAATACCGATTTCTATAAAAGACGAACCTAAATTTGAAGTAACTAAGGTTTCAGGAAGCCTTGTTCAGGGTGAAACTAAAGTTATTGAGGTCACTTATAAAAATACAAGAGAAACCGTAGCAAAAGATGCTTTAGCCCGAATTATTGTTATGAGCCCTCTGAGCGCAGAGAAATCCATAGTAAGAATAGGAGATATAGGTCCCGGCAAAGAAAAGACTGCCAGTTTCGAAATTTCGGCAGATCAGGATGCAATTGTAAAAAAGTACGGGGTTAATAGTGAGATAAAATACGTTGACAAAGATGGAGACACTACTTTGTCAGAAGGTATGAAAGTGAACGTACCTCTTGAAGCTACAGAACAAAAATTTAGCATCACAGGAATAGCAATTTTACTGATTATAGTTATCGCCCTTTACCAGATAGTAAGCGTACACCGGAAAAGAAATCAGAATGATGAGAATGTATCAGGTGATGAAAATGAATAAAAATGGATTATTTATTACTGTCATAACCCTTCTGATCCTTTGCTCTGCAGTCCTGCCAGCAGAGGCAGCCTTACCCGAAAATTTTGATATTAGTAAAAACTACTACTCAGTATACGGAGGGCCTGACCTTAATGCAACACTTGTTGGAGACGACCAATTCTCTAGAGGAGATACTGCAACTCTTAATATAAATATGATGAACAAGGGTGAAATTTCCGGCTTTAAATCTGAAAAAGATGCAGATATTGGAAATTATGCAGATGAAATGCTTCAGCAGTCAGAGATGCAGTATGAAGCGCAGGCTACGACGGCAGTAGGCATTCTTGCAACCCTTAAATCTGAGAATCCTAACATTAAAGTTAAATCTGGATCCCAAGAAGCTGGGACTCTCATGCAGGGAAAAGAAAGTGCAAGCCCCACAAAGTTTACAATTGAGATTAATAAAGACACTCCTGCAGGTATATATCCCCTGACTCTCGATCTCTCGTATCAATACCAGAATAATGTCCAGGTAGGCGGAGACGATTTTGACAGCGTTACAGGCCTTGTGACAAATAAGGAAGTAGGTCTCTGGT
>JAEWQJ010000001.1 GCA_023399215.1 Methanobacteriota archaeon
TTTCGCGCGGGGGCGCGCACATCCCCCTTTGTTTGCAGCGTGGGTATGCCCGCGCCACTTTGATTGCCTGGAAGAGTTTATTTTTCGATCGTGTATAACTTGTACTTCACTTTTTATGAGTCTGAATGTTTTTAGTACTGATATCAAATATATGCGTTAAATCGTTTCATATGATACTATCAAGGGCTTAATAGGTTTATGAGTATATAATCGTTTCGCATGAGACGAAATTAAAATGAGAAATAATTACTTTCCAGATAAAATATCTAAACAAAAATTAACAATAAAGTTAGTATTTTTGAAGGGTTTACAGTTACTGATACCAGTTGTAGATCATATGAATCACACATTTAAAAACAACATTTATAGCCTTAGATAAGGGTGGTTTAAGTGAAATTATATCACAAAAACAATGAATAAAATCAATAAAATATCACATTTGTGCATATTTGTATAATATAGAAATTAATCCAATTTTCATGGATTACAAAAACATATTACAGTTACTTAAGAAACCAAATTAAATATATCAATTTACAAATTTATCAGACGGTTAAAGCAATATTCCGGAATTGTTACAAATTTTAACTTAGGGAGTGCGGAGGCACAGCGAGAAGTCCCCTTCCTCAGAAGATGCGATTTATCGCATCGGATAAGTGGAGGATGAAAGCGAAGCCTCGTACAATTGTTAATATAAATTAACTCTTTTACAGTTAATCCTTTCTAATTCTGAAAATCTATTTATGAGTATAGTTGCATATATTATGTGATAACTATGCAATACATTCTGGATCGTGGAAGTCATTCTGTATATTCTCTCCATTACCATTTTGTTCAATGTGTAAAATATAGAAAAGAAGTATTATGTGATCCATTACTGATTGACTTTCTTAAAACAAAAATCCATAATATAAGTAAAACATATGAAGTTGATGTACTTAACATAGAATGTGATAAAGATCATTTTCATATGCTGTTTACTGCACAGCCAACTTTAGACATTCCAAAGTATATCAATACAATTAAAACTATAACTTCAAGAGAAATCAGAAAGGAATTTCCTGAAGTAAAAGAAATGTTATGGAATAATGCTTTCTGGTCAAGATCATATTTCATAGCTACAACCGGACAAGTAACATTAGATGTATTAAAACAATACGTTGAGAGCCAGAGTAAACATGCAACTAGCGAAGAAAATACGGATATACCCAACTGAAGAACAAATTGATGTTCTTTGGAAATTATCTGAAAAATGCCGGTTAGTGTATAACTTCGCTCTTGCAGACAGAAAAGAAACTTATACTAAGGAAAAACGTACTGTAAAATACGTAGAACAACAAAATAAGCTCCCTGATTTCAAAAAATGTAATCCTGATTTCAATATAGTTTATTCAAAAACATTACAAGGAGTCTTAAAAAAACTTGATGCTAATTATAAATCTTTTTTTGGTCATATCAAAAATAGAGATAAAAAAGCAAGACCTCCTAAGTTCAAAGGTAGAAATTATTTTATGACCATTCCGTACAATCAAAGTGGATTTCGGATATATAGAAATTATATTTCTTTTTCTCATTCAGTTAGTAATACTGAATTAGTTTTTGATATTGGGAATTTAGTTGATGGCTTAAAAATCAAACAGATTGAAATAGTTAATGATAATCCTTACAAAGCCAGAGGTAAATTCTTTATCTGTATAGCTTATGATGTAGATGTTACTGATTCTTATTTTGATAATGGGATTTATCAAGCTATTGATTTAGGAGTGACAAAAATAGTTACTGCAATCAATACTGATGGTAAATTCTTTGAAGTAAAAACTCCTAGACCCGATAATTATTGGAATCCAAAAATTGATGTTGCTAAATCCCGAAGGGATCATTGTATAGGGAAAAAGAAAGGTTCTAAGAAAAGTAGAAGGTATCTTAGAATCAATAATGCTGTAAAAAGAATGAGCAGAAAGAAAACAAATCAGGTTAAGGATTTTCAACATAAACTATCAAGAACTATGGTTGAGAATACAAAAGCCAATACTATTATTGTTGGAGATTTAGATGTAAAACAAATGGCTCAACCTAAAGTTAAAAATGGTAAAAAACAAAGAAAAACTAAACAGAAGAAAGGTCTAAACCGTTCTACTCAGGGTTTAGGAAATTTAGGTAGATTTACTCAATTCTTGACCTATAAAGCTGAACTTATAGGTAAAAGAGTAATAAGAATTGATGAAAAAGACACGTCTAAGAAGTGTTGCTATTGTGGAAATAAACATAATATGCCAACATCAGTACGTGTCATGTCTTGTGATTGTGGTAACAACATAGATAGAGATAGAAATAGTGCTGTCAATATTATGCTACGTTATCTATCACAAAATGCCTTGTGGACAGGCTATCAACAATTTGTTGATAATCTTCGACAATACAGGATTCCCGATGGAATTGAAGTTCTTAGAACTGAAGCCAAATGACGGAATTACTCGAAGGAAGCCCCTTCCTCAGAAGTCCGGTTCTACCGGACGAACAGGGAGGGGTAGTTCACTTCAATTTATTACCATTCAATCTTTACCTCCTGGATTTAGAGGATCTATTCTGAAAAGCAAAATCACGAATAATGCAGTTACAGTCCAGGTACCCCAAAAAAACGGGTTTATGGTAATTTTCAGGAGTGTACCTATGATCACTAATATAACTCCCAATAACAGCAAAACTTGGGTCCTTTTACTCAACTGCTTTCTCTCCGGTATCCATTTTTAAAATAAGCCAGTTTTCAAACAGGGTCAAGGCAGTAAAATTAGTTTTCACAATATCTCAATACCAAAAAATAGAAATTAAGAAAGGAAATTGATTCTCTTTTTCCATTTTTCTTTCTTTTCTATTTTCCTTTCTTTTCTATTTACCTTTCTTTGCTGTTTATTCGTATCTCAGTGCATCCACTGGTTTTAACTTTGAAGCCCTGTACGCAGGGACCACTCCTGAGACCACTCCTATTAAAATTGCCAGGCCAAGCCCCAGAGCCATCAGATCAGGAGCAAAATACATGCTTGAGCTCCCTCCTCCTCCCATCATCTGCAGACCCAGCATTGGGAAGAGAGTTGAAATAAAAGCTCCTAACATATCTCCAAGGATACCCCCAACAAGACCCACCATTGCGGAATTAAAGAGGAAAATCATGAGGATATCCCTGTTTTTTGCCCCAATGGCTTTCATGGTCCCGATCTCTTTTGTCTTTTCAAGGACAGAGGTGAACATAGTATTGGCAATCCCGACAGCTCCCACAAGCAGGGATACGGCTGCAATGGCACCAAGGAAGAGAGTCATCGAACTCGTCATTTCAGTGACAGACTCTGCCATAGATTTAGAAGCTGAAACCGAAAAGTCTCTATCATCATCATTGACAATGTGCCTTGAGATCATGAGCTTATCCACGATATCTTCTGTCAGGCTGTCTACTGCATCTTCGCTCTTGGCTTTTACAGATATGCTATCATAAACACCACTTTGTGCATCATCGATCAGGGTTACTGCTCCATCGATAGGCATGTAGATACTCCTGTCACCACTTCCTTCTTCTGACAGAATCCCAACAACACGCACTGCTTTACCATTTACAGTTATTACCTGGTTAACTCCGATGTCCTGATCATAAATTTCATTTGCAACGCCACTTCCGATAACTGCAACATACTTGTCAGATGGCTCAAGCAATCTTCCGGACTGTGTCGTTAAAGTGGTCATATATTGCCAGACCTGTGGGTCTACACCTGTGATTGAAAGGGTTGCATTTTGCGCTGCATATATCACTGGCACACTGCCGCTAATCTCTCCTTCTATATACGATATATTATTCAATCCTCGAAGTGCCGCAATATCCGTATCAGTTAATTCAACATCTGTTGTCGTACCTCCCATTCCTCCGGGCCCAGGCATATTCGAGGATGCTTTGGTATAACCCGGGCTTATTGTAATTTTTGTCAGATCCATCTCGGAAAGCCTGCTCTGAACCTGCTCTTGCATAGCGTCCCCGAGGGAGAGGATGCCGACAACAGATCCGATCCCTATAACTATCCCGATAATGGTCAGCCAGCTTCGGAGCTTACTGTGTACAAGCATGTTCAGACCCATTTTCAGGTAGGTTGATTGTCTCATCTTGCATCCTTCCATTTGCTAGTGATACTGTTTTTCAGACCTTCTGGTCTTCAGGTTTTTTGTACCCAGCTTTTTTCGCTTTCATTGTCTGTACCTTTTCGGTTATCTTCCTGCGATAGACGAATACTCCACCTGCAATGATGAGCAGTCCAATGTACGGCAGGTACGAAGCAATTCCAGAGCTGCCACCTGGGCCTCCCGGACCTCCTGCTGAAGTCATATTTCCTGATGTTGTAGTTTCGAGATTAACTTCTTTAGTAACAGTTTCCCTTTCCCCTTTTGCATCCGTATACTCAATCTGAACCTTCAGTGGATTGGAGGAACTCATAGCGTTTGAGCTTGCGCCGTTAGCATCAGCTTGCGAAGACTCGGAAGGTGTTCCTGGGCCATTTTCGGTTGTATTTCCTCCTGCACCACCCTGTGAATTCGAAACATCAAATGAAGCAATTGTATAATCTCCTTTCTCCAGATTTCCTACAATTGTTGACGAACTTCCTGAAACTTTGTACCCATCTTGATCTGGGATAGATACTTTCACAGCATATGCTATGTTATTACCCACATTTGCAACTGAAAAGGAAGTCTCTCCAGCACTACTTTCCGAGAATGAAACATCGAAATCCGTTGCTCCTCCTACAAAAAGTCCTGCTGTGGTCTGAATATTTTTCGAGTTAGAGTTAGCATCTTCATACGAAAGATTCACATTCAAGGTATAAAGTCCCGGATCAGCGCTTACGTCTGCCATTACTGTATAGTCAACTTTTACGGATTGACCGGCTTCCAGATACTTGATGTGTTTTGTGTTATCAGAGTATACAGGCAAAACCACGCCTTTAGGATCAGTCCAGGAGAAAACCAGGTTTTTCAAAGGAGAAGTCCCCGTATTTGTAACAATAAACTCAAGAGGCTCTTCTTTAGCTATGTCGACATCAGCCTTGCTTACGGTCACAACCTGAGCATATTCTTTACCCTGAACCTCTAACTGAACTGTTTTTGTAGTAGTGTAAGTAGTTGCTGAAGATCCTGACCCACTCTTATAAGTGGTGACTATATCAAGATCATATGTGCCTTCTGAAGCATTGGAATCTGTCATAAGTTTGAATTTCAGAACCCCAGCATCATCGTCGTCCTGTCTTGCATTTAGATAAGAGATACTTTTTTCAAGGTCTTCTCCGGAAAGTTTACTGAAAGGATATTCCGGATTGAGTGTAACCTTTATGTCTTTGAGGTCATTGTTTCCTATATTCTGCACGCTGAGAGTAAGTTCAACAGGCTCTCCAGGCCTGGCAGTATCAGGGTTTTGATTAGTTACATTTACCTGCACAGCAGCAGAGTCTATATTACCGTTTGATGCTCCCAGTGCTGTGCCTGCTCCCAGGCATAGGAACGTTGAAAGCAGTAGTAAAAATGTTAACAAAGATAATTTTCTCATATTAATTCCTCACTCCAGATAGGGGTCATTTTTTATACTTGGTTCATTTTTCGTACTTGGTGTATTTTCGGTATTTAGTTCGTTTTTCGTACCTAGTGTATTTTCTGTATTTAGTTCGTTTTTCGTACCTGGTGTATTTTCTGTATTTGGTTCGTTTTTCGTACTTGGTTCGTTTTTCGTACTTGGTTCGTTTTTCGTATTTGGTTTATTTTCTGTATTTGGTTCGTTTTCGATACTTGGTTCGTTATCTATGCTTGATTCGTTTTCGATACTTGGTTCGTTTCCTGTATTTGGCTCGTTTTTCGTACTTGGCTCTTTTTTCGGACGTGTCTCGATTTTTTCAATCTCACCGTCACGGATGTACACAACTCTTGTTGCATATCTTACAAGTTCAACGTCATGGGTAACAATAATGATCGTCTTACCTTCTCTTACATGCAACTCTTCCAGA
>JAEWQJ010000003.1 GCA_023399215.1 Methanobacteriota archaeon
GTTCAACGTCATGGGTAACAATAATGATCGTCTTACCTTCTCTTACATGCAACTCTTCCAGAAAATCCAGAATATAATAGCCAGTCTTGGTATCCAGGTTTCCTGTAGGCTCATCTGCCAGGATTATGGGCGGGTTTACAGCCAGGGAACGGGCTATTGCAACTCTCTGTCTCTGTCCACCTGAAAGCTGAGAAGGAAGGTTTCCTTTCTTATTTGAGAGTCCGACAATGTCAAGCAGGTATGAGGCTTTTTGTCGGGCCATCTGTCGATCATCTTCCTGAAATTCCATAGGTAAGAGCACGTTTTCTTCTGTACTGAGTGTGGAGAGGAGGTTAAAGCTCTGGAATATGAAACCAATCATTTTTCCTCGGATAATGGCGAGTTCGGATTCACTTAATTCGGAGATATCCTTAGAATTCAGGCGAACCGTGCCTTTTGATGGTATGTCCAGACAGCCCAGCAGATTCATCATCGTACTCTTTCCACTTCCGCTGGGCCCGAGAATGATCAGAAATTCCCCTTCGTAAATTTCCAGATTTATTCCTTTGAGAGCTGCAAACTCAACTTCCCCCATCTGATAAATTTTCCAGACATCAGTCAGTTTGATAAGAGGCTCATCTTTGTTTTGAGAGATCCTTACCGCTTTGGAACTGCTAGTAGCACCGTTTCCGGAATTTAAGTATGGGTTGATTTTCAGATCCCCTTCTGAATCACTCTCGGATGAACCAGTGAAACTCGCTGCTTCTTCAAGCGAGTTTATAATCTTTGATGGATTCAATACCGTTTTAAGAGAATCTATTATTCCAGTGAGTGTCATACAAAACCTCTAAAAGTTAGTCATATCTGAGCTGAACCTTTTCAAGGTAGCTTGAGTTTTTATTCCTTTGATGCATGGTTTCCATCATTTCCATAACTTATTTTGTAATACAGTCAAAATTTTCTTCGGCAATGATCAAGACTGCAATTATATTGTCAGGTCGATATTAAGTGTCCAATTTTTATGAGTTCTCTGCCATGTATTATCTGTTGTGTGGGTATAATCGGTCTAATCAGACCATTTAATGATCTAACTAGACCTGTGGTTTGATTCGTTTTTGAGGCGCCAGTGAAATACATGGTGCCTCATTTTCTGGAGTATAGGTTTTTTGCTGGTTGCCTCCTTTCTTTATTACAATGGAGGACACCTGATTTTCAAGCGATGGGCTTGATGTTCCTAGTGGCGAGGTCATGTTCTCAGGGTGTTCCTTTTCAGTTTTTCCTTTTCCACTGTAATTAACCAAATTGAGCATCTGACATGGGGTTGAATACCTGTCCGAGATAGGTGTTTGAGATGGGAAAAACACCTATCTTATATAGGGCATTTCATCTTCCAGCCGCTCAACAGGATTGGAGGCAGCCGATCCCCTCATTGGTGTTTAATAATATAAGCATACTTAGCTAAAAACAGGGAAATCTAGAGAATTAATTTATCAATGAAGCTTTTCTAAGTGGTATTCAGTTAATTTAATCTTTAAATATCCTATAGAAGGCAAATGAAGCCCCTGTAAAGTATTATTCACGGCGAGATATTCATACGAGATTTTTTCAAAGGGAGCCTCAGGCCTAACATAAGAGCTGTTTCTTTTGACCCTGACAAGTATTCCAAATGTCTGCTCAAAAAACAAAGAAAAATGCTCCTGCAATTAGAATTTCAGATGCATTCCAGTGTCGCGTCAAGTCTCAATTGCTGGATAACGAGATCGTATACACGAGTCATGGATCTATTCAAAAAACGAGCACCGTTGCCTTTTTTAAAATAAATATAAAAGAGCTTCTACCAGTTATGGCTTTCAACAACTCATACCATAACCTTTTTCCTTTGTTAGCAGAAATCCACTGATTCCAGTGAAGCAGGAAATAAGAAAGGGGAATCAACCCTTTCTTTTCTGTTTATCCTTCCTTTTTTGTCTATTCCTTCCTTTTTCGTTTATTCCTTCCTTTTTCGTTTATTCCTTTCTTCTTCTGTTTATTTCCTACTTTTCTATTTATTCCTACCTTTTTCGTTTTATTCATATCTGAGTGCATCCACAGGCTTTAATTTCGAGGCCCTGTACGCTGGTACTACTCCAGAGATCACTCCTATCAAAACTGCAAGAGTAAGACCTTCAAGCATCAAAGAAAAGCTTACTCCACCACCCCCTCCAGTCATATTACCTCCCATCATCATCTGGAGCCCAGATGAAACAAAAGACCCCAGAATTACTCCAAGGATACCCCCAACAAGACCCACCATTGCGGAATTAAAGAGGAAAATCATGAGGATATCCCTGTTTTTTGCCCCAATGGCTTTCATAGTCCCGATTTCTTTTGTCTTTTCCAGGACAGAGGTAAACATGGTATTGGCAATGCCTACGGCTCCCACAAGCAGGGAAACAGCTGCAATGGCGCCAAGGAAGAGGGTCATCGAACTCATCATTTCAGTAACCGAATCAGCCAACGATTTTGACGCTGTTACGGAAAAATCCCTGTCATCTTCCTTATTAATGTGTCTTGAGACCATCAGCTTTTTTTCGATTTCTGTCGTCAATTCATCTACCTGATCTTCACTCCTGGCTTTTACAGATATGCTATCATAAACATCTTTTTTCGCATCTGTAATAAGATCCACTGCTCCATCGATTGGCATGTAGATTCTTGAGTCACCTCCCATGCCCTCTTCTTCCAGGATTCCAACAACGCGCACTGCTTTGCCGTTTATGGTTATTACCTGGTTAACTCCGATATTCTGATCATAAATTTCACTGGCAACATCGCTTCCTATGACTGCAACATTCTTATCAGCTGGTTCGAGTAATCTTCCTGATTGCGTTTTCAGGGTAGTCATGTATTTCCAGACTTGAGGATCAACACCTGTTATTGGAAGGGTTGCGTTTTGTCCTGCATATTTAACCTCTTCTCTGCCTGAAATTTCTCCTTCAATATATTGTATACTATCCAGTCCTCGAAGCGCATTAATATCATCTTTCGTTAATTCTGCATCTGTTGATGTGCCACCCCCCATACCAGGGCCATGCATATTGGATGATGCCTTGGTATACCCGGGGCTTATCGTTATCGTTGTCAAATCCAGATCAGATAGCTTACTCTGCACGTTTGCCTGCATGGCATCTCCCAGAGAGATAATGCCAACTACAGATCCCACTCCTATAACTATCCCGATAATGGTCAGCCAGCTTCGCAGTTTACTGTGCACAAGCATGTTTAGACCCATTTTCAGGTAGGTTGAGTTTCTCATCCTGTATCCTTCCGTTATCTTTCGCTCAACCGTTGCGCCGGTTTATCACAAACCGTTGCGCCGGTTTATCACGCCTATAGGGTTTGGGTGTAAGGTTCTCAAATTCAAACGTTTATCGGGTTTTCGATGAAACCGTTTCTCAAAAGGTTTTTCGCTCAACCGTTGCGCCGGTTTATCACGCCGACCACGTTGCTGCTGGAGTTTTCGCTCAAGCCTTTTTTGAAAAGGCTTGCGGGCAAGCAGTTTTTTAAAAAGCTTGTGCCTCTCACCCCACATTCTATGTTTGTTAGTGATGCTATCTTTTTTGATGCTGCCTTATTCAGACCTTCTGTTTTTCAGGTTTTCTGTTTTTCAGGTTTTTTTCCGGATTACTTCTTTTTTCTTCCCATCAGTTTTTCCTGAATTTTCTTTCTGTACACGAATGCTCCTCCTACAAGAGCTATTATCACAATATAGGATAAGTATGACCCAAATCCACTACTCTTGTTACTCGGTCCTCCTGATCCCTGTGCAGTCATGTTTCCGGAGTTCATTTCGAGCTTTACTTCCTTATCAACCGTTATTCTTTCTCCTTTTGCATCCGTATACTCAATCTGGACTTTTAGAGGATTGGAATCCATAGAATCGAAAGTTACGTTTTCTCCTTTATCACTGGATTTTATATTATCGGATGAGGATTCTACATTCTTAGCATCCTGCTGTGTGCTTGCAATGTTGAAAGACGCGATTGTATAGTCTCCTTTCTCAAGGTTTCCAACAATTGTTGAGGAACTTCCTGAAACCTTATACCCATCCTGATCAGGGATCGAAACTTTCACGGAATACGCCATGTTGTTTCCTACATTTGCAACTGAAAGAGAAGTTTCTCCCTGGTCACTTTCCGAAAAGGAAACATCAAAATCGGTTTCTCCACCAACGAAAAGCCCTGCTGTAGTCCGTATACTTTTTTCATTTGAATTATAGTCTTCAAAGCTGAGGTTTACGTCCAGAGTATAGAGTCCAGGGTCTGCATTTACATCTGCCATTACCGAGTAAGCAACGGTTACGGAGTCGCCTGCAGCCAGATATTTAATGTACTTGGTATTATCCGAATATACTGGCAAAATTACCCCTTTTGGGTCTTTCCAGGAAACTACCATATTTTTCAGGGGTGAGTTTCCGGTATTTGTTATTATGAATTCCAGAGGCTCTTCCTTTGCAATGTCAATACTTGCCTTATTTATGGTAACAATCTGAGCGTATTCCTTACCCCTTACCTCGAGATGGATGGTTTTTGTAGTGGCAACCGTGTTTGACAAAGACCCACTTTCTTTAGCAGTGGTGGTTATATCGATATCATATGTGCCTTCTGAAGCATTGGCATCTGTCATAAGCTTGAACTTAAGGACTGCTGCATCGTCATCATCCTGCCTCGCATTCAGGTAAGAGACCTTTTTTGTTAGGTCTTCTCCGGAAACCTTACTGAAAGGATATTCAGGGTTAACTGTGACAGCAATGTCTTTCAGGTTAGCGTTTCCTACATTTTGCACGCTGACAGTGAGTTCAACAGGTTCTCCAGGACGGGCAGCATCAGGGTTCTGATTAGTCAGGTTTACCTCCAAATATGCAGATTTTATATCACCATTAGAGGCAAGTGCTGTTCCAGCTCCAAGGCATATGAATACTGAAAACAACAGTATTATTTTTAGCAGAGAGAACTTTTTCATTTTAACTCCTCAATTCAGATTTGCTTCGTTTTTCGTACCTCGTTCGTTTTCCACACCTGGTTCGTTTTTTGTACGTGTCTCGATTTTTTCAATCTCACCGTCACGGATGTACACAACTCTTGTTGCATATCTTACAAGTTCAACGTCATGGGTAACAATAATGATCGTCTTACCTTCTCTTACATGCAACTCTTCCAGA
>JAEWQJ010000036.1 GCA_023399215.1 Methanobacteriota archaeon
TTACTTTTTTATTTAATTGATCTAAAAATTCATCTATTTCATTGACAATATCATTATAAAATTTTGCATATTCATTTGCTTCTTCTTGAATTTTTTCTAATTTTTCGTTTATTTCTTTTAATTTAGAGGAGTTCTTTTCTAAATAGTCTTTTACTTCTTGCTCACTTTTTTCTGGATCATCTACTAAATACTTAAGTTTTTCATTTAGTCCATTTATTTCATCTATTATTTTAATATCTGAATAAATGTTTCTTTGATACTCTACTTTTTTTTCAATCTTCTCTAAATAAAGTTGACGTTTTTTAATATAATTTAATTCGTTCTCTTCAAAATCATCTTTTAGTGATTGAATAATTCTCGGCTTTGAATATTCGACGTTTTTGTTTTCTAATAAATAGTTCTTGATATTTTTTCTAATCCTTTCATAATTTTCAATTCTTTTCAAATACTCTAATAATCTACAAATTTCTGTTTTTATTTCTTTTGGACACTTTGTTCTCTCCGGACTGTACAGAATTTTCGGCGCAGTTCCAGATATAATTTTTACCAAATAATCTTTATTTTCTTTATCAAGTTCTTCAAGGGACGCCAAGAGTTTTTCATAATCTTTTTCGGAATAATTAACGTTAGAACGTTTTAATAATTCCTTGATTTCTTTACTAATTCTCTTGCAGTTTTCAATTTGTTTCATCCGTTTTAATAAGTCATGAGCCTTTGCGTCAATTTTCTCAAATCGTTGGCTCTCATTAGAATTTTCTGATGAGTCTATATTTAAATATAGATTTGATAATTCTCTTTTACAATCTGACAATTGTTTGTTTTTTTCGTCATCCAGAGATTTTAAAGCTATGACTAGTTTTTTGAACTCTTGACAAAACTCTTTAGAATTTGTAGCTCCCGCTGAATTTTCTGCAAAGTCCAATTTTATATTCTGCAGTTCTTCTGATAAACCTAAATCAACTATCTCAGTTTTTTTTAATACCTCCATGTTTAATTGATCCAAAGACCCTAATAACTCCATAGTTGTGCAAAGCTTTTCACATGAGTTTGTCCTAAAAAAATCATCCAACGATTTAAGAAGTCGAATTAATACATCTTTTAAAATAATAGGTTCAATTCTCTTTAGATCCTCTAATAACTCAATGCCTCTAAGAAGTTTTTCATATGAGTTTGTATCAAATTCTTCTTTTGAGGATTTAATAAATTTTACGAATAGAGGTAAATATTTTTTTACATCTTCTATTCCTTGATCTATTTTGAGTTTATCAAACTTGTAATTATCTTCTCCCATATCATAGTTCATGATATATTTTTCAATCTTTAAGATGCCAATAACAGATTTATCTTCATCAATTAATGGAAAACCAATCATCATTTCGCATCTAAACGTAATTCCCTTTTTTACGTTATAACTGGCTGAACTACTATGGCGTGAAATTGCTTTATCACTTGAAAATATTACGGTTTTTTTAGTTCTAGCTATATATCCGTTCAGACCTTCTTCAAAAATTGATATGTTTATGTCACTTCTGGATTCATTTGATGTCACAGAGTCTACAGCATCGAAATATATTTTGTCTGCTTCAATTGTTGCTTTAAGACCGTCTCCAATAGTTCCTTTATAATTATTAGTACATTTGTCAAAGACCACATATTTTTCAGGTTTGTTATATGAATCGTGACTCCAAACTTTTTTATCTTCTTTCTCTGATATGTCTACAAAATTTAGAATTTTAACACGATTAGGATTATTTTTTGCATTTTCTAATTCATTTGGATAAATTTCTCCTCTTTTTTCATAAACGTTCTTAATATGTTCAACCCTTTTTCTTATGCATTCTTTTTTTTCATCTTCATCCATTTCGGTATTTACTTGATATAAATAACAACTATCAGCTTCAAAATTTTTCCTAATAAGTTCAAGAAATTTTCTAAGTGTATATCTAACAGTTTGTACTTCTTCAGCTACTTTGTCCCTTTTACTCGCGTATTTTTCACCTTGTGTTTTTTCAACTTCTTTATCCATAACAGAACTTCCCGAAAAATTAATATAAATTTGTCTTCTACAGTGAATCTAAATTTAATATTATTAAATTTTATCTTTTTTTAAGACTTATGATTATAAATATTTAGATAATATTATAAAATAGACCAATATGATAATTGAATATTGTTATTGATAAATTAAAAGGTAAAAGTTTATTCATCAATGTAACCATTTAGATCCAAAAATATTTTTAAATAAAATAACAAAATCAACAACTCTTATGAAAAATCTTAAAATTAGTGTCTGTTCAATGGAATGAATGATTTTTTGAATTTCATGGAAAACTATTTGTCACACATTAGTATACTGAGAAAACTATAATATTCAATAAGATTATAGTTATAGAGGACCCTTCTATGTCTCCAGTAAAGTCTACTAAAAATTATACTTTTCAGCCTCCTGAAGACTATGATACCAATGTATCCAGCATCATTCCTTTTTACTCCTGCTTTCATCAGGAAACTATCAATTTCATCAAGTCCATGCCATCAATCCCAAGAATTTGGCTGGATACCGGATGCGGAACAGGATCTCTGGTTAATAAGGCAATTGAAGAATTTCCGGCTACAAAGTTTCTTTTACTTGATCCCTCAGAAGGTATGCTGACTCAGGCAAGGAAAAAACTATCTTCCTGTCCTGTTGACCGGCTGGAATTCCTGAAAGCTTCCTCTACCCAGGAATTCTCTCAGGAGTTGGAGGAAAAACCGGACATTATAACTGCGATACAGTGTCATCACTATCTTAACCGCGAAGGCAGAGCCAGGTCCACTGGTGTGTGTTATAACCTTCTAAATGATGGTGGAGTTTACATTACCTTCGAAAATATCAGGCCGTCAACCGAAGAGGGAATTCTTGCAGGGAAAAGATACTGGCGCAATTTCCAGTTAACCCACGGTAGGACTGATAACGAAATAAAGGAGCATCTGGAGCGTTTTGATACAGAATATTTTCCAATAACTGTTGAAGAACACCTAGAACTCCTAAGAGAAACAGGGTTCAGGACCGTAGAATTATTCTGGTACTCTTACATGCAGGCTGGTTTTTACTGCATCAAATAATCGTTTTTCTAGTTTTTATTCTATCCTTATTCTTTCTTATTTTTCTACTACAGGATTAAAATTACACCAATTAGCTGATGAACTCTATTTTTTCGAACAACAATCTAATTTTTTTATTAATGAAATGGTATTAATACTGATTCTACATCTGTTTTTGTGACGAAAAAGGAATCTAAAGAACGTTCTTTAAAAATATCTTAGGATGGTAAAACTTTATGGAAGATTTAATAATTTATTTACTTATTGGCGCTGCAGCAGGTATTTTAAGTGGACTATTTGGGATCGGTGGTGGGGTTATCATTATTCCTGCACTAGTTGTTTTACAGGGATTTTCTCAAATAAAAGCCCAGGGAACTTCTCTAGTCGCACTGCTTCCGCCTGTTGGCATTCTTGCTTTTCTTGAATACTATAAAAGGGGAAACACCGATTTATATGCGGGTATAATCATTTGTATTGCTATGGTCATTGGTGCTAAATTTGGAGCACAATTCGCAAATATGCTCCCGATGGATGTGTTGAGAAAGTCTTTTGGTATATTTGTTATTTTAATAGGAATAAAGACCTTTTTGGGAAAATAAGAATTCTACTCCTAAGAATATCAGTAGTTATTCAGCCTATGCAAAATTAGTCTATCGATTTTGATTCCAAGTTAAATCCAAAAAATAAACTAAAAATAGTTACAAGTCTGAGTAAAAAATCCGGGGTTTGAATAAAGGATTAGGGGGTAAAATTATGCTTTCAGAATCTCTTAGAATTTCTCTAAATTACTGAAGCTTTGTAGCCCCTTAACTCCTTAAAAAGAAATGGAATTAGTACGAAGAATATTTTTTCTTCGCAGTTCGTGTATCTCTTGTATAACTTTTGCCGTTCGTATTACGAGAGCCATTCCAAGAATCATTTCGAGAGTAATTTCGAGAGTCACTCCGAGATCCGTTGCGAGTGCCACCACGATATTCATCCGAACTCTTTGAGCTTCTTCTCTTTGATTTCTGGGCAAGCTCTATAAAGGGTTTTCGCCCTCTCTTTTTGTCTTTGAAGATTTCAAGCAGGGCTGAAGCCTGGGCAAAAGGTACGGTTACGAAGGAGAAGTGCGGGAAAATTTCTGCATCTCTTACTTTCAGGTCGTGTTCTCCGGTTTCTTCCTGTATAAACTCGCACAGCTTCTCAGGGGTCATGCCGTCAGCTTTCCCCATTGCGATGAAAAGCCTGGTTTTGCCTTTCCGGTCGACATATGAACTTCCAGAGATCTCTGTGTACATGCTTTCGTCGAACATCTCTTTGAAAGAATACTTCAGGAGGGCAGCCAGGATTTTCTCGGCTGGGTATTCTTCAAGGAGCTTTTCACTCATCTCAAGGCAGTCGCCGTAGTCTTCAGTTTTTATAGTCTCTTCAAGTTCGGTTTTTACTCTTGCCCTTTTGGCTTTTATTACATCTTTTATCTCGGGAATTCGGCCTCTCTTCATTTCGGACTTTGAAGTCTTTTTTATGTAAGTGAGCCTCCTGTATTCCGTGGATGTAACAAAAGTAATTGCAGTTCCCTGCTTTCCTGCCCGGCCGGTTCTTCCTATCCTGTGTACGTAGGACTCAGGGTCTTGCGGAAGGGAATAGTTGATTACGTGGGTCAGGTCCATGATGTCGATACCCCGGGCTGCAACGTCGGTTGCTACGAGGATGTTTATCTTTTGTTTTCTGAACCTGTTCAGTATTTTTTCCCTTTCACGCTGGGAAAGGTCGCCGTGCAGTGCATCGGCTGCATATCCCCGGTCTCCAAGCTTCTGGGCAAGTTGGGAGGTATCGGTTTTTGTTCTGCAGAACACAAGCCCGTAGAATTCGTCTTCAATATCGATAATCCTGCAAAGGGCTTCAAATTTGTCGCTTTCCTTGACTTCGAAATAAATCTGCTCAGTGAGGCTTACATCAAGATCTTCTTTCTTAATAGCAACATGTTCATAGTTCTTCATGTGTTTCTTGATGATGCCAAGGATAGGCTTTGGCATTGTAGCTGAAAAGAAAAGCATTCTCTTATCAGGCCCGGTTGCCTTTAATATTTCCTTAATATCATCAATAAAGCCCATATTGAGCATTTCATCAGCTTCGTCCAGTACGAAATACGCGATGTTCTCAAGGTTCAAGCTCTTTCGCGCAAGGTGATCGATGACTCTTCCTGGAGTTCCCACGACAATATCAACTCCGCTTTTCAGCATTCTGAGTTGCTGGGTCATGGACTGTCCCCCATAAATCGGGACAATATGCAGCTTTTTGTCTCCTTTCAGAGAGTTAAGTTCTTCTGAAACCTGGATTGCTAATTCTCGAGTCGGTGTCAGGACTATCGCCTGCACCTTTCCTGATTTCTCCGGAATTTTTTCTATAATAGGGGCTCCGAAAGCCGTTGTTTTCCCGGTTCCGGTCTGAGCCTGCCCTATGATATCACATTCTCCTTTCATAAAAAGCGGGATGACTTTTTCCTGAATTGGGGTTGGTTCTTCAAACCCTTTCTTTTTAAGGGCTTTTAACATACTGTCTGAAAGCCCCAATGCTTTAAATTTTGCTAATTTTTCCATGTACTCACTCTAATATTAACATTTTTTTACAGATCGCTCAATTTGCAGATCTGTTGCTTACATACTCTGCCGCATACCCGTCAGTATCCTTTGCGGAAGAGGCCATTTATTGAAACCAGTACATGATACCAGCTAAAAACAGGTAAACACGCTGTATAAATGGTAATATTTCCCGGGAATGCGAGAAGTTGCCTAAGGACCAGGGAAATTCACAACCGAGATAAATAAAACTTATACAGCAAAAATTCGATTTTCTTGGATAAGTTCCGGACGCTTTTTTGAGTTATTCCCTGTGATACAGGCAGACGGAATTATTAAATTGAATAATATTAGGTTAGATAACCTTTGACTTGAATAGCTACCCTGTTACCCATTCCTGTATATAACCCTTTGCAACTCCCCTAATGAGGTTCTTGATAATAAAGCTTTCTATCATCCGGAAAAGCCCCTGAGCCAGATGCCATCGATTTTCAGGAAAACCGTTTATAGGTAGCAATTACAATATAGGTATAAGCAGTGATTAATACAGGTATAAGTAGTGATTAATACAGGTATAAGCAGTGATTATAAGACTGAGAAAATGTTCAGATGCTGCCTGTTCAGTAATACCAGCCATGAAAACAAAGTTCATCCGTTAACATTTCTTTAAGAAGGTTCAGCCTCTCGATCGAGTTCCTGATCTGTTCGGGCTTATCCAGTACTTCTTCACACCCGGTTTCTTCCTGTATTGTTGTGATCCTCAGAAGCTCAGCAAAATTGACACACTCGTCCAGAAAGCTGTTGAACAACTTGCGGGCTTTTACAAGGCTGTCCGAAGTCCTGAAATCGGGCTGAACAGTTTTTTCATATTCTGCTCTCTGTTTCATTTCTGAGACCAGGAAACGTGACTCAACATAATCCCTTGAATTCAGAAGATCTCCAAGGTTCTTGAGATCAGTCCCTATATGCTGAGTAAAGTAAGCAATTTCAAAAGCCCATTGTTTATCAAAATTAGTTTCCAGCCCTGTATTGGAAAAAGGAATTCTACTCGTCAGCCAGCTCATCTCCTGTTCATTTTGCCTTTTTTCATTATTAACATGTAAGAAGAAAGAATAAAAGCTTAACTAAATTCCCTGGCTCTATAATGTGTTTCCTGGATTTTCTTTGAAAGTACCCCACGGAGTACATATATTTTTAGAGTTGGTCCTAAGTAAACTCAGGATTCCTTTCTCAATCAACTTCTCTACTGCTTTTTCATTCTCTACTCCTTTTTCCAGAAAAAGCTTTCTTTTTTCTCTTTCGTATCATTTTTTAACAAGTTTGGGGCTGCATTTCATTCTCCAAATTTTTAGGTTCTGGCACGGAGAATATATTTTACTACTGTAATATTGATTTTTTCTTAAAAAGCAAAAATCAATAGAGAAAAATTGGAAATCGAGAGAAAAACAGAAATCAAGAAAAAATATCTTTTCTGCCTGTGGTTTTTGGGGAATCCTATTCAAGGATTCCCTTAAATGCCATATTTAGACCGGAGATTATTCAATATTGTTTTTCAGGTATAATATTTTAAAAATTAAAAAGCAGTATCAAAAAAGAATTAATTTAAAAATTAAATTCTTATTTTGAAGGTGCTGCTTTTGGAGCTTTTGGCTTGTCTACTATTGGAACCGCTATCTTAATAAATTCCTTAGCACCAGTCTTTGCTCTTTCGTTAGAGATTGATAGACAATCTTTTGGGCAGCCGTTAACGCATTCAGTGCACATAATGCATCTAAATACATTGAGTTCCCATGTTTTATTGGCCTTAGTAACTGTTATTGCATCAGGTGGACATTTCTTTTGACATAGTCCGCAAAGAATACAGTTCTCAGGGTTAAAAGCAATTCTTCCTTTGAACTCCTTAAAAGGTGGCCTCACCTCGAAGGGGTAAAGTCTGGTAGCAGGTTTACGAGATACGTTTGCTAGTACAAGGTTTAACATGCCCATTAATATCACCCTTCTTTTTATCTTTCAGTGCAGCTAACGCAGGGATCTATAGTAAGTACAACTATAGGTACATCAGCGAGTTTGACGCCTGGTAACATCAGTAACAGTGAAGGTATGTTTGCAAAGGTAGGTGTCCTTACTTTAAGTCTTTCCAGGTTTTTGGTACCATTACCTTTCACATAGTATACAACTTCACCTCTGGGCTGCTCTGTTCTCATAATCGCTTCTCCAGTAGGGAAGCCTTTAACACGTGTTGCAATCTCACCATCAGGCATCTTGGAGATTGCATTTCTTATAATAGTGATAGAATTGTATAGCTCAGCGATTCTTACTTTAGTTCTGGCGTAACAATCTCCATCCTTTTCAACAGCCGTCTTAAAACCGAGATCCTTATAGATATCCCAATCTGATGTCTCCCGCACGTCGATAGCGTTCCCACTTCCTCTAAGTGTAGGGCCAGCTGTTCCAGCTTCGTATGCGACTTGCTTTGACATTGTGGCTAATCCCACAAGTCTTTGCTTAACCGTGTAATTGTTTACGAACACTTTTTCAATATTTTTGATTTCAGGTTCCAGCGAATCACACATTTTCAAAAGCATATCAATATGCTCTTTATCCAGATCTCTGGTAACTCCTCCGACTTTGGATATTGAATGTATGACTCTGTTTCCGCAGATTCTTTCCGCTACATCCAGTACTTCCTCTCTATACTTCCAGCATTCGTAAAAGAGGCTTTCAAACCCAAAACCATCAGCAAAAAGACCAAGCCAGAGTAGGTGACTGTGAAGTCTGTTAAGTTCACCAACTATTACTCTTATATACTGCGCTCTTTCGGGGATTTCGGTATCAAATAGTTTTTCGACTGCCCGTGTATAAGTTATACCATGCAGAGCACTGCATATTCCGCATATTCTCTCACAAATATACGTGGTTTGATTATAGTCTTTCGTGTCTATGAATTTCTCAAGTCCTCTATGAACGTAGCCCAGTGAGGGAAGTACTCCAACAACAACATCGTTGTCAATTTCGAGTTTTAACGAAACTGGTTCGGGTAAAACGGGATGTTGAGGACCAAAAGGTATTATGGTTGTCATGTGATTCTCCTCTCAAACTGCTTTAAGCCAAGGGAGTTTTTGGACTGTTCGGCGTTAAGTAAAGGTGGCCTTTGTAGTCGATTGCTAAACCTTCGAAGGTCAATCCGAAAAGATCCTGGTACTCGTTCTCGATCAAAAGTGCACATAGGTAAATGCCTGACATGCTCTTGGGTTTCTCACCAGGTTTCACAAAGTATCTTAGATTCTTTAATTTGTTATCTTTCTCAAAGATATATATCAATTCATGACCTTCGTTAGCTTTCAGGCATATCATAGTAGAATATCGATAGCCACCGCTCTTTAAACCTTCAACAGTTTTTAGTAGTTCACCACTGCTTTTTATTTCTGTTATATCTTGAATCACATTATCAAGCATTTGATGGCACCTCGTTTCCTTTCAATTTTACTTCTTTTCCTTTGATGTTCCCTTTCTTCTTGTCTTCAAGTATTGAAAGTGCTGCTACTACGCCATCAAGTATGGCTTCAGGTCTTGGGCAGCATCCGGGAACATATGCATCTACGGGTATGACCTGGTCTACTCCGCCTACTACATTATAGCAGTCGTGGAATATCCCGCCTGTAGATGCACAGGCGCCCACAGCTAGAACAACTTTTGGATCAGGAATCTGGTTATAAAGGTTTTTAAGCACATTTACATTTTTGTAATTCACTGAACCTGTGACCACCATTATATCAGCTTGTTTGGGAGTACCAATGTTTAAAACACCAAATCTTTCAGCATCATATAGAGGAGTAAGACAGGCCACTACTTCAATATCACAGCCGTTGCAACTGTTACAGTTAACATGTATGATCCATGGGGATTTTGCCAAACTCATAAGTGTCCCTCTTTTAAACTAATTTGACTCCGCTAACGTACAGGAATGCTATGTTCACAACCGAAATTACTAGCAGGACTGTCCAGCTCAGTTTGAGCATCCACTGCCAGTACACTCTTGCAGTAATGTTGTCTATAACAATTACAAGCAAGTAAGCAATGATACCTATAAGCACACCTATTACTGGGGTTGATGCCCAGAATAAGAATATGAGTCCAGTTAAGAACACGTATTCATAAAAGTGTGCGAGCTCAATGGTGGCAAACCCTGGCCCTCCATATTCGGTCGTCATACCTTTAACCAGCTCCTGGTGACCATGGTGAGAGGTTGAGTAGTCAAAGGGTGATTTTTTCAATTTAATATTCAGAACAACTATCATTGCTATGAATATGAGAGGCGTATACATTAGCAGAGGGGATTGTGCATCTAACAGCGCAGATAGTTTGAAAGTGCCGGTAAGCAAGTAGATTGCAAGGGCATATAATATTAAAACTGGTTCATAGGACAGTATAGCCATTATTTCCCTTGAACTTCCTACTCTAGCGTATGGAGAACCAGTGCTCATTCCTCCTACAATTAGAGCTACCGAAGCTACTGTGTAGACGAATATTATCATCAAGAAGTCTTGTTTGAAAACTAACATCAAAAGGCTCAAAATGATAAAGACGAGGTACACTATTACGTAAAAGTTTTGAGATGGATTTACAACTATGTTGTCTTTGCTGAAGAGCTTCTTAACATCATAGTATGGCTGCAAAAGAGGAGGACCTACTCTACCCTGCAATCTTGCAGTGATTTTCCTGTCTATTCCTGAGGCTATACAGCCGATGATAGGAGCACCAATTAAGACAAGAATAATTGTTAGAATGTCGTTCATAATCCGACTCCTCCTGCTAATGCAATTACGATCAGAATTATGGAAATTGCATATCCAAATGTTGTAAGTTTACTTTCTCCAAAGATATTCTGGAGATAGATGTTGGAAACGCTACTTTTTTCGTAGCCGCAAAGTCCATTTCTGAACATTAATCTGTCCTTTTCAAGGTTGTTTTCCCCACACATATAGTAGCTAGCTATACGAGGAGTAAACATGTTTTTGGTAGCAAGATATATCAGAATAGCCAGAGCAAGCACTACAAATATTACTGCATAAGTAAAGGCCCCTATTTCAGAGGTAAATTGTCCAACTGGCCCTGTAACGTTAGGAGCATTTCCGAGTAGAATTGTGACCTGAGGTCCGATGAAGTAGTTGTATATTGAAAATATAAAGATACTTGTACCTATAATGGATAATGCAAGAATCGATAGTGGGAAATATGTTTCCAGTTTTTTATGGGGAACTGCATTTTTATCCATGCTGGATGATAAGATTGTTCCAAGCCATTTAGAGTAATAAACTGTGGTGAGTGCACTTCCAAGTACTAGGAATATTATCACAACAGGGTTGTTTGAAGCAGCTTCCATTGATACCCATTTTGTGAGCAATACTCCGAAAGGAGGTAATAGCATGGATATCATTCCCAGAGCTGCAATGGAGGTGAGAAGAGGAGCCTTCTTTATTAATCCTGACATGTCCTCTATATCTCTGCTTCCTATGGTGTGCTCAATTTCACCTGTGCACAGGAATAAGAGACCTTTTGATATAGCATGGAACAGAATAAGCATCATCGAAGCAGCTACAGCCAGAGGTGTGCCAATCCCAGCGCTTGCGATAATTAATCCTAGATTTGCAATAGTTGAATAAGCAAGCACTCTTTTAGCGTTTCTTTGAGATAAGGCTAAAGCTGAGCAAATAACGAAAGTAAAGCTACCATAAATTGCAATAGCTGTTCCAAGGGAGGTATTAGCATAAGCTGGTACAAGCTTGACAACTAAAAACACACCGGCATTTACCATCGTGCTTGAGTGCAGTAAAGCAGAAACAGGGGTAGGAGCTACCATTGCACCTAAGAGCCAGCTATGGAAGGGCATCTGAGCAGATTTCGCAAAGCCTCCAATACAGAGTAAAGCAACAGGAAGGGCTAAAGCGGCCAGTGCTACTGCATCAGTTCCAGCGTAAGTTGCAATCCCAGTAAGGGAACTTATATCATATTTAGTTGCAAGCAGAATTATGCCTATAGACATAGCAACTCCGCCGACCAGGTTTAAGGCCAGAGCCCTGAAACCGTTGTTTATTCCTTCTTCATCCATGTTATATGAGATCAACACGAATGAACACAGAGTTGTTAGTTCCCAGAAAAGATACAGCCATCCTAGTGTGTCAGACATTACCAGACCATTCATGGCTGCCAGGAAGAAGCTCATTGTAAAGTAAAATATCCTTTGTCTGTTAAGATGTCTGTGCTCCTCATACTGATCCATGTACCCAGTTGCGAATAAAATAATCGCAGTACCGACTATATTCACAATTAATATCATGAGCTGAGACAGTTGATCAATATTAAAAGAAGCACTTTCAGCACCTGGAACGTTGGCATAAGTGTAAGCAAATAAGGCTGCTGAAATTATTCCAAGTCCAAGTGTAGGCCAGTTTTTATATTTTGCTGACACAGCAAGAATATATAGTATTACCAGTATTTCGAGTACAAGGACAATGTTTTCAAACATTGCGAAATTTGGTCCCTCAACCGGAACTACTCCAGTACCGCCTAATACTAAACTAACTGATAAAGCTACTCCAATTATGAAAAAAGCCCAAGCCAAGTACTTATATAGCGATTTGGGAAGGGCTACAAATAATAACGAAAACAGTAGGGGTACTATAATTAATAGCATAACGGTGTTTTCTATCATACAGCGTATCCTCCGATCTATTAATCCTCCGATCTGTTATTCTCTACTTATAATGCTGGAACTTATGCAGCTGAAAAATAGAATCCAATATTTAGGACGTTTTTATGACCTATTTTCTATATACTCGAATGACTTAATATATTGATTTCCCAGCTCAACTGCGCAATTCCTGAGTATATAAGAATATGGACTAATATTCCACAAATATTATAGTATTCTTATATCAAAATTACAAGAAATAATAATATGTGAATAATGTCGATATAAATTCGACATGTTGCCAATTCTTATTATAACAAAGGCATATTTAAAGATAGTGATTTTCTTTTTACTTTTATATTACTAACGAGAATAATGGACAGAATAGCCCCCAAATATTGTTTTTCTTCTTGTTTACATCCTCGTTATAAATATTACTTAGTGTCAATAGATATTACCAAATATTCCAGTACTACTTAAGTAGTATAAATTAGCATGAACAAAGCTATATTTAAACATACTGATTTTAATTTACTTTTGTATTGCTCCTGAGACTCATTTCTTGAATAACATGTGAAAATCACAGTTTTAAATTAAAACCTCAAAATAAACGACAAATAATAATATCAAATTATTACAATAATTTATATAACAAGGTGATATTTAAAGAAAGTGATTTTAACTTTATATTTATATTAATCTTGATATTTCTAGTATATTAATTTTCTTATATTTTTTATAATAAGTACAGTATGTTTTTTTAAATGAATTTCATTCTATACGGAAAGAGATAATTGAACTGTAATACAGGGACAATTATACTATGAATATATAGACGAACTTGACAGCTTATTTCAAAAATGTTTCTATTTAACTAATAAAGTAAAAAGATAGGAAGAAAGGAGCCTATATACTGATTACAACAATATATTGAATAGATATCCTGTAAAGATTATCGAAACTGCCACGATTGAGACAAAAATTGCTATTAGCTCTTTTTTCAGCACTTTTTTAAGGATAACCATTTCAGGCAGGGAAACAGCTGTAACGGACATGAGGAACGCAAGAGAAGTTCCTATGGGAAGACCTTTCCCAATCAGGCTTTCTACGATAGGAATCATTGCCATAACATTTGAGTACAGAGGAACTCCAATCAGAACGGCAATTGGCACTGCAAGCAGGTTGTCCTTGCCTGCATATTTCTCTAAAATTCCCTCCGGTGCATATCCGTGGAAAATGCCTCCTATGCTGACGCCTATAATTACATAGATCCATACCCTTCCTACGATGTCTTTTACGTTTTCAAAGGCAGTATTTACTCGTTCCTTTACTGTTAACTCTTCGGGGTTTGCAGTCTGCTGTCCCACTTTTATCTTATAAACAAAATCCTCCACGTACCTCTCCAGCTTAAGGAGACCAATTAGAATACCTCCAAGAACTCCCAGTATAATCCCGGATACTATATAGATTAATGTCGCTTTAAGGCCGAGCGTTGCCCAGAGAGCGGCAACTGCAGCTTCATTTACAAGAGGCGAGGTTATCAGGAAGGAAAAAGTAATTCCAAGAGGTATGCCTGCCTCTACAAACCCAATGAATATCGGAACGGATGAACACGAGCAAAAAGGAGTTATTGTTCCGAGAAGAGATGCAAGAAAATGGTATTTAATTCCTTTTTTGTTTCCAAGCACTTTACGGGTTCTTTCCGGGGTAATATAGGTCCTGAGATAAGATATAAAAAAAATCATCACTGCAAGCAGCAAGAAAATTTTCATCACATCGTAAATAACGAAGTTAACACTCGCTGCAAGACGCGTGTCAGGTGCAATCCCGAAAACCTCGTATGTTAATTTGTCTGCAATCCATTGAAGAGGGTAAAATATATCGACCATTTTGAGTTCCTTCTTCCAGTTATTCATACTTTTTTTGTGATTCTCATATTATATTATATTATACCAATATATATTTATACGATTATTAATAAATGCAAATTTGCCACTCTAAGTAAATATAAATACCTGAATTAGAGTGAAATTAGATTGAGACATTGTCACACCGACGTTCAATACTGGCATGAAAACAATAATTGAAAGCTCAAACCTTATCAAAGCTGAATTTTAAATGCACTAGTTGAGGGTTTCAAGCATGGTCAAATGCTCTATTTGTGGAGAGGATGAAAATTCGTTGCTTAGAGTAAAGCACAGGAAACTTGGCACAATAAATCTCTGTTTTGAATGCTGGGAAGTGGAAAGCAGCAACAAGAATCTTCTTCCTTCGTGTAGCAGATGTGACTGCTGCAAATGAGTCTATTTTCAGATATATTGCAATTTACTTTCACTTTTCTTCACTCTACAATTCCCTCCAGATCCCTGCTGATTCTATTCCTTGAATAAACAGATAAATCGGCCATTAAAATAGGTTAAAAAGGAAAAATTGGCACCAAAATGTTTTAATAATTGAAACAAGCCATAAAACGGTTAAAAACCCGTAAACAAGCTTAAATTTCTGTCAGCAATTTTGTGCAGAGTTATTTTTTGTAGAGTTAGAGGGAAGGACTTCAAATTTATAGATAAAAGTTAAAATGGGAGGTCACTCGGACTGAAGGATTTCCATGACTTTTCCTAGAGTATCTGCTACTTCCTGGTCTTTGAGATCTTTTTCCTTGCTTTTCTTGATCCCAAGTTCGGAAATTATGATATGTTTATCAACTTTAAACCCTGCAAGTTCAAGGGTCTTGCTAGCGCAGTTTACAGGACAACCGTTAATTGCGATAATACGATCAGAAGCTTCGGCAGACTTCATAAGTCCCGGGGCTCTTGCACCGATTCCGGCAGTGCACATAAGATTTCCTATACCCTGCTTATCGAGTTCGATTGCGATTCTGTTTGAGAGCTGACCGACATTTGCTGCTCCTACACATGGGAAAATTGCCACATTTGCCGAGCCGCATGCACATTTTGTTTCTTCTGGCATGTTTTTCACACTGACCTTGGATTTATCTTAAAGTGACTGTAATCCTGGATTTATCTCAAAGTAACTATTATTTTAGTTTTTAGTTCCGGGCTAATGCTTCAGCCCATTTCAGCAGGTTTATTTTTTGATCCATTTTTTGATATTATCGACGCTTGGAACTTTACCTGCGACTTTAACATCTCCGTCAATTACAAGAGCAGGAGTGACCATGACTCCGTATCCCAGAATTTTATCGAAATCCTCTACCTTGACAATTTCAGCATCTACACCTGTTTCCTTTACAGCTTTCTCTACCATTTCTTTTGTTTTATTGCATTTTGAACATCCTGTACCAAGTATTTCGATTTTCACCGTGTTCACCTCAATATTTCTTATTTCAAATATGTTTGAAGCAACCTATATAAAATTTCCTATTTCAAAATAATTTGAATTAAAATCCAGTCTGATTGATTCCTAAATTAGATAATCCTTGCATGCATTTTCGAATAAGAAATTAGGAAAAACAGGAAAAACAAAGAGAAGAGAAAGTTTAGTACAGTACTATACCTGCATAAAATATTTATTATGAAAATATATTTATAGATAAGCGTTCTGCTTGAAACCCTTAAATCCTATTCTCATTTTGAGTGAATGTATTATTCTATACTGCCTACAGGGAGAGGAACATCCATGCTTCAGATATTCAAATCGACAGATTCCGGACTGACAACTCTTGACCAGGTTGAAGACGGCGCATGGATTAATCTTGTAAGTCCAAACGAGCAGGAAATTCTTTCAATTTCAAAAGACCTTAATATCCCTGCTGAACATCTTAAAGCTGCACTTGATGAAGAGGAACGCTCCAGAATTGAGGTTGATGAAGGCTGTACTATTGTATTAATAGATATACCTGTACCGAGTGCTAACCTGCAGGACGGAGGAATTTTTTATACAATTCCCCTTGGGATTATAATTAATGGCAAAAACATCGTAACGGTCTCTCTTCAGGAAAATTACGTTATTAAAAGTTTTATCGATCAGAGAATAAAATCCTTTTATACGTTCAAAAAAACACGTTTTCTTTTACAGATCCTGTATAGAAACTCAAAGTTATATCTTCAATATCTCAGGCATATCGATAAAGCAAGTGATAAGATCGAATCCAAATTGCATAAATCCCTGAAAAATAAGGAATTAATCCAGCTTCTTGAGCTGGAAAAAAGCCTTGTATATTTCTCTACATCTTTAAAAAGCAATGAAATCGTCCTTGAGAAAATCCTGAGGTCCACTCCTGTTAAGATGTATCCTGACGATACGGATCTTCTCGAAGATGTTATTGTAGAAAATAAACAGGCTATTGAAATGGCAAATATTTATAGTAATATCCTGACCGGAACAATGGATGCATATGCTTCGGTTATTTCCAACAATTTAAACATTGTCATGAAATTCCTGACTTCAGTCACAATCGTTCTGTCAGTCCCAACAATGGTTGCAAGCTTTTTTGGAATGAATGTTGACGTCCCTTTTGAGAATAACCCCCATGCGTTTGTGATCATTTTCATAATTACATTGTTTTTCTCGATGATTCTAGCTATAACAATGTTAAGGAAACAACTGTTCTAAGAAAAGAACTATTCTGAAAAAATTGTTCTAAGAACCGAAACATCCTGATAAAATTATTCTGAAAAACAACTATTCGAAGAAAAATGAGGGGCTGAAAAGGAAAAAATAAAAGAGTCAGGGAGAACCCCTAACTTTTCCATTAATTGAATAATCTGTTTTTCTCAGTGAATAGTGTCGTAGGCGCATTCTCCGTGCATAGAAATATCCAGTCCTATAAGCTGTTCTTCGTCCGTAACTTTGACCGGAGTTACTGTGTTTATTAACATCAACATAATGTAGGTAAACACAAATGCATAGACTGAAGTAGCTGCAACAACCACAACTTCTTTAATAAAGAATGCTGTGCCGCCGTAAAGAAGTCCGTCAGCTCCTACCGGGTTTATAGCCTTCGAGGCAAAGACTCCAAGTAGAATTGTGCCGGTAACTCCTCCAATTCCATGGACACCCCATACATCAAGAGCATCGTCCCATTCCATCTTGTTTTTAATATGTACGGCAAAATAGCAGACAACTGATCCGAGGATTCCCATTAGTGCAGCCATGGATAAAGAAACAAGACCTGCTGCCGGAGTAATTGTTGCAAGGCCTGCAACTGCTCCTGTCATAAGCCCTACGAACTTTGGTTTTCCTTCTTTATACCATTCCATTATCATCCAGGTGATTGCTGCAAAAGAGGCTGAAATGTCACTGTTCAGGAACGCAAGTGAAGTAATTCCATCTACATTGAGTTCGCTTCCAGCATTAAAGCCATACCATCCAAACCACAGAAGAGCAGTTCCGATAGCCATTAACGGAACATTGTTTGGTTTTGTTATTTTATTATACTTTCTTGAGCCTACGTAAAAGACCGAAGCAAGAGCTGCAAAGCCGGCTGTAGCATGTACAACGATTCCACCTGCGAAATCAAGAACTCCCATCTGTGCAAGCAGACCGCCTCCCCATACCATATGGACGAAAGGATAGTAAACAAAAAGCTGCCAGAGAACAAGGAAAATAAGATAAGCCTTAAAAGTAACCCGATTTGCAAATGCTCCTGTAATCAGAGCCGGGGTTATAATTGCAAACATCATCTGGTAAGCTACGAATACAATTTCCGGGAACCCCATGCCTTTGATTATTGTAGTCGGGGTAATTCCGTGTAAAAACATTTTATCCAGGTTTCCTATGATTGCGCCTTCTCCTCCACTGAAGCACAGAGAATACCCGATAAAAAACCATAAAACAGTCGTTACTCCCATCGAAACAAAGCTTTGCATCATAATTCCTAAAATATTCCGCTTACAGGAAAGTCCTCCGTAGAAGAATGCCAGACCAGGAGTCATTAGCATTACAAGACTTGTCGCAAGCAGCATAAAGCCTGTAGAACCAGTATTTAACATATTATCATCCCATCTATATTTATACAATAACTAGGAAATCTCAAAGATCTTACCTTTTTCCTAGTTTCTTGTACATATAAATTTCTCTTTCAGATTACACGAAATTAAATTTTCAGGTAATTCTGCGAGAAATCACGATTAAAGACGGGATTTATCATTGTGGAAAAGCAAGAAAACAAAACATTCAAAATAAAAACGACTTGGGATGATAACAAAAGAAAACGGCAGTTTCATGGACACGGTTCTCTATCCATGAAAATGACTTTTCTTCTAAAATTCACGTTTTTAAATTCAGGTTCTGTCCTTGCATTCCTTTACACTTTCATTTTTAGGAATCTCACGAATTCTGGAAGTTAATCAAGTTTTGGTCTTGCCATTCCTTACACTTTCATCTTAGAATCTTACTTTTGATTGTGTGCTTGTATAGATTTTTCCTAATGTTCTGAGTCACAGAAAAATTAAAAAAGTACAGTAAAGTTTTGCCTGTACTCAAAGTCTGTACTCAAATGTTATATGCAACTTCACCATGCTGCGTTTTGTCAAGTCCGATGTTTTCTTCACTTTCGCTGACTTTAAGCCCTATAGTCTTGTTAAGTATGAATCCAATTAGAAGGGTACCTGCAGCTGCATAAATAATTGTGACGACAACTCCTTGAAGCTGGATTAACATTTGGCTGGGATTCCCAAGAAGGAGACCAGTTCCTCCTACACTTGCAAATATGCCTACCAAAAGTGCACCTACTATTCCACCTACGCCGTGTACTCCAAAGGCATCCAGCGAGTCATCATATCCAAACCTTTCTTTGAGTCCTACAGCATTGTAGCAGACGAAACTTGTAATCGCACCTATAGGAATCGCTGCCATTGGTGTGACAAAGCCTGCACTTGGAGTTATTGCAACAAGTCCTGCAAGAATCCCTGTTGCAAATCCCAGGGCTGTTGGGTATCCTAAGTGATACCATTCAAGGGCCATCCAGACGAATCCTGCAGCTGCTGGAGCTACAAGCGTTGTAATGAATGCAAGGGATGCAATCTCGTTTGCAGCAAGTGAGGAACCTGCGTTAAACCCAAACCATCCAAACCAGAGAAGCCCGGTTCCAAGAAGCGTTAGAGTAACGTTATGCGGCTTTAGTGGATCTACTCCAAAACCACGCCTCTTGCCAAGGTATGTCAGAATTGCAAGTGAGGAGATGCCTGAGGTTATGTGCACAACTGTGCCGCCTGCAAAGTCGAGAGCTTCCCCTGTTAGGAATCCACCGCCCCAGACCCAGTGGCAAACAGGTGCATATACGATAATTCCCCAGAGGGCAATAAATGCAATATAAGATTTAAACTTCACACGTCCTACAATTGCACCCGAAATCAGAGCAGGTGTAATTATTGCAAACATTCCCTGAAACGCAATATATGCATAAGTCGGAATTGTGCCAGTTACTGAATATACATCTATCCCTTTCAGGAATACATGTCCAAGGCCGCCTACAAACCAGTTGCCATCTGCAAATGCAAGCGAGTAACCTATCAATACCCATTCAAGAGCCATGACGCCCATCGCAACAAATGAATGCATCATGCTGCTCAGAACGTTTTTACGCTGGACAAGCCCACCATAGAACAGTGCAAGCCCGGGAAGCATTAACAATACAAGTGCAGACGAGATTAGTACCCATACAGTGTCTGCTGCTTCAATAGCCATACTCATTCCCTCATAGAGCTTCTGGTCCGGTTTCGTTTGTGCGAATCCTTACTACGTTCTCTAAAGGCAGCACAAATATCTTGCCGCTTCCGATGTAGCCGTCCTTGCCTTTTGCTCCGACCTTTATGGCTTCAATAACTGATTGCAGGAACTGATCTTCCACTGCGATTTCAATCTTAACTTTTTCAAGAAGATTTGCTTCGTGTTCAGTTGCCCTGTAAATTTCTAAATGCCCCTTTTGCGCACCATAGCCGGCAACCGATGATACAGTCAGTCTATTTACTTCAAGTTTTTGAAGTTCTCGTTTGACTGCATCAAGCCTTTCCGGCCTTATCATTGCAATTATGTATTTCATCACGACCACCAATAGGTATCTTGTATCCGATTTCTTGATATTTAAATCTACCTATCTTGCTATTGAATATTAAAGCAGTCTCGTCCAGAAAAACTCTAAAGTAAACGGGGCTTTTTCTTCAATTAAGGAGCTTAGTATCAGTTTTTCGATTCCCGATCTTTTTACTGTATATTAAATGTAGGAATTCTGGTTATCTGGTGTGAGTTCCTTTTCCTTTTTTCAAACATTTCTGTCAGAGAGCTTTTATTTAGTAAAAGCAAATTTAGAGGTATGTTCGGAGAAATTGGAAGTGTAAAAAGCGAGGCTGATGAGACTGCTCTGCAAATTCTTTCCCTTTTCAGAGACAGTATCAGTGAAATTTGTCTGAATGAACCTGAATCCATTTCAGATTATTTCAAGCCGGAATATTCTCATTATATCATAGTTCATACTCCCCTGGATATCCGGTTCCCTGAGAAAAGGGAAGAATGGAATATGCGTTTTTGCAGGGATGTCGGAGTTTCGGTTGTTGAACGTATCGTAACCGAAACTGACAGAATTTACGTAAGAGGACTTATGGCGATCAACGGGTCAAAAGTCTATGCTATCCTTCCTTTTATGAAAATAGATGCAGAAAAAGCAAAGAGAGCAACATTTCCTGAAGACCACATGGTACGCGTGCGATCAAAAGTGCTTCCTTCTGTGCTTCCTGACATAAAAGGAGAAACGATTCTCGATATTGGAAGCGGCTTTGGAAGCCTTACCATAGAGCTTGCAAGAAACAATCCTGATTCGAAAGTTTACGGAATTGATCTTCATGATTCTCTTACAGGCCAGTCGCAGATGAATGCCGATGTCCTTGGCGTGTCTAATGTGGAATTTCGGACCGGAAGCGCCTATGCCCTTCCTTTTGAGGCTGGCTCGATGGATGTGGCTACATGCTTTTTAATGCTTCACCACCTGGAAGACATTAAATTTGCTCTGTTCGAGATCAAGAGAGTGCTTAAAAACGGCGGCCTGTTAATAGCAGTTGAACCGCTTGCAGAACACCACCACCACGGGCCTCAACTCTCGGAAACCGGATGGCAAGGGCTTTTTGAAGATGTTGGCTTTGCAGTAGAGGTTGAGAGCCAGGAAGGAGCAGCGATTATGAAAGCTGTAAAAAGAGAATAAACCTGTATAAAGAAAATAAATCCTGTGAAAAAAGAACAAAACCTGTAGAGTAAGTTTAGTCACAATAATAAACATTAATTCAGAATAATCTCAATATTATCTGTTATCTTTTTATCATTTTATCTTTTTATCTTTTTATCATTTTATCTTTTTATCATTTAATTAACTAATAATTTTGTTTAATGCGAACATTTTTATATATTTAAAAGGGATTTCTTTGTGTTACCATGCTGCTCTTTGGACATATTGGTATTACACTTGGGATATTTTTTGTATTCTCATATATTGCACCACGTTTTAAGACTATCATAGACAAAAGGTATCTCGTTGTTGGAGCTCTTCTGCCTGATTTGATAGATAAACCATTAGGACTGATTGTCTTTGCATCAACGATTTCAAATGGACGCATGATAAGTCATACATTATTATTTTCTTTTACTCTCTTCCTAGTAGGTTTATATTTCTATAATAAAAGAAGCGATATCGTAATTATTACCCTTGCTTCAGGTTCTTTTTTTCATCTTATGGAAGATCAGATGTGGAATACTCCAAAAACCTTATTCTGGCCTCTACTTGGATGGAGTTTTCCGAAAGACGACATTGCTAATGGGATCGCATTCTTATTAATGCTATTCAAAGAATCTTTTACACTTAACTTATCACAAGGTTTTAGTCTTGAACACACTTTTATTCCTGAGATAATAGGAATGGCGGTAGTAGTTATTTTTACTTTAAATTGGTTAAAAAACAAGTTGAGCAAAACAGTCTCTAAGGATAAGGAAATAAAAATAGAGAATGCTGAAAAACCGACTATAGAAACAACCGTGTTTTATATCATAGGTTTCCTGGTTTTTGGACTACTTTCTGTAAGAGCCATTATAGCACTGTGAACTACCAGCGGCTAAAGCACATTGGCTTCCTGAGTTATCCTACAGCCTAGTACTGCGATTCTGAAATTGGTTCCTAAAACTTGGCATTTGAATATATTCGTCGATCACGGATTTTTCCAACAAATGATGAATTTATTTTGGAATCGCAACACTAGATTCTGTGGCTTCGAATGGTTTTGAAAACATATGGTCGGGTAACTACTATTGACTTATATATGAGCCTCACTTAGGCAATATGCTTTTGCAGTGGCATTATTATGGGTTCTTTGGAGTTGAGAAAAGAATTCAATCAAAGAAGGAATGAAAAACCTTCTCTGGTTGAAAGAATTTTCGATCTTTGTTTTTTATGGATTTTGTTCACGAATCAGACGAATTTTTTTAACCACGGCAGTATTCTGCGGAGTAAATCAGAGTTTCCTAACTTGGATGGTATTTAGAATATCCTCGGACAGAGTTGCTGAACCCACCACAGTGATGAAGCAATCCCTTTGGTCGTCGATGTGGTACATTGCGCAGGCTTGGTACTTGGGAACAGTGTAAAATCCCCCTCTAAATGCATCATAGATGCGTAAATTTGCGATTGCTGTCGCATAAGAAGCTTGTTTCCCATCTACCAATCGAGAGGTCAGCGAAAAAGTACTCATATCGGTCATCGGTGCATTTGCCAGAGTGTCATGGACGATCTTATTCATATCGTATCCGGCGCTAGATATCTGGATATACCAGGATGTTTCGTATAAGGTGCCGCTAAAGGTATTGCCGTTGACAACACCTCCATAAGGTACAGTGCCGACAGAGACCTCATCCCCCCCAACATTTGCAATATTTTTATTTAGTTGACCCGCCAAATTATTTATTTTTATTTTCTCATCCCCTATTATGTAGGAAAAAGATCTTAAATTATTCTAGTTAAATTTATTTTTTGGATTATATAGAAAATAGAGAAACATTTATCAGAAACCAATGCTCTACTTTAATCTAAATCCATTAGTAGCTAAACTGGTTGTTGTATAAGCCCATCCTAAAGTTCGAAATCAGGCTTTTTAGAAATCCTCTCAAAAAATTTTTATTTATTTGACTGAACGATTCTAAATATCTTAGGACTTACGCACTTGAGGTAGAAAATTAATTACATTAGACGTTGCAGCTAAATGTGTATTTTATAGAGTTAAAGGTCTAAAGCATACTGATTTTTCAATTCAACTGCGTAAGTCCTATATCTTTCTACTTATTTTATTTTCAGCTCCTTGTACCTGATTTAAATAGGATTTCTACAGAGCCGATCATTATCTATTTTATATACTCCTAAATTTCTACTTATTTCAGTGAATCTCTCTCATAATTTTTGTAACATAAGTATATATTCTGATTTCAGGCTCCCCTATATCTTCTGATTTTATGACCTTATATTTATTTATATCTTATAATATATAACTGATTACTGGACTTTGTGTGGTCAAAAATAATTATAAAACCTCCTTATAATATTAACAAACGAATGGAGGAATAAATCGATGTTTCTTGGATTACCAAACGAAGATATGGAAATGCTTAACGCGGCAGTGGACATCATCGGAAAAAAGTTAGAGTCTTTTTCTCCAGAAGACCCATGTACGCCACTTCACTGTCCAGCGAGTTGCACACAAACGTGCGAGCACACGTGCGTGGGTTCATGCGAAGGGACGCTAAAGGTATTACATTAATGCGAAGGGACGCTAAAGACTTATCTTTAGCCTTCTAAAGAAAATCCTTAACTTCTCAATCTTAAGTACAGTTTTCGTATTTTTAATATAGTGTTTCGTATAAGTGTTACATAGCTACGCTTTACAGTAACTTTTAGTTTATGAACAAAATTAGTCAGTGTGCCAATTTTTCTGTATTACAAATTTTAAGATATAGGGTCCTCAAAAATGATTCATTTTTCAAGGGTTAATAAGCTTTATCTCGTGAATTGGATGTGGTGCTAGTGCTTCCCCAATAAAAGTACAGATGATAATGAATTTGTTTTCCATTAAAGAAATTAAATATCCTTAATTTTCATTTTAAGGTTTTCTTAACCCTTCTTTCCAACATTTAATTTTATAAAACGGAAAACGGAGTCAGTTGCCATAATTTCAAAAAAATGTGATTTGTCACAAAATAAATCTCTAATCCCGCCTATCTATTGTTTTTAAAGTTTAATCGGGTTTATTTTTATCTAAATTGGATTTTAAGAATGTACTTTTATTGGGGGAACTCTGATTATCTATCTATTACCTAAAATAAGCATTCTGAATCCTCAGTTTACACACTGATTCTGGAGGGCCCTAAAATTTTAAGATAGTATTGAATTGAAAACTCGATAACGATAGACCAGTTTTATCTACATTATACCAAAACTTGACTTCGAATTTACAGAAAATTGGGCACACTGCCCAAAATTAGGTAAATGTTCATGACTCAGGAGTCGGACTTTATATGGTGTCCATAAACCAGGATAAGCAATTAGAAAAACTTGGAGATATCTTAAACCTTCAGCTAATTATCACAGAGCAATGTAACCTACGCTGCAGGTATTGTTTTGAAATTGATAAAGGATTTAGGCAGATGCCCCTCGAACTTGCTAAGAGGATTCTAGAAAAGGAACTTAGCCGAGAAGACGGTCCTAAAGAGTATCAGGTGGACTTATCTGGCGGAGAACCGCTTCTTCGTTTTGATGAAGTCAAAGAGCTCATTGAATACTGCATACTCAATGCTAATAAGTGGCACAAAAAAGTTTACTTTTTTATAGGTACAAATCTTACGCTCTTGAACTCGGAGATTGAACAATGGCTAGTGGAAAATAAACACAGAGTTATCCTTGGAATCAGTTTAGATGGAACCAGAGATGCACATAATCATTATCGCTGTGATTCTTATGATGCTGTAATCAGGAACCTACCATTTTACAAGCAATTATATCCTGATCAAGGTGTTAAAATGACTATTGGGCCTGATACAATTAGCTCCGTATATGATAGCATAAGACATATAGAGTCTCTTGGTCTTCCATCTGTAGCTGCGAATGTGGTATTCGAACCAGTATGGGGAGATCTAGATAATAAAAAGGCATGCTTAAGAGAATTTAGTCATCAACTTGAACTACTCGTGGAACATTATGCGCATAATTCGAACTTAAAAGTCCCCAATCTTTTATCACTACCCATACACAAGATTGTGGGTCAAAATAAGGACGATCCTCGTTGGTGTGGTTCTGGTACTCACATGCGTGCATACGATACCGATGGAAGAAAGCTGCCTTGCCACCGTTTTTCTCGATTTTCCACGAATAAGATATATGAAGGTTCCAAGTCAATCGGCCCCCGCGTACCTACCAAGTGCGATCAATGTATGTACGTTGCTGCATGTCCCTCATGTAGGGGCTATAATTGGCAGGTATATGGGAACCCAGACTCAAGAACCAGTTATCATTGTGAGTTCATTAAATTACAAATGCTTGCTACTGCCAAATTACAGTATTTGCTCAATAAATCTCTTATAGATAATTTGTTCTCCGGTGGATCGCCGCCAGAAGATGTACCAGGAAAAACTACTTTGGTGACTCTCCAAGCAGCTAATTTAATATTCAATAGTTTGGATGAGGATCATATTATAGAGAACTGTGAACTTGGATGATTAGAGTTTGACGGATTTCTTTAGCTACAATAGATTTTTCCAGTCCTTATATATAACCTAAAAGCAGTTTAGGCGCTTGAAAATCGGAATAAGGGTAGGGTTATGCTTCCCTAATCCAGCCTGTGAGTAAATTTATAAATTAGTCCGCTTGAGCGAACGAAATGATATTCTTAAATTTCTATAAATTTTCCCTCTTAAGCGCAGCGAAAAGGGCCCCGTACTCCCGAAACGGAATTCAGGAATCAAAAGACAATCATATCCGAAGTCCTGATCCTTACTATGCATTCGTCTCCTTTACCTATTTTTAAAGAATCGAAGATATGGTTTGTAACTTCAATATTCAGGACTGCTTCACTGCTTTTCAACTTCAGGGACTATCCTGCTTGTGCCTTTGTTCATTCTGTGCTGGAGAGGGAGGGAAGTTGCAGGAAAGAAACTCTACCAAGGCAGAGAACTGATGCAATACTAAAAGCACCAGTTCTTTTCTACTCAGCGAAGTCCTTCAACACACTCTTCTTCGCTTTTCTTTTCGGTATATGCTGCTGATTCTGCCTGTACCGGTGCGGTGAAAGTATCGGTAGCTTCCATAACCGTATTGGTGATTTTGTCCAGTAATTCCATAGCCCCTCTATACCCTACAGTAAGTATGCGCTGTGCACCGACTCTGTCATGTATTGGTAGGCCGACCCTTACAAGGGGGATATTTCTGGCTTTTGCAATGTATCTCCCGTTGGAATTTCCTATAAGGATTTCCGGATTACATTGGCTGACTGCATCGTTAAGAGTGTCAAAATCAATTCCATTCAGAACCACAGGTTCGAGTTCCGGGTTTATTTTTTCAACTATTTGCCGGATTTTTGCTTCAAAGTCCCTGCTTTTACTTCCTGTAGCTATCAGAACCGGGTTCATCCCGAGTTCCAGCATGAAGGTTGTGAGGCTAAATACAAAATCAGGATCTCCATAAACAGCGGCTTTTACGCCATAGAGGTACTTGTGCACGTCAACCATAGCATCGAGGAGCCTGCCCCTTTCTTTCTGATATTTCTCAGGTATGGAACATCCAATAATCTTTACCAGCTCAGTGAAGAAAATGTCAGTGTTTGAAAGCCCTATTGGGATTGGAACATCGTATCCGGGCACTCCATGTGATTCTTCTAGATATTTAACTGCTAAGTTCTTACTAACTGTACCCAGGCCCAGGCTTGCCTGACTGTTTGGCATGTCAGCAATTTCGGAAAGTGGGGTGCCACCCGGTGCAATTTTTGGGAGATCTTCTCTCAGCGGAGCATCAAAAGTTTCGGAAATATCAGGCAGGAAAATATAATCTCCAGCCATAATATCAAAGACCTCTTTGAGTTCACGTACATCAGCAGGGGAGAGACTTTCAACAGGGATGACGTTAAGCTTTCCATTTGGGATTTTTACGGCTTTTTCTTCTTCAGTTTTTTCCGTAAATTTCCTGACAACTGCGTCTAAGGCTTTTATATATCCGCTTACGTGGCTTTCTCCATAGCTAGGAGTGGAAACCGGAACGATTATAATATCTTTTTCAGGGTCGTCTCCAATCCCTTGTTCTTCTTTAAACTCACGGATAATTGCAGGTACATCGTCCCCAATTGTTTCGGCAAGGCAGGTCGTAGCAACTCCGATTACTTTCGGATTGTACCTGTTAATCACGTTTCTCAATCCTTTTTTCAGGTTTTCCCTGCCTCCGTATACTGCTCCTTTTTCACTAAGCGAGCTTGATGCGATATCTACAGGTTCCCTGAAGTGGTGGGCAAGAAGCAGACGCATATAGGTGCTGCAGCCCTGAGAACCGTGGTAAAGAACCATAGTATTCTCAATTCCCTTGAAGGCGAGGGCACTTCCCATGGGCTGGCACATAACACAGGGGTTCACAGTTGCATAGTTTCTTTTCGTCATCTCAATGCCTCCTCATACCTGACTCTCAACTGCAGCCTCGGATTTCTGGTGCAAAAGTTCAGGTTTCAGGAGCATACCTTTACACTCTTTTGCGTAACTTTCTCTGGAAATCCTTTCTTCTACTGCCGCTTTCTCTATTCTGCCTGATTTCTTCTCTAATTCCATTGCTTCGGGTATCAGGGTCCTCTGTCTGACAGCTTTCCAGATAGGGCTGCTGATGGAAGCATCCACTTCCCGCGCAAAGTTTACAAAACCATCAAAACCTTCGAACTCCACCACCCTGTCGTGGTTGAAGTCACAGAAAGCAATTCCAAGCTTGTATGCAATAAATCTCTCCTTTACGCCTGCAACCATCAGGTCAGCTTTCTGTCTAATGAGCAGTTCGGCAAGTTCAAGAGGGTTTGCATCGTCAACAATAACCGTCCCATCCCTGACCGAATAACTGATCTGCTCGTAATCCTCTTTTTTACCGGTCTGGGTCCCGATAATAACGACTTCCATACCAAGTTCGGCAAAGCCTTTGATAAGCGTGAGAGCTTTTGCAGGCCCACCCATGTAAATGGCGGCCTTCTTTCCTTTGACCCTTTCCCGGACCCTGGAAATTTCAGGCATTATACGGTTTATTTCAGTTTCCAGAATTTGTTCTGCCCGCTTTTTCATCTCCTCGGAACCAAAGTAATCCGCAGTTCTTCGCAAGGCTAAGGAGATATCTTCAATTCCGAAGAAACTTGCGTTTAAGTAGGGAATTCCATATTCCGCCTGCATCCATTTTGCAAGATAGGTCATGGACCCACTGCACTGGACAAGGTTAAGGTCAGCTTCAGCTGCTCTTGATATGGCTTTTGCAGTTGAGTCTCCTGTCATTGAGACTATGACCTCAATTCCCATTTGCTCAAAGAGAGGCTTTACGAGCCAGACATCTCCGGCTACATTAAAGTCCCCTAAAATGTTAATCTTTGGTTTTATGGTTTCAGGACTTCTGGGACCTTTCTTCTTAATTTCATCTTCGGAAGGCTTTTTGATCAACCTTTTTAAAGCGTCACAGGCAGCTTTGTATCCGTCGGACTTATTGCCTTTGAAGCCTTCAGATTTTACAGGGATTACAGGAATGTTGTGCTTCTGGCTTGCGGTTTTGCATACGGACTCCAGATCATCTCCGATGATTCCAACTATGCATGTGGAATAAACAAAAATTACAGGAGGGTGGTAGAGTTCCACCAGTTCATCAATAGCATTTGAGAGTTTTTTCTCTCCTCCGAAGACTACATCGATCTCTTTCATATCCGTGCTAAAGCTAGTGCGGTTTGTTTCAATCCCACTGGACTTTGCACCTCTTATGTCCCAGGTATAGCCTGCACAGCCGATTGGACCGTGGACAAGGTGAACTGCATCGGTTACAGGGTTTAAGACTACCCTGGCTCCTGAATAAACACAGGCTCGCTGGCTGATAGCTCCTGCAAGAGAGTTATTATCACATGCAAGAGGTATTTCCTGCCCTTTTTCCTGTTTTCTGGTAATATATGGCTTCCTTTCTTCTAGAGTATCCACTATCCCAATTTTCTCTTTCATTTCCTTCACTCCCCTCTGCTTCAATTTTGAAGTTTTCGGCAGTTTTCCAGTTATCCGATTAATTATTGAAAAGGGGTTTATTCGATGGTCTCAAGCAGCCAGTCAGGAGCATCCCTATCTTTCCTGTCAAGAAGGGTATTTCCTATACGCTCTACGAGTCTTGCAGCTCCTGCGTATCCCATGATTGGGAAGTAATGCAGGTTTGCTCTGTCCATGATCGGGAAACCTACCCTAATCAATGGTACATCCTCTGCCCTTGCTATGAATTTCCCGTAGGTATTGCCTATAAGGAGATCAACAGGCTTTCTCTTGATTATCTGGTGAAGGGTGAACAGGTCTCCTCCGGAAATCACATCAGCCTCCGGATATTCTGAGTCTATCATTTCATGGATGTCTTTTTCAAACTCAGAACTTTGAGTTCCTGTAAGTACTACAGCAGGCTCCATACCCATTTCCATTACAAGACTGGTCAGGCCGGTAAGGATATCAGGGTCTCCGTAAAGTGCTACCCTTTTTCCATGATAGTGTGGGTGAGCATCGGTCATCATATCCACAAGCCTTCCTCTTTCGTCTTCAAGTTCAGGAGGAATTGCCACATTAGCAAGCTTTGCCGCGTTCATTACAAAACGGTCGGTGTTCCTGATTCCTATGGGGGTTGGTCCTATTTTTGCCGGAACCTTGTAGCGTTTTTCAAGGATTTTTGCAGCTGAGCCTCCTGCCATTTTACAGGGAGCAAGTGTTCCGAAGGAATTTGCAGAATCCTCTATATCTCCTATCGGAGTTCCACCTTTTGGATATGTTCCAGGTTCGCCAGTCAGAGGTGCATCAAAGACGTCAGTAGTATCGGGAAACACAATGGAGGTAATTCCCATTATTGAGAGTATACGTTTCATTTCCCTTATGTCCGCAGGTTCTACAAAACCGGGGATAAGGTTTAGTTTCCCGTTTGGTTTGCTCTTTTTGGCAAAGGTGGTTACAAAGGACTTTACCATATTGTCATAGCCGGTAATATGGGTGCCCACGTAACTTGGGGTAGAAGCTGCACAGAGCTTAATTGAAGGGTCTATTAGTTCTTCAGCCTGTACGTCTTCTAAGATGACACCTACGTCGTCACCTATAGTTTCGGCTACACAAGTGGTATGGATGGCAACTACTTCAGGTTTGTATATCGTAGTCAGGTTTACGAGGGCTTCCTTAAGGTTTGCAGCGCCTCCGAAAACTGCAGTTCCCTCAGAGAAACTGCTAGTAGTTGCCATAGCAGCTTCTCGGTAGTGTCTGCTTAAGCACATACGCAGATAGGAGAGGCATCCCTGGGATCCGTGACTGTGCGGCATGCAGTTGTGTACACCAAGAGCTGCATAAACTGCGCCTATTGGCTGGCAGATCTTTGCAGGATTTATGGTTACTGCTTCTCTGGTTACTTCTTCACATGGGGTGTAATCTAACATTTTTCTCTCTCCTTACTCCATATCTTCTGCTTTCCAGGGCGGGCGTATGAACTTCCAGGTTGGACTGTGCAGAGCCATATCAATGTCCTTTGCAAAGTTCAAAACTCCCGAAAATCCTGTATACCTTCCACTGTAATCGTATGAATGGATCTGCCTTGACGGGACTCCAAGTTTCTGAGCCCAGTACTTATCTTTGATTCCAGAGCAGAAGATATCTGGCTTAAGGGCTTTTACAAGAACTTCTGTTTCGTGGTGGTTAAGATCATCAATAACAATGGTGCCGTCTTTCGTTTCTGGGAAAAGACCTTCATAGTCCATAAGTCCAATTTTCTTTTTCAGTTCTTCAATCCTTTCTGGACTGACTGCAGGTTCAATGTTTTCATCCCTTTCATAGTGAACATCTTCAAGAATTGAGCCAAGAGCTCTTTCTTTTATCTGAGAGATAATCTGTCTGCCTTCGTAGTCGTCCCTGTGGGCAAATTGGTAACCTGCAGCAACGACTTTCATACCAAGTTCTTCAAAGAGGTTCTCATAGTGGTGACTCCTGGAGCCTCCAGAATAGATGAAAGCAGTCTTTCCCTGGAGTTTCTTTCTGTACCTCTCGATTTCATCCTTATACTTTGCTTTTTCTTCGGCAATTACTTCTTCGGTTTTCTTGGTGAGCTCCGGGTTATCAAAATACTCTGCCATCTTTTTAAGGGATTTCTCGGTACCATTTGTTCCTATATAATTTACCTTCAGCCATGGAAGTCCGTATTTTTCTTCCATCATACGGTTCGTGTAATTGATAGAACGGTGGCACAGCAGAATACTGAGTTTGGCCCTGTGAGCTTGGGCAATTTTATGAAATGAACCATCTCCAGTGAAGGTTGAGACAATTCTGTACCCTATTTTTTCAAGGATTGGCTTTATTTCCCAGAAGTCCCCGCCTATGTTGTATTCTCCAAATACGTTAATATCAAAAGGTGTTGGATTTTCAAGTTCCTCGGTTCCTATAAGATGTTCCATTAGAACATTGCTTGCAATGTGGTGTCCGGCTGATTGGCTAACTCCTCTGTATCCTTCACAGCGTGAGGGGATAACTTTGATACCATACTCTTCTTCAGCTTGTCTGCCAACAGCTTCTATGTCGTCTCCAATAAGTCCTACCGGGCAGGTTGCAGAGATGCTGATTGCTTTCGGGTGGAAGATCTGTACAATTTCATCAATGGCTTTCTTTAGTTTCTTCTCTCCACCAAAGACGATATCAGTTTCCTTCATGTCGGTACAGAAGGAATAGTTAAGGAAGTTATCTTCACCTTCCTCTGCTTTTGCAAAGTTTCTCCTAGTTCCCCAGGTATAATATGCACAGCCTATTGGGCCGTGGACTAGGTGTACCATGTCTTTTATTGGTCCGAAAACCACACCTTTCGAACCTGCAAAGGCACATCCACGGTTTGTAAGGATACCTGGAATTACCTTGTCGTCTGCTTCGATATGCTGTTCAGTGGAACAGTCTCTAACAACTATGTGTTTTCTTCTATTTCTTGCAGCCTTTTCGGGGAGCACTTTTAATATTTCATCGACAAGCTGTTGTTCTTCTTCAATTTTGGATTCTATTTCTGCTCCCATTATACCAGCTCCTTATTTACAGTCGCCTCTCCACTTTCTCCAGTCCGGATACGGATTGCTTCAGTAACGTCTGAAACGAAAATCTTTCCATCTCCTGCATTTCCAGTCTGGTTAACTTCTATGATTTTCTGGACCACTTCTTTTACATTTTCGTCATCCACAACGATTGTGAACATTCGTTTTGGAATAAAACGAATACAGGTCTCAGCTTCCTTTTCCGGATCTGGTAGAGGGGGATTAAATTCATGGCAAAGCCCTCTTTGTTTCCCGCGGCCCATAACCCTTCTTACGGTAAATGAAGGAAAGCCGCATTCAAGCAGGACATCTTTAGTTCTCTGGGCTTTGTTCATCCTGATTATCGCAGTAATCTCTTTCATGGGATTTTCCTCCGAAAATCCGGTTTAAAGTCCTGGTTTTCCAGTCCTTATGGTATAGGCTTCTTCCACTGGGGTTACGAAGATCCTACCGTCTCCGTATTTTCCGGTCCTGGCAGACTCCATTATAGTCTTTATAGCCCTGTCTTTATGTTCGTCTTCTACCACCATTAGAAGCATGGTCTTCTGCAGTTCATCATAGCTGATGTCTGCTATATGGATACCTTTCTGCTTTCCTCTCCCAAAGACTTCCATTTTTGTAAGGGAAATGCATCCTTCTTTTTCAAGGCACTCGATAACTTTAGTTTCCATGCCTGGTCTGATGATTGCACGTATCATCTGCATAATTTTTTAACTCCTCTGGATCCAACAATTATAGTTCTACAATTCCGAATTCTACCATCATTGCCTCTAACTCTTCCATTGGAAGTGGGGTTGGGACAACAAGTTTGGTGTTGTTCTGGACGTTGTTGGCAAGGGCCAGGTACTCTTTTGCCTGGTTGGATTCGGGGTCGAAGTCAATTACAGTTTTCCTGTTGATTTCCGCCCTCTGGACAATATTGTCCCTGGGTACGAAGTGAATTAACTGGCTTCCAAGTTTCTTTGCGAAGGCTTCAAGGAGTTCACGTTCTCCATCCACATTCCTGCTGTTGCAGATGATGCCTCCAAGACGGGCTCCTCCTTTGGCAAACTTTGCAAGCCCTTTACAAATGTTATTTGCAGCATAGATAGCCATCAGTTCCCCACTGGCGACTATATAAATCTCTTTTGCCTTTCCTTCACGAATAGGCATTGCAAAACCGCCGCATACGACGTCACCAAGTACGTCGTAGAATACATAGTCAAGATCTTCGGTATATGCTCCTAAGTTTTCAAGCAGCCCGATAGAAGTAATAATTCCCCTGCCTGCACATCCTACCCCTGGTTCAGGCCCTCCGGATTCCACACACTTTATGCCGCCAAAGCCCGGCTGCAAGACAGTATCAAGGTCAACTCCTTCATCTCCTTCACTTCTCAGTGTATCAAGTACAGTCTTCTGGTTCAGGCCGCCAAGCAGCATTCTGGTGGAGTCTGCTTTCGGGTCGCATCCTACAAGCAAAATTTTATTGCCCATGGTCGAAAGGGCTGCAGTTAGATTTTGCGTGGTAGTGGATTTTCCGATTCCACCTTTTCCATAAATTGCTATCTGTCTCATTTTTTCCTTGCTCCTTAATTCTCGTCTCGGCACAGGAAGCCGGTAACCGATGTACTATGTAATAGTATTTATAACTTTCTATTACTTGGAATATGTAATATCATTAATTGACATTGTTCGCGAGCTTCGGGAAAGAATTAATAAACAATTCCCCCTAAATTGAAAAGCTAAAAAGAATAACAGGAAGACTCTTTCATGATTCCCAAAGTCTCTTATGATGTAGTCGTTGTGGGTGCAGGTCCCGCAGGTTCTACAGCCGCCATGTATGCTGCAAAGAACGGCGCCTCGGTACTTCTTCTTGATAAAAAAAGAGAAATAGGGAGCCCTATTCAGTGCGCGGGTTTTCTTCCCGATGCTTCGGAAGTCCAGGCCCTGCTCCGTGAGGCCAGGCTTCCGGATACGCTGAAAAAATACCCTGATTCCTGTGTGCTGCAGCGCATTGATACTCAGCGCATTGTTACTCCAAACTGCAATATAAAAGAATTCGCTGTCAGGGGAGCAGTCCTTGACCGGCGCAGGTATGACCAGTTCCTTGCCGAGCAGGCAGCAAGAGCAGGAGCTGAACTGATGATCAAAACTCGCGTAACGAAAATTGATGGCACGACTGTTGAAATTTCAGGGGCCTTTGGGAAATATAGAATTAAAGCGAAAGCGATTATCGGAGCTGACGGCCCTAATTCCATGGTAGCAAAATCAAAAGGGCTTGCTCTTAAACCCGGATCAAGAGAAACATCGGTTGCTCTCGAATACCAGATAAGGAACGTGGATATTGATCCCTCTTCTCTGGAGATGTATTTCGGAAATGATTTTGTGCCCGGCGGCTATGCCTGGATTTTTCCCGAAGGTCAGGACCGGGCAAACATTGGAATAGGAATCCGAAGTGGTATGGCTGAAAAAGGGGTCTCTGCAAAAGAGTACCTGCACCGTTTTATGCGTAGCCATCCGCTTGCAGGACCAAAACTAAAAAACTGCATAATCATGAATATTATTGCAGGTATTATCCCTGTAAATGGCGCTCCTGAAAGAACCGCAACTGAAAACACGCTGATTGTAGGAGACGCAGCAGGTCATATTTTTGCAACAAACGGGGGTGGAATTCCTCCTGCAATGATTGCGGGAAAAGTAGCAGGAGAAACGGCAGCCGAATTTGCAGCCGGGAAGTGCAGGCTTGAAGAATACGACCGTCGCTGGCGAGCTCAGTTCGGATCCGCACTGGAAACATCGGTACAGGCAAGGAAGCTTATGGATGGGATTATGAAATCCGATATGCTCATGAATGCAGCTTTCAAACTTATTTCCCCTGAGCAGATGAAGGTCATGCAATGCGGGAAACTCCCAGGCCCCGTAAAACTTGGACTCCAGGCACTAAACCGTGGAAAGAAATAATTGGAATGGAAATGCGGAGAAAAGAATAAACTGTATGAAAAACCAGATATACGAAAAGTAGGTAGATAAAATTAAGTAGAAATAAATGTTTTTTGAAGAAATAAAGGAAAAAATTAATCTTTATGAGGAAAAAACGTAAAAATCAGATTTATTTAATAAATGGCAAGTGAGGGAGAGGAATACTCAAAATTTAAGTTTCCTCCTTTACGTTTTTGTTTCTTCTGTAATTGTTTCTCTTCCCCTCTCTCCGGTTCTTGCTTCGGACACCTTTATCTTTCTTAATTCGGTTTCTGCATCTTCTTTATTGTACTTTGCTTCCGGATAGACAGGTCGGATCTCAAGGGCTTTGTCAAACGAGGCAATAGCTTCTTCGTATCGTCTGAGAATTATATATTCAAGCCCTCTGAGGTTCCAGACTCCTGCAAAATCAGGTTTCAACTTTAGAACTTTATCGAAATACTCAATCTTTTTTTCGGGATCGGTTTCGCTGGTTGCAAGCCTATACCATTCCTCTGCGGTCTTGCCCTCAATTTTCTTTTTGAATAATCTGTCTAGAAATCCCAATAATATCACTCCTTATTTAGAAGATTGGTCTGACAGGTAGAAATAGATGATTATTCTTTTAGCCGGAGTGTCGAACAGAAAATTAAATCAAAATAGGGAATAAAAATAATATTACATGAAATAAAAGAAGGATGTCGAATCAAACATTATGATGTCAAATCGAAAAATTAGGGCTGCAAAATTGAAGCATAAACAGGGTCAGGCATCGGAAATAGTATTGAGAATCAGAATATTTGAAATTAAGGGCATTTAAAAAAGAAAAAATTTAGGAGCTTACTGTGAAAGCATCTCTGTTTCATTAAGTAAGCTTCTAAAGTCGGAAGTAATCATCATTTTGGTAATGTTTCCTGAGGTAGTTACGTTATAGGTTACTCCGCGTTCGGTGGAGTTTGCCTGAAGAGCCTTAATCTTTTCAGTGAAGTTGGATTCTGGATTAAGGTAAAGGGACGTCTGACTGTAACTGCCGTCATCCAGTTTCTTTAGATCCATGTAGATCTGATCGGCCGGCATAGTGGAATTATTTGTCTTCGTGGCCAATTCCTGGTAGAGGCTTCCTTCAGGATCTGCCTGGCTAAGGAGGCTATTGTATTCGGTTGAAGCAGTTGCATTTCCTTCCAGCACGTCAATCACATCTTGCACGCTCTGGCGAGAACCAAGGATCACAGGGCTTCCGGCTACATTCCAAATGTCATAGGTATTGTTTGTCCTTGCAAGGAGACTGTAGTTATCATACTGAACTGCTCCCCAGGGCATTAACATTTTCCGCTCCGGAATCTGGTGGAGTTCGAACCCGTTACCATCAGCATAACGTACCCCATAACGTTTGGTTACGTCTGCTCCATATAGAGTGTACATCATTGTTTTATTCCCAAAGACCTGTTCAAATGGAGTTCCTGTCGTTTTCTGCAGGTCTATGTATGATGCACTTACTACCCCTTTAGGGGACATGTTTAACCCGTCGGCAATGGAGTTGAATTCATGGTGGACCTGTCTGCCAGGAATTTGAGAAAAAGCGATCGTATTATTTTCCTCTATATTTCCGGAAGAAGAATTATTATCACTCTTATCTTTATTTGAGTTATTACCTGAAAAGAAGATCGCACCGGCTGACAAAAGCATTGTTAATGCCAAAAAAACAGCCAGATATCTCTGGTTTTTTGTTGCTGGGTTCTTTTGTTTCATAAATGAAACCTCATCACATAAAGTTAATTTTTCTGACAGTAGAGATCATGCACCTGAGATCTAAACATATTGCCTTAATTTGGCAGTAGAAATCATGCCCTGATATCTAAATATATCGGCTTAAACATTCTGACAGTAAAAATCACACACTTGATATCTAAACATATCGGCTTAAATATACTGGTTTGAGATTTGTTGAGATAAGAACTTTTCCTGATATTTTTCTCATAAAACCGAGTACTGGATCTCATATAGATTGGGTTTAAATTGGAGTTGCTTACCACAAATGGATATACCGCCTTTTTCACTCAAGGGTGAGGATTTTAAGCATATTTGTGCCTCCGGGTTTTCCTGAAGACGGGCCCTGGGTGAAAATAACAATGTCTCCACTTTTTACAAATCCGAGTTCTTTGGCTTTCTCAGTAGTCTCTTTTTCCCAGCTTTCAATATTTTCTTTTACAGCAACAGGATAAACACCATAGGATAAAGAGAGGAAGCCACAGGTTCTCGGGACACGGCTGAAAGCAAGGATCCATGTATCAGGCTTGAATCGTGAGATCCTGCGGGGGGTTGCTCCGCTTCGAGTTGGAGTCAGTACGGCTGCAACCGGCAGTTTTTGCAGGGCTTCATGCACCTGGAGGGTTATTACCTCATCCACTGGCATCTCTCTTGCCGTTATGCCCTTGATAATAGTATCAAGTCCCCATTTTGTCCTGGAACGCCAGTCTTCTGTGGTTTTTGCAATTTTTGCCATCATCTCAACAGCTTCCACAGGATAATTACCAACTGCCGTCTCTTCAGAAAGCATGACCGCATCCGTGCCGTCAAGGATTGCATTGGCAACATCGGTTGCCTCTGCGCGGGTAGGCCTTACATTATCAGTCATTGAAGCCAGCATTTGAGTGGCTGTAATTACCGGAATTCCAAGAAGTTTTGCACTCTGGATAAGTTCCTTCTGGACTGAAGGAACTTCCTGGATAGGAATTTCAACCCCGAGGTCCCCTCTGGCAATCATGAGCGCATCGGTTTCTTTTAAAATTTCCTGGATATTCTCTACCGCCTGCCTGCGTTCGATTTTTGAAACAATATATACAGACTTTCCTCTAGCTGCAGCAAAATTCCGGACATTATGAATATCTTCCGCACTTTCTATGAAAGAAATGCTGAAAGTGTCGATCCCTTCACTAAGAGCAAACTCAAGAATATTAAGATCCTTTCCCGTTATAGGATCAACTAAGATCTTTGCCCCTGGTAGATTTAGCCCTTTATGAGAATAGAGCTGCCCTCCGACAAGAACCTCACAAAGTACATCTTTTCCCGAAATTTCCAGGCAGCGAAGCTGGATAAACCCGTCACTTAAGTAAATAAGGCTACCTGGAACCACGCTTTCCGGAAGTTGCTTGTAGCTTACAGGAATTCGCGTCTCATTTCCGGTAGTTTCGGCAACCGTAAGAGTCACATAATTTCCTTTATGGAGCATGATCGGCTCTTTTTCCAGTTCGCCTATACGGATCTTAGGGCCTGGAAGGTCAGCGAGAATCGCAACTGTCCTGTCAAGCTCTTCTGCAACTTTGCGGACTCTCCGGATTACTTCGCCATGGCTTTCGAAGCTCCCGTGGGAAAAATTGATCCTCGCCACGTTCATGCCAGCGAGAACAAGTTTCCTGATTGTTTCCTCGGAAGAGGAAGCAGGACCTATGGTGCAGACGATCTTTGTTTTATGATCCGGAATTTGCATATTTTCACGACCTTTAATGCCCAACTTATTATCAATGCAGCCTTTAAAAATTTGTATTGATCTTCTGCAGGCTTTTCTGCAGGCTTTATTATTTACCCTTATAGATCTTAAGGGCATCTTCGACGCTTGCTTCTTCAACCGTTATTGCATAGACAGCATTACACATGCGGACAGCTTCATCAAGAGGCTTCTGGTGAATGTTTCTTCCGGTTGCATTTCCCTGTGCTCCGGAAACATGAATCTGATCATGAAGCTTTTTCAGGAAAGCTTCAGCTTCGTCACTGGAACCGCCTGCACAAACTACCTTAGTACGCCCTGCGGCTTTGATAGCTTCCTTAAAGGCCTCGGCAGACTTTGCTCCTTCTTTTTTCGGGTAATTGACCTTTACAAAGTCCGTACCAAGGCAGGCTCCAACTCCTGTTGCTCCTGCAATAAGGTGTGGGTCTTTTTCATCTTTTACAGCTTCACCGCGTGGGTAGATCCAGAGTACGGATAACATTCCATGCTGGTGAGCATCGTAAATTACTTGAGCCGCCTGAACAAGCATTTCGGCTTCAAATTCGCTGCCAAGGTAGATTGTATATCCTACGCCAAGAATGTTAAGCCCGCTGTTTTCCTTAAACTCAACTACCTGATCAACGTCATACCATAGGTTGCTAAAAGGATCAGCCTGTGCTGTCCCAACAAGATTGGTTTTGGAGTTTACCTTTACAAGATATGGTATGTCTCTATAGTCCATGCCATAGCGGGAAATAAGCCCAAGCTGGGTTGCAAAAATTCCAATTTTTGACTGGGATGCTATTCTGAAAAGGTGTTCGGGATCAGCATCGTCCTCAGGGACTCCTTCACCGTAAAAGTCATCATTCAGATGTTCTACCTTCTGATCACCTGCAAAAAGCATCAGTCTGCCAGTTCCTCGGGTCATTTCCATATAATTATTCACGTACGTTTCACGCATTGCTTTTGGGACATCCAGAGGTACAATTACGTCCTCTTTATTAATCGAAACCATATGTATAAACCTCAGTTTTGAATCATAATTATTTGGATGGTAATAATACTGTTAAAGTGTATTTATGTATTATCTATAATTCTTCTTACTACCTTATCCCTTTCTGGAAATTTATAATTTTTTCCACTGAGTGTTGGTAGGTCTATTCAGGAGTAAAATTTATTAATATTTTGCTGAGACTTCTGACTCTCCAGTGATTGATAAAAATGAATTCGACAATAAACTGTGTACCCAGAAAATTTAAAAATTTAATTAATAGGCAGGCTAAGACAAGATGAACTCTAAAGCGAGTTTTAAATAAAACAAAATAAGCGAGTTTAAATAAAACAAAATAAGTGAGTTTAAATAAAACAAACTAAACGAGTTCAGACAACGTAGACAAAAAGCAAGCAAAGTAGAACCAAGAGCAGGATCGAGTAGAATAAGTTCAAAAAAATCTCATATTCGAAGGACAAAATGTAAAAATAACCAGAAAACAGTGATTATTGAAGAAAATAAAAGATGCAAAAATTTACGCCGCTTGCAGGGCTCGAACCTACGACATTCTGGTTAACAGCCAGACACTCTACCAACTGAGTTAAAGCGGCTTTTTGATAGGAAAGCATTGTATTATTTTATCCTCAATCCTTCTTATACAAGAGATTTTTTGGATATAAAGTTTATGGGCCTGACCGGATTTGAACCGGTGACCGCTCGGTTATGAGCCGAGCGCTCTAACCTGACTGAGCTACAGGCCCTTATTTGATTTTATAATGTTGTTAGTAGTTTATAGTATATTTTAAATAATAAAGTTTTTGCATACGTTGTATCTATTCTGGGAAGAATAGTGTAATATAAGAAATGCAAAAATTTACGCCGCTTGCAGGGCTCGAACCTACGACATTCTGGTTAACAGCCAGACACTCTACCAACTGAGTTAAAGCGGCTCATACAATCGGATGTGGTCGTTTTACCTTCCTCATCGCGAACACTCCTAAAGCGATAATATTATTTATATATTTCGCTTTGAGAAGTTTCCACAACCATTTATGCGCTGAGAAATCTGATGAAGCAGGTGTTTGTTAATTCCGAATAGTACCATCTGGTTAGAAATATTGTCTTCCAGTCCGTTCATTTGGATCATATTCAATACATTAATATTCAATAATATTCAATAATATTCAATAATATTCAATACATTCTTATTATTTTTTCATTTGTACATTTTTTCTTTTTTACTATTTGCAACCGTTAACAAATGTATTTATCTAATTCCTGCTAAATATAATATTCAATTGATATTACTCAATAAATATTATCTAACACCTGCTAGATTAACGCAAGTATACTTCACTTATTACGTCGATATTGATATAATTACTGTAACTTAGCTGATGTCTATTAAACTGATGTCCGTTAATTGACATCCGGCATAAGCGAACTGATAGAGTTAAACTGAAATATCTATCTAATAGCTGTTTAATCCTTGTCTAATACCTGCCGTGAGCGCCTATCAATAAGACCTGCCTCCGCTTTCGGATTTACTTCAATCTTCATTTTACAGTACATCTTTGAGGAAGTGCAATCTCACCAAAAGGTAGTCCATTTCCCCTTAATCATATAAAAAATAATCCATTTTGAGCCAAAACTTATATCCTATCAGGAATAATATATTTGATAGCTTGTTGTAGTATTTTGCAGCGAGGTCGGACAGGTATGATTTTTAAGCAATACAATTGTTTAGCTTAAAATGCCTTTATCTGAGGTCCTGTTCAGGGGAATTGATGCGTTGTCAGTTAAAGGTCAAAAACGGCTTTTAAATGTAACTTCAAGGTTAGGGGCAGTAGTATTCCAGTACTGATGGAGATTCTTTCAGGTCTTTTGCGTACTGTCAGGATATCTTTTTGATCTCCGGGCTTTTGACCGCCTGATCTTGCAGTTTAAAAATGGAAATCCAAGGGGGATTAATTACGAAACGGCTAAAAATATGTCCCAAGTGCCATGCTAGACTGAAAATGAGTTCGGATGGAAAGATAGAGTACTGTAGCGTTTGTAAGTACTGGACAAAAGTGGGTACCGCAAGGCTCGATTCTATCATGATTTACGGATGAGGATCCTGCATGAAAAATGAAAGTATTTCTATGGTTTGCAGTGTATGCCAGACAATGTTGAAACGTCAAGTCCTGGGTTCTAATGTCTTCTATTACTGCCGAAACTGTGGAAGTATGATTTCGGAAGCATACTTATCAGGGGGGGTAAACGTCTTCCACATTCAGAAACCGACATCTATAAACATGACATCTTCGCCTTCAAACTTCATGAAGACGCCTGAACCTGTAATAAAGACCTGAAATGAAAAAAGGAGTTTAGTTTTAAAAGCTGGAAAAAATTAGTTTTTTAAGAGCTTCAATATCTCTCAAGTTCTCTTCTCTAATTTTTAGTTATTATTAATAATTTTTGTGAAATATAATAACTTTTCTTTTTTTATATTGATTACTGTTCTTTTAACAGCTTTATACATTTTGTTTTTTGAAAAAATCATCAATCTTCTTTGACTGAAAATTTCATATATATTTCTTCAGTACTTCCTGCAAGAATAAATAATTCTAAAAATAATAAAAAAAGTTGATTTAAGAAGATTGCTTAAGGAGATTAATTTCGGTAAAAACAGTCCAAAAGCTATTTTTGTTTTTTCAATGTCCTGCTTTGAGTATGTTGCAGACGTTTTCTACTTCGAACCTGAACTCATCCTGAGAGATACCATAAAGGCCTGCAAGATACATTGCGCCACCAGCCCCTGCACCCTCCTTGATCGTACCAGTCTCATACCTGCGAAGCCCTTTGAGTTCGGACTTTCCAAAACCAGGGTCTGCAACGTAGACTGCGGGTACACCAAGTATTCTGGTAAGTTCAATAAAGTTTGCGGATTTATCTTCCACAACATAACGGGTAGTCGCAATTGCCAGTTTTTCCGTATTGAAACCCAGGTGTTTTATCAGTGCATACACTGCTGCCATCTGAGTCCCTCCAGCGAGCACAATACTGATATCAGTATCCTGGAAACCTGCAACAAGCCCTACAACAGCAGGCATCATCGGATCTCCCATGCAGGCAATAGCTTTCATGGGATCATCTTTCAGGCAGCCAAATGTCAGGCCTGATGCTTTTAAGCCTTCTTCAATAACCTGTTTTTTCAGCTCAAGGGGATTTTCATCAGCACTGCTGCTGACATTTCCGTTGTATCCTAGCGCCATTAAAACTCCCATTGCGGTTGTTGTGCCGCCTGGAATGCTTTCTCCGATGACTACGTGGTCCACCTGGTTTTTGAGTCTCCTGCCCAGGAACTTTGCCCGCTCATAGATTCTCTGTACATCATTGACTGCAACTTGTTCCCGGATATCTTCTCCGGGCTTTGCCTTGAGGTCAATGCATGGGACTTCCGGAGTTACAATAAGGCCAGAATTTATGAAATTATAGGGAGCGTTCGTGAGTTTCAATGCCGAACGGGTCATAATTGCAGGAGTAGGAGTGTCATAAGGAGGAGTCATGGGTAGAACGGGTACACTGATAATATTTCCTGTTTCCATAAGTTCCGCATCTCCTGCAGGCGTATAGTCCGTGAGTTCAGCCGTTTTTCCTGCAGCTGAAAGCTTGGGAATATGTGCGGTTTTAGTATTGGAAAGCACGCATAAAAACATCGGTTTTCTGGGTTTTCTGGTCACTTCCGGTTCGATCCAGGCCATATCATATCTCCTTTATGTAAGCGTTGCTTGACCACGCTTTTTCACTCAACCCTTTTTGAAAAGACTTGCGGAAACCACTGTGCCAGTTTATCATGCCGACAATGACGTTTTCGCTTACCTTTTTTTTAAAAGGCTTGCAGGCAAGCATTTTTGAAAAGTATTGATTCTTTCTGAAATCCTATGAGAATTCTTCAACTTACTATTTAATATTTATCCATAAACAAATATAATTTAACATTGCTCAAGTTAAGTTTACTTTATTTCTTATTTTTTTCAGGCTCAGTCCCTTGATATTGACTGAAATTTTATTAAAAATCAATTGAGTAGGTTTTTATATATAACTAATTCCTGATAGTTTGTTTTCAGGTTCAGGTTGTAAAGACTCAAACAATAAAATGCATAAAATAAAAAGAGAAAGATGAAAGCCGGAGCAGGCACTTAATAATTTGTTTTCCAATTTGTGCTAGATCGGCTTTCCACTTGTGCCATAGAATTTTTTTGTTTTAATATGTTCTTGCCACGTAAACACGGGTTTCGGTTTCTTCCCCGCATATAGGGCACTTTTCTTTTTTGTCTCTTTTTTGCTCCAGAGGAATTCCAAGAATTCCTGCACCGATCACGTCTTCCATAGCAAGTCCGCATTCTCTCTTTCCGCACCAGGGAATTGTTGCAACTCCATCCTGAATTTTTTTCTTTACTTCTTCAAGTTCAGTACATTCAAATATGCGGTTTTCAAGTTCGACTTTCGCTTTTTGATACAGGTTTTCGTGGATCGCCTCAAAATTTGAGCTCACGCCAGCTTCGATCTCAGGGAGCGGGATCTGTTCTTTTTCTCCGGTATCTCTCCTGACCGCTACAGCGACATTATTCTGAAGGTCTCTGGGCCCGATTTCAAGCCTGAGAGGTACACCTTTCATTTCCCACTTATAGTACTTTGCTCCGGGACGAAGGTCACTTGCATCGATTTCGACTCTGACTCCGGCTTTAGTCAGGCGTTCCTTGACATCCTTGCAGGCTGCAAGTACTTCTTCGGCTCCTTTCTTGAAGATAATAGGGATAATTACAACCTGTACAGGCGCGATTTCCGGGGGCAAAACAAGCCCTTTATCGTCTCCATGAATGGAAATCGTAGCTGCGATTGACCTTTCGGAAATCCCGTAACAGGTCTGATAAGCATAACGCTGTTCACCTTCAGGGGTTTCATACTTAATGTCAAAGGTCTTTGCAAAGTTATCTCCCAGATGATGGACAGTACCAATCTGAAGGGTCCTTCCGTCAGGCATAACTGCATCAAGAGCATCGGTATAATCTGCGCCCGGGAATTTATCCCAATCAGGTCTCCTTGAGCGAAGCACGGGAACTCCAAGTCTGCGGTATATTTCAGTATAGAGTCCAATAGCTTCCTTAACCTGAGCTTCAGCATCTTCCCAGGTAGCATGGACTGTATGAGCCTCTTTGAAGGAAGTAATCTCTCTAAGCCTTATCAAGGGACGGGTATGTTTTGTCTCGTAACGGAAGGTATTAACTATCTGATATATTTTGATAGGGAAATCCGCATGGGACCTGACCCACATTTTGTACATAGGATAAATGGCAGTCTCACTTGTTGGGCGAAGGGCCAGTGGGATATCAAGAGGATCTTTACCACCGTGGGTTACCCAGTATACCTCATCTTCAAAGCCTTTAATATGCTCGGCTTCTTTCATGAACTCATTTTCGGGAATAAGAAGAGGGAAGAGAGCTTCCTGGTGTCCACTGTTGTCAAGAATTTCTCTTATGATATTATATGTGTTTCTTCGGATTGCAAAGCCGAAAGGATACCAGACATATAATCCTTTTACAGGATAACGGACATCCATTATTTCGGCCATCCAAAGGAGTTCGTTATACCATTCGCTGAATTCCTCTTTTGGGGGGAGTGCTGCTTCTTTTTCGCTTTCTGCCATACCTTCACCGTATTTATAGCAATCTGAAATAATTCTTAAACTCTTAAATTGATCAAACAAACTTTCAAATTGACCAAACAACTTACTAATCTAATTAAATAACTTTTTAAGTTGATCCGGTTTTCTTTCTCTCCTAAAATTCTAAAGGACAGTTTTCCGGGAAGTCATATTTTGAGTGAGTGATATTTTGGGAAATGGAATCTTGAGAATGTGGCATTCTGATGTGAAATTACCTTCATAGCCATCAGTATGCCTGCCTTTATGAAATAGAAGTTAATAACTATATTGGAAGTATGCCCTCGGAATTTATCAGGCTGTGAAAAACCGGAAAAAAGAATTAATCTCCGAGGGGCTCAACATTGTCTGAGACATCGTTTACGAGCTCGGATTTGTTAACATCGAAAACGACCATGCCGGTGTTTAGCTTCTCGGCTTCTTCTTCTGAGAGTCTGGTAGCCTTTACCTTCTTTGAAATTATCGCACTGTTCCCAAGAGGATCTTCGACTATGACTGTGATTTTTCTCTTGCCCTCAATCACATCTTCAAGCATACAAAGGAGCTCCTCGCTGCGTGAGGATTTCTCTTCATCTCCCTGTACCCACCTGCTCGCGGTCAGAAGAACATCCCGGACCCGTTGCAGTACGCCTTCAATATTCGTTACATATGATTCCGATACTGATCCAGGTTCGATGGTAACTCCCATTTCCGGGATGCGGATTGTACCTGAGGTTGAACGGATGACCCTTGCATCCAGGTCTTCACTGGTTTCAACTGGCATCTCATAGCGCATGGGCTCCTTAGTCGAGAGAATCATGGTATCTGCAAAACGGAAACTGCACTGGCATCTTGCACTGATATACATGATCTCCCCGAAATAGGGAATGTTATCTCTCTGCCAGTTCATCACCAGATCTTTCTGGCATAGAGGACAGCAGATTTTTGTTTCAAACCTTTCCTGTTTTAAGAAATCCTTATTCAATATTTTCCACCAGAAATCTTGGATCTGTCTATTTTTATTCCTGTAGGGGTTACAATTACAGTATTTCCTTTGACCCCTGCGATATCCCCGTGGACATCAATAATAACGTCTTTCAGCTCTTTTAAAACTCTATCCCTGAGCAGGTCATCGCCTCTGATGTTTGAAATATCTACCAGCAAGATGTTTCCATTATAAATTTCCTGCTTGAGCTGGGATACCTGGTTGATATTCGAGACTTCTGCGATCTTCACATAAGTTTCTGCAGGCTCGTCCTCGAGAACTTCTTCATATTTGCTGAGATCAATCTCGGTGTAATCCTCGGGACTGGTTGGACTTTTTACATTGCTGCTGCCAAGGAGCTTGTCGATGAGTTTTGCCATTTCTGCGCACCTATTATATTTTTTAAAATTCGAATCGCACTGTCCTATATTGAAATCTATATTAATTAATTTTGCTATTATAAAGCTGATCCGGATTTTCATTCTATTTAATGGAGTTCGCGTTTCCTGCCCACAGGTTTCGTTTAATGAAAGTAGATATTATGAGGACTATCAGAATTCCGCGTTCCAGAGTTTGTCTCCAACATGGGTTATAGACTTTATGGCTTTGCCTGAAGTAGCTTCGACCATTTCCGGTCCTCCTAGAATAGCTTTTCCAATTGCAAGAGGTTTTTGATGAGTCTCTTCCACTATGATTACGAGATCTCCTTCTTTTATTTCGGGGTCAGCTGCTACAACTCCAGGAGCCATGATATCCGCGCCGTTTGAAACAAAACGTATAGCTCCTTTATCCACGGTTACAACACGCTTTTGAAGTTCCATCTCAAGAGCTCCGCGGACGGTAGGAAAAAGATGTCCTTCAATTTCAAAAAGTAAAGGCTTGCCATCCACCAGAATAATGGAGTATTCCTCAAGGGTAATTTTTTCCAGGGTTTTGTCTTCCAGATATGACAGCTCTTCGCCGAAAGTGGACACAAGATCTTTCAACATTTTGTTCTTGATATTCTTCCTTAGCTGGACTCTTGACTTTACTTTCAATTAATCACCGGATTTTCAAATGTTATATTTTATTTATAGCATAGGGTTTTTGTGCTTTTTAAAACTTATGTGGAGCTCTGGAGTTATCTGAAATAGATTTCTGTTATATTTTCGTATTTATACTCAGTGTGTTTGTTCAGGAATCTTAAGGGTATTTTCACTCAAGTTTTACAAAGAACACTGAAAGCAGCGCAACGGCACTTACAAAAAATAGGGTCTCATAACCTAAAGGCTCAAGGAAGAAGCTCCCAAGAACCGGGCCCAGCCCAAGCCCTGCATAAATGCCGGTATTGAAAAGTCCCATTGCAAAGCCGCTTGAGTTGATTCTGGAAACAGCCGTAATAAGCCCTACGACTGCGGCTCCTCCTCCTGCTCCTATAAGGAAGAAAGCCAGTAAAGGCAGTTTCACCGAGAGAAAGATACCTGCTGCTGCAAGGATTATTCCTGTACTTACTATATTTTTATAATTAAAATCTGCCTTGCCTGCAATCAGGGAACTCAGCATTGCAGCCAGATAAGAAACTGAAATTGCCAGTCCGAGTTCGGGTTTTGACAGAAAGCTAGCACTGTAATCCGCATAGTTCGCATTTAACAGACCTGTGGTTCCATAAAAAAGTACCGAAATTCCCCAGATCTTTCCCAAATCGGTTTGAAACATGGTTTTTCTGGCCTTTGTCAGGTAACTTTTTAATTCGGGAAGCAAAGAGGTATCCTGCTGACTTTCTGAAGGACTTTTGCTTTCTGAGGGCGTAAATTCTTTTCCATATCTGGTCGGAGAAAGCAGCTCTCCGGCTTTCGAGAGAAGAAGAATACAGGAAAGCCCTGCAAGAAAAGTGAAGCTAACTATTGCGGTTTTAATTCCAAATCCGGCAAGTACTCCTGAAAAGAAAACGCCTGCCGCTAGCCCGGCATTTAACAGAAAGTTAAACTCCCCAAGGCTTTGCTGGCTGTCTTCCCATTCTGCAAGTATGGAAAAAGCTGCAGGAAAAAAAGCCCCGCACCCTACTCCTTCCAGGAACCTGAAAATCCCAAGAATCAATGGAATATCCGAAAATGTAATAACAAAACCTGCTAAAGCAGTAAGAAGCATTCCAAATCTGATTACTTTCAGGTTCCCGATCCTGTCTGCCAGGATTCCGAAGGGCACGAGAGAAAGAAAAGCCCCCATAAAGTATCCGGAAAAGATAAGGCTTGAAACCGCAACACTTCCGCTATCTCCTCCAGCAAGTTCCGGAAGAATAGGGATTACTGCATTTGAAAGCCCCTGGAGCGCAAAAACTGAAGAATAAAGTGTTAGTTTTTTGAAGTTCATAGATTTTCCAATTATATTTACTCAGCCCTATGCTGATATTTTACTCAATACTTATTATTCTCTGATTTCTAAAGCCGTTTATTTTTAAAAATTACTCTTATCTTAAGAACTACTATTATTCTAAAAAGTAATTTTATTTTAAAAGCGGTTACTGTTTCTAAAGAGTACTCTTATTTCTAAAACCTCTTCCTGAATATCAGAAAATTCCGTGGAATAAATATCTTACGCAATATCCTCTGTTATTCAATCAAAGGAAACTTATTGAAATAAAACCTGGTTAAATACCTCTATCAGAGGAATCTTTAATTCTTCAATATAATACCAACTGCAAGGATACACCCGTTTGCTATAAACAGCTTTTCAAAACTCACAAAATCTATAAAAATTCCTGCAATAATTGGAGCAAAAGAAAGCCCTGCATATATAGTCGTGTTGAAAAACCCCATTGCAAGACCTCTGTCAGTATTCATTCTGGCAACAGCGAGGGCAAAACCTACAGTTGCAACTCCTGACCCTCCTCCAAGGCTTGAAAATCCCAGTAAGGGATATTTTATTGCAGAGAGAGCACCAAAGGCTGAAAAGCCCAGTCCAAGTCGTATTAAGGTTTTTTCCTTTACTTTGAAATACCCTCCAAACAGAGAGGTAATCATTGCACAGACATAAAGGCTGGAAATCGAGATCCCAAGTTGAGTTTTTGTTATAGTGCCCAGGCTGTAGTCCGGATAGTAGGCTACAAGCACTCCGATGGCTCCGTTAAGCAGAAAAGAACTGAGCCAGAGCCCGATATTGCTACGGCTTAGGAGTTTCTTAGTTTCTCTGTAAGGCTTTCTGAAAAGGCCGAAGCTTTTCAATGAACCTGCTTTCTCTGAGCTTTCAGGGTCAGTCAGTCCTCTGTACTTTGAAAACAGGTACGTGGTCAAAAGGAAAGTAAGGATTGTAAAGACTAGGATCGCTCCTTTCAGGTAGGTGTCTGCCAGCAACCCCGAGAGAAATGCCCCTGTAGCCAGACCAGCATTGAAAAGAAAAGTCAGCTCTCCTAGATAGCGTCCTGGATTATTGAGTTTGGATAATATGGCAAAGGAAGCCGGTAAAAAGGCTCCGCAGGCAGAACCTTCTATAAACCTTGCAATCAAAAGAATCCAGAGGTTTTCGGAAAGTAGAATTGTCAATCCTGAAATTACCGTAAGAACGATACCTAGTGCTATGAACTTAAAATTGCCGAACCTGTCCGCAAGAATTCCAAAAGGTAGCATTGTTCCCAGGGCTCCGAGAAAGTAGGCGGAAAATAGTAGGCTTAAGGCGAACTCACCAGAGGAATTATTACTCAGGTTCGCAAGCTCCGGAAGGATGGGGATAACAGCATTCGAGAGTCCCATTATAGTAAAAGCTGCTCCGTAAATCAAAAGCCTGTGAAGGTTCATAGCATTAAAAATCCTTAACCAGATATTATAGTTTCTTGTCTGTAGTTTCTTGCCCGTAGTAGCTTTCGAAAAAGCGTTTCCCAAAGGCTAAAATGCCCATAGTAGCTTTCGAGAAACAGTTTCTCAAAGGTTAAAATGTCCGAAGCCAATTTTTAAAGGTTCCTTCAGCTTTTGGAGGAGTTTTTATATCCATTACATAGGTTATATCATAAGAAATATCAAATCTGCTTGTTAATCCCCAACTTCAACTTTAATATAACATTTTTATTATAATGTATTGAATAGAATGCATAGCTATTTATATAATTAGTTTGAATAGGGGTTATGTGTAATGTGAGCGGGAAACTTTTTTCACATACCATACCCCCCACTCCCCATATGACCCCCCACTCCCCAACCCGCTCACACTACTTCTATTTATCAATCTGAGATCTATAAATCGAGCTTTTTTACAGATCTAAATACAATCAAATACAATCAAACTTTTTTATAAACATATATAAAATTTTTTCTTACTTCTTAACTCTTTAATCTATTATTTATTTAAAATTACAGTTCTATTTATTTAATCTCTCAGGTTCCACAATTCCTTTTTGCCGCTCCGCAACTTTTTTGCCTTGTCATATAGGAGAAAAAGGATCAGAGGAACTTTCTAACAGAAATAGTCTTTACAGAAACTACAGAAACTTGGTTTTGCAAAAATCATTTTTCGGAAAAAAAAATTAAAACATGGGCCAATGAGATTTCATTTCAATATCAATATAAACACATTTTTAAAATTAGTATAAATATATTTTTTAAAATTAGTATAAATATATTTTTTAAAATTATTATAAATATATTTTAAAATTAATGTAAATATATTTTTAAAATTAACCAATGGACACCATAGGATTACCAATAAAAATATCCTCTCACAAATGAAACTTCTTCATACTTAAAAAAGTTTGAAAATAAAATTTGCTGCTTCGTGAAATTACTATTCAGGAGAAGCCTCACAACATCTAATGTTGTAAGGCTTGATCTCACATTTTGATTCGCAGCTAATATCTGCTTTGTTACTCTTTTGTCGGGATTCTCATTCCATAAAATGAACGCCAGACAAAGAACAGACCAATCAACAGGAATATGCCACCTGCATAGGGAGCAATGTTTCGGAAGGACTCCGAAATCGCTATTTCCATGGCCAACAGACCAAACAGCGTGGTGAACTTGATGATTGGATTGAGGGCAACTGATGAAGTATCTTTGTAAGGATCGCCTACAGTATCACCTACCACAGTGGCTTCATGTAAATCGGTACCTTTCTCCTGAAGGTCTACTTCCACTACTTTTTTTGCATTATCCCAGCATCCTCCGGCATTTGCCATAAATACGGCCTGGAACAGTCCGAATACCGCAATGGAAATCAGATAAGAGATAAAAAGCGCCACCGAATCATTTCTGGATATTGGAGCAGAAAGACAGGAAAATGCCAGAGTAAAGGAGAATATGGCAATAAAAATATTGAACATACCCTGCTGTGCATACTGGGTACAGATCTTTACCACTTCTTTTGACTTTTCCGTGGATGCCTTCTGGCTGGCGTTTTCATCCAGCTGGATGTTTTCCTTGATGTATTCAACCGCCCTGTAGGCTCCGGTAGTTACGGCCTGGATTGATGCTCCGGTAAACCAGTAAATTACACAGCCGCCTGCTAAGAATCCGAGGATGGTATAGGGATTAAGCAGGGTCAGGATTTCTTCAGGTTGTACTCCAAGCACATTTTTAATAACAAGAATCAAGGAGAAGATCATCGTTGTAGCACCAACCACAGCTGTACCTATTAAAACCGGTTTGGCTGTGGCTTTAAAAGTATTTCCTGCTCCGTCATTTGCTTCAAGATAATGTTTGGCTGTATCAAAATCCGCTTTGAAGTTGAATTCTTTCTGGATCTGTTCCTTTACTTTAGGAATGGTTTCTATAAGCGACAGCTCGTAAATGGATTGAGCGTTATCAGTCACAGGTCCGTAACTGTCAACTGCTATGGTAACAGGGCCCATGCCCAGCATCCCGAAAGCCACCAGTCCGAATGCGAATATGGACGGATAAATCATTATCTCGCTCAAGCCGTATCCGCTGACATAATAGGCAACGAACATTAGCAAGGAGAAGACCATACCGATCCAGAATGAACTGAAGTTACCTGCAACCAGTCCGGAAAGAATGTTAAGAGACGGGCCACCTTCTCGGGAAGCTTTGACAACTTCAGCTACGTGCTTGGAATTTGGACTGGTAAAGACTTTTGTAAATTCGGGAATTAAAGCCGCTCCCAGGGTACCGCAGCTTATTATTATTGAGAGTACAAGCCAGAGCTTCTCTAACTCGGCAGGCACTCCGGATTTAGGTCCCAGGATGTAATAGCTTACAGCGAAGGTTCCAATTATGGAAAAAATAGAGGTAATCCATATTAGACTGGTCAGAGGTTGTTCAAAATCAAAATCATCTTTGCTACTGAATCTTGCCTGGCTAAGTGCTTTATTGATGTAAAAAGAGGCTACAGAAGTAATAATCATGAGTATACGCATGACAAAGATCCAGGTAAGCAGGATGCCAGTCAGGTCAGGCTGTACAGCCAGAACTATGAAGGAAACAAGGGCAACTCCGGTTACACCATAAGTTTCGAATCCATCTGCGGTTGGCCCTACGCTATCACCTGCATTATCTCCAGTACAGTCGGCAATAACACCGGGATTACGCGGATCATCTTCCTTTATCCCAAAAACTATTTTCATCAGGTCGGAGCCTATATCGGCGATCTTGGTAAATATCCCACCTGCAATACGTAAGGCGCTGGCCCCCAGAGACTCTCCTATTGCAAAGCCTATAAAGCTTGCTCCAGCAAGGTTTCTTGGAACAAACAGCAGTATAATTAACATCATTATTAGCTCAACGCAGACCAGAAGCACGCCTATGCTCATTCCAGCATCGAGAGCGATGTTTAATAGTTTCAGGGGTTTTTTCTCCAGGGAAACGAATGCGGTTCTGCTGTTAGCCAGGGTATTCATACGAATTCCGTACCAGGCAACTGTGTAAGAACCCAGTATCCCTAGAATGGTCCAGGCCATGATAAGCAGTACTCCGCTCAGAGGCATTTTCTGAAGGAAGCCAAAGTAAAAGGCTATACATAAGCCGATGAAAACAAATAATATGCACAGCAGTTTGCCCTGCTGAATAAGATAAGTTTTACAGGTCTCGTAGATTGTGTCGGCCACATCCAGCATGGACTGATGAGCCCTGATTTTTTTCACCTTCATAAACTGGTAAAGGCCAAACAGCATACCTAAGATACAGACTACGATACCCAAGAGCAGCAAATTGTTTTGCTCTTGGCTTAAATTCGGAATTTTAAGATTCGCCTCACTGGCAGCCGCTATTGCCGGTGTTAGCGACATTATGGCCAAGCTAAAAAGGCTTTCTAGTGTTGCCTTGGCCACCTTATTTTTGGTTATAATCTCCATTTAGCCGATCACTTCTCTCATCACATTTTTGACAGATAAATTGGTTAAAGATTAATTTCAATGAAAGTGTAAGCAATTATCTTTATGGTTTTGTGCAGTTTGTGGGGAGTTAAGACCTTTTAAAGGTGTCGAACCTATATAATTGTCCTTCCCCGGCAAGCCTAAAATCCAAAGTATTATTTCTATCCTGGCAGATGACTTAAACTAGACTTTCAGGCTTTTTTGGTTCGTATTATGAGTCAGTGTGTATGTCTACACTACTACGATTTACCTCATAACAAGGACTTCAAAAATAAGTCTTAAGTCTATTATTTAATCTGCATTACTACTGATGCGCTTCATAACGGAATTACCTCAAATGGAAAGGGCAGTACAAGGAAATTCGTGACGTACTCCTCGTCGCAAAGAGTATGCTTATGCACATCATAGGAATTATAGTAGTGATAGGTTGTCATGATCAGCAAAGTCAGCTCTAATACTAACTTATAAATGTTCATGAGTCCTGAATCTATCATTTAATCCGGCTCGCAATTTTCTGATAATAAATTAACGTAAATTGAATTTTGAATTGTTAAAGCCTGATTTTGACAAAAGCGTAATCAGTTGCTTTTATATAAGTCTTTTTACCCTTTGTCTGAACGATAATTTCTAAATTATTTTTATAATAATTTTCTCTTTTTCCTGATGGTGTATATTTCCAATCTGAAATCCAAACAAGATACAAATATATAACATGTTGTTTGGACACTCTAAAGAAATGGAACTGCGACAATAAGAGTTTGCTGGGAGATAAGCCCTGTGAATTCTACAGTTTAACAGGTTCTTCATACGTTTTTTTCAGTTAAGTTCCGATCTATGTTTTTTCAGTTAAGTTCCTATATATATAAAGATATCGACAAATTTCTGACAAAAAAAAGCAGTTCTATTTGTAAATTGTATTTCTTAAATATTTATATACCACACAAATAAGGTAATAAGTTTCCGGGTTCCTATGAAGAACTGAATAAAACAGAATTTTTTACCATGTCGTTAAACTGATCGTTTTTGAGCAACCCGAGTGAAGTGATAATTTCTCGGCCTGCGCATCCTACACCTGGTTCAGGCCCTCCGGATTCCACACACTTTATACCGCCAAAGCCCGGCTGCAAGACAGTATCAAGGTCAACTCCTTCGTCTCCTTCACTTCTTAGTGTATCAAGTACAGTCTTCTGGTTCAGGCCGTCAAGCAGCATTCTGGTGGAGTCTGCTTTCGGGTCGCATCCTACAAGCAAAATTTTATTGCCCATGGTCGAAAGGGCCACAGTTAGATCTTGCGTGGTAGTGGATTTTCCGATTCCACCTTTTCCGTAAATTGCTATCTGTCTCATCTTTTTACCTTGGTTTTTATTTGCTCTATTTTAAATTAAGGAAACCGGTAACCGTTGTATCATTTAATTCTATTTATACATTTCTACTACTCGGAACTTGTATTATTTTTTAATTGCCTTTCATTCATACGCCGAAAGAAAACCGTTGTACTATGTGCCCTTTTCAAATAGTATATTGAGAAAAAATAAAAGATTCTTTGCTGTTTTGTATGGGCTGAAAATAATTATTAAGTTATAAAGTATTAAGATCTAATAGAAAAATATCAAGGCTGAATGTGATTTTGAATAACAGCTGTTTCCCTATTTTTATATATCTGACTTCGACTTTTGGGAACTAAATGCAAGTTACTCACTCGAAACAGCGATGAGTCAAATAACTTTTAAAGTTAGTTCTAAAACTCAACATTGCTTCTCCAAACATAGTATTTGGAATAATCAAGCAAGTTTTATACCTTGAAAATTAAAAATAGGACGCATAATACCTACTTTCCGCAGTTATACACAAAAATACCAGCGATTGTCTCAATACGGCAATAGATCAGCAATAAATTAAAAACTATCCCGTTCTTTAATTGATCATTTTGGGTAATTAGGTAAATAAGTTCTACATCTATGTACAGCTGCGGAATGTGGAATGAGATAGTTAAAAGGACAAAAATTGCTATCTATATTTTTCCGGTCAAACCCGAAAATAGGCAGGTCAAGGTTAACCAGGTCTGGAAATCTCAGTTAACTCCCTTTACCTGCAGTAGCTGGAACTCGATCTCATCCGGGACTGTGGCCAGGAATATAAACGTATTGTACCCGAGTTTTTGAACTTCTTTAATTGCATTTGCCTGAGCTTCACTTATATCCCTTGTGTCGCTTACAATACAGAAAGATTTCCGATTTCCTGTGTTTACAAGGAAATTAAAAGCACTTCCGTGGTTGTTCAGAAACGCAACAAGATTTTTAAGTTCTTCCCAGGTGCTGCACATGTGAATATACTTGGATCCCATATTTTCCACATACCAGTCCCTGCTTACGTAAGAGTAGGAAGCATACTGTTCATTCAGCTCATCAAATGCTTTGAAAATTTTGTTAATATCCGTCCTCAGGTTTACCCATTTCCAGCTCTGTGTTGTAAAATAGCGGGCTGCCACTATTTCAAAAATTACCTGTTTATCTTCATCTTCGAGTCTCATTCTTTCACTTCTTTGTTTTGTCTGTGTTTTTGCACTCAGAACGCATCGTCCTGGGCATAACTTCTGTTAAACTGCAGAGAAAGTTCGGCTTTCTCCAGTTCCCTTCCCAAATATGCGGCATGGTCCAGGCGGGAGACAAGTTCCAGTTCAAGCAGAGTATTCATAACTTCTCTGGCATTTTTTCCCACGACTGAAGCTTTTTCGTGTTCAGCTACAATCAATCCTCCATTTCCACTTATTCTGTCCGGTACTGTACGAATACGGATAGGGCCTGCAGGATCTACACGCCAGCCTTTCGAAAGCCTGGCTTGAATCGCATTTTCAGGGAGAGGAAACTCCGGACGCCTGCGTTTTTCTTTAATGCAGAGGAGATCAAGCCCGAGGTCTTTTGGTGAGCTTTCCCTTATACCGGAAAGCAACATCATCTCGGAAGCCCTTTTTAATTCCATAATTGAACCCTGCGCCTTGTCACTGAACTCGGGGGTGAAAAGGACGCTGGCTCCGACATCTAATCCTATTCCGCAGAGTGTGGCATTGACTCCTATGGTATCCACATCCATAAGCTCGGTGACATTGCCAACTCCGAAGAACACGGGAACCTCAGGGTATATCCTGTGAAATTCATGAAAGCGTACAATGGATTCAGTTATATTGTGACCCACCGGATCAAGCACAGGATCGGCTATAATTTTCTCAATTCCAAGCCTGCGGGCAGCTTCAACGTTCCTGATGAGGCTTTCCAGACTTCTTTCCTCATCCGGAATTATAACAGCTGCAATTCCTGTCCTGGCAACGATCGGACCCACAGTCTCAAGATTCGTGCTGTTGAGACTCAGGACAAGGTCTACTCCTGCTTCTACTCCTTCTCTTATCAGTTCAGGGTCAAGGGTATCTATGCTTACTGGAGTCTCTGTAATGGTTTTTGCAAGGGATACGGCTCTTTTAGCCTGCTCCGGCAGGGTATTAAGGGTAGCCCCAAGATCGATTATATCTGCTCCCCGGGCGATAAAAGCTTCGATTTTTGTCTGGAGTGTAGGAGCATCCATCTCCAGGGCCCCTACAATTTCTCCCATAACCTTCATGCGAGCTTTTCCTCCGAGTTTTACACCTCTGAGTGTAAAAGGGGAGGAGGCTTCGTCTTCGTTTTTCTTTATTAACTCGAGAGCCATCTCTTTTCGAACATCAGCAAGGAGTTCGCAGGCCGGAACTTTTTCGGAAAACTCGATTTTTCCGGCAAAGGAAAGCACAAAACCAAGATCATAGGCGTGCTTTGGTCCAAGCCGGATTTTACACCCCAGTTTTTCAGAAGCTTTTGAAAAATCTCCTGCTACAAGCCCTGGAAGTAGAATAAGGTCATAAACTTTCGGAAGTCCAGCTTCCTGAAACGTTTTAATCAGTTTTCGAGGGGTGATGAAGGCAGCAATATCAATATCAGCTACGAGGATATCTGCTTTTTCCCCGATTGCTTTCCTGACGGTATTTTCCGCAAGCCGCCCTGTTGCAATCAAAATTTTCATGTTTTTTAGATAGAAGCGCTAATAAAAAAGAGTATCTGTTTGAAACGCATCGGTAAAAAAGTATAAGAAAATGAAAAGCCTGGAGGTTTCAGCTTTGATAATCCGGGCTTTTACCTGAACTGGATTTAATTTATAAAATCAATGATTGACTCGTCATGCTTCTTTCTAAAAGACCCTGTAGAATTTCTTAATCGGTCTGCCGTCATTCTTCCGAATCTTTTTTCCTTCATAGAGTCAGCTTCAGCTCTGGTCTCCAGAATTCCTGATTCTGCCTGAGGACCCAGGATCTGGGCAGACTGTACACCTGTCATGATGGCCATTACCCTAACCTTACCTTCATAGTCTTCCCTGATCCTTGCACCCCATATGACATTTGCACTTGGAGATAGTTCATAAGTAAGCATGGATGCGACCTCCTCAGCTTCCTTAAGACTCAGGTCAGGCCCACCAGTTACATGGACAAGGCTTCCGGTTGCGCCCTTGTAGTCAACATCAAGCAGGGGGTGATTTAGGGCAGCCCGCACCACTTCAGTGCTCTTGTCCTGGCTTTTAGACTCACCGACAAGCATAACTGCAACCCCGCCACAGCTCATGATAGTTCTTATATCGGCATAGTCAAGGTTTATCAGGGATGGCACCGTGATAGTTTCTGTAATTCCCTTTACGGTCTCGGCAATTAGCTGATCCATTACGGAAAAAGCCTGATCTATAGGGAGGTTTGGCACGTAATTAAGCAGCCTGTTATTATCAAGGACAATTACGGTATCAGCTGCCCTGCGCAGATCTTCAAGGCCTTCTTCCGCTTTGTAAATCCGAGCTCTTTCAACTCTGAAGGGACTGGAGACCATTCCTACAACAATTGCTCCTTGCTCTTTTGCTACTTCGGCAACTACAGGAGCAACTCCTGTTCCGGTACCTCCACCTAAACCTGCAGTGATGAAAACCAGATCAACATCCTTTAACACTTCTTCAAGTGTGCCCCTTGCAAGTTCTGCAGCTTTCTTTCCTGTCTCGGGGTAACCGCCTGCTCCCAGTCCCCGCGTGAGAGTTTTTCCCACCAGGATCTTCTTGTCAGCTCTTACATTGTCAAGGTGCTGTTTATCGGTATTAATACAGACCGTTTCCGCACCTTCTATTCCCATGTTATATAGACGGTTTACAGTGTTGTTTCCGGCGCCCCCGCATCCAACAATCATGATTCGCGGTTGCCCGAAATCTTCAAAGTCTTCATTAGAGGAAGAATTCTTCCGATATTCTTTCTCTTTTTCACTGAATTTCATTGCTTCCTGTACTATTGACTGCAATTCTATCCCCTCGACTGGATTTGTGTTTGATTGTTACATTTGACTCCCCACCCTTTACATCGGGGGTCACATATCTTTCAATACTCTGAGTGGAGTTATGCAATAACCTTCAGAATCTATCAAAGATTTTCATCCGTTATCTTTAATAGGTTGGCACTCTGCCGAACTTAAATTTTTCGGACTTTTTAAATAATGTTCTTAAATTGTTTATCAAGTTTAAATATGTCACCCATAACTCTAATATCCACTCTTTTACTTTCCTTTCGCATTTAATTCTCAAAGATGAAGGGTGAGGAACTGCCAAAATGTTTATATACACAAACAAAATTTTTTAATCGAAAGTTCCATTTTCCTCAGCAAAGCTTTCCTGATTATCCAAGTCAGGGCAATTTTCATATTTTCTTTTCTTTATTATTTTGATGCCATGCTTGACTTCAGGGGCTGACACTATAGTCATGATATTCGTTTTTGATAAAACTTTCTTGATAAAACTTTCTACTATAACATTGAAATTAAATCAGACTGTTTATATTATTACTTTTAACTAGAATTCCCCTCTTAAAAACTGTTTCGGTATCGTCCTGGAATTTAGAGGCTCTTACTTAATTTTTTGAAATAATGTTTTCTAAATAAATATAAATGTTTCTATATTTATATTCTTCATATTTTCCCTAAATTTTGTTTGCTTAAAAAGCTTCAAATTAATTTCTTCAGTGTGCGTGTTTTGAAAAGTACAGATAAGAATGCAAATTAAAATTTAATAGCGTGGCAAAATCCGAAAAAATACCAAATCAATAAGAAAAATCAATATAACATATTACATTCATAGAACATGTTAATACACGAGAAACTTGTAAATTCCTGGAAAATGTGTTATAAGCCATAAGAAATGCTTTAAAACTTTAATAGGCTGTTTGAAATCATGGTAAACCTGATAAGGTTATAAAAAGTCATTTAACTCCTAACATGAGTTTAAAAATATAAAAAGCAATTTAAAACTACGGTTCTGTCAGAGATTTTCCGGGAAAACTTTAAGACTTCAAAGCCGTTTTTACCTTAATTTCTAGGAATCTTAGTTACCTTATTTCCTAGTACCTTAATTCCAATCACTAAGCTTTAATTCTGGAGTCATAACTGTGTTAAAGGCATTAATTTTCGATATGGATGGCGTTCTTGTGAACTCTATGCCCTTCCATGCAGCAGCCTGGAAAAAGGCTTTCCTTGAAATGGGTATGGAAATCCAGGATCAGGATATTTATGCAATTGAAGGTTCAAATCCCAAAAACGGCCTTCCTTTGCTTATCCAAAAAGCCAGAAAAGAACCAGAGGCATATGATTTTGAAACTATTACTTCAATCTACAGGAAGGAGTTCAAACGAGTATTTAAGCTGAAAGCTTTTGACGGAATGAAAGAGTGCCTTGAAGTCCTTAAAACGCGTTTTCTGCTATCAGTAGTCTCGGGCTCTGACCATCTTATTGTTCACGAGATAGTTGACCAGCTTTTCCCCGGCATATTTGATATTGTGGTTACAGGAGACGATATTACAAATTCAAAACCTCATCCTGATCCTTTTCTTAAAGCTGTTGAACTCCTTAATGTACAGCGGGAAGAATGCATAGTAATAGAAAATGCCATTCTGGGTGTAGAAGCTGCAAAAAAAGCCAAAATCTACTGTATAGGGATTCCTACATATCTGGAGCCTTCACAGCTTGGCAGGGCAGACCTTGTGGTAGGAGATCACAAACAGTTAATGCAACATCTTCTAAGTCTTGAGCCAGCTCACGGGTTCAAGGTATGAAAAAATTTAGTTACTTCTTCAAAAAAAGAATTGGGCCCCGGGTGGGGTCACAGTAACCTTACGGTTTCAAGGTTTGTAAGCGCCCTGGTTTCAATTTTCAGTTTCTTATAAACCGAACTTGCCAGGTCAACGCAAGCTTTTTCGTCCCCGTGCTCAGTAAATACCCTTTCCGGACGGGGCTGCATCCTCTTGATGTAATCCATAAGCTGTCTCCTATCGGAGTGGCCTGAGAAACCGTCAACTACCTGAACTTCCATGTTTAACTTCAGGGTTTCAGTACTTCCGCCCTTTCCTGTCATCGGAATTTCTTTCCATCCTTTCTGGATTCTGCGCCCGATTGTTCCATCGGCCTGGTACCCTACAAACACCAGAGAATTACGCGGTTCGTCGGCAAAGGCTTTGAAATACTCCATAACCGGCCCTCCGTTCATCATACCCGACGTCGAGATGATTACACAGGGGTGAGGGTTCTGAATTATCTTCTGGCGCATGTCGTGAGAATCGACAGGCTTGAAGCATTCAGCTAGGAAGGGATTCTGACCTTTCTGGAAGATCAGTTTCCTCAGATCATTATTCAGGTACTCGGGATGTGTAGCATGAATTGCCGTTGCTTCCCAGATCATTCCGTCCAGATAAACTGGAACTTCAGGAATCAGCCCTTTTCTTATAGACTCTTCAAGCACTATCATGACTTCCTGGCTTCGACCTACTGCAAAAGCCGGGATGACGCAAATTCCTCCCCTTTCCACAGTGTTCTTAACTACCATCTGCAGGTGCCTTTCGGCGTCCTTAAGTGAGGGCTGGAAAGCATTGGAATTTCCATAAGTAGCTTCACTGATAACAGTTTCGACTCTCGGAAACTTATTGACCGCAGGATCAAAAAGCCGAGTCTTCTCATATTTGTAGTCTCCCGTAAAGACAACATTATGGAGCCCGTCTCCAATATGTAAATGAGAAATAGCCGATCCAAGAATATGCCCTGCATTATGGAAAGTCAATTTGATATCAGGAGCGATATCCGTTACTTCCTCGTAGTCCAGAGGAATTGTGTGTTTGAGAGTCTTTGCTACCATGCCTGACTCATAGGGAATCTTTTTCCCTTCTTTTGCTGCCACGTCGATGTAGTCAAGCTGGAGTAGCACCATCAAATCCCGAGTAGGGGGCGTGCAGTAGACAGGTCCTTCATATCCGAATTTGAAAAGTAAAGGAACAAGCCCCTGATGATCCAGGTGAGCGTGAGTAACTATCACGGCATCGATCTGGTTTAAAGGAAAAACTTCAGGAACATACAGGTAAGGAGTCATGTTTTCGTCCGAACCTACATTGACTCCGCAGTCGATCAGGATTCGGGACTCGGGAGTCGAGAGCAGGAAACAACTTCTCCCCACTTCTTTGCAGCCCCCAAGTGATGTAACTCTTACCCACTGATCTTTAGAGGTACACTCTTTGTGAATCTTCCTCCCCACTGATTTAAGGATCTCTTTTCTTTCCTTGAGGTTGTTTCTCATAAATTCCCTTACATTCTTTACTGTACGGGATTTGATAGGGGGAGTCCGCACAACCTTTGGAATCCAGCCAATCTGCTTTGTGATCTCACGGAGGGTAGCTCCGTGCTTTCCTATCACAAGACCAGGCTTTTCAGCTTCAATAATTACTTCTCCGGAATCTGGGTCAAAATAATAGCTTGAGATTACGGATTCTTTTGGAACAACTTCTTCGATTATAGAAATAGAGTCCTCAGCAGTTGCAAGTACCCTGGGATCAGGGCGCATGGCAATCCGCGTTCTGAGTTCTTTTGCGAGGTTGCGAATAATGTTCCCGTCGTCCGCGAATTTGCGGGGCTCTTCGGTATATAGTACAAGTTGAGGCCCTTCAAATTCCACGTCGGTGATTGTAACTCCCGCGGGTAGATTTTTCTCAATTTTATGTTTGAGGTCTAATAGCACATCTTCAATAGGCATCAAGAATCTTCCTTTTTGTCAAAAAATGGAAAAGTATATAGATATTGGAAAAACGATAGGTTGAAAAAGATGTTAGTTTAGTGTTAAAATAAAAAACCAACAGTTTAAATTATTTAGATAATGAAGATCTTATGGATTTTACTTCTTCAGGGTCCAGCCTCCTGAACGCCTCTTTAGTAATCACCACTACATCGATGTTCTCTCCAGACGCTGAATCCCTTTTAGTCGCATTGTGGATCGCCCGGATAGCAAGGTCAAGGCCTTCTTTTACAGTCATATCTTCTCTGTACTGGTCTTCAAGTATCCCATATGCCATGGGAGAACCTGAGCCTGTAGCCGAAATTCTCGTCTCTTCAATACTTCCTCCAAGAGCGTCAAGTGAGTAGATCCCAGGCCCATTTTTGTCAACTCCTCCTATAAGGAGCTGGACCATCATGGGATAGTAACGGTTGGAATTTAAAAAGTTTGACATTAAAGTTGCAATACCTTTTATTGTCATAGACTCGTTTCTACGCATCTTATAGAGCTGTGATTCCACATTTACGAGCCGCACAAGCTGTTGGGCATCCCCTACCGAACCGGCGGTAGTCATTGCTACAAGGTCGTCGATCTGGTAAACCTTCTTTGCGGTTTTACTTGCGATGAAATTCCCCATTGTGGCTCTCTGTTCACTTGCGAGCACGATACCATCGGTACAAACTACTCCTACGGTAGTTGTGCCCTTTAGATATTTGTCATTATCCATAAACATACCCTCATAATAAGTTAAAAATGAGAAAATGTCGCTAAAAAAAATGTTTTAGTGAGGTAAGTATTTTTAACTTAAATAGCAGGATTTAGCACTTCATTATCTCATTATTAATATCGCTATATATAAGTTTTCCTTCTCTTTTTTATTGAAAGCGTCTATATTTAAATTCGAAGGAAGATTCGGCAAAATAAATTTATTTCTTTTCGTTTACAGGAGATTCAAAACTCCTTATATCTCGAAAAATCCAAAATTTAAAGAAAAAGTCTCTCGACCTCTTCAGCAAGTTTATTTATTTTCTGAATCACATTTTCGGGTACCTCTTGCTTACGCATGAGCTCAGTTCTCTTAGCTACAGTAATCCTGCTCGTTCCCTTAACAAGGTTATCGGCATGAGCAACTATTTTTTCCTCAAGGCTTCGTGGTAAATAATCGTCCTCCGGAAGCCCTAAACTCCTTGCCTCTTCTTTTGAGATTCCTGCTCCGATATGTCTTTTTATTATTTCAGAAATCTCGGGCTCGATTCCCTCAATCCTGGCTAGCCTGTACCCTTCTACTGCATGAGAGATTTTATGTGTTTTACACCTTCCTAAATCGTGAAGAAGAGCCCCGACTTCCACGAGTTCCGGGTTTACGTTATGCCCTGCTGCTTTTGCTTTATTTGCAATCTCAACTGCGAGTGATGCAACTTCCTTACAGTGTTCTATCACATTTGGAGCACATCCGTTTTCCTCAAGCAGCTTTATTGCTTCGGCTCGGGTAGTCAAGGTAGGTCACTTACGCTGAACTAAGAGCATCTACACGCTTTCTCAGTACATCAATAAAATGGGAGTTGTCGTAGAAGACCAGGTCTTCTCCGCACATGGGGCAGAGAAACTCGGTTTCTGTAGCTTCGTCAAAAAGAAGGCGAACACAACCCTGAGGGCACGTATAGAAAACATTATTTTCCTCAAACTCAAGGCGAGTCTTCAGGTTGCGGAGCAATTTTTTCTTTTCCTTCATAAGCTGGTGCTCTATGTCAGAAAAATTCAGGCGCCAGAGGTATGTTAACCACCCACTGTTTGAATCTCTCTCCCTGCGACATATTGCAAATTTATTTTCGTTTAATATGAAGAGAGTTCTCCTCACGGTGTTCAAAAGAACCTCGGTCTTTGCCGCAATTTCTTCATCCGTAACCTCGCCTTCAGGCATTCTTTCAATCATTTGTAGCCCTTCTTCCCCTACAAGGCTCAGGAGGTATCCTCTAATTACCTTGTCATTTAAATCAACCAATATGTTCACCTCGCAAATGCCAGTATGAATTGGACATACCAGTATTAAAATTTACATTCCCCTTTTTCGGAAACATTTCTTAGCCATAAAAAATTGAACATTCTTAACTTTTAATTTTCGTATATTCTCGGCAAATCTCAGGTATCTTCTCTTTTCAGCTGGTTTTCAATAAAAGCCCTTATCCTGTTTGCCCCTTTTTCAAGCGATATAATTGCCTTTTCCCTGGTAGAGGTACACGCGAAAAGGGAAGTAAGAGGCCCATCAGGCTCTATAACAGTTCCCTGGAAGGGAATGTCAGCGCCTTTTTCCCTTAGAATGAGCTCCATGAGCTTTTGATCTATAAAAAGTTCTCGATCCGAGTAGATAACTCCTCGTGCAGCAAAACCTTTCGCTTCGGGTTTCTCAGGAAGTTCTCCTCTAAAGCAGCCAGCATGGGCCTCAAAAAGGTTAATGTTCATCGCTTTCTCGACAGTATCAAGACTTCCCTGGAACCTCGGGTTTATTTCAAGTACTACAGGCCCTTTTTTTGAAGCCAGGAAATCCACTCCGTTTGAGCCGAGGAGCTTGAATTCAAGCACCAGTTCTTCAGCAAGGGCTTCCATTTCCTCAGCTTGATCGGTTCTGAAAGGGGTTATATTTCCGCAATAAGCAAAGGGCAGCCGCGAAAGCCAGGGTATTCCTATAAGCTGTTCGTTAACAGCCACTGACAGAGCTTCGTTTTTTGTAGAAAGCAAGGAAACACTTGAAGGTGTTCCTTCCAGGAACTCCTGAATAACAATGGTCTCTTCCGTAAGCTCTGGATTAAGCCCGTGTAATTCCTCAAGGATGGCTAAAAGCTCCTGTCTACTCCTGGCAATTCGGTTGAAAATTCCTCCTCCGCCTGAAGCTGGCTTAATCATAACTGGATATTCTATTGCATCCAGTTCTTCCGGGGAATAGCAGCGTGGATGAGGGATTCCAAGGGCTTCAAGCTTTTTTGAGAGATATAGTTTATCTGAGGCCTTCTGCATGGCATCCGGACTGCTGGCAAGTACAGGGCAGGGAAAATCATTATGGTTAAGCATTTCCAGTCCCGAACCTGGAACAAGGGCATCAAACTCAAGTCCAAACTCAGCCATCTGAGCCTTTATCCTGGAAGCTTCGAGTTGGTGCAATTCCTGTATGGTTCTGCACTCGAGAAATGCTGATGCGTAGGTGCATTTCCGCATGTCAAGATCACAGAAAGCATCTATAGAGCAGACCGTATATCCAGCACGGCTTGCAGAGCAGACAACATTTCGGGTATCAAATCCGATTACAAGGATATTCTGCATGTTTTCACTTTCTTGACTATTTATTTCGCCTGCGTAATCTCAGAATGCGCCAGTGCAAATATTCCATAAGGGGTTTTCAGGACAGGAATTTCACTTCCTGCTTCTGCATTGAACGACATAGGTTTCTTTATTGTAACAGTCTCATAAGTTTCAGGATCGAGCACCAGAATTGCGTTGTCTTCGATTGAGACCAGTACTGTTAAAACCGCATCTCCAATGTTGCCTATTTTCTCTGCTCCTTTTAATTCTTCAGGGGTTGAGAGAAATCTTGAGCCGTCCTCAAGGGAAGTTCCGTTAACCTTTTTTCCGGAACTCTTAATCTGAATAATCTTTCCTCTGAATCTTATTACATCTCCTGGCCCAAATTCGGGAAGACGTACAGCAAAAGTAATCCTGTAAAGGTTCTTGCCATCTTTCATTCCGACAAGGGTAGGAGACTCAGAAAAGTTGCCTCCAAGTTCTAAGTTGATTAGTCTACATACCTGCCTGCTGGCATTCATGGAACCCATGTAAAGGTCTATTCCTCCCTTTTGCTCCACCTCTTCGCTTATAAACGCAAGTCGGTCGCCCTTTTTTCTCATGCTTTCCATGGCTTCTCTGGCGATGGTCATAGAGCGTTTTTTCTCTTCTTCTGTAGGAAACCTGCCTGCTGCCCTGATCTGGATAATCGCTTCAAAATATCCTCCTGACTCCCTGCTGCACATATCGCAAGCTGCCCGCTGAATCCTTACCTCAGTCTCAGCTTCTGCATGCACCGGCTCTTCTCTGACCACTGCATCGACTTCAGCTCTTACCATATACATATAAGGCGTAATCTCTTTGGGTTCAAGGTAGACTTCCACATCTTCGGCTTCGTTGTGGATGAAAAGGGCATCTTCTACGGCCTTCAGCACCACATCTTCAATATTACCAACATCTTCCCACCGGCCTCTATGAAAGTGTGCTCCGCAAACTGAACATATCCTTACATGGAGTACATGGGGCAATTCAATCAGTTTGAAAGTCTCAAAAAAGCAGTCCTTACAAACTGAGTCAAAGAGCTTGTAGCATTCTCTGCCGCATCTAGGGCATGTAATAAAATTCATCTGTAATCCTTACTTTATAGTCTTCTGGAAATAATAATAATTTTCATAAAGTGTAAATTCTTGAATGAGTCAAAAACTGATTCTCTACAGTATAAGCTTTAGCAGTTCAAGTGTTAAGCATGCTCATGCTATTTAAAAGTATATTCACATATGTGTCATGCTATCAAGCCAAAGATATTTGATACGGCAGCATATGAAGATTTGCGAAATGACCCCATAGTTTCGGCATGGCTAGACACCATATGCAAGAAATCAAATATGGAAAAGGCATACTTACTTGGGGTATATAAATATATAGAATTTACTGATATGAATACTGAAGAATTTCTTAATGAAGCTGAAATAGAGGCAGCAAAACAGAAAAGAAAGGGGATAACGGATATTTGTTTGTAGTAAGGCATGTTTATCTAATTCCAAATGTGGTTACAAAGAATCCGAGTGGGCAGAATACGAAGAGAACCGGAAATGTACTAATGATATTTTTATCGAGATCTATATTAGATTGGCAGAAAAATGTCAGAAAATCAATTTTTTGTTTGAATACATAAAATAAAATCAAAAGCATTAATAAATTGAATTTAATGGACATTCTGGATTGTAGAAGGTTGTTTTTATATGTCTATTGCCGACATTTCCCCAAATAGTCTTTATCTTGGGTTGTTTAAAATAATTCCAAAAATTAGTTTATGTATTTTCGTGATTTTTGTTATTCCAATATTTGAAAGTGCACGAAAACTAAACCCATTGAAGATTAAGATTTCTAAAAGATAATGATTAACTCATAAAAAATTTAAACCTTAACTTAAAAAAGAAAAAAGTTCCGTGTTTTTTGACACGGAATATTACTCTTCACTTTTATTTCTTATTTATTGTTTTGGAGGCCAGTTCTTTTCCATAAATCCAGGAAGCCTTCCTGAATCCATTGGGCCTACAAGAATATTTGCACCGAGTTTGTCCTCAAGGTCACCCTGCAGACGTGCAGCCAGACCCGGAGTGATTACAGTGTTGTGTGTAACATCCTTCTTGAGGTCAAATCCTGATTTCTCAAAGGCATCCTTTACTTTGTCAGCGGTCAGCTGGCCACCGGCAACAGATGCTTCTACACCAATCCCATCGGTGTTAACTGCAAGAAGCCAGCAGTCGATACCGTTTGAGGAAAGGTCGCTCTCTACTGTATAATAAGTCAGAGCAAAGTTTGTGGTGAAGAGTACAGGTGAATCCGCTGTTGGGTTTCCTACCTTGTACATCTTTGAGTCCACCGCTACAGGAGTCCTCGGGTCAGTATATATTGTCTCTGCCAGGTGTACCTCAGGCAGTGTGGCGTATGGCTCCATACTGTGGAGAATCATAATATCGCCGTACCTGATTGTAAATACGGCAGCCATTG
>JAEWQJ010000007.1 GCA_023399215.1 Methanobacteriota archaeon
ATGGTACACTCCATGCGATTGAAGCCCTCAGAAAAGAGTTCCCTGATATGTACATTGAAGCAGGCATGGCTGGAGAATGCGTACTTGGTATGCATGGAAACCTTCAGTACGACGGAGTAACCCTTGCCGGATTATGGCCTCACCAGCAGGCCCCGCTTGTTGCAAAAGCCGGAGCAAATGTTTTCGGACCAGTATGCAACACCAATACCAGTAAGACCTCAGCCTGGAACCTTGCTCGTGCAGTTACTTTCATGAAGGCAGCTGTCGAAGCATCTCCAATTCCCTGTCACGTTGACATGGGTATGGGAGTTGGCGGAATACCGATGCTTGAAACGCCTCCTATTGATGCAGTTACAAGGGCAAGCAAAGCAATGGTAGAAATTGCAGGCGTAGACGGCATATAGATCGGGGTCGGCGACCCAATGGGTATGCCGATCGCACACATAATGGCTTCAGGTATGACTGGAATGAGAGCTGCAGGAGACCTTGTTGCAAGAATGGAGTTCTCAAAGAATATGCGCATAGGCGAAGCAAAAGAATACGTTGCAAAGAAACTCGGGGTCGACAAGATGGACCTTGTAGACGAGCACGTTATGCGCGAGCTGCGTGAAGAACTCGATATTGGTATTATAACGTCAGTACCAGGCGCGGCAAAAGGTATTGCTGCAAAGATGAATATCGAAAAGTTGCTCGATATTAAGATTAATTCCTGCAACCTCTTCAGAAAGCAGATCGCTTAAGGAAAGAATTCAGGTAGAAGCCTGAATGTTCCTCCACAGCAGGGATAAACAAGATCAAGATTGAACAAACCCCGGGCCTGCCAAAAAAACAGCAGTAAAATAACTATTAAACCCTTCAGGCAGGTCCGAAAAGTTCTTCCTTGGAAAATAGCGACCACCCTCCCTGCTGTCATTTTTATTTTTTTGAGAGTTTATTTATATCCTGATACAGCCATCGAATCCTCAACTGTAACCCGCCCTTCCCTGTTAGCCGTTGCTGTATCTGGCGAGGTATCTGCATCTGGTGAGGTATCTGCATCTGGTGAGGTATTTGTGCCTGGAAAAAGTAGTATTTACAATGTTAATAGTACGTCTATTAGCAATCAGCGTTGCTGATTGTATGTCTACAGAAGACGAGTCACCCAGTAATGCCAATGAAGCAATATTCCCTGCAATTTCTGTAACTTTGTCAGTAAATGAAACTGCTACCAGAACGGATAACGTTACTGCAGACCGAGCAAAGGAAATTGCGTTTACTCATGATGGACTTACAAAAGCCGAGGTTACTTTTGTTAAAGCAAAACTTGACACCACTGATAGCAGGCAAGAATATTGTTAACCCGTGCTATCCTATTTTCCAGAGTTCCGTGTCCATTTTACTTCTTTACTATTTTTTCTATGTTTATATAGTTTTATATTGTTTTCATTTAGCTTGTTTTAATTTACTCACTATTTATCACTATATTCGACCCATTTCGAAATATTTATATAATTTTACATGCTTTTATTTATTGGCAAATAAAGTTTACTTGAGTTGGTTACTAACGTGCCATATTAAATCTCCGTAAATCTGCAGACTCCTGAATTAATTTGCCTTTGAACCTCCATTAATTTTTCTCCTTTTTTATTTTTTACATCTGGGTTCTCTTTTCAATTCCATTTACATCTTTTATTGCCAAAAACGCAAAATAGAAACAGATTCCGGTTCCTTGCCTTCTAGCCCAAGGTTTATTAGTTGAAACGATAATTATTCAGGGAATTCAAAGTTTTTCGTTCAAACATTTTTTGAAAAGGCTTGCAATAACTACTCAGGGATTCAATAGTTTTCTAGAGGTTTTCGACAAACCTTTTTGAAAAGGGTTGTACCATGCTTCATAGAGGGGTTTTCGCTCAAGCCTTTTCAAAAAAGGCTTGATTCTGGTGAGAAATATGGCTGACACAATTCACTGGGCAGACGTCATAGCCGAAGACGTGTTAAATAAGAATGGCAAACATCTTGTTGCCACAGGCATCACTCCATCGGGGAACATCCATATCGGCAACATGAGAGAAGTAGTGACTGCCGATGCTGTTTACCGGGCTCTGGTTGATAAGGGAGCAAATGCTGACTTTATCTATATTGCTGACAATTATGATCCCCTGCGCAAGGTTTACCCATTCCTTCCCGAGAGTTACATCGAACATGTGGGGAAGCCCATCTCCGAAATCCCCTGCCCCTGTGGAAACTGCGCAAACTATGCCGAGCATTTCCTGAAACCTTTCCTGGAAGCCCTCAAGCGACTGGGCATTAATCCTCAGGTTTACAGGGCAGACGATATGTATAAGACAGGTAAATACACCGAAGCAATAAAAACTGCCCTTGTTAAAAGAGATGCCATTGCAAAAATCCTGGAAGAAGTCTCGGGGAAAACCGTAGCTCAGGATTGGAGCCCTTTCAATCCCAGATGCAATCAATGCGGAAGGATCACAACAACGAAGGTAACGGGTTTTGATCTGGAAACTGAAACCGTGGACTATGTCTGTGAATGCGGACACTCTGGAACCGTACCCATGGCAGGGGGAGGAAAACTTACCTGGCGCGTAGACTGGCCTGCCCGCTGGTCAGTTTTAGGGGTGACTGTCGAACCTTTCGGAAAAGACCATGCTTCGAAAGGCGGTTCTTACGATACCGGAAAGAGAATAGTAAGAGAAATTTTCGGGCACGAACCTCCGTACCCAATTGTCTATGAGTGGATAATGCTTGGAAAACAGGGAGCAATGTCTTCTTCTACAGGGGTAGTTGTCTCGATTTTGGACATGCTGGAAATCGTACCACCTGAAGTTCTTCGCTACCTGATCATCCGCACAAAACCTGAAAAACACATTCAGTTCGACCCTGGACAACCTCTCCTCACCCTTGTTGACGAGTACGAACGACTCCGGACCCAGTTCAGGGAAAATGATCCTTCACTCGGGACTTTTCAGAGAAAAGTGTATGAACTTTCCAGGGCAACCGGGGTCTGCCAGTCTGAAATTCCATTCAAACAGATGGTGACTATATATCAGGTAGCAAGGGGAGATTTTGACCAGGTGCTGAAAATCGTAAAACGCTCAGGTTTTTCAACTGAAGATAAAAAGTGTATAAAAGAACTGGCAGATAACGTATCTAAATGGCTAAAACTCTATGCACCACCCTTTGCCAAGTTTAAAGTGAAAGAAAAAGTGCCTGTACAGGCAGCAACACTGTCCGAGCTTCAGAGAGCTTTTCTTTCAGCCTTTGCAGCCCTTATTGAATCCAGAGACGAAATCAGTGGAGAAGAATACCATATGCTGGTTTATTCTGCAAAGGATGAGGGTTCCGAACTGAACAGGCGGATTGCAGAAAAGCTGAACACTCCTGCTCCTCAGATGGACCCCAGGGAGCTTTTCAAGGCGATCTATATTTCATTACTTGGGCAGAAGTCAGGCCCCAAAGCCGGTTGGTTCTTATCTTCGTTTGAGAAGGAATTTCTGGTAGAAAGGTTTGAAGAAGCTTCAAATTACAGTCCTGAAAAAAACGAATAAACACGATAAATTGCAAAAGTGGATAAATTGCAAAATGGATAAATTGCAAAATGGATAAATTGTAAAAATGGATAAATCGGAGATTTTTAACCTCGAAGATTCACAGGCAAGTTCCACGAAAAATCATTTTCTGGCCTGGGACAAAGAATATACCCACCTGAAATGGGGCGGGCCTGCCCCTATCCGGGATATTCAGGCTTATCTTCTGCCCGGATCCGTGGTTCTTGATGCAGGTTCAGGAAACGGTAGATACCTTGGGGAACTTGCAAGGCATTACAACGCAGTAGGAATTGACATTTCTATAACGGCTCTTAATGGTTCCAGAGCTCGGCTTTCAAGGAGCGGCAGGTTTGCCGAACACCTTGGCGCAAGTATCTCGGATCTGCCCTTCAAAGCCCGGACTTTTGATGGAATTCTCTGTTACGGGGTACTTCAGCATCTATTTAAAGAAGAAAGGGACTCTGCTGTCGAACAGTTCAGTTATATACTCCAAAAGGGCGGTTTTTTCTTCTTCGAGGCCTTCGGCTATAAAGATATGCGCTGTGGAGGAGAACCTTCAATCCATTGCGAAGAAAAGACTTTTGCCCGGCAAAACGGGATAATCTACCACTACTTTACTAAAGAAGAAGTCAGGAAACTTTTCAAGGGATTTGAAATTATGGAGCTGGAAGATGTAATAAAAGAAAAAAATTTCAAAGGGAAAGTTTATAGAAGGCATCTGATAAAAGGAATCTTTAGGAAAACTTGAACGTCTTCCGTTAAAACTTTTTTAAAAAAGTTTTATCAAAAATTCTCCATGTAGCTTTCAATCTTCCGTATAGTTTTTTTGCCTAGCTATTATATGAAAGCTATTTTCAAATAATTCAGTACAATTATAACAAGCGCTCCGAAAATGCCACCTATTGCGCAGATAAGAACTGCTACCCAGGTAATTGCGATTTCAAGTCCAAGCAAAAGTTTTGCCGCCATAAGGACTAAGATTCCAAGTACTGCATTTATTGCAAGACTGGTTGCGGTCTGCAGGACTTTATACAAGATATAGGCCGCTAAGATTGCCAGAATCAGTACTAAAATTTCTATAATTCCAACTACCATAAATCATACTTAGGGATTCAACTTATTTATAATTATCACTGAGTTTTATAATACGGTTATGAGCCATAAATATTACAATCCTGGATTAGTAGGACACTCAATAACGTTTCTTTCAAAAATACGGATAACCCCAGACTTTTTTCCCTCAGAGAGCCCGAATAAACTCAGTAATAATTTTTTTGAGCAAGGTTTTGTTCGGATAAGCTCTTGCCTCAAGTAAATGGTTGGGATTTCCCAGTACCATTGCCGAAACTGCTGCACCAGGGCTGTAAAGACAGAGTACGGGAATTCCCTGTACAAGCGCCCTGCAGATTTCGTAACCCACGCCTGTAGAAGGCACTGTTACTTCTGCAATCAGGGCATCGCTTTTTACAAGCAAACCCATATCCCTGACATAGATCTCTTCTTCTGTCATTTTCATTTCGGTTTTTTCCAGCTCAGGATCTACAACGTGCCAGCTCAACACTTCAGCCCCAGCCTCTTCAAGGGTATCAAACATAAATCTGTACGTCTCAAGCAGTTGCCTTCCTCCACGGATCGAGCCCGACAAAAAGATTTTTGGGCTTCTTTTTTCCGAACTCTCCATCTTCTCCAGTTTTTCCATAGTTTTTCCACCCTTCAGTCCATTATTCCGGTAATTCCGACTTTTACTGTACACCCCTGAAATAATGTCCTGTAGTAAAGCCTTTTCCAAGCTTTTCGCAGGTTATCGGCCCCTTTTTCCCGGTTTCGAGGTAAGTATCAATTGCTCTCCTGTAAGCCCGGGTCACTTTTCGGATCTCGTTTGGATTATCCATTCCCAGAGTTTCGACTCTGAGGCTTGAAACTCCGCTTTCGAGGATTGCAGGGAGGTATTCAAGCATGCAGAGCGATCTTGAGTTAAGGAGGTGCATCCTGCATTCATAGTCCATGAGCAGGGGAAATTCGTAGTTTTTCTCATCTACCAGTGTAAACTTTCCTGACCTGCATGGGGCACTACACTGCCCTTTATGGTTCCCGAGCAGCCCGCCTGTAAGGCAGTGTTCGGACTCCATCAGTTCAAGCCTGCCATAAACAATACACTCTGCAGGCCCATTAGACGCAATGCTTTTTAATTCCTCAAGGGTCAGCTCCGGAGAAATTAGAGCCATCTGAGCACCTTCCTGCAATATAAAGGCAGATGTGCGGCTGTTGAAGATGTTCAGAGGACTGTCCGCAATAAAAGGGATTTTCCCAGCTTTTGCGAGGCCAAGGGTTCCCAGGTTTGAAACAAGGACCCCGTCAGCTTCCAGTTCCCTTACACGAGAAAATATTTTTTCTACAGACTCCATTCTGGAATCTTTAACAAGCTTTGGAGTAATGAAATAGATATTTTTGCCTGCTTTTTGAGTCTCCGATACTGCTTTCTCAAAAATTGAGTCCGATTCCTTTCCCTTTGCCGAGCCCTTTTCTTGCTCTGTTTTTTTCGGCTTTCTGAAAAGCCCTTCGCCGAAATAAATCCTATCGGCTCCGCCTGCGAGTGCCCCTTCAAGCCCTTCAAGAGAATAAACGGAAACCGAGAGCATCGGATGTATAGGAAGGCGCTCTTGAACAGTTTTTTCAGTTTCTTGTGCTGCCTTTTCTACGGATTCTCTTTCTACGGATTCTCTTTCTACAGATTCTCTTTCTACAGATTCTCTTTCTACGGATTTTCGTTCTACTGATCCTTTTTCTCCAGATTCGTAGGACTGTAGAGTATCAAGAGGTTTCCGCTTCCATCTGGAAATCCGTAGATTTTCAAGCTGCTCTATTGTTGTAGTCCTCAGCTCGTTCAACTGCCCTACAGGAATGAAAACATCTTCTTCCATTGTGACATGAAGTTCAGCAGCCTCAAAAATCGTGTTTCCGAGTTTTGAAAGTTGTTTTTCGATGCGGGCTTTTGAAGTTGGCTGCTTCTCGGCTTTCTCGACAAGATACTCTGACTCAATTGTTACTGTATTGGAATCTCTGTCTTTTACCTCAAGCCTGACAGGTCTTCCACATGCAACGGTTGCCGTGATAGATACAGGGATTTTAGACCTCAGGCTTCCGGACTCGCTTTCTTTTTTTAGTGAGTCCATAAGCTTTTTGTCATGCGTCCTGTATATCGTGCTTCCTGAGGGTGCCCATGAATCAAAAGGAATCTCCACTGTATCTCCTACTCCTGCACTGTATACTGAACCTTTTCCGGTATACATTGAGGATATAATTTTTCCTTTATCTTCAGGCCTGGTCTCTGCATTTTCAACCATTATCCCGTCTCCGAGGCGAAGAGGTCGGGAAAGTTTTACCCGGATACGGTTTGAACGCCTGTCAAACCCGGTAACCGTACCCGCCGGAACTCCACGGTTGTGGGGGTTTTCCCTGCTCATGAGCTTCCAACGCGGGTTTTCAAAAAAGTAACCCTGAGTAAAACCCCTATTAAAGAGCTGGGTGAGTATTTCCTGCTCTTCTTCGGAAACGAAATACTCTGCAGGGTTTTCAATATACCTGTCAATCAGGCGGCGGTAAATCCTGACGACACCTGCAACATATTCCGGCCTTTTCATCCGGCCTTCGATTTTGAAAGATTCAATCCCGGTTTCTATAAGGGCCCCCAGGCCTGAAGTTGTGTTAAGGTCTTTTGGGCTTAAGAGGTAACTGCCTGTTGTTTTGATTTGATTCCCTTCGCAATACAATCTGTATTTTTTACGGCACGGCTGGGCACAGAACCCCCGGTTTCCGCTTCTTCCCCCTATAAGGCTGCTCAGGAGGCACTGGCCAGAATAGGAAATACAGAGAGCCCCATGTATGAAAACCTCGATTTCAGTCCCTGTTTCCTCTTTAATTCTTTTTATCTCTTCAAGCGAGCATTCCCTTGAGAGCACAACCCTCTCTAGTCCCATTTTTTTTGCAAATTTAACCCCTTCGCTATTATGTAAAGTCATTTGCGTGCTCGCATGCAGCGGAAGGTCAGGCAGATATTTTCTTGCAAGAGAGATAAGCCCTAGATCCTGAATTATAATTGCGTCGGTTCCAATTTCTCTCAGCCAGGAAAGCAACCTAAGGGCGTTTTCTACTTCTTCTTCCTTGAGTAGCGTATTTACGGTTACGTATACTTTCACGCCTCTCAGATGAGCATAATCTATGGCTTCTTCAAGCTCTTTCTCTGAAAAGTTTGAGGCATACCCCCGAGCACTGAAAGCCCGAGCTCCGAGGTACACGGCATCTGCCCCATTTTCTACGGCTGCAATAAAAGCTTCCATGCCTCCTGCCGGGGCAAGCAGTTCCGGTTTTTCAGGCTTCATCAGAAGGGATTAGAGATCCTGTCCTTAATTAAACTTTGGTATACTTTTCTTGCCTGCAAGACTCAATAATTAAAGGATTCAATAGTTAAAAATCATAAAAAAATGACAATTAAAAAAGGATAAAAATATATAATAACGAATAAAATCCAGCCTGAGAGACTCTTGCCGGACAGGCCGGATGATATGCTCCCTGTATTACGCCTTCGGTCCTATTATAAAGTTCACAGTTCTCCCGGCTTTCTCATCTATTGAAGCCTCGTAGAGCATCTTTCCATCAGGAATGTGGCATTCACAGGAGTAGCCGAGTTTATCTGTTTTTCCCACGTATCTGAAATGTATTTTGCAGTACCCTTCCATACACCCCAACCCATACTTAACCCAGCCTTCAATGTTCGCTCCACCTTCACAGCTCCCTTCGCATGCAATGAGCTCAAAGCTCTTTTCCTCATAAGATTCAATTTTAGCTGGAGCACGTTGACCTTTTTTGAATTTCCCCTTCTCAATTCTCTCAGCCTGGAGCACAAGATCCTCGCCAGTGTTGTTAAGAATCTTCAACTGCAAGCCCTCAAGAAATTCCATAGTTTCGGCTTCTGACATATATATCCCCCGATAAATGGAGAATCCAGATAAGAATTCCGCATAAAAGATTGTCTCTAAGAAATAAAAAAGTATCTCAAAATATATGAAAGCAAATATGAAAAAAACTCAGGAAAGACGAAAGCAGGGACAATCAAGATCTAGAGAACGAATTCTGAGAATCAGTCTTTTGAAAATCAGCTTTTTGAAAATCGGCCTTTTGAAAATCAACCTTTTGAAAATCAGGCTCCTCAAACAAGACATGCTTACCGTACTCAGTCCGTACAGATACAGGACTTCTGTTTACAGGTAGGACACATACCAGGATATTTTAGGAAGGCTTCTTCGAGGTTCATACCATAAGGATTGGCAAATGCCCCTATCCAGACGAAGCAATCTGCAAGTTACTCTTCTATATTATCGGACTCTTCCCTGAGTATGGCTTCGGCAATTTCTCCAATTACCTCAACCAGCCAGAGCATGGTAGCCTTACTTCCCCCCTTCCTGCCATTATGCACATATATATCGGACATTAACCCTTTTCAAAAAAGACTTGACCGAAAAGAGGCGATTGCTGTCATTATACGCATACAGCTCGTACATCAACCCTTTTCAAAAAAGGCTTGACCGAAAAGAGACGATTCCGGTCATTACGCACATAAATCTCGGACATCAACCCTTTTCAAAAAAGGCTTGACCGAAAAGAGACGATTCCGGTCATTACGCAATAAATCTCGGACATCGGTCTCTGGAATTCTGAGATCTCTATTGATCTATCCCACTCCCATCTTTTTCTGCTTTTTCCTGAATTTAAAGCCTTACAGGAATTTCCCGGTCTCTAAGGTATTCTTTGACTTCCTTGATTGAGTACTCTCTGAAGTGGAAGATACTTGCTGCAAGTGCGGCATCAGCTTTCCCAATTGAAAATCCTTCATAGATGTGCTGAGGGTTTCCGACACCTCCTGAGGCTATAATTGGGATGTCGAGTTCTTCTGAGAGCTTTTTAGTAATAGGCAGGTCATAACCAGCACAAGTGCCATCCCGATCCATGCTTGTGAGCAGGATTTCTCCGGAACCCAATTCTTCTGCTCTTCTTGCCCACTGCACGGCATCGATTCCTGTAGCTTCCCTGCCTCCATAAATTACAACCTCATACCAGGCAGGTGTTCCGTCTTCGAGCTCCAGAATGGTTTTGTCGGGATTATTCTTTATGTCAGTGTTTCGCTTGCAGTCAATCGCAGTGACGATACACTGGGCTCCAAATATATCTGAGGACTCTTTGATGAATTCAGGATTCTTAACCGCAGAAGTGTTAACTGAGACCTTATCTGCCCCAGCTCTAAGAATCTGGCGAATTGCATCAATGGAATTTATTCCCCCTCCAATTGTAAGAGGAATGAAAACCTCATCCGCAGTCCTTTCGATCACGTCGATCATAGTTTTCCTGCCTTGAGCCGAAGCTGTAATGTCCAGAAAAACAAGTTCGTCTGCGCCCTCTTCATTGTAGCGCTTGGCAAGTTCCACAGGGTCTCCGGCTTCTTTCAGGTCCACAAACTCAACACCCTTAACAACACAGCCACCTGCTCTGTCAAGGGTCACATCAAGGCATGGTATTATTCTTTTGGTGAGCATCTATGGGATAATGAATTTAACTTTTATTAAAAGCTTGTTGAAATTAAGCTAATGCCAGTCTTAATACCAGTCCTAGATTAACGGAAGTCTTAGATCAATGACAGACTTATATAGTAAGTCTCTATCAACAGCAGTCCTGCTATATCTGATAGAAGATCACGGATCAATTTTCGCAGACTTAAAAAGCGGAATTAAGAGAAGATCAGTGAAGGTAAGTGGAAGTAAATGAAGGTGAGTGAAGGTAAACAAAGGTCGCCATCTCAGGAAAGAAATCTGCATGTTCCAATAGAATCTAACCGAAAATATTTATCACCTGGGCGCCTTCGAGCCTTGACATCTCTACTTCAGAACTTTCAAGCACATTTTTTCTGACTCTTATTGGGGCTCCAACACGCAGAGCAAGAGCAATGCAGTCGCTTGGTCTTGCATCAAACTGCATGACAGCGTTGTCCTTTTTTATCAGGAGCCGGGCATAATAGATTTTATCCACCTTTTCATCAATCAAGACTCCCTCTATTTTTATGTCAAGCCTATCAAAAATAGTGAGTAGAAGATCATGAGCCAGAGGCCTGGGCGGAGAAATATTTTTAATTACGTTTCCTATTGAGAGAGCTTCGAGATGTCCTATGTATATAGGTAGCATATTTCCTTGCAGATCTTCGAGAAGCACTACAGGAGTCGGGTCTGTAAAAACATCGACTATATAAACATCCCTGACTCGAATTTCCTCAAAATCCTCATAAGTGCCGATGTCCATATTTAATAAATGATTTTAAACTTATTAATACTTAATTTAATTTTTATAAACATATTAAAAATACTACTTAAAGATCAGATTCAGCTTTTTTTATCAGAACTTTCAGCTAGGTTTTGGTCTCGAGGTAGCAATCAGGAATTCAGGTTAGTCCTTATCCTTACCAGAACCTTTAGCATTCCAGGCTTTTTCGGAAGCCATGTTTACCAATCAGGGGTACAAAAACGACCTCGCCTGTTTTCTTTTTATGTATATGTCCCTTGCTGTCTTTTTTAATTTTATAAAGTTCTTGAAAATAATCCCCCACAGGAATAAGCATTATGCCTCCAGGCTTCAACTGTTCCAGCAAAGGCTCAGGGATATCAGGAGCTGCGCACGTCACAGCTATCCGGTCATAAGGGGCATACTAAGAATAACCCATTGAGCCGTCTTCAAGTAGCACTGTGACATTGTTATATCCTGTTTTTTTTAGGTTATCCCTTGCAAAATTTGCAAGGGCTTCTATACGTTCAACCGTGTACACATGCCCGCTTTTTCCTACGAGCTCCCCCATCACTGCAGCATTATATCCTGACCCTGCTCCTATTTCCAGGACTCTATGCCCTTCCGAAAGTTCAAGGAGTTCACACATCATCGCAACCATATGCGGGGCAGAGATTGTCTGCCCGTGGCCGATGTCAAGGGGTCTGTCGATATAAGCTGCTCTTTGCTCATATTCCGGAACAAACTTATGCCTTGGGACACGGAGCATAGCATCGCGGACGTTATCTTTCAGCAGCAGGTAAGCCTCAAGATTGTCTACAAGGCGCCTGCGCATTGCTTCGAGTTTTTCTTCCTCTTCTTTTTCTCTTTTTTCTTTACCACGGCCCTCTTCGGAATTCACGCTGACCCGAACCTTCCCATTTCTTTCTCGCAAAAATCCGTTTTACGTATTTTGCAAGCACAACATCGCCTTTTCTTGACCGGAATGCACCGTCTCTTACCTTGATTTTATTGATGAAAAGGCGTTTATTTCCCACTCTTTCTTCGGCTCCTACGACAAATTCATAATCGCCAGGCACACGTTTTTCAAGAACTTCTGTTTTTTCAGTCCCTGACTGTGCGGAAAATTTTACGGTAACTTCATCAATGGCTCTGCCCCAGATTGTCTCGGTATCTTCTGCCCGAGCAATCAGGACTCGTTTTCCTCCTGCATCAAGAGCAGTAATCAGGATAGGCACCACTACTCCTGTTTCCTCATCGTCTACAACTAGCTCATCGTCTACCTGAAGGACAGTCTCGGAATCCAGTTCAGTTTTGTAAGTGTCTGAAATGTCCATCTTACTGACTATCACTTTCAAACTAACGGATTTAGGGGTTTTAAGTTTCACTGCATGCACCTGCCCGCATTCCAGACAGCGAACAAGCGGACTCTGCCCCTCTTTCAGAACCTCGTGCCCTACCTCTTCTTCAGGGGAGCATGAAGGGCACTCAACGTCAATTTCTCTTGTCATGGTATAATCAATAGATGGATTCAAGATACTAAATACTTAACTTCTCCGGCGACGTTTTCCCTGAAGAGAAGTCTTTTAAATATTTTCGAGTTCTTCTTGAATTTTAAAAGAACGATAAAACTTCATCCGAGTTTATTAAATTATTTTCATATTGTCAGAAACAATGACCCATCCAAATTTCTATTTTTTATAAAAAAAGGAACTAATATATTGCCTTATAATCTCGTTTTTACCATGGACTCATTGATTATTTTGTTTCCTTTCCCCATTGAGAAGGATTTATTTCAATGGAATTAAAATTTTATTGTTTTGCGTGATTTGAGGATGAAATTGGAGGCCAGAGAACAATAAAAAGTTTCTAAAACTATCAAAATTAGCCTTTCTTAAAAAGGTATTATCTATTGTAGCAGCTTAAGATTTTACAGAAATCGTTGAGGTTTTTTGGTCTTGAAAGGTTATTAAAATAGACAAAAAAAAGTTCAATACAGAATTATGACGCTTAACTATATTAATATATACTACAATCTTTTTGATTGTGATACTATGGTAAAATTAGATGAAAAGATGAAAACTGCTTTTTCAAAGGTAAAGATCTTTCCCGTAGCTACGGCCTCAAAAGGAGGAATTCCTAATGTGGTGCCTATAGGGTTCTGCCAGCTTGTAGATGATGAAACAATCTGGATATCAGATAACTTCATGTCCAAATCCCTGGCAAACCTTAAGGAAAATCCAAATGTGGCAGTCTATGTATGGGGACCAGACACCGGTGGCTGCTTCCAGATAAAAGGTAAAGCTGAAATTATCAGTTCCGGAGAAAAATTTGAAAAAATGAAAGCAATTGTGCATGCGGCAAAACCCGGGCTTCCTGCAAAAACTCTGATAGAAGTCAAGATTACCGAGGTCTTCCAGTGTGCTCCCGGCCCAGACGCAGGAAAGAAATTGCTCTGAGCAAAACTCAAATTATACTCTGTAGAAATCCTGATTTGAGATTACTATAAGGTTCTGTATAGTCTTCGGGAAATAAACATTTTATATGCACACCACTAAATAATATTATTTTAAATTCTCGAAGACTTTACATTTATCGAAGACTCTACATTTATCGAAGACTCTACATCTACCGACGTATTGTCAGGCGATATAGAGGTACTCAGGATGGAAGAAAAACGGGCAAAGAAATCCATGGCTTTGTCTTAAGTATATCGGCTGAAAATTATTAAATATATGCTTACTAATGTCTATGAAACCATCAAGATAGTCAATCTTCATTCAAATGGGTATTCTTTTAAAAAGTTGTTCCTGCAGAGAATTTGAAAATATGATAAAGGAAATCTGAAAAGAATTGAGCAAATTTGAACTGCTTAATCCTTATATTAATCCTGATATGGTTAAGATTATGTGATATGAGGAACTTCCAATTCTCAAATAAAAATGACTTTAAGAGAGTACAAAAAAGATTACCTCTCTAAATTCTTCCTTTGATTCTTTTGATATATTTATGTATATCGCGTTCCTGTAATTACTGAAAAGTATGTGGAGTTAAAAAGAATGGTAGATCACAAATTAGAACATTCTATATCTCTAGATCCCAATACTCTCAACTATCAAAGAATAAAAATGTTACAACGAATAAGGCATGCAGTTGATGAAGGACTCGTAAATACTTCTGATTCTCATTTAACCGAAGTTATGATCGATCTCAAAACCTTGCTTGAAGATGTAGAAACTGAAATGACTAATAGAGGTATGAAGTTAAAAAAATGAGTTCAAAACCTTCAGCTATACCAGGCAAAACGCAGAAAACTATGCATCAATAAAAACGATAAATCTGGTTTACTATTTCCGAGTTTTTGATTTATTGTTGTCAGTTGCCATTGGAATTGATGGCAAACTTTAGCGGTCTCAGAAGATACTAAAAAGTTTACTTGAGAGGTATCAGGTGGAATTTGCTATCAAAAGTTTTATTATAACGGAATGCATTGTATAACATCTCATAATTGAGGTGCATCTCAAAATTAAGATAGGTGCCGACAGTGCATGACATTGAATACCTTAAAAAACTCGCACTTATAGGGGCAATAAATAAAATCATCAAGGTCTCATCAAGCGAGTTTCAAAAGCATACTGGGGCAAGCTCCAAAACCGCAGCAAGAAAGCTAAAGCAGCTGGAAGAGGATGGGCTGATCGTAAGGAAGATCGTTCCCGGTGGCCAGTTGATAAAAATGACAGAAAAAGGAATTGAAGTTCTTAAGAACGAATACGTCGATTACAGCAGGATTTTTTCTCCAGAACTCGATATTCTCGAACTCGAAGGAAAGGTGCTCAAGGGCCTCGGTGAAGGCCAGTATTATGTAAATATACCCGGATACCGGAAGCAATTTGAAGAAAAGTTGCATTTTGTACCTTTTCCCGGGACTCTGAACGTACAGCTTTCAGAAAGCAGTTCGCTTCTTAGAAACCTTTTACTTGAAACGCCGGCTATCCGGGTCGAAGGTTTCAATGACGGAGAACGTACATTCGGAGGCGGAAAATGTTATCCAGTTGTTGTTGGCGGTATAGAAGCTGCTGTAGTCGTTCCTGAAAGAACACATTATCCATCGGATTTGATTGAGATTATTGCGCCTGTAAAGTTAAGAGACGCTCTGAAATTGAACGATGGGGACAGAGTTGTGGTAAAGTTAAAAAAACAGGGTACGGAGAACCAGAAATGAGCGGAAGTACGGTTTACGAAAATTTTACGTACAGAAATAAGAATATCAACCGGGCGCTGGAAGCCCTGAAAGCCGGAAAAATGATCCAGATTTACGATTCAGACTCCAGGGAAGGAGAAACTGATTTTGTAATTCCTGCAAAAGCGGTCACTTTCAAAGACGTGAAATGGATGCGAAAAGATGCAGGCGGCCTTATCTGTGTGGCGGTTGACCCGATTGCATCAAAACAGCTCAAACTGCCTTTTATGGCTGAACTCGTCCGGGAAGCCAGTAAAACCAGTGATGTGCTTGGGGAAATTGCAGAGAAAGAAGGCGATCTTAAATATGATGCTCATTCTTCCTTTTCTCTCTGGGTCAATCACAGGGACACAAGAACAGGCATTCCTGATAACGAAAGAGCCCTTACTATCCGTAAAATAGGAGAAATTACGGAAAAAAAGCTATCCGGGGATGCAATTCATTTTGGAGATGAATTCAGAACCCCTGGGCATGTTGCACTTCTAAGGGCTGCTGAAGGACTTCTGGACGAGCGTAAAGGTCAGACTGAACTTTCAGTTGCTCTTGCCCGTATGGCAGGCATTACCCCTGCGATGGTAGTTTGTGAGATGCTTGATGATAATAATGGGAAAGCTCGCTCCAAAGAAGACTCAAAAGAGTATGGTAAAGAACACGGGCTGGTATTTCTGGAAGGGCAGGAAATAGTCGAAGCCTATATGACGTGGGCAGGCTCGGAATAAGAGTTCTTTTTCTTCCGCTTTTCTTCAACTTACTTTTTTCATCCTATTTTTCGTCTTACTTTATTCATCTTACTTTTTTTCATTTTGCTCTTATTTTTCACCTATTTTTTAAAACGGAGAATTTTATATGAAAATAAGTCAGTATATCATTGATAGCTTCTTGATAGTCTTCAACTGAATTAATACTCTCAAGATTAATTTTCTTAATTGTTTTGTCCGCCGTCTGTGTTCCGGTTTTGGGCATTTGATGTAGGGGGTCAGATCAACGTTACAGAGATTCAAAAAAGTACAGCAAGTTCTTATCTATGTACTATTTCTGAACCTTGCAGTTGCGTTTGCTAAAATCATTTACGGAACCTTGACCAGCACATTGAGTATGACTGCAGACGGCTACCACTCTCTTTTTGATGGAGTTTCCAATATTATAGGACTGACTGGGAGTTTTATCGGAGCTCGCCCGCCTGATGTCGAGCATCCTTACGGACATCGAAAGTATGAAACAGTAGCCTCTATTTTTATCGCTTTACTTTTGATTTTTGTAGGCGTTGAAATTTTACGAAGCGCTCTCAACCGTTTCCTTGCACCGAGCGTGCCAGAGGTCACAGCTATAAGTTTTCTCATAATTCTCGGGACGATGTGTATTAACTATCTGGTAACACGATACGAATATAAACAAGGGGAATCTCTCAGAAGCCAGGTACTTATAGCAGACTCCATGCACACAAAAAGTGATATTTATGTCTCCATCTCGGTTATAGTAAGTCTTGCTGCCGTAAAGCTTGGTTTCCCTCTCATGGACCCTTTAATAGCCATAGTAATTGCTTTTATCATTTTCAGGGCCGGGTACAGGATTATTAAAGAAGGTTCAAGGGACCTTCTGGACATGTCCAGAATTAAAGAAAAAGAAATTTGTGACCTGGTTATGGGAGTTGAAGGAGTAAAGGGCTGTCATAAAATCCGGACTAGAGGGAGCATGGGGGATATTAAGATTGATATGCATCTGCTAGTCCAATCGGATATGACACTTGAGGACGCACACCTTATCGCACACAAAGTCAGCAAAAAGCTGAAGGGTGAATACAAAGATGTCTCTGATGTGGTTGTACATCTTGAACCCTCCTCCCAGCGACCCCAAGGATCAAATAGCAAAAAAACCAGTTAAGATGCATGGCTGGAAACGTTTTCGGGCAGATGTTTCGAATTACTACCTGGGGTGAATCCCACGGCAGGGCTGTAGGTGTCGTAGTAGACGGATTGCCTGCAGGGCTTCCTTTCTCCGAGGCTGATATTCAGAAAGAACTGGATAGGAGGCGCCCGGGACAGAGCGAGGTTTCAACTCCACGGCATGAGGCTGATAGAGTGGAAATTCTTTCGGGAATTTTTGAAGGAACGAGTACAGGCACTCCTGTTTCTATGCTTGTCTGGAACTCGGATGCCAGATCTTCGGCTTATGATGCCATTAAAGATACTCCAAGACCCGGACATGCCGATTTTACTTACATGGCCCGCTACGGAATGAGGGACCACCGTGGTGGAGGCAGGTCTTCAGCCCGGGAAACAATAGGCAGAGTCGCAGGCGGAGCTCTTGCAAAACTCCTGCTTTCCAGATTCGGAATACAAATTGCCGGACATGTGCTTGAACTCGGAGCTATCCGCGCAAAGCCTCTTTCTTTTGAAGAAATTCTTGAAAATGTAGAAAAAACCCCTGTGCGCTGTGCCGATCTTGAAGCTGCCGGAAAAATGCTTGAGAAAGTTGCGGCCCTTCGGCAGGAAGGAGACAGTATCGGTGGCATTGTCGAGCTTATTATAAGAGGTGTGCCTGCCGGCCTTGGAGAGCCTGTCTTTGACCGGCTGGACGCGGACCTTGCAAAAGCTCTGATGAGTATTCCTGCCGTCAAAGGCTTTGAAATTGGAGCCGGGTTTGAAGCTGCTCGCCTGCGCGGAAGTGAAATGAACGATCCTTTCCGAATAGAGGAAGGAAAAATAACCACTTTGAGCAATAACGCAGGCGGGATTCTCGGAGGAATTTCAACCGGCCTGGACATTGTCTGCAGGGCAGCAGTAAAGCCAACTCCGTCCATAGGAAAAGTTCAGCAGACAGTTGACCTCAAAACTCTGGAAAATACTGAAATTGCAATAAAAGGCCGGCATGATCCTACAATTCCTCCGCGAATGGTTCCGGTTGCTGAAGCCATGATTGCCCTTGTGATTGCTGACCATATGCTCAGGAGCGGGTTTATTAATCCAAGAACTCTGCTGGAATAAAAAGGATGAAATGGAACTGTATCCAAACCCACTAAAATGTTCATCCCAAATGATGCCAAATTGTCAGAGATTATCAGAATAGTCTCCAAAATAATAAGGTAGCTTTGCCTTTACCCATGTTTTTTGTGACTTTTCCCTTTAGAGCTCACTCTGACAATAAGCATTCTCCTTAGAAAATCCTCTTTCAACTTTTTCCATCGCAAATTCTTTTCAACTTTCTCTACCACAAATTCTTTTCAACTTTCTCTACCACAAATCCTTTTCAACTTTCTCTACCACAAATCCTTTTCTTTTTGCTCTTGGAAAACGATATCATTTAACTAGATAATTCTGCCTTTTGTCGAATTTTCCTGCCTTTTCCAAACCTGAGTCCGAAAAAGATCTGAACTAAATTCCAACTTTTTTATATTGGTAGAACTGCCGTGTAAAAGACCATAAAATTGTGAGGCCACAATTTCTATCACAGAAAATAGCTACGGTCTGTATCGTCATATAAGCATTCTGTGCAAAGTCTCTAACAATCAAAGATTAAGGAATGGTTATAATTTGAAGACGGTATGAGATGAATAAGTTTGAAGATTTGGTTAGAAAAACTTATAAAGTGCGCGCTTAACTTAAATTATAGAGTTCAATTTATTCATTTTAAATTGTTAGTTATTGAGTTTGTGTTTATTTTTGCAGTTTCGAGGGGATCTTAGTTGAAAATGAGGACATTGATAATTATCTGCTTGCTTATAGTATCACTGATATCTGGATCAGGTTGCATTGACAGTAGCAGTGAGCCAGTTAATGAAACAAATCCAATTAATGAAACAAACCTTGAGGACGAAACAGACAATCAGACAAGTTCATTTAATTCCACCGAAGAAGACGTTTCTATAGAGAACTCTTCTGAAAAGAGTAAAAATGCCCTTAAACTTGAGGGGCAAAGCTCCTTTTCCAAATATTACAATAAAGAAAATCTACAGTTCGAGGCTGTAGTTCCCACTTATTCTTTACCTCTACAGGAGTCCGAAATTGCAAATTATTATCAGTTTACCCAAAAGATTCCCCTGACGAACGAAGACAGGGATTTACTATACAAAAACGGTTTTATTGTAATCGAAAATGGAACTTCTGAAAATCCACTTACAGTAGAGCAGACTCTGGTAAACGAAACTTACAAAGATATGAAAGTGGCTGATATTCCTATTTTCATCACATCTGATTCTCTTCTTCATCTTTATCACATCCAGTTTGATGAGACACTAAAAAGGGTAGAAGCGGAGGAATTTTACGACGACCTGTGGAAACTTGACAAAGCTCTCCTTGAAGACTCCATAGAGGATTATGACAGCGCGTCAGGGGCAAAAAAAGAAGCTGCAAGAAGAAATGTTGCATACTTTGCCGTTGCTCTGAGCCTTCTTGAACCAAAACCTGAACAGATCTCAGAATCTTCAAGAGTTGCAGTGGAAGCTACACCCTTCAATTCTGGGGACGCGAAAGATTACAGTGTAGAAATCCCTTCATTTGTAAAAGATGATGTTGAAGCCGAACTGAACCTGATAGAAGCTCACGAAGGGTTTGCGTCTTCTCCGATCTTCAAGTATAGTGAAGATTACTCTCAGTACCTACCACGGGGACACTACACAAACTCAGAGAAACTGAAGAACTACTTTAAAGCCATGATGTGGCACGGTAGAATAAGTATGCTCCTTCAGTCAGACGCGATTGCTGCAGAAAGCTCGGAAAATGCAGCGAAAATTCAGACCATACAGGCTCTTTTAATTTCGGACCATTTTGACAGGGACAAAGACCTTAAGATCAAATGGGATAGAATCTACAGCGTGACGGCTTTCTATGTCGGTTATTCCGATGACCTTGGGCCCTATGAATATGCAAAAGTTCTGGATACTGTTTTTGGAAATGATAGAAAAGGGGTAAGCTTCGACAACGAAAGTCTTACAGCACTGAAAACTGAACTTGAAAAATATGAAAGCCCAAAAATCTACGGCGGAACAGGAGGAATAATCCAGACAGGCTCAAAAACTGAATATGAAACTCTCGAGGCTACAAAAGGATTCAGGTTCATGGGTCAGCGCTATACTCCAGACTCCTATATCCTCCAGAAACTCCATCCTCCTGCCCTGAACATTATGGATCTCCTTGGTTCCGAAAGGGCCAGAGAACACCTGAAAAGCCTGAATATTTCCGAAAATGAAGAATACAAAAACCAACGCCTAGCTCTGGAAAATGAATTTGGAGCTTTTGATGAAGAGGACTGGAATAAAAATCTTTACTGGGCTCAACTGTACGCTTTAAAGTCTCTCCTAATAAGTTATCCAGAGGGTTATCCTACATTTATGCAGACTGAAGCCTGGGAAGATAAACAGCTTAATACAGCACTTGCTTCCTGGACCGAGCTCAGGCATGATACCATCCTCTATGCAAAACAGGCTCGTTACACAGGTGTACCCTATATTCCAGAAGAAAAGCCTGTTCAGGGATATGTGGAACCAGTTCCCGAATTCTATTCCAGGATGCTTGCCCTTACAAAAATGGCACACAATGGGCTGGCTGAAATGGAAGTACTTGACGAAAAATCAGATAAAGAGTTCACAACTCTTGAAAACACCCTTGAAAAGTTGCTGGAAATCTCGATAAAAGAACTTGAAAACAAAGAGCTGACAGATGCAGAGTATGAGTTCATCAGGAATTTTGGCCAGAATATATCTCCAATGCTTGAGAACGTAGATGAGGATTCCCAGAGATCGGTCATGGTCGCGGATGTTTACACCTCTCCTGCTGGAGTTTTGGAAGAAGGAACCGGAAAACTGGACCTGATAATAGTAGCTTATAAACAGCCCGATGGTAGGATTGTTCTTGGAGCAGGCCCTGTAATGAGTTATTATGAGTTCTGGCAGCCATCAGGACAGAGGTTGACAGATGAAGAATGGAGAGATATGCTGAAAAATAACCCTCCTGAAAGGCCGGAATGGGGTGAGTCTTTTAAGGTGTAAAAGATACTGCGTGTAAAAGATGCTACGTGTAAAAGATGCCATTCTAGATAGCTTATCTTTTCCGTTTTTTGTTTTAAGGGCGCACCTGCGTAGTTCAGAAAAAATAGGTGATGTGCCAGATTTCTAAAACTTGAAAAGTAAGGTACAGAATGTTAAAAGCAAATGTCAAAGAGGAATAATCTTGGATGGAAGTAAATGGTTTTCGCTGATAATTATCGGTTTATTCTCGGCAATTTTTCTTTTATCTCTCTATGAATCCGGCGATTTGCCCCTGGGTATGAATGATACTGGCAGCAGTGGAGAAATGGACAGAGTAGACCCCGCAGTAACAATGCAGAGAATATATGAAAATGATAGCGATTTTCAAAACTTAACAAAAGGGAACTATTCAGGTCCAGGTGGAATTTTCAATGAAACAGGGGAATCTGTAGCATATATCCAGATTAACGGCTGGTATATTCATGAAGTAACTGTTGAGCTGCAAAACGGTACATTAAAGCCGATTGGACCTTCCGAGTCCTTAGAAGATCTTTACATGGAAGCTGATTCACTGAATGGGTCCGTAATATCCACTTATTCGCAAATGACCGGTGGAGAATTCTACATGATAACTATTGATACGCCAAATGAGACCGTGAAATCGATTGAAAAGGTGGATGAATTGCCTGAATGGACTACAGAAACTACAATTACAGAAGTTTCGGAAGAAGAACCTTAAGGTGTATTCTGAATCGTGTTTTTCAGGAAAACCCATCTATAAAGTCTCAAGGTGCTTTTTTTCTCATTGAAAATACTGACAGCAGTTAAACATAAATTGTTTAATAATCTGGTCAAAAACTTTACAATTTATACAATATGTCTTTGGAAATATTTAGTGGAGCTTAAACATATAAACCCAATTTTAATATTGAGAGGTTTTATTGTATGAAAGAGACAACCTCAATTATAAATAAAATTACGGAAGTAGTCGGAGTTTTATTTGGAATTATATTATTTTATTCTTGGCTCATATTTGTAAATAATATAAAAATGTCATTTTTTTCAGAAATGAAAATTGTAAATGGCACCGAAGTAATCACGGCTCAATATTGGGGTCAAATAGATCAATGGCTTGAAACAGGTCTTATTTTATTTTTTGTGATTTTTGGACACTATTTATTGTATAGTAAGAATATGAGCAGAATTGAAAAAAATAGTGACATCGTCGGTATGAAAAGCTCATTAATAGGCTATATTCTGTGGCTCTTTATAGCAATAATTACTTTCTTATCTAAAATTACTATCCCTTATTCTCTCAATATAGCCGGTGGATACATTATGATAATTTCCATTTATTTTTTAATGAGAAGGAATCCATATTCCTCACTTAACCAATAAAAATGTGGAAAAATCATCTTTCCGATTTTTAGGGGGCTTAAACATTAATTTCCAAAAGAAATTATTTCATCCTTTGATAATCTCTTTTGTAGTTGTTTGCATCGTAGCTGGTCTTGAAACTCTAGATCTTTACAGGATATTTGGAACTTATGGCGAGAGATTTGAGGCAGTTATTAATCTACTTATCTTCCCTGCAACTTCGATTATTTATGGGTGGATTGTAAAAGATAAGATTGGGGCAATTATAGTTGGAACAGTTCCTATTTTCATTCTTTTGTTTTTTGGAAATTTATTTTTTGGAAATCTTATCTATAAGGACGGTCTCAATATCAGCCGGTTTTTGACTATTCTTGTCTATGCTGTGAGTTTAGCAACTCTTGGTGGTTTAGCCGGGTATTTTTCATCAAAGAGAGAATTTAAGTACCTTATTATTTCCATTTTTTTTGGAATTCTGTGGATTCCGGTTTTCTTAAGTGGAATCAATTGATTTTAAAGTCTAACTATAGATAGAGATGAAGAGAATGATTCTAACTCTCAAATCTGCATAAAAGAAAAAACGTATAAACTTTTGAACCCGCGTTCATAGAGGGACTTCACATGCAAAATATCAGAAAAATACTTTTCATCTTGCTGATCATACCCATAGTTGCAATTGTGGGTTATTATGCATTGATATTTCTTCTGGGCGGTCCGGCTTTACCTAATTTTTTTGAGTTAAAAAACCACGATGTAGGAACCCACGAAGTATCGGTTGAAATACTCAATTCTCATAATGAATCCATATTTAAGGAATCATATAGGCTCCATCCAGAAGAATCAGTCTCAATAACAAAACCGTTTAATCTCAAAAACTCTTTTGAACAGAAAAAGTATACATTCAAAGTTGTATTAGATAACGGATTTGCAGAAGAAAAAACCTTGATATCTTTGCATCGCTGGAGCACAGCTACTATAAATTTATACTGGGACAATGAGACTCCAATAATGATAAGGGTAGTTACGGTTTAAATGGGCAATTTCCTACTTTTCAATAAGCTCGTCAGACTTTAGATTTACAGTTACGAATTAATGAATTTATATTACCATTTTGATTTTTAAATATTTTATTTGATAATAAATTGTCAAGAAATCTGGATGTAACAAAAATTCCTGACATTTAATATTTTTCTTTTTGTAATTTTTCATTTAAGATGGCAGAATATTAATATTACTTTATTAATATGACCTTTCAGTTTTAAATCCAGATCTTTCAAATCTTAATCGGATAAAATCCAGGTAATCGGAGAATTCCCGGTAAAATAATCTGGACCTTATTCGGTCTTCAAACCAGGATTTTAACTTTCTAATTATCGTTAATTTGTAAATCTCATTAAACTTTGAATGCTATAAGTAAAAACAGTTAATTTATGATCACCATGACAAATGCACCAAGGCTTATCGCATGGGAACTGACTGCGGGATGCAACCTGAACTGTGTACACTGTCGGGGGGCTTCAACATCCTCAGTTCCGGCAGATGAACTTACAACTGATGAGGCTAAACACTTCATTGACGAGGTTGTAGGGCTTGGAAAACCCATTCTCATTCTGAGCGGAGGCGAGCCTCTGACCAGGCCCGACGTTTTTGAAATCGCACGTTACGGAACTGATGCCGGGCTTCGAGTCGTACTTGCAACAAACGGGACTCTTCTTACACCTGAAATTGTTGAGAAATTAAGAGCTGCCGGAGTGCAGAGGCTCAGCATTAGTATTGACGGGGCAACTGCAGAGACGCATGATAACTTCAGAGGCATGCCCGGAGCTTTTGAAAGAACTCTTGCAGGCATAGAAATTCTCAGGAAAGAGAATTTTCCTTTCCAGATCAATACTACAGTCTCAAAACGCAACCTTGATGAGATTCAGAAGACTTTTGAGCTTGCAAAGGAGCTGGGAGCAGTTGCATATCACGTCTTTTTCCTCGTACCCACAGGCAGGGGAGAAGAATCCGATGAGGTATCGCCTGCAGACTACGAGCGCATTCTACACTGGTTTTATGATATGCAGAAAGAATCAAAAATCCAGTTGAAGGCAACCTGTGCTCCCCACTATTTCAGGATAATGCGCCAGCAGGCAAAAAAAGAAGGCATTGAAATCTCGGTAAAAACCCACGGTTATGAAGCAATGACAAAAGGCTGTCTTGGAGGTACAGGCTTCTGTTTTGTGTCAAGTGTGGGCAAAGTCTTCCCTTGTGGTTACCTGCCTGTGCTTGCCGGCAATATAAGGGAACAGCCCTTCAGTGAAATCTGGGAAAACGCCGAGGTCTTTAAAAAACTCAGAAATCCCGACGAACTAAAGGGAAAATGCGGGATCTGCGAATACAAAAAAGTCTGTGCTGGCTGCAGGGCAAGAGCCTATGCTGCTACAGGCGACTATCTCGAAGAAGAGCCTTACTGTATTTACAGGCCCCGAAAAAATGGTAGTGATCAGGATGATTGACATTGATAATTTAAAAGATCAACTCAAGAAAGAGGCTGCCGATTTTTCCTGTGATATGGATCCTAATGACAGGGAAGTTCCGGTAATAGAACTAGATGAGACCGACAAGAAAATCCTCAACCTTATCCAGCAGGAAATCCCCCTCGAAGTTGAACCTTTTGCAAAGTTAGGCGAGATTCTCGGGCTTTCCGAAACCGAAGTAATTGAAAGGCTGCGAGAACTTAACAGGAAAGGGGCAGTAAGAAGGGTAGGTCCTGTCCTCAGCATGAGAAATATGGGGGGCGTAAGTACTCTTGTAGCTCTGAAAGTGCCTGAGTCCCGCATAGAAGAAGTTGCTATTTTTATTAACGAGTATCCTGAGGTTTCCCATAATTATCTCAGAAGTGCTTCACAATATAATCTCTGGTTTACACTTTCTGCTCCAAATAAAAACAGGCTTGAGGGGATTATCAGCGAAATTCGAGAGAAAACAGGCTGTCCTCTTCTTGATCTTCCTACAAAGCACCTGTTTAAGATTCAGGTAAAATTTGATATCAGGTGAAATAAATGGATAAAACGGATGTAAAACTGCTAAAACTCGTGCAGGACGGAATTCCAATCACACATTCTCCTTTCAAAGGATTTGCTTCTGAACTTGGAATCAGTGAACAGGAGGTTGTTGACAGGCTTAAAAACCTCCAGAAAGCCGGGAAAATCCGTCGCTTTGCGGCTTCAATCGGGCACAGAGCCATAGGCATAGTAGCCAATGCGATGTGTGTCTGGAATGTTCCTGATGAACAGATCGAAACGGTAGGGAATATCATGGCTGAATTTCCCGAAGTAACACACTGCTATGAACGCCCTCGCTATCCTGACTGGCCGTATAATCTGTTCACTATGGTTCACTCTTATACCCCAGAGGACTGTGAAAAAGTAGCTGTCAGGATCTCGGAAGCTACCGGAATTAAGGATTATACCCTCTTTTTCAGTGAAAGAGAATTCAAAAAAACCGGGGTCAGACTGTAAAGTTCCAATATTAAGATAAGTCCAAATATTAAGATAAGTCCAAATATTAAGATTTTTATTGCGAGGTTCCTGGTTATGGCTGAAACAAACAATTTTCTCCCGCTTATTCTTGACCTGTCTGGCAGGAAAATCGTTATCTTTGGGGGAGGCTCGGTTGGGGAACGCAAAGCCAAACTCTTTTCCGGCTGCGCAGATACCCTTGTTGCCAGCCTTGAATTCTCCCAGGGCCTGCAGGAGCTCGGAGCTTCAGGCCAGGTGCGGCTTGTTCGGCTCGACTTACTTACGGCTTCGGATTCTGAGCTCAGGGAACTGATTTCAGGAGCTTTTCTTGTTATCCCTGCAACAAGCAATTTTGAACTTAATCAGAAAATCACTGCTATCGCACGGGAGAACGATATTTTGATTAATCAGGTAGACACTTTAGGTAGTGTCGTAATCCCATCAGTAATAAAAAGAGGAGACCTCGTAATTGGGATTTCCACTCTCGGGCACAGTCCTGCAGTCTCAAAATATACCCGCAGGCAGATCGAAGGCCTGGTTACTCCTGAATATTCCGATATGATCCGGCTTCAGGATGAGCTCAGGAGTTACCTCAAGCAGCATGTGGCAGAACAAAGAAAAAGGAAAGAAATCCTGTGGAAGGTCCTTGAAAGCGAGACTGTTTGGAACGGTTTTTCCGAGTCTTATGAAAAAGCAGCTGAAAGGGCGTACGCGATAATTTCAAGTTACCTGGAAAATTTCGACAGATAAAAGCCTGAAATGAATCGGAGAGGCTGGACGGAAACTATAAACGTTAAGAACTTTCAAAGTACACCTTAATTAAGTACTCTCAAAATCTCAATATTCTCAAAATTTCAGTACTCTCAAAATTTCAGTAATCTTAAAGTCTCAGTACTCTCAAAATCTCAGTAATCTTAAAGTCTCAGTACTCTCAAAATCTCAGTACTCTCAAAATCTCAGTACTCTCAAAATTTCAATGATATATGAACCTCAAGACGACCTGAATCAAAATATTATGCAAATGGAAGCTTTAAATAAAAATAATCTGTAAATAAAATTCGTTTGTGAAAAAAGGCTCAGGAGTTGCGGACAAAGTTTAATTTACAGCTCCTTATATTACTACTCTATTCCTGTATTCATTCTATCCGGAGGCTCTCTGTGACAGAAATCTCAAGTATGGTTATATCCCATAAGAAAGCAAAAATTGAGGAAATGGAGTCCGCCTGGCACGGAGATCTGGACGGTCTGCTCCATAACCTGTATAATCATGAATATATTCATGAATGCGTTGTCTTAAAAACCTGCAACCGTGTTGAAATTTATGTTGTTTCCCCCAGTAGCAGTATACTTTTCTCTTTTGCAAAGGAAATGGGAGCTTCCACCCATATTATCGACTTCTATGGGCATGACGAATCTCTTGAACACCTGCTCAGGCTTGCCGGCGGGCTTGAATCTATGATTGTTGGGGAAGACCAGATTTTAGGACAGATAAAGGAACTCTATGCTTACTCCAAAAAAGCGGGAACGACCGGAAAAATCCTTGATACTGCCTTTGATAAAGCTATTCAGGTAGGAAAACGTATTCGCAACGAAACCCGTATCAATAAAGGTTCGGTGTCCATAGGTTCTGCGGCTGTGGACCTTGCAGAGGAAATTCTGGATGGACTCACAGGAAAATCCGTGCTCGTGATAGGAGCAGGGGAAATAGGAGTCCTTGTAGCAAAGGCCCTGGCTGCAAAGGATATCGAGGCAATCTACATTGCTAACCGTACCTTCAAGAAAGCCGAAGAACTTGCCTATGAACTTGGAGGGTACGCAGTCAAGCTCAATGATGTCCAGACTCAACTTAAAAACGCTGATGTTGTAATTAGTGGTACAGGTGCTCCTCATTACATTTTAACCCGAGAAATGGTGGAAAAAACCATAACAGACCGGGATAAAACTCGTAAACTCCTCTTAATTGATATAGCAAATCCCAGGGATATCGAGGAATCAGTTGCTGAACTTGATAACGTGGAACTGTGCAATATTGACAATCTCAGGGTGATCAGTGAGAGAACGCTTAAAATGAGGAAAGAGGAAGCTAAAAAAGCCGAAGCTATAATTCAGGAAGAAATCAAGCTTTTAAACCTCCAGTACAAACGCCAGAGAGCCGATAAAATTATTTCTGACCTTTACAAACAAATTTACGATGTGAGGATACAGGAGAGGGAAAAAGCAGTTAACAGGCTCTGTGCTTACCATACTATAGGGAAAATCGAAACTGATGTGCTTGATGACCTTACTCATTCCATCGCAAACAAAATTCTTGCCGAGCCCACCAAAGTTCTCCGCCAGGCCGCAGAGCTCGGAAACGACGAGTTCCTTGATGTAGTTTCAAGGATCTTCTGCCTCGAAAAAGACACCGCAAAAGTGAAAAAAATGAAACCTAATTGCGAGATAAAGGTGGAAAAAATGAAACCCGATTACGGGAGTGCAACAGATCGGGTCTCTGAAAAAGGCAACTAATAAAAAAGAATCAGAAGATACCTAAAATTCGTAGATAATTCGTAGATAATTCATAGATAATTCATAGATAATTCATAGATAATTCTTAATAATTCACAAATAATTTGCAGATAATTTGCAGATAATTCACAGAGAAGTGATCAAATGTTTCCAGATGTCAGGTTAAGACGATTGAGAAAAGGAAAGATCAGGAACCTTGTACGTGAAACTACCTTATCCGTAGACGACCTGGTCCAGCCCATTTTTGTGAATGAGACTATTGATTCTGCTGTTGAAATTCCTTCCATGCCCGGAATATACAATATTCCTCTCTCTGAGGTTGTAAATGAAGCAAAAGAGATTGCAGAACTCGGGATTCCAGCAGTGCTCATTTTCGGAGTGCCTGCATTTAAGGACGCGGAAGGCAGTTCTGCATATGGGGAAACCGATGTCGTCCAGGAGGCTGTCAGGAGAATCAAGGCCGAGCTTGGAGACGAACTTGTGGTGATTACAGATGTCTGTATGTGTGAATATACAAGCCATGGGCACTGTGGAATTGTTGATTTCGAAACGAAAGAAATCCTGAATGACCCCACCATTGAGGTTATCGGAAAGATTGCAGTGAGCCATGCAGAGGCAGGAGCTGATATGGTGGCTCCGTCGTGTATGATGGATGGGATGGTAGAAGCCATCAGACACGCGCTTGACACGAACGGATTTGAGAATATTCCGATCATGTCCTATGCCGCAAAATATCATTCGTGTTTCTATGGGCCTTTCAGGGAAGCCGCTGAGTCCGGATATTCCTTCGGAGACCGTTCTACCTATCAAATGGACCCTGCAAACAGCGATGAAGCTATCAGGGAGGTAACTCTTGATGTGGCTGAAGGCGCAGATATAATTATTGTAAAGCCAGCTCTTCCTTACCTTGATATTGTCTACAGGGTCAAGACAGACTATGGGATGCCAACTGCTGCATACAACGTAAGCGGAGAATATTCCATAATCAAAGCCGCCGCAGCTAATGGCTGGCTTGACGAAAAGAAAGCAATTTACGAATCCCTCATTTCCATCAAAAGGGCAGGAGCCGATATTATTATTACCTACTTTGCAAAAGATGCTGCCCGCATGTTGAAGTAAGCACCTCTTTTTCAGGTGCTCCTTCTTTTCAGATTTATTCCATTTTTTCCTCTTTCCGCCTTTCCTGCCTTCAAAACTATTGCTGATTCCGTTTACACACCCATCAAGTTCATTAATAACCGCTTAATAGAGGGAGTCTCTGTTATAAGATAGAAAAGTAATACAGTAAGGTGTAAAACGCCTTAATTTTAAAGTGCAGATTAATATATAAAATCCGTTTAATATTAATTTAGTTTAACATAATTCAGTTCAGTATAAATTCAGTTCTATATTCAATTTAAGTTCGATCAAGAGCTTAACTTAACATCCAGAACTTAAATTAACATCCAGAACTTAACTTCAATTTACGAATAACTGTTACAGATTTTCAGTCCAATCCGGTGAGATTTCCATGATATCTGAGGCAACACTTGAGAAATCCAGACAGATGTATGAGAAAGCAAAGACCCTTATTCCGGGTGGGGTAAGCAGCCCTGTACGCGCAATAAAGCCCTACCCATTCTATACGGCGTCAGCCAATGGATCAAAGATAAAGGATCTTGACGGGAACGAATACATTGATTACTGTCTGGCTTACGGCCCTGCTCTCCTTGGGCACAATCACCCTGTGATAAAAGAAGCTATTAAAGCCCAGCTCGACAAAGGCTGGCTCTACGGAACCCCTACCGAGCTTGAAGTAAACCTTGCCGAGAAAATTGCAGGGTATTATCCCAGTATCGATATGCTCCGCTTCGTATCTACAGGAACTGAATCCACGATGAGCGCCCTTCGCCTTGCTCGCGGCTTTACGGGCAGAAACAAATTCATTAAAATTGAAGGCGGATTTCATGGAGCTCATGATGCAGTGCTGGTAAAAGCAGGCTCAGGAGCTACAACTCTCGGAGAGCCCGATTCCCTAGGAATACCTGCAGATTTCACAAAATATACCCTGCAAGCTCCCTATAATGATATCGAAGCAATGACAGAGCTTGTAGAGAAAAACAGAGATGAGCTGGCCGCAGTTATCATAGAGCCCGTGCTCGGAAACATAGGTCCGATAACTCCCCTGCCCGGATACCTGGAAGAACTCAGAAAGCTTACCCTGGAAAACGACGTGCTTCTCATATTCGATGAGGTTATCACCGGATTCAGGCTCGCAATGGGAGGAGCACAGGAATACTTCGGAGTCGTACCTGATATGACCACCCTTGGAAAAATCGTGGGTGGAGGGCTACCTATAGGGGTTTTTGGAGGAAAGCGTGAAATCATGGAAATGATCTCACCATCCGGCCCGGTCTACCAGGCAGGAACTTTCAGCGGAAGCCCATGTTCCATGGCTGCGGGCATTGCAGTGCTTGACTATCTGGAACAGGAAAAGATCCACGAAAAAGTTAATTCGAAAGGCGATTACATAAGGGCTGTACTTACAGAAATCGTTGAGGACGAAGGGCTTGATTACAGCGTATGCGGAATTGCTTCAATGTTCAAGATTTTCTTTGGAGCCGAACCTCACAACTATCAGGAAGCTCTGGAGTGCGATAAAGAGGGTTACCTTGCCTTCTTCCACAGAATGCTTGCAAGTGGAATTTTCCTCCCTCCCTCGCAGTTTGAAACCAACTTCGTCTCCGCAGCCCATAGTGAAGAGGACATCGAAAAAACCCTTAAAGCATACACCGAAAATCTTTAAGCGGATTTATTTTGAATGGATTTACATCTTTGAAAACGAGGATTCTATATGATTATAGGTACGCGGGGCAGCCAGCTTGCACTTGCCCAGGCCAAGACTGTTGCACGCCTTTTGAAAGCACAGGGCGTTGAAACCAGCTTGAAAATTATAAAAACCAGCGGAGACCGGTTTACTGACAGGCCTCTACATGCAGTATCAAGTGGAGTTGGAGCTTTTGTCAGGGAACTGGACGAAGTTATGCTTGAAGGAGAAATAGATATCGCTGTCCATTCCATGAAGGATATGCCAACGATTCGCCCACCAACACTTCCAACTGTAGCCGTTCTGAAGCGGGACACCCCATTTGATCTACTGTTGACTTATGACGGGACCCCCCTGGACGAGCTGCCCGAACAGTCCATAATAGGTACCAGTTCACTTAGGAGAGCAGCCCAGATCAAACGCTACAGGCCTGACCTTGTTACACAGGATTTAAGGGGCAATATCGATACAAGGCTGAGGAAGCTGAAAGAAGGGAAATATGACGGGATCCTGCTCGCTAAAGCGGGGCTTGAACGCATGGGCTGGGAGATTGAAGGGGAAATTCTTTCTCCTGATTTCTTCTGCCCCTCTCCCAATCAGGGTACAATTGCAGTTGTCACAAGAGCAGACACTGAAGCGGAAGTTGCGGTTTCCAGACTCGACCATACTGACAGCAGGATTGCCACCGAAATTGAGCGTATCCTGATTTCCGAACTTGGGGGAGGCTGCACTACTCCTATAGGTTCTTATGCCGAAATTATGCCTGGCCGGAAAGAACTCCATGTGCGGGCTGAGGTCCTTTCCCTTGACGGTGAGGAAACTGTCGGTATAAATGAATTTATTCCTATGGCAGGAGGCATTGAAAAAGCCAAGGAACTCGGGAGCAGTCTTGTACATATGGGCGGAAAGAAACTTGCTGATGAGGCGCTCCTGCGGCTTTCCGGAGATTCGTGCAACTCAGATGATTTACACGAATAATCACTAAATGATAACACGAATGATAATGCAAATGACAATGCAAATGATATTCTAATGGGGCAGAAAGGAGCCAGCTATGTATACTCTTACCGGACTTAAACTGAAGAACCCAACCATTCTTGCAGCCGGGATACTTGGCACAACCGGAGCATCGCTGTGCAGGGTTGCACATGAAGGAGGAGCTGGGGCAGTTGTGACCAAATCCATAGGTCCTATACCTAAAACCGGGCATTCCAACCCGAGCATGGTTAAACTTGACTGTGGATTTTTGAATGCTATGGGACTTCCAAATCCTTCCTATCCCAGCTTTTTCCAGGAACTCGAAATTGCAAAAAAGGACTCAGGAGTCCCAGTAATCGCAAGCATCTTCGGCGGAAGTCCTGCTGAATTTAAGGAAGTTGCCGAGGGCTTGCTCCCTGCAAAACCCGATGCTTTCGAGTTAAATGTGAGCTGTCCTCATGCAGAAGGGTACGGAGCAGCAGTTGGCTCTAACCCATGCCTTGTAGAAGCAATTACAGCCGCAGTAAAAGATATAGTGAATGTGCCTGTGTGGGTTAAGCTTACCCCTAATGTTTCTGACATTACATGCATAGGAAATGCAGCCGAATCAGGGGGAGCAGACGCGGTTGTTGCAATTAATACCTTAAAAGGGATGGCTATAGATATAGAGTCAGGCTATCCTGTCCTGGGGAACCGCTCAGGTGGGCTTTCAGGAAAAGCCGTCAAACCTGTAGCTGTCAAATGTGTTTATGATCTATATACGGCCCTGGAGATCCCTGTAATAGGGGTAGGGGGAGTATCTTCCTGGCAGGATGCGGTAGAAATGATGATGGCAGGGGCTGCGGCTGTCCAGGTCGGATCGGCTGTTTATGACAGGCTTGATGTATTCTCCGAGATCAGTAAAGGTATCGAAGCTTTCCTGCAAAGGAAAGGCTATTCGGATGTAAAAAAATTAATAGGGCTTGCCCATGAGATGGTCTGATGCTTCCTCTTAATGCTACAATAGTAAAGATAAATGAAGAATCTCCTTTGGTCAGGACTTTCTTCTTTGATTTCCAGTTTGAGACTATGAAGCCCGGGCAATTTGTAATGGTCTGGGTCAGGGGCGTGGACGAAGTGCCCATGGGCCTTTCGAGCAAGAATTCCATAACTGTCCAGAAAGTGGGAGAGGCAACTTCAAAGCTTTTTGAGTTGAAAGAAGGGGATTCATTCGGGCTCAGAGGTTCTTTTGGAAATGGCTTTTCTCTGCCTTCTGAGGGAGAAAAAACTCTGGTTATTGCAGGCGGGGTTGGAGCTGCTCCCCTTGCTCCTTATGCCGAAGCAGCGCGGAGTGAAGGCTCGGAAGTTCATACAGTGCTTGGAGCGCGAAGTGCAGGCGACCTGCTTTTTGAGAAGCGCTTTGCAGAAGCAGGGAAGGTCTACATTTCTACGGATGACGGCTCAAAAGGAACAAAAGGTTTTGTGACCGATGTGCTCAATAGCCTCAACCTTTCGGTTTATGACAAAATTGCAGTCTGCGGGCCGGAAATAATGATATCTTCGGTTTTCAGACTCCTTAAGGACAGAAAGGTTCTTGAAAAGTCTGAGTTCAGCCTTCAACGTTATTTCAAATGCGGTATAGGAGTCTGTGGGGCATGCTGTATAGACAAGTCCGGGCTCAGGGTTTGCAGGGACGGACCTGTGTTTTCAGGTGTGCAGCTTCTGGATTCCGAGCTGGGAAAATATGCACGTGACGCCAGTGGGCGAAGAGTTAAAATTTAAGTTTGAATATATCCTTTAAAAAAATGAAGGAAAGCAAGCGAAAACATCCCAAAAAGCAGGAGAAGACCGAGACATGATAGGAAGGTTCAGATCAGGAGATGAAATATTTTATGGAGATATTGAAAATGGACGCGTGTATCCAAAAGGAGGGACTCCTGCCGGGATTTTTGACCTTTCAGAACTTCGCGTCCTTCCGCCTGCGTCTCCCTCGAAAATTGTATGTATCGGCCTTAACTACCGAGATCATGCTGAAGAGCTGAACATGAAAGTCCCGGAAAATCCTGTACTCTTTTTAAAGCCTCCATCAGCCATTATAGGGCATGAAGATAAGATAATTTATCCGGCATCGAGCTCCAGAGTAGAACACGAAGCTGAACTCGCAGTCGTGATAGGCAAACGCTGTAAGAACATCTCAGCCTCAAAGGCCGTAGATGTAATTGCAGGTTATACCTGCTTTAATGATGTGACCGCCCGTGACCTCCAGCAAAAAGATGGTCAATGGACAAGGGCAAAGAGTTTTGATACCTTTGCCGCTTTCGGGCCTTATCTTGCTTCTTCCGACGAAGTTGATATCACGAATGCAAAGATTGCCTGCAGGGTAAATGGGGAAACCAGGCAGGCTTCCAGCACTTCAAACCTTCTTTTTGACATTCCTTATCTTATTGAATTTATCACCGAGATCATGACCCTGGAAGTGGGAGATATCATTGCCACAGGAACTCCTCCTGGCGTTGGAGAGCTTCAGCGTGGAGACATTGTGGAAGTTGAGATCCAGGGAATCGGAACACTTAGAAACGAGGTTGTCTGATGCTGCTTGAGCCTATTGGAAATGAACTTGAACTTACCGAGCGCCATCTTCTGGTGCTTAAGAAAGTGATTGAAGAAGCTCCTATTGGGATTCTGAAGCTTTCAGAAGTCACCGGAATGCAGAACCATAAAGTGCGCTACTCGCTTAGAGTCCTTGAACAGGCTAACCTTATCAAGCCCTCTGCTCAGGGCGCCGTACCTGGAGATGCGGTTCCGAAATTCCTGAAGGAGTTTGATCTCGAGTTTAAGAAGATCAATGAGAAAGTCTCCCGCATCCAGGAAATCAAAGCTTCCATTCCCCAGTAAAGGTTCCTGCACGCAAGAGAAGCTTTTCTGAAAGCTTTTTTCAGTTTTTGCAAGGAATTCCTCCGCTTCGGTGACTTTTTATAACCCTATTTACATGTTTTTTCCTCAATCATAATCACTCTAAATCATTGGATCCAGTTTATTTTTGGAGAAATTCTATGACTTTAAGTCCTGAAGATCTTAAGACAATTGAAAAATACGCCTATCAAAATGCTGTAAAATATGGGAAAGCCCCCCAACCCAAAGCTGTAATGGGCAAGGTAATGGGGGAATGCCCTCAACTCAGATCCGATCCAAATGCAGTATCTGAGGCTCTTAAAGTTATTATTCCCGAAATTGCAAAAGGAAATCCGGAAACCTGGGAGGCAAAGCTTTCGGAAATTGCCCCTGAGCTTATTGAAGCCCTTAGTGTAAAAAAGGAACCAGATAAGGGTTTAAAACCTCTCGAAGGTGCAGAAAATGGCAAGGTTGTAATGCGTTTTGCCCCGAATCCAAACGGGCCCGCAACACTTGGCAGTGCAAGAGGCATGGTAGTTAATTCCGAATATGTGAAAATGTACGGAGGAAAATTTGTCCTGCGTTTCGATGATACCGATCCTGATATAAAACGACCTCTGCTTCAAGCTTATGACTGGTATCTTGATGACTTCAAATGGCTCGGGGTTGTGCCTGACCAGGTCGTCTATGCTTCTGATCATTTCCCTATGTATTACGATTACGCAAGAAAACTTATCGAGATGGGAAAGGCTTATGTCTGCTTCTGTAAAGGAGGAGATTTCAAGCGGTTTAAGGATGCAAAACAGGCTTGCCCGCACAGGGATACCAGCCCCGAAGAAAACCTTATGCACTGGGATAAAATGCTTGCCGGGGAATATGAAGACCAGCAGGCAGTACTGAGGATCAAGACAGATATAAAGCACAAGGATCCTGCGTTGAGGGACTGGGGAGCATTCAGGATAAGAAAGATGTCACATCCCCGCCCTGAAATTGGGAACAAGTACATTGTCTGGCCACTTCTTGATTTTGCAGGGGCTATCGAAGACCACGAACTGGGAATGACCCATATCATCCGGGGCAAAGACCTTATAGACAGCGAAAAACGGCAGGGTTATATCTACAAATACTTCGGCTGGAAATACCCAAGAACAACTAACTGGGGCAGGGTCAAGATCCACGAATTTGGAAAGTTCAGTACGAGCACCCTGAGAAAAGCTATTGAAGCAGGGGAATACAGCGGCTGGGATGACCCGAGGCTTCCAACAATTAGGGCAATCCGGCGCCGTGGAATCCAGGCCGAAGCTCTCAAGAAGTTCATGATAGAGATGGGAGTCGGAATGACTGACGTAAGCATAAGCATGGAGTCTCTCTACGCTGAAAACCGCAAAATCGTGGACCCTATTGCTAATCGCTATTTCTTTGTCTGGAATCCGGTAGAACTGGAAATTACAGATGCAGAGCCGACTGTTGCTAAGCTTCCTCTTCACCCTACTGACCATAAAAGAGGATTCAGGGAGATTGCTGTAGGAAATAAAGTACTTGTCTGCACGGAGGATGTCGAAAAGCTGGAAGTGGGCTCTATTATTCGCTTAAAAGATTTCTGCAATATAGAGATTACTTCTCTTTCCCCGCTTCAGGCAAAGCTCTCGGATGTTTCTCTTGAAGCTCTTAAAAAAGCAAAGGCAAAAATCATCCACTGGGCTCCACTTGATGGAATAAATGTGAAAGTACGCGGCCCTGAAGGTGATCTTAACGGTATCGGGGAGCAGGGTATTTCAGCCGAACTTGACAACATTGTACAGTTTGAGCGCTTCGGTTTCTGCAGGATTGATGCAGTAGAGAAAGAAGAAGTTGTGGCTTACTTTGCCCACAAATAATATGTCTAGAAGAGGGTGAACAGGAAACTGTTCTCTTTTCTTTTGCTCACTCTTTTCATTCATTTTTTCATTGTTCCTTATTTCTTATCTGAAAGTGTCTGTAAGTTGTTGATTTGATATTTAAAAATGAGTTCATCCGGCTTTTTGGTCACTTTTTTAGAGATATTTTAATTTTGTGATTTTCAGTAGTGTTCCCTATCTATTTCCTATCTAATTTCTTGACTCTTTTAAAGCTCATTTGAAATTCTCAAAAGTTTTTCTTTTATCTTTTTTTATATCGATAAATTTTGCTATTTATGTATGGATTTACTGTAAACTTATTTTTCTTCTCAAAACAAATTTTCTAAAATTACACATTTTATTAAATTTTTGATTTAAATGACAAAGTTTAAAAATGTATATATCTCTAAATTATTAACATTTTTTATATGAAAAATAAATTAAAGATTGAGGAGTAGGATAATTGAAACTTAATGAAAGATCTTATTCAGTGGCCTTAGCATCAGCAGTTCTGATTTTATTTTTGATTTTAGTTTCATCTACGGCATCCGCAACTACTGAGCAAGGCGCTTCGCTCACTATCAATGAAACTCAGATAACCACCAGTGGATCAGCAGGGGTTCCTTCTATATATGGTGACAGGATAGTATGGAAAGACTGGCGTAATGGGAACCGGGATGATGGACCTTTCAATATTTACATGTACAATATCTCCACCCACAAGGAAACTCAAATTACTACCAGTGGATCAGCAGCGTGTCCTTCTATATACGGTGACAGGATAGTATGGAAGGAATGGCGTAATGGGAACCAGAATGATACCGAGGAAGAATATGATGTATACATGTACGATCTCTCCACTCACAAGGAGACTCGGATAAACAATAGACCAGTCCCTTATGACTACTTAGGGTATAGATTCGGGCCGTATATATCCGGTAACACGATAATGTGGGGTGGCCCATATGGTTATTACATTTATGATATCTCCACTCAGGAAACTCATATCGATAATATGTCAGCACCCTATCCTGTTTTTTTCGGTAACATAGTAGTGTGGGTACCTGATATTGATGGACGCCCGAGTAATCTCATAATGTACGATCTCTCCACTCAGAAGGTAACTCAGATTACCAACAACGATTCAGCATTCAATCCTGATATTGACAATAACATTATAGTGTGGGCAGATGAGCACCATGAAGATGAATATTACTCCTCCATCTACATGTATGATCTTTCCACTAAAAAGGAAACTCAAATTGCCACCAGCGGATCAACACATTATTATAGTCCTAGAATCTCCGAGGACAGGATAATTTGGCTGGATTATGATAATATTTACATGTATAACCTCTCAACTCAAGAGGAAACTCATACTAATCGCACATCAATTAGTCTAGGATTTGATTTGTATGGTGATAAGATAGTGTGGTCGGATTGGGAAAATGAAAAACCCAACGTCTACATGGGTACTCTCACCAGTTCAAACCTGCCGAATGCTGCTTTTTCTGCATCTCCAACCTCAGGAAAAGCCCCAATGAAAGTGCAGTTTACTGACACAAGTACCGGAACACCAAAGAAATGGAAATGGGATTTTGGAGACGGAACAACTTCAACCAAACAGGATCCAACGCATAAGTATTCCAAAGTAGGAGTTTATACTGTTAAACTTACAGTAACAAATGCTGCAGGCAGCAACACAGTAACAAAAGCAGATTATATAAAAGTTGTAACAAAACCCGTTGCTGCATTTTCTGCGTCTCCTACTTCAGGAAGAGTACCATTAAACGTTAAATTTACTGACAAAAGTACCGGATCACCCACTAAATGGAAATGGGATTTTGGAGATGGATCAAAGTCATTCCACCAGAATCCAACGCATAAGTATTCAAAAGCAGGAGTTTATACTGTTAAACTTACAGTAACAAATGCGGCAGGTATTAACACAGCAACAAAAGCAAAGTATATAACCGTGACATCAAAACCCATTGCTGTATTCTCTGCATCTCCAACCTCAGGAAAATCTCCATTAAAAGTTAAATTTACGGACAAAAGTACCGGATCACCAACGAAATGGAAATGGGATTTTGGAGACGGAACAAAGTCATTCCACCAGAATCCAACGCATAAGTATTCCAAAGCCGGCAAATACACGGTAACTCTCAAAGTAACCAATGCGGTAGGCATCAACACAGCAACAAAATCAAATTATATAACCGTGACAAAGTGACTGCAATTTCGAAAACGGTTGTAAACCTCCTGGTTCTATAAGATTACAACTTCATAAAAGTGACAACAAATACAAGACCAGGTATATACTCTGAAAACAAATAAGCCCCTAAATAAGCTTTAAATTAAATAATGAACAAAATCATGACTAAACCTTCAATAACCTTATCATGTTATATATTGTATATTTTCCAAAATTTTTTTGAAAAAATACAAAAATATTTTATAATATAACCTGTATAAACCAAGATGTCAACTTAGCAATTAAACAACAGAAAGGAAAAACCTTTCAGAAGAGTTGACCTAGCTAGAGGCCGTATTAGTAAAACAGAAATTATTGATCAGAAGGATAACATCCTGTGGTCAGTGACAGGTTTTGAATGATAGAAGCCAAAACTTCTAATGTCCGGCCCCACCTCCAATGACTGATCCCTATAATGTGATTGGAGAGTGAGACTCTGTGTGCAACGTGTCTGCCCCACATAAATCGCAGAGAACCGAATGGATAGATTCAAAAATATTACGCAGACGTAATTAGAATCTTTGAATTACCGTATAGACCCGGCATAATTAGATATTTGATATATACTCGGTCTAATTAGATAGTTCGGAAAACATTACGAGTACGTAATATGGAATTTTGAGAAATATCTGGGAAAGAGTATGCGATTATCCTGGATTTTTGAGTTTACTCAAATTATAAGTCCAACCTTATAGGCGATACAATGCTAAAAAGACAGATAGGAACCCTATTCCTTACAGCAGGTCTTATTTTAACAATCGTATCAACTGTTGGAGAAATATAACTACCTTGTAGTTTTTTGAGTTTACGCAGATTCCAAATCCAACCCAAAGGTGATACGATGCTAAAAATAAATCAGGATACCCTATTCCTGACAGTATGTCTTAGTTTAACGACCGTATGTGCTTTGGGAATGAATAGACTCTAACCCTAGGTTTTTGAGTCCACTCAAATTCTAAATCCAACCCAAAGGTGATACGATGCTAAAAAGACAGATAGGAACCCTATTCCTAGTAACATGCCTTATTTTAACAACCGTACCCGCTGTGTTAGGCGCACAGAACACAATGACTGTAAATCCAACGTCTGGATCAGGTGCCCAGACTGCAATTAATAATGCAATAAATTCCGTTGCATCAGGAGCGACACCAAGTAACCCTGGATATGTTCTCCTTGGTGCTGGTACTTATAAGATAAGTGCACCTATAATTTTGAAATCTAATGTGGTACTGAAAGGTGCAGGCGACGATACAATAATCTTTGCTACCGGTTCAGTTTGTAATTCCGATGGATCACCTGCATATGTATTCGGGTCAGGTGTTTCTAACGTTGAAGTATGTGACCTTCAGTTCAAAAGTACAGCGACCGGCCCTGGTGATGGAGGTCACGGAGATTATAGAAACTGCATACAGCTCAGGTCTTCGAGTGATAGTAAAGTACATGATATTTTATTCACTCGATATCTGTATAGCGATGGTGTCAGAATCAGTAAAAGTTCTGGAATAGATATATACAATTGCAGAATGCACTCCGTAGGACATGATGGGGTATCATTCTTATCAGGTACTAAGAATTCCAGAATGTATAACTGTGATGTTGAGGTTCAAACCAATACAGGTGTAAGGATAGACAATTGCGCAAATGTTGAAGTGGATCACAATACCTTTTCAGGTAGTTCCGGATCTGGCTGGTGCTGCGTTGAGCTGGAAAATTCACTGACAAATGCAAATGTCCATCATAATATCATGCATGACTTCAAAGGATCAAGCAGCAGTGCAGGCATTGGAAATATTCATGCAAGCGGATCAATTAGCGTTCATGATAATGTTATGTGGAATGTGTCGCCTTACGTTGCGGTAGGATCAGGCTCAAACATACTGGGAACATCTGATCACAGTGTTAAGAATTGGATAGCAAAAGGGTATGGATACGGCTCTATTGACAACTAATTCAACAAACACGATGACATATTCAATAGATAACATATTCCGCGTTAAGAGTCCTGCTCATACGTACGGTACATGATTGTAAAGTACATGATCGTACAGTACATGATCGTACAGTTTGAACTCGTATAGTTTGAACGCTTCGGTTTTTGCAGGATCAATGAAGAAGAGGAAGACAACGTTGTGGGTCTACTTTGCCCACAAGTTATTTTCTGACAAAAGGAGAACATGAAACTGTTCTCTTTCTTTTATCTATTTTCCGTTAACTTTTTTGTTTTTCCCAATAATGAGAAAATGTAGATTAATCAGTTTTTGTGAACTCCCTTTCCCTTAATTCTTCGCCTTTCGGCTTAGTTTATAGGGAGAAGCTTCCGGATTCATTCCTTTTTCTTTTAAGAACAGGTCCCCAAGCCCTTCCCCGCGTACCACAGATGCCAAATAACTTTTATAACTTATTAAGGTTTCACAGTATTTATTTTCAAAATTTTTTTAAAAAAATACAAACTATTTTATAATATAACCTATCTAATTCTGAAATGCCAACTTAGTAATTAAACAAAAGAAAGTGAAAAACTTTTTAGATAAGTTGACTTTGCTAGAGGTCGTAGTTAGTGAGATAGAAAGTATTGACCAGAAGGATAACATCTTATGGTCAGTATCAGATTTTGAGTAATAAAAGCAAAAACTTCTAATGTACAATCCCACTTCCAATGACTGATCCCTATAATGTGATTGGAGAGTTAGACTCTGTGTGCAACATGTCCACCACACATAAATCGCAGAGAACCAAATTGGATAAATTCAAAAATATTGGATAAATTTAAAAATATTTCACAAAAATAATAGGAATCTTAAAACCCATAAAAATCTGACATAATTAAATATTTCATATAAATTCGGTCTAATAAGATAGTTTGGAAAAACATTACGAGTACGTAATATGAAATTTTGAGAACTCTCTGGGAAAGAATATACGAGTATCCTGGAGTTTTTGAGTTTACTCAAATATTAAGTCCAACCTGGAGACGATTAAATGCAAAAAAGACAGACTGGAACCCTATTCCTGAAAGCATGTCTTATTTTAACAATCGTATCAACTGTTGGAGATATCGAACGATCTCATAGTTTTTGAATTCACTCAAATTCCAAACCCAACCCAAAGGTGATACGATGCTAAAAAGACAGATAGGATCCCTATTCCTGGTAACATGTCTTATTTTAACAACCTTGCCCGCTGCTTTAGGCGCACAGAACACAATAACCGTAAATCCGACATCTGGATCAGATGCCCAGACTGCAATTAATAATGCAATAAATTCCGTAGCATCAGGGGCAACATCAAGTAATCCTGGATATGTTTTCCTTGGTGCTGGCACTTATCAGATAAGTGCACCTATAATTTTGAAATCTAATGTAGTGCTGAAAGGTGCAGGCAACGATACAATAATCTTTGCTAACGACTCAGTTTGTCGCTCAGTGGAATCACCTGCATATGTATTCGGATCAGGCGTTTCTAACGTTGAGGTATGTGACCTTCAGTTCAAAAGTACAGCAACTGGATCTGGTGATGGAGGTCACGGTGGCTATCGAAACTGCATACAGTTCAGGTCTTCAAAGGATAGTAAAGTACATGATATTTTATTCACCCGCTATTTGTATAGTGATGGTGTCAGAATCACTAAAAGCTCTGGAATAGAAGTATATAACTGTAGAATGTATTCGACAGGACATGACGGTGTAGGATTCTTATCAGGTACTAAGGATTCCAGAATGTATAACTGTGATATTGAGGTTCAAACCAATACAGGTGTCAGGATAAACGATTGCACAAATATTGAAGTGGATCACAATACCTTTTCAGGTAGTGCCGAATCTGGCTGGTGCTGCGTTGAGATGGTGAATTCGCTGACGAATGTGAATGTCCATCATAATATCATGCACGATTTCAAAGGATCAAGCAGCAGTGCAGGCATTGGAAATTTTAATGCAAACGGATCAATTAATGTTTATGATAACGTTATGTGGGCTGTGTCGCCTTACGTTATGATAGGATCAGGATCAAACATATTAGAACCATCTGATCACAGTCTTGAGAATTGGGTAGCAGAAGGATACGGATACGGCTCTATTAACTGATTCAACAAACATAATGGAACATATTCAACAGATGTAACATATTTAGCGTTAAGAGTCCTGCACATACGTACAGAACATGATCGTACAGTTCGAACTTGTATGGTTTGAACGCTTTGGATTTTGCAGGATCGAAGCGGTAGAAAAAGACAAGGTTGTAGCGTACTTTGCCCACAAATAATTACCTGGAAGAATGTGGACGGGAAACTGTTCTCTCTTCATTGATTTTTAATGTTTTTTATTTTTGTTATTTTTATCATGTTTTCTCTTTTTCCGTTTTTTAACATCACATCTTCTTATGCATTTAAGAGGTTTGAGTATCTAAAATTAAATTTTTTTATAAATATGCAAATAAAACTCACTTTTATAAATTAATAGTAAAAAATGAAAAAATTTAATTATAGTTTCTAAAATTTAAGTAATTGAATTAAATTTTTCCAACTGAATATCATAGGTGAGTTTAATGGATAAAAGAGAAGCTATTTATAAAAAAATCTTGTTTTCAATATCCTTATTTTTGCTTTTATTTTCTTCAGCAGCATCAGCAGCTGCAGTGGAAAGCGGTTCGCCCACGATCACTGAAACTCAGATCACCACCACTACATCAGATCAATGGAGTCCTGATATCTATAGTGATAGGATAGTGTGGGTGGATAACAACTATGGAAACGATGCTATTTACATGTATGATTTATCCACTAAAAAAGAAGCTCAGATAACCACAAATACATCAGGTAAATGGAATCCTGCAATCTATAGCGATAGGATTGTATGGACAGATGATCGCGATGGCTGGAGTTATATCTACATGTACGATCTCGCTACTAAAAAAGAAATTCAAATCCCTACCACTAATGAAGTTGGTTCTGAAGAGGCGGTGAACCCTGCAATCTATGGTGACAAAATTGTGTGGGCATATCGTTTTGAGGAATACTCACAGATCTATATGTACGACCTTTCCACTTCCAAGGAAATTCAAATCTCCGATGGTGGAAGAGCATACAATCCTTCTATTTATGGTAATAAAATAGTTTGGCTGGATGACCGAGATAGTGATTATAAATATGATATTTACATGTACGATCTATCCACTAAGAAGGAAACTCAGATAACCACCAGCGGATCAGCAGACAACCCTGCTATTTACGGTAACAGGATAGTATACGCTGACGGTCGTAAAGGAAACTATGATATCTATATGTATGACTTTTCTACTAAAAAGGAAACTCAGATTACCAGCAGTCCAGATAACCAGGTGTCTCCTGATATTTATGGTAACAGGATATTGTGGAAGGATGTTGGTGGAGAGGATGACGGTGGGGAATATCATGGTATCTACATGTGCGATCTTTCCACTAATCAGAAGTTTAAAATTACCAGCCATGGAGATTGGAATGATCCTGCTATCTATGGTAACAGAGTAGTATATACCGATAATCGTAATGGAAACTACGATATCTACATGAGCACTATTTCAAGTGAAGAACCAGAACCAAACCTCCCGGTTGCTGCATTTTCTGCATCTCCTATCTCCGGAAAATCTCCATTAAACGTTAAATTTACGGACAAAAGTACAGGAACACCAAAGAAATGGAAATGGGATTTTGGAGACAGAACAACTTCAACCAAGCAGAATCCAACGCATAAGTATTCAAAGGCAGGAGTTTATACTGTTAAACTTACAGTAACAAATGCTGCAGGCAGCAACCCAGTAACAAAATCAAATTACATAACCGTGACAGCAAAACCAGTTGCTGCATTTTCTGCATCTCCAATATCAGGAAGAGTGCCATTAAACGTTAAATTCACTGACACAAGCACAGGCACACCAACGAAATGGAAATGGGATTTTGGAGACGGAACAACTTCAACCAAGCAGAATCCAACGCATAAGTATTCAAAAGCCGGAAAATACACAGTAACCCTCAAAGTAACCAATGCGGCAGGCATCAACACAGTAACAAAATCAAAGTATATAACCGTTGCAGGAACTTCGCAAGCGCCCGTTGCAGATTTCTGGGGTTCGCCACTATCAGGAAAAGCTCCACTAAAGGTAACATTTACGGAGATTAGCAAAGGATCGCCAACCTCATGGAAATGGGATTTCGGAGATGGGAAATATTCAACAGAAAAGAGTCCTAAACACACATATTCAGCAGCAGGAACTTATACTGTTAAACTTACAGCAACGAATGCAGCAGGAAGTAGTACAAAAACAAAATGGAAATATATAAAAGCGGCAAAGTGACTGTAACTTTGAAAACGGTTGTAATTCTCCTGGGTTCTTCAGTCCCAGGTAAAGATGAAAAATGCAGTAATACAAAAGTCATTTGTGGATGTTATAGTATCTAAAAATGAGTTATGGTTTAAAAGTAAATAAAAATGTTCTAAGGTAGAGGGGAGTGGGGGTTTATTAATCGAATCTCGAGCAAAGGATATACTCAGGTTATTCTGAAATATCCTAGTGCTGTAATTCCAAAATCGATTTTTTATTTCCTGGAAAATTCATGATCTCAGGTTCTATTCAAAAGTCAAGTTTTATGAACCTATTTCGGAATCAATACACTAGAATGTCTTGCTAATGGATATTCAATTTTACAAAAATTTAATTAAATAATATTTTCTTAAACTTTTGAGAATATCTATATTCTTATTTTATATTTCAATAACATATATTCAGTATTTTTAAACATAGATTATTTTATAAAATCACTTTTTCTTTTAAAAAGTCTAAAAAAATTAACTTTTATAAATATAGGATTTAAAAGAAAAAATTTAAGTACAATATTTAAATTTTTACTAATTGAATTAAAATTTTCAAATATAACGTTAGAGGTGATAATATGAATAAACATGTGACCTTTTGTACTATAAGCTTAATTTCAATAGCCTTTGTTTTGTGTTTGTTTTTGTCTACGGCATCAGCAGATACAGCGGAAAGTGTTTTGCCTACCATCACTGAAACCCAAATAACCACCAGTGGATCAGCTAGTGATCCAGATATATATAATAATATAATAGCATGGGTCGACTATCGCAATGGAAACAGCGATGTCTACATGTACAATATCTCTACCAAAGAGGAAATTAAGATTCCCACCAATGGATCTGCAAATTGTCCACGTATTTACGGTGATAAAATAGTGTGGGAAGACGATAGCCACATGCTCCCTTCTTGGGACTTATCCGATATACATATGTACGATCTCTCTACTAAAAAGGAAACTCAGATTCCCGCCCGTCTGGAGGAATTAGTGGCAGAGGGGCAACCCGATATTTATGGCGACAAGATTGTGTGGCAAGATCTTTACGATGAGGATTGGGGTGTTTCTATGTATGATCTTTCTACTAAAGAGGAAACTTTCATCACCCACGATGCATTGCATCCTGCGATCTACGGCAACAAAATAGTATATTACGTTTCTCACCCTCGTAAAGGAACTGATTCGGATATTTACATGTACGATCTCTCCACTAAGAAGGAAACTCAGATAACCAGCAGCGGATCAGCAGACTATCCTGCCATTTATGGCAACAGGATAGTATACTCTGATGACCGTAAAGGAAACTATGATATCTATATGTACGACCTTTCCTCCAAAAAGGAAATTCAGATAACCAGCAGTCCAGATAACCAGGTGTCTCCTGCGATCTATGGTAACAGGATATTGTGGAAAGATGTTGGTGGGGAGGACGACGGTGGGGAATATCATGGTATCTACATGTGCGATCTTTCCACTAATCAGAAATTTAAAATTACCAGCCGTGGAAGTGAAAGTGATCCTGCGATCTATGGTAACAGAGTAGTCTATACCGATGATCATAATGGAAAATCCGATATTTACATGAGCACCATTTCAAGCAAAGAACCAGAATCAATACCACCCGTTGCTGCATTTTCTGCGTCTCTAACTTATGGGAAAACACCATTAAACGTTAAATTTACTGACACAAGCACAGGAACACCAACGAAATGGAAATGGAACTTTGGAGACGGATCAAAGTCATTCCTTCAGAATCCAACTCACAAGTATTCAAAAGCAGGAGTTTATACTGTTAGTTTAACAGTGAATAATGCAGCAGGTAGTAACACAGTAACAAAATCAAATTATATAACCGTGACAGCAAAACCAGTTGCTGCATTTTCTGCATCTCCAACATCAGGAAAAAACCCGATGAAAGTGCAGTTTACTGACACAAGCACAGGAACACCAACCAAATGGAAATGGAGCTTTGGAGACGGACAAATTTCAACCAAACAGAATCCGATTCATAAGTATTCCAAAGCCGGAAAATACACAGTAACCCTTAAAGTAACCAATGCGGTAGGCATCAACACGGTGACAAAGTCAAATTATATAACCGTGACAGCAAAACCAGTTGCTGCATTTTCTGCATCTACTACTTCAGGAAGAGCATCATTAAACGTTAAATTCACTGACACAAGCACAGGCACACCAACCAAATGGAAATGGGATTTTGGAGACGGAACAACTTCAACCAAGCAGAATCCAACGCATAAGTATTCCAAAGCAGGAAAATACACAGTAACCCTCAAAGTAACCAATGCGGCAGGCATCAACACAGTAACAAAATCAAAGTATATAACCGTGACAAAGTGACTGCAACTTTGAAAACGGTTGTAATTCTCCTGGGGTTCTTCAGTCCCAGGTAAAGATGCAAAATGCAGTATAATACAAAAGTCATTGAATGTCATAGTATCTAAAAAATGAAATAGCAAAACCAGTTGCTGCATTTTCTGCATCTACCACTTCAGGAAAAGCTCCATTAAACGTTAAATTTACTGACAAAAGTACAGGTTTACCAGAAAAGTGGAAATGGAGTTTTGGAGACGGGACAACTTCAAGAGAAAAAAGCCAGAGCATCAGTATTTACAGGAAGGAAAATATAAGATTACACTTACGGTGACCAATGTTGCAGGCAGCAGTACCGTAAACAAAAACAAATTACATAAAAGTGACAACAAATACAAGACCTGGCATATACTCTGAAAACAAATAAACCCTTAAATTGAAAAACGAGATAAAAGATCAAGGCTAAGGGTAGTTAGGATCAGCGATCAAATCTGACAAAAAAGGCGAAAGTAATTCTTTTGTCAGATTTGAGAATTCTATTTTTACAATTTGTCAATAGTTGATCTTAAAATTCAACTCTTTAACTTATTTTAAGTTAATTTGAGATGTTCTCTATCATCTTCTTATTTTTTGAGTCAAGGTAGCCAATATTAAAAAAGTATAAGGTGTTTTATATAAGTGCTTTGCATTCATTTTGATAACCATTGGAAATAGTTGTGAGTTTAAGCAAGAAATTTTTGACATTTTTCAGTTTTTCTAACGATAGTATAGTTAGTAGCATGTGAAATATTAAACTATTTAAAAAACAAGCATATTATATTGAAAAATAAGTAAAAAGGTTAAGCGTAAAAAAAGGATTAGGTTAGGCTCATAAAACTGATGCGTAAAAAAGCGAAAACTATCATAAGAGGAGTTCCATAGCCTGATACGGTTTGATAAATTTAAATATGTAAAAAGTATATATCAATATATGAAATTTTTTAACATGGCTTTTGGGATGACAAATCTGTTTCATAATAAATGTGAATACAGATCGAGGTGTGCTGGGTATAAAGATAATCATTACACATGTACAAAAACATTGGATAAAAACTACTGTGGAATTTATAACCATTTTTTACAAGAAACCTCTGAAATCTTAAATACAGAACTATAATCAGATTATTCAGAGTTATTAGGTTACGCTGACAAACTTCTATTTTTGGTTTGCTGTGAATTAAATCGTAAAATCTCAAATCTGAAAAACAGGAGCTTTATTCCCTTTTATCGTATTTGAAGGCCGTTATTTTAAATGCGGTCTAAGTAACTGATTATTCAAGGAATTATTAAATCCGAAAAACTTAAAAAAATCACTAAAAGTTGACGAAACATTATTTTACGAAAAAGAATAATGAAGCATCTTATGCTCACCCTTGGGATAGTAAATACCTACGATAAAATCAAAGTTCTAGATGCGCATTATCGGGCAATAGCAAGAGCTGCTCCGATCTGCCATGCTTTTGGATTCCACCTCGCCCTTTACGATTTTCCTTTCAAGATGACCGCAGAAGAACTGGTAGCTTATGTGATGGAAAAAACCACAATAGGAGAATCGGGAAGTTATCTCAAAATCCTTTATGAAAAAAATCACCTGTCAGTATCCGATCTTCCAAAAAAAGGGTTCCCTTCCCAGTTTGGGGAAATCGTAATCACTACCTCAAAACCTGATCCCAAAAGACAGGTTCCGCCCATAAAGATTGCCGAGGAAGCTCTTCGGAACCGTTCATTTCTGTTTCTTGTAGGGCTCGGGCACAAAGGGCTTCCAAAAGAGCTTTTTGAGAGAGGAAAATACCATCTTGACATTACCTGCAAAGGGCTTTCTCTTGAGACCTGCACTGCTATAGGGGCGATTCCAGCCCACCTTTCAGGGCTCATGGAAAATATTGAAACTAAAAAATAATCTAATTTCATAAATTATTAAAGTTATCAAAATTGTGAGTTTTTCCAATCATTTGATCAAAAAATTTGGTTTATTTGAAAAAATTTAAAGCTGATCTAAAAGAAATTCCGGAACCAATATATATTACGATTGACAATTTATACTTGTTGTGGGTAAGAACAACGCTTGCTGCGCTGTTGTGGGGTTTTTTTAGCCCATAGGAAATAGAATTCGGACCTGCTCTCAGGTTTACCAGACCAATTGAAGGTTCTGGAGCCTTATTGCAGGAGTTTGTTCACAGGGATTTGGAGGATGACTTTGATTGAGCTTCCCTGGAGGGACTGGGAATTCTAACCTGCATTCAATTGCCGCTCTCGAAAAGGCTGGAAACTTTACCCCGGATTGCAGGGCTCTCGCATCCACAAGGACTACTATGACCCACATTTAAGCGCAGGCTTTGAAGAGACAGGAGGAAATATTATGAGTGAATTAATGCACGAACACAGAAAAAGAAAAGAATATAGACGTAAGCACCAGGAAAATGGTTATCATGCCGTTGTAAAAGGCTGTACCGACAACCTGGACTCAGATGAATTAGACCTTTACCGCTTTATGATAGGCGGGGTGCAGGGTAAATAACCTGCAAAACCTTTTTTAATTTCTCGTTCCTAAAAAAGAAGCATGTACGACGTATATGCGGTCCGTGAAGATTTTCCTGTTCTTAAAGAAGTCGTGTACCTTGACAGTACGGCAACTACTCAGACTCCTATACCTGCAGTTGAAGCTATGGTCGAGTACTTTTATAGGTATGCTGGCAATCATGGGAGAGGAGCCCATCGTCTGGCCAGGGAGGCTACAAACCGCTATGAAGATGCAAGAGAAACCATTGCACGTTTCCTGAACGCTGAGCCTTCAAAGACCGTTCTTACGAAAAATACCACTGAAGGAATCAATCTTATCGCAAACAGTTACCCATGGGAAGCCGGAGACCATATCGTTACAACTGCGCTCGAACACCATTCTAATCTCTTACCCTGGCTGCGCCTGCAGAAAAAAGGGGTAAAAGTTACGATTGTAAATCCGGACTGTAAAGGAAAAATCGATGTTTCTTCGATAGAAAAAGCCTTTACTGAAAAAACTAGACTGGTGGCCATAAATCAGACATCAAATGTCTTTGGTTCCGTCCAGGATGTAAAAACCATTACTAAACTTGCCCATCGATACGGTATAAAAGTCCTAGTCGATGGGGCTCAATCTGCAGGACATATGCCGGTCAGCCTTAAAGATCTGAACTGTGATTTTTTTGCAACTGCCGGACATAAAGGCCTGCTTGGGCCGCAGGGTACTGGCGTCCTCTATATCAAAGAACCGGATGTTCTCGATAGCGTCTCAGTGGGAGGAGGTACGGTTTCGGATGTTGAGGGACATACTTACGTGCTTGAACCTTCTCCTGCCTGTTTTGAAGCCGGCACTCCGAATATTCCTGGAGTTATAGGCTTAGGAAGAGCCGTCGAATATGTCGAAAAAATAGGGGTACCGGAAATTGAAGCACATGAAATAAAGTTGTCCAGAGAAACTGCAAAAAGGCTTTCCGAACTCGAGCATGTAGAGGTATACGGTCCTGAAGACAGGGCAGGAATAGTACCGTTTAATGTAAAAGGACTTCATGCCCATGATGTTGCACTGATACTTGACCAGACAAGGAAAATCTGTGTCAGGAGTGGGCATCACTGTGCAATTCCAACCATTCGCTTCCTGAATGTAGACAGCACCGTAAGGGCTTCCTTTGCATTATATAATACCGAAGAAGAAGTGGATATACTGGTAAATGCGGTTGCAGGGCTTAAGGCACTCGTTTCTTAAATTCCCGCGTTCCGTTATCCGAGTCCCGCCACCCAAGTCACGCCACCCGAGTCACGTCTCGGGAGGACGGAGCCCTTTTCGCTCGTTACACTTCGCTCAAGAGGGCTGAATTGCAGTGATATGGTTTAAATCAATACACAATTTTCAAAATGGCTACTCTTCACGAAAACTTCTCGGACAGTCTCAAAAGCCATTCAACAAGGAAATCGTTCAAGTTCAGCTTTCCTGTGATCAATAATTGAAATTGATGAATCTAATAACCGTTGCTTGAATTTGTATACCAGTAAATTTGGTTTTGGAATAATAATCGGATTGTAGGCACTTGTGGTGCAAAATCAAGCACAAAAGACGTTGATGTAAAATATATGTTTTAGATCCTTGAAGGGTAAAAGCATATCGATTTACCGATTCAACCGCGTAAGTCCTAAATAATATCAAAACTCATTGAGGAAAGTGGTTAAAACTATGTCAGAAGTTAATTTTAATTCCAAGGCTTTTACATATGCAGATAATGCATTGGTTCAAAAATCAGCCTCTGAAGTTCTCTTGAATTTAGTATCAATTCAACCTGAAGAAAATGTACTTGATATAGGCTGTGGACCAGGTCATATCACGAAAAAAATTGCACAAATTACAAAAGGAACTGTACTGGGCATCGATGTCTCTCAAGGTATGATAGAACAGGCAGTAAGCTCCAACAAAGATCTTCCCAACTTAAAATATTCTGTCATGGATGCTGAAAATCTTGAGCTAAATACAAAATTTGATGTTATTGTGTGTAACTCGTGTTTTCAGTGGTTTCAAAAACCAGAACAAGTATTAATGCGTTGTTTTAATGTGCTTAAGGAAGGAGGTAGAATAGGGATACAGGCTCCAGCTACTCAATCTTATTGCCCTAACTTTATTTCAGCAATAGAAAAAATCCGTATGCATCCATATACACGAGATGTATTTAATCACTTTAAAAGCCCGTGGTTTTTCTTTGACAGCAAGGACGAGTATGAGCAGCTTTTTAGAAATCATGGATTTGATATAATTTATAGCGAACTTCGTGAAGAGTCAACTCTCTTTTCTGTTGAACAAGCGTATAAAATATATCAATCAGGAGCCGAAAACGGTTACTTGAACCAATCTTTTTACACAATAACTTTGACAGATAATTATATTAGTACTTTTCGTGAATTAGTTAAAGAAGCTCTTCAAGAACAGGCAGATAATTCAGGAATGATTAACTTAAAGTTTGAAAGAATCTATTTAGTTGCTAAAAAACAATGAATTTCTAGCCTTCTAATTATTGCATGACTACGTAACTTGTTGTGCCTCTAAGTGTCGAGTCAAACGTGAAATATCGTATAAAACCAATTATAATTACTCGGAATTAGTGAATCCTTGATGGTTGACTCGACACTAAGTTATTGGACCGAAATTCTGAACATCAATAATTTCCTTTAAACTCCGCACATGATCAGTTATTTTTTCGGCCACTTATGGGTTTTTTGGAACCTTTTTCTATATTAGGGGTTGATTTTCAGGAAAGATATCCAAGTTTTTAGAATCTTTTTCAGAGGAATGTCAAGTCCAAAAAATGCTGTACCTCTGTTTCACTAAAGAGATGCTTGTAGGTTTTACATTTAAGAAGTTCATAGTTATTTTTACCGTATCTTTCTTTAAGGACTATATTCCTTTGATTTTCATTCCATAATCAGGACAATCTTTATTCAATCCCCATACTTATGAGAAATCTATTTTGGAAACTCAAGGACACGAACAATTTCTAGATTGTAAGTAAACTTATTAAACTTTTTTAAGAGAAATAAGCAAGCCAAATTCTCGTGAAAATGGTTTAGAATCAAGAAAAGCAGCATGCTGCGTCAGGGGATTTTGATTTGGATACCTTACCGTTTACCAGGGTTCAATCAAACATGTAAAGTTTTTATAAGATGTTTATCTTATATGACCTAAGAAGAAACCTGAAGGCGAGAGTTTGGACGATGTAAAAGAAACACTAGCGAAGAATAAGTTTATTTCGGGGGTATTGGGGAAAAAAGGTAACTCCAACTCTATAGCTGAGGTCGTAAAAAAGGCTAGAAGCTACTTTGATAAGCCTTTGAGGACTCTACCAGCTTATGACCCAGAAAAAGAAGGACCTCTTGTAGATTTTATAGTGCCTGACGGGTTAAAAGAACTCGAAAGATACTGGCTTCAGGAACCTTACACTTTTGTATCGATCCTGGAAGACCGTAGATCAACATATTACAGGCTTATTGAGCCTTCTCTTACAAAATTTGAAAAAGAACTACTTGCAAGAATTTATGAGGATTTTCAGGATATCCTGATTCTTGGGTCTACGCATTCCAGATCCGAAAAGGATGCGTTTCTGGTAGATAGGGCCCTCTTTCTCCTTGAACGTTATAAAGCTGACATTTCTAAAGCCACACTTTTAAAAATTATGTATTATCTTAAAAGAAATTTGCTAGGCTACGAGAAAATCGATCCTCTCCTTTATGATCCTTATATAGAAGATATTTCATGTGATGGAGTGGGAGTCCCTCTCTATGTTTATCATAACAGATATCTCAATGTTGAATGTAATATTACTTTTGAAGAAGAGGAACTTGATGCCCTTGTAATCAAGATGTGTCAGTTGAACAATAAACACGTTTCTGTGAGCCAGCCAATCGTGGATGCAACAATTCAGGATGGTTCAAGACTTCAGGCTGTTTTAGGAAGAGAGATTACTCCCAGAGGCAGTTCTTTTACTATCCGTAAGTTCAGAAAAGATCCAATGACTCCTATAGACCTGCTTGGCTATAAGACGTGCGACCTTGATATGCTTGTATATTTCTGGATGGTTATCGAAAACGGCCACAACATGCTTTTTGCAGGGGGTACAGCGTCAGGAAAAACGTCTATACTGAACGCTACATCTCTGTTCATGCCTTCTACAACGAAGATAGTTTCGATCGAAGATACAAGGGAACTCTTACTCTATCACAATAACTGGGTTTCCGGGGTTGCAAGAGAGGGTTTTGCTGCAGACTCTTCGGGGGAAATTACCATGTACGACCTCTTGAGAGCCGCTCTTAGACAGCGCCCAGATTATATTATTGTGGGTGAAGTGAGAGGCAGTGAAGCTCTTACTCTTTTCCAGGCAATGTCAACAGGACATGCAACAAGCTCAACAATGCACGCAGGAGATGTACAGACCGTTGTAAACAGGCTTACCCACGAGCCAATAAACGTGCCTAATGTTATGCTGCAGTCTCTGAATGTGCTCTGTATTCAGGAGCAAGTGTACATAGAAGAAAAAAGAGTTAGACGAACCCGAAGTCTTGTAGAAGTTTTGAATGTCGATCCTGAAACCGGAGATCTGGGTATAAATGAGCTTTTCAACTGGGAACCTTTAGATGATTGCTTCATTAAGGTAGGAGATTCTCATATCCTACAGGAAATTATGACTGTAAGAGGATGGGATACCAGTCAGTTGAGAAACGAGATGGAGAATCGGAGAAAAATTCTGGCTTATATGTATGAAAAAAGCATAAGAAACTATGTTCAAGTGTCCATTGTAGTTCAGGCATACCAGACTCATCCAAAGATGGTTATGGAAGCTATAGAAAACGATACTCTGGAGAGTATGATACAGAGTATGGCTGCTTAAGAGCAAGCCTTTTGAAAAAAGGCTTGAGCGAAAAACTTTTTGAAAAAACTACTTGCTCGCAAGCCTTTTAAAAAAAGGCTTGAGCGAAAACTCCAGTAACGACATGGTCGGCGTGATCAACCGGCGCAACGGTTGCAGCTTAACGGTTGCGGATCAACGGTTGCAGCTTAACGGTTGATGTACAGAAATATGGTTGCTTAAGAGGGGGAATATGACTTATACTATTCTGGATGAACTAGCATACCGATTTTATGGGGACTTCTTCTATAAAAATAAAGTTTATTTTCAAGATTTAAAGGTAAAAATACGCCATTCTCATATATCTATGTCAGTAGACCAATACCTGGCTTCTACATTCATGTACTCCGTAATTATAGGAATTACTGCAGGAATCTTTGGCTTATGGCTGGGACTAAAAATCCTTGGGAATTCGGTTTCCCGACTTAGCCTTTTTGTAGACCCTGGACGTGCCGACATTGCAGGCGAATATGTATATCCTCTTGCACTTCTAGCTGGCCTTATGCTGTTTCTTGTAAGTTTTTTTGCCGTATTTCTCTTGGCATATATCTATCCTTATTTCCAGGCAAATAACCGGCAAGCTTCTATCGATAAATCCATGCTTCCGGCAATAACTTACATGTATGCCCTGACAAAAGGAGGCATGTCAATTTATGACGTTTTCCGGTCTCTGAGCAGGTACAGCTATATATTTGGGGCAACTGCGGAAGAAATATCCTACGTTGTAAGAGATATGGACTATCTGGGAAAGGATTTCATAACTTCTCTTAAAATTGCCAAGGAACGTACTCCTTCTGAAATTTTCAAAGATTTTGTTGACGGATTGATTATTGTTTCAAGTAGTGGAACCATAACCGAATATATCAAAAATAAGTCCGAACAATATCAGGGTCTGGCCGAGATGGCAAATAGAAACCTGTTACAGAGACTTGATGTACTTGCCGAAATCTACGTGACAGCCCTTGTTGCAGGCCCTCTTTTTGTAATGGTAACTCTTGTTGTGCTACAGTTTTTCCAGCCGGCTTCAGCTCAGATCCTTTACATGCTTATTTATATAATACTACCTCTTGCAACCCTGCTTTATTTAGTACTTCTCGATACTGTGGGAGAACTCTCCATTGATCCAAAAAAAGGTGATGTCCGCAGTTTTACAATAAACCTTTCCGATATCCCAGAAATTGACTCCGGGCTTACTGAAGAGGTGGAGCAAAAAAGGAAAAAGACGTACATGCTGTACAGGGAACTTCACAGGCTAAGAGACATGGTGCTTAATCCTTACAGGACTATCCGGAATGAGCCAAGATACACGTTTTTCTTCGGAGTTCCACTTGGATTGTACTATCTTACCCAACTTCCAAGAAACCTTAGAAACAGCCTTTTATCCAGTTTTCATCACCTGAACATAAGTTTTGACCATGTCTCTGAAAGTGCTATAAAGCTAGTTACTGCTGTTGATGATTATTTTGTTATTTTTATTGTTGTTGCCCTGATTCCGTTTATAATTTTTTACGAAATAAAGGCGTGGAGGATGCGCAAAATTGATGAGAAAATGCCCGATTTTTTGAAAAGCCTTTCCAGCATGAATGAGTCCGGGATTATGCTTGCAAACTCCTTAAAAATAATAGCTGAATCCAAAATGGGGATCCTCAGCAAAGAACTTAAAAAGTTAAAGGAAGACCTTTCCTGGGGCACTTCCACCTCTAAAGCCCTTATGAACCTTGAGAACAGCATAAGAACACCTTCTTCAAGCCGAGTTCTTCACATTCTCGTAAAAGCAAATGAGTCTACAAGTGACCTTAAAAATGTACTCTCGATTACTGCTAAACAGGCTAGAAATGACGAGGATATGAAAAAAGAGCGCTCATCAGCAATGATAGTCTACGTTATTACAATCTATGTAGCCTTTTTCGTTTTCCTGTTCATAGTTTATATCCTGGCTACTAACTTCTTCCCACAAACGGCTTCTTTCTCCACCTCTTCACAGGGAATGGGAGGAATGGGCGGATATTTTAACGTAGAAGAGTACAGTATGCTCATGTTCCACTCCGCCCTGGTACAGGCTTTTACTTCCGGTATTGTTGCCGGGAAGATGGGGCAGGGCTCGACGTATCTGGGCCTGAAGTACAGTGTAAGCATGGTAATAATAACTTACGTGGCTTTCACCATGTTTGTTTGATTTATGTAGAGAACTTGAGGGGTCTATCCAAAAAACCCTCAATTTATTATTTAGTTTAAAATTACCAGACTGGGCCAGGAGAATTTGAATCCCAATATCAAGAAAAAAGCTCTTAAATGAAAAAATAATTAATCTTGATCGCCATTTTAAGTCTGCTTATTTTTTCCTGTACATTTGTTATCTTGGTTTAGCAGTATAGTGGCTTATTCGTAATTAGTAAACTGAGGGTTCAAGTTTCTCCGGCGGCTGTTTCATCAGAATGTTTCCGGCATAATATCTATTTCTTTCGACATCTCATTAACGTACTTTTGATATCCTACAAGTTCTGCAATCAGGTAATTTCTTGCTTCAGACAACTCACGGATAAACGCATTCCGATGAGAAAGCATTGCTGTTGCATCGGTTACTGACATGCGATCTTTCTCTTCTTTGAAGTAATCTCGTGAAAGAGATTCTATGGCATCGCTAAGTTTACACAACGCATCTTCCATTAGAAGATCACATTCTTCTATTGAATTTGTAATATATTCTTCAGTATATTCATCTGTATTCTGATTCTTTTCAAATGCTGTATATGAAGAGTGCATCACTGTACTTACCGTTTCACCAATTGTCATACCATACCATCCTATGGAAAGTTAGCCATAATATAGAAATGTATTACAATATATACAAAGTTTTCCATGGATTTGATTCAAATTTAAGTCATATATCAAGACAAAATATTGTAAAAAGATGGGGATGGGATATTAATTTGGCAACAGAAGGATTTACTAATGAATTTCTTAACTTACTAATGAATTTCTGGACTTTCTTAAAAGTGGTGACATGTTTTCATCTTGAAAATATTGGGGATAAATGAAGGGAAGAATAATTTTTTCCATCACAATAGCCAAAAATATTGGCTGAAGTTTAAAAACTTAAATATTGAACCGGTAATTGAGACCGTCTTCGATATTCAGCAATTCCATGCCAGCTCAGTAGTTAACATCCAGAAAACAAGATTTCATCCTCGGCAATGCTGGCTTGCAACTAGTACCTAAAATATTGAATTATATAACAGAGGCTATAAGTTTATTTTTATATCACGTTTATATAAATAATCACATATGCCAGAAGAAAGCAAAACTGCCCGGACCTTCAAGGAACTTAAGTGGAGTGATCTCCAGGACTGGGCTGGAGGAAAAGCTACTGCAAAGGGGATCAAGTATCAGGAAGAGGAGCGGGTAAAAGAAATCAAATGCACTCCCTCAGGCAGCCTGGTCGCGCGGGTAGAAGGGACAATAGAGTATTTCACCGAAGTTTCTCTGGAAAACGGGAAACTGAGTTCTATTTGTACCTGTCCTGTCGGGCATGACTGCAAACACGGAGTTGCAGCCGTACTTGAATATCTTGACCTTATTGAGCAGGGAGAAGATGTGCCGATTATTACTGAGGAAGACATCCTTATTAAAAGATCCAGAAGAGAATTTGCAGGAGACGGAACTTCTGAATCCTATGAGGCCGAGGCATCTTCACGGATTCTCCAAGAATATCTGGAAAAGCTGGAAAAACCGGAATTAATCGAGATACTGACAACGTTTGCAAAGAAAGATAACCTGCTTGACAGATATCTGAAAGACCGCCAGACCCTTGCATCTGAAAATCCGGAAAGAGTTATTGGGAGTATCTATTCCGATCTGGATGAGATCTGGAGAGAATTAAAGAGTTCTGATTTCTGGGCCTACGAAGGCGAAAAAATGCCTGATTTTTCAAAGGTACAGGTTCGGCTTGAAAGCCTCCTTGATTCAGGCCATCCTGACGAGCTGCTTGACATCGGAAAAGAACTCATGGGCAGGTATAAAGAAATTGAAGAATATGAAGAAGGGGATATAGGAACACAAATCTCCGACTGCATGGATGTGGTGTTCAGGGCTTTATCTCAATCCTCTCTTCCTGCACATGAGAAAATGCTTTACGCCTTTGAGATTGAGCTAAAAGACGATTACAGCATTCTTAATGAACCTGCTCTCTGGAGAGAAGACCATACTCAGGAAGAGTGGATGCTATTTGCAGAAGCCCTGAAAGTCCGGTTGCAGAAAGCTGAAACAGAAACAGAAACAGATATCCTGTACGAGGCATCATGGGAACGAGATTATGTTATCGACAGACTTATCGATGCCCTGAGAAAAGCTGAGCATTAGGAAGAAATTATCCTGATTTCTGAGCTCGAAACTGAAAGAACAGGCAATTATACAAGGCTTGTCAGAGAACTGCTCGATTCCGGACAAAAACGCCGTAAAGGACAAATATCCTGAGGTTGCGATTGAAATCTGGAAAAACATTGCAGAAGACTTGATTTCCAAAACAAAAGTAAGCTCATATGAAGTAGCATCAACATACCTCCGAAAAATAAAGGAGACGCTGGAATCTATTGGAAAGAAAGAAGAGTGGGAAACATATCTTAAGCAGATTCGGGAAGTCAACAGGTTCAAAAAGAAGCTGCTTGAAATTCTGAATCGGCTGGAAAAATCCCGAATTATCGGCGAATGAAAAAAGAATATAAAGAATATAAAGAAACTTTGCCGGTAAAATGAGTTGGGAAATTTGTACACGTACATTTATATATTTAAAATGAGATAATTATAAATAGGTTCAGGCTAACCTTGACTTCAGACTCATATAGATTTCAGACTAACCTGAATTTAAGAATTACCTGAACTTCAGACTCATATAGATTTCAGACTAATCTGAACTTTAGAATTACCTGAACTTCAGACTCATATAGATTTCAGACTAATCTGGACTTTAGAATCACCTGAACTTCAGACTAATCTGGACTCTAAATCCAGATGTGATTTAAAAATACAAATCAAAGGTTGGAAAAATAAAGGAGCCATAAAATGCCAGCAAAAGTCAATAAAGAAGAGTGTACAGGCTGCGGAACCTGTGTGGACGAATGTCCGGTAGAAGCAATCGTTATTGATGAGGAAGAAGGTTGTGCAGTTGTCGATGAAGATGAATGTGTTGAATGCGGAGCCTGTGAAGAAGCCTGCCCCAATGGAGCCATAACGATCGAATAACTGGATGAATTGGAATTCCACGTTTTAAATAGATTCTGTAAACAAAATCCGATTATTCGGAATGGGTACAAAGCTGGTCAGTAAAGAAGAATCAATCAACGTTTGAAAGCAGCTTCCCATTCTGATTTCCTACTTTTTAAAGATCGCCGGTTTGCTCCGCTTGACGAAGGGAGGACTTTTGTTTCATACCCCATTGCCCTCAAAATCGGTTCATATCCTCCGGATTTCTTGCCGTTAAAAAGAACCAGCTTCAGGTTCGGAGTCATGTATTTCAGCATTGAGAATTGGTTTATTTCTTCGTCCTTTATCTTTGTATCCTCGCTTCCTTCTCTTTTACCGGCTTTGAAAACATCCCATAGCCCTATTTTATTGCGTTTCAGGGTCTCAAGCCGATTTTGATAATTCATGCTCTGAAGGTCTTCTCCGATAATACTGCCAAGCAGCCTCCAGAAATCATTTCCCGGATGCCCGTAGTATTGATGCTTCCTTATAGAAACGTCTCCCGGAAGAGACCCGAGAATCAGGATTTCAGTATTTTCGTCAATGACTGGTGGGAAACCTTGTTTTTTCATCGTTTAAATAAGCTGGAACTTAAGATTATTTCAAGCTTTGGGAACGAAAAAACAAAACTGATTAAAAAACTAGAGTAGTTGGAAACTAAACTGTTTGAAAATTAAATTGATTAAAAAATTAAATTTGAGTTATTTGTTCGGACAGATCTTTGTAATAGTCAAAAAGTTCCTGCCCCCATACAAAGGCGCTTTTCTCAAAACTTACCATCTCATGGTTATAGTACCTTCCTTCTTTAGAGATCATAGATAGGGAGATAAAGCGATCTGTAACAATGCTGGAAGCAAGCTCAATTTTATGGTCGCAAACAAAAAGGTGCGCATTTTCCATGTTTAAGAACTCTTTCACATCTGCCCTGTAGTCGGAAATTAGTTTTTCACATATTTGCCTTTCCAGGACAAGCGAGACCTCAATGCCTCTTTTTGCAAGATCCAGATATAGACTCGGATATCCGGGGCGGAAAATTGAAGAAATCTCCATGACTGTCCTGGACTTGTAAAGAGGGTCCATAATTTCAGGAGGGTAATCAAAAATATGGGTTTTCTCAGGTAAAAGCTCTTTACAGCTACCAAGTTCTCCAATTCGGTCCAGCAAGTGAGGAGGAAGAGTCCGCAAATTCTGCCTTGCCCAGTATTCATGGTTTTCGTCGAAAACCCGAAAAGTGGATAGAAGAGGTTCCATTTTTGGGACAATAAGCTTTCCTTTTACAGAGAGACAATAACTGTCTCCTTTTTGCACCAGCAGCCCTTCTTTGAGCAGGATTCGGATCTGGGCCATTATAGGACTGGAACTGACTTTAAGCCCTTTCTTAATTTCTTCAATTGTCTTTGGCCCGTCCTTCAGGAGTAAAAGCAAATTTTTCCTCTTGTCCGAAAAAAAAATTGTATCTATTAACTGAAGTTCTGTACTCATTTAATTTAACCTCCAGAAAGGGATTCTGAAGCGATTCTGAAATTTGGTTGGAGATTCGACTTTGATGGTTTACATCTGAACAAACTGCCTTACCAACCGCTTACAAATTGCATATAAGAGGCCATACCAATTGGTCTACAACCTGCTTTTCAAATTGCATATTGCTTTTCAAATTGCATATAAGCGGTCTTGTAAACTGGTTGCTTTATCTATCAGTGCAGGCCGAACATCATGGATTCCGGGAAAGCTTCGCTTTCAGCTGTACCAATAAAATTATCAATACATTGCTCGTTCTCGATCTGCCATGCTCTTGATTTATAGAACTCAATAAGCTCTTTTGCCCAGATTATGGCCTCAGGTTCGGAACAGGACATATACTCGTAATAAAATCTTCCATTGCTATCAAAGAGAGAAATTATCATTCCACGGTCTGAGACCATAAGTTCAGCCAGCTTGATCCCGTCATTACATACAAAAAGCTCGGTGTTTTCCAGCGTAGCAAGTTTTCGTATCTTCTTTTCATAATTCTGCATAATTTTTTCGAGTACCGACTCAGTGAAAATAAGGGTAACATCTGACTCCAGCCTTCCAAGCCTTGTGTAAAGTGGAAGGTACTCAGGCCTGTAGAAGGACGAAAATACCATTAGATAACGTGATGAGGAAAAGAAATCCAAAAGTTCCGTACTCGGCTCAAAAATCTGGCTCGGATCGGGTTCAATCAGCTTGCAGTCCTTCAAGTCTCCCATTCTGTCAAGGAGATACTTAGGAATTCCACCAAGGTCATGTTCGATCCAGTAATTGTCTTGTTCGAGTAAAGTAAGGACATTGACAAGGGATTGGACTTTTTTAAAGACCTGATCTCCCATATCTGTCAATTCATAGTTGCCATTTTTTTGAATAACAAGGTCACTGTCTGTAAGCCTTTTGATCTGGGGTAAGATAGCCGTGGGAGAAACATCAAGAAGGGTCTTAATTTCTTCCATTGTTCTTGGTTTCTCTCCCAAGAGTAAAAGGAGGTCTCTTCTTTTCTGGGAACGAAATACTACATCTATTAACTCATGTTGCATTCAAACCACTTCTATCGCGTTTTGTATTAATATAAAATCTCTGTATCATGTGACACTAAAATCTCCGCACAAAGACAGATATAAAAAATTTGATTTTCAGTCTGACTTTATACGACCTGAATAGGAAGAAGCGTTTGTGCCATATATTGAGATTCGATATATCCATTTATATAAAAGAATATGGATTAATAATTTCAAACGTGAAAGCATCTTATTGATATAATTTTATAGAGTATTAGAATAATAATATATTTTCATAAAAACGGTAGCATTAGATGCACTTTGAAGTTATTAGTGCCTTAAATGACAGAATAATCAAGTTGTGTAAAACTCAAAGAGTGAAGTATGATCATTGAAATTTTTGATAGGCTTTATCTGAATAATCGCATTGTTTAAACTATTTTAGTATGTTTTTTATCACGCATATAAGAACTCATGAATCTAAAAAAAGTTGAGATGCCTTGCAAATTTACTTCAAAAATTTAAGGGCAATATTTCCTGAAAAGCGAGTGCATAATATTTGAGGGTAAAACGCTTTGTAATCGGTTCAAAATTTCAGACCTCTTTTTGCCCTGTAAAAACCAGAAAAAAATTTCCGTCGGTTATGGTATATGTGATAATCTCCCCTAATAATACTGTAAAAACGTGTCAGCATTAGCAGACATGCAAATTAATCAAAAAGGAAAAGTTCCGGTGAGAAAAGAAGATTCTTTCGCTGGTAGACTCTGAATAAAATCTGGAGATAGTGTCCTATAGAAAGGATAAGTTGTAGATTTTTTCAGGGCTGAATATCCTCGAAAGAAAAGACTTCATGGAGGTAAAGCCGGAACCTCACGACACCGAACATGTTCGGGACTGCAGACCCGATAACGGTAGCGACCTTTTTGCTAAAAACCAAAACGGAGGTTTAAAAATATGTTGGACTTTACAGAGGCAAGTCTGAAAAAGGTTTTAACCAGATACAACGTAGCTCTGGAAAAGGCATTGACGCCTGAAGAAGCCGCAGAAGAGCTCTATCCTAAAGACGAACTAATCTACCCTATCGCAAAGGCCATCTTCGAAGGAGAAGAAGATGACGTTGTCGAGGGTCTCCAAGCCGCAATCGAAGCTGGTAAGGACCCAATTGCTCTTATCGATGACGCTCTCATGGTCGGTATGGGCGTTGTCATAAGACTTTATGACGAAGGTGTAATTTTCCTCCCTAACGTCATGATGTCTGCTGATGCCATGCTTGATGGTATCGAATATTGTAAGGAAAACTCTGGTGCTGCTCCTAAAACCAAAGGAACCGTTGTCTGCCACGTCGCAGAAGGTGACGTTCACGACATTGGAAAGAACATCGTTACCGCTCTTCTCAGGGCAAACGGCTACAATGTAGTTGACCTTGGAAGGGACGTACCTTCAGAAGAAGTTCTTGATGCAGTTAAAAAAGAGAAGCCAATTCTGCTCACAGGTACTGCCCTCATGACAACCACCATGTATGCATTCAAGGAAGTTAATGACAAGCTTCTTGAAAATGGAATAAAGATCCCATTCGCATGCGGTGGCGGCGCAGTTAATCAGGACTTCGTATCCCAGTTTGCACTCGGTATATATGGAGAAGAAGCCGCTGACGCCCCCAAGATTGCTGACGCAATCATTGCAGGTACTACAGATGTCACAGAACTAAGAGAGAAATTCCACAAGCACTGAGGTGAGAAAAATGGCAGCAAAAAGATACACTTCAATGGCATACGCAAGCGCAGACGAAATGACTTTCGGCGTATCCAAGTACCCTGTAAAGGCAGGTCTTGACCTCGAGATCGGTGCAGGTTACACTATTCCTGAAATTAATTATGCTCCTAGACCTGAAGCTGGTGCATCCAAGGAAAAGCTCATAAAAGAATATGAGAGGATCACCACTGACGTTATGGAGAGAATGGTGCAGGTTGGTTTCCCAGCAATTATCCTTGAAACCGAACACGTTCAGCAGATGTCCAACAACCCCTCCTGGGGAGCAGAAGTTGCACATGCCCAGAAAACCATTATGGAGAAGTACCATGATGAATATGGCATAAAGTGCGCACTCCGCCACACCATTGGTGATATCCGCGAGAACAGAGAATTCATGCAGCTCAGAGGCGACAAATACTCTGTCTTCCTTGAAGCATTCGAACAGTGTGCCGAGAATGGTGCAGACCTGCTTTCTGTAGAGAGCATGGGTGGTAAGGAAGTTTTCGACTATGCAGTTCTCAGGAACGATGTCCCAGGTATGCTCTATGCAATTGGCTGTCTAGGCTCCATTGACATGGAAATGATCTGGACCGACATCTCCAACATTGCAAAGAAGACTGGCACTGTTTCTGCAGGTGACACAGACTGTGCCCAGGCAAACACCGCAATGTTCATTGGTGGTGGACTGCTCAACAAGAACCTCGCCCACACAGTCGCAGTTCTCGCAAGGGCAATCTCTGCTCCAAGATCCCTCGTTGCATACGAAGCAGGTGCAGTAGGACCCGGAAAAGACTGCGGATATGAAAACATTGTCGTCAAAGCTATCACAGGTATGCCAATGACCATGGAAGGTAAGACTTCAACCTGCGCCCACTCTGATGTAATGGGTAACCTGGTCATGCAGTGCTGTGACTGCTGGTCTAACGAGTCCGTAGAGTACCACGGTGAATTCGGTGGTACAACTGTTCAGTGCTGGTCCGAAACCCTTGCATACGACTGTGCTCTCATGAACACTGCTCTTGAGACCAAGAACGACAAAGTTCTCAGAGATCTTATGATGCTCTCCGACAGATACAGAGACCCCCAGGCCTATGTGCTTGCATACGACAACGCATACAGGATCGGTCAGGCAATTGTCAAGGACGGAGACAACATCTACCTCAGAGCAAAGAACGCTGCAGTCGAATGCTGCAACATTGTCGAAGAAGGTGCAGCCGGCAAGCTCGAGCTCTCCAGGTTCGAAACCAAAGCTCTCGCAGACGCAAAGGCAGCCCTCGAAGCTCTCCCAGACGACATGGACAAGTTCATGGACGACTGTCTTACAAAATACAAGAATGAAGTTAAAGTCTTCCTGCCGGAGGAGAACTACGGCTTATAAGCCGAACTCTCCTTTTTTCTTTTTTAAACTTGTTTTGAGTTCGTAAAATTCTTAAAGTTTCTTACTATCCTGGTTTTGTGTGTTTTTGCCATTTATCCCATGTTCTATGTTTCTGTGTAATTCAATTTTGCATGTAAGTGCTTGACCTTTCATAAAATTTATAATCATAACCATCTCCTCGCTTGGACCACGCCTGTACGATGTTTCGCTCAAGCTTTTTTTGAAAGAGTTTTTGCCACAACCATTGACCTGTAATCATTGATCCTCAGCCGTTGAGCCGCAACCGTTGCGCCGGTTGATCACGCCGACCACGTTGTTGCTTGGTTTTTCGCTCAAGCCTTTTTTTAAAAGGCTTGCGGACAAGCAGTTTTTCAAAAGGGTTGTGATCACGCCGATAGGGTTAGGGGATAAGTTCCTCAAATTCAAATGTTTCCAGAGTTTTCGCTCAAGCCTTTTTTAAAAAGGCTTGCAGTCAAACAACTTTTAATAAGGCTTGTGGAATCCGGGCGAGAAGTAACCCCGAGTAATAAACAGATAAAAAAAGAAATGAATATATAGAATAACGTTGTAAAAATAAGATAAGTAAGGTCAAAATATAGTGAGATTACGTTTGAGGAACAAAATATATTCTCAGATAAGGAACAAAATACATTCCCAAAGCATAAGAATGTATTTAATTTAATAATTACATAGAAAAAAAGAAAAAACATATATACATGAGGAGAGTATCAATAATTAGTAGCGTGGGGCAAAAAAATATACGAACAGACCAAAAACCGTGCCATCAATAAGGAGTTTAAATAACTCTCCCATGTTACTCTTTCTTCCTTTAATTTTGAAGTCTTAAAATGATCCATTTTAGGTGTTAATAAGTTTCATTTATATATGGAAATTGTTCCAGTAATTCCTCAACAATTTCTAAAGCTGAATTTTCAATCTGTTTTGCGAATGCTCAGTTTAGATACTGATTCTGACATACCTTACCATTTTTTACTGTTTAAACGGATCAGAGTTTAGATGGACTAAGACTTGCCAGTAAATTCTTTGAAGAGAGTCTGGAATATAGAATTACAAATCAAAAATTAAGGAGAGAACAAAGAGAAATAAATGCATTTTTAAGGGATGGATAAAAGTGAAAATAATTATTCTTATATGCGGAGAAGGTCTTGGTCATACTAGCCGGTGCCTTGCGCTGGGGAAAGAATTTCTATCCGATGGACATGAAGTGCATTTCGGAGCTTATGGATATTCAAAGGAGCTGGTCGAAAAAACAGGATACTCAGCACATGAAATCCCTTCAGAAATAAAGCTGATCGGAAAAGCTGGAACCCTGGATCTTACAGGCTCAATTGAGGCTACCCTTAAAAGTGCTGACATTTTAGGAGGACCAAAACTTCTTAAACTGATAAAAGATATTGGTCCTGATGTCGTTATTTCGGACAGCTATTATCTGGGAACGCTCGCTGGCTTTACACTTAGAATCCCGGTATATCTCATCCTGAACCAATCAAATATGGAAGAGTTTTTCAAAAATCGGGGAGCACCCTTGAGGCTTCTTGGGGAAGTGACCAGAAGATTCTATACCCAGATTTTTGAAAAAGTAGACAAAATAATTATTCCTGATTATCCTCTTCCATACACCGTTTGCAAGAAAAACCTGAATTTTCGGGGTAGAGTTCAGGAAAAACTATTCTTCAGCGGTCCCCTTATAAAAGAAAAATACGAAGATGTGGAGTCAATTCCCCTTAAGAAACCACATATTGTTTCACTTATAGGGGGCTTCGGATACAGAGAGCCTATTTTCAGAAAGGTGCTCGAAACAGCAAAGCTTGATCCGTCCATTAATTACACCCTGATTTCAGGTCCTTCCCTCGATCCCTCAAACCTGGTTGACCTGCCAGAAAATGTACAGATTCTTAAGTTTGTAAAAGATACATATCCATACCTGAAAAGTTCTGATGCAGTAATAGCTCCTGGTGGGCACAGTACTATGATGGAAGCCCTGAGCTTTGGGATCCCTATCCTTTCTTTTCCTGACAGGGGGCATAGTGAGCAGGAAAATAATGCTGAAGTAATTGAAGAAGAAGGCTACGGAAGGATGCTCAGCTATTCCACGCCTCCTGAGGTCGTGCTCGAATGTATTCGGGAAGTCCTTGAGGAAAAAAGATACAGGAATAAAACCGAAAGACTGCGAAGACTTGCCAGAGAATTGGACGGCCCTCGTGCTGTAAGAAAAATGCTTGAAAAAGAGTTTAATGAGAACGTTTTGTGAAAAGCCTCTTCAGTTTCCACACCACTTATGTAAATCCTGCATAATGAAGAAAAATGATCCGGAAAAACCATGATCATTTTGAGATATCACTTTGAAATATCACTTTGGAATGAGACTCTGCAGATACTTGAAAAGGGAAGCATGGTTTTCGAGCACTAGATCCGCATGCTCTATCTTTTCAGGTTCAAGCATACCCGTAACTGCAACACAGTAAAGCCCTGCCCTCTTGGCGGCAGTTATTCCCAGAGGTGCATTTTCAATTACCATGCACTCGTTTTTTGTCAAGTCAAGTTTTTCAAGGGCTTTGAGGTAAGGGTCCGGATCCGGTTTTCCGCGCTCAAGGTCACTTCCGGTAATTATAACATCAAAACAGTTATAGAAATACTTATTGACAACTTTATTTACTGTATCAGTATGTGATCCTGAGACCAGAGCGAGCTTAAAATGCCGTTTCAATGCCTGAATGCAATCTTGGATACCTTCATAAGGTTTTATCCGATCAAACTCGAGAACCTCACGTTTCTTTTCAGGCAGTTTCTCTAAATGCCAGGGCTCAGGCTCTTTTCCAGCCTCTTCGAAAATTGATTTAATTAATCTTTTGTTGTTTGAGCCTTCGAGCTCATAAATGTCTTCATTGGTAATGTTAATACCAACTTCCTTGAAGGTTTTAACCCAGGCATCGGCCTGGAAACGCATGGAATCTATAAGAACTCCGTCTACATCAAAAATTATTGCTTTTAACATCTATTTAATAGATTGTTATAATCTATAATAAATATTATGAAAAATAAAGTTCTATAAAATCTATATATAGAGGTCTATTAGGTTGTGATAACCTGATTATCTTTTGAGCAGATATTTCATTTAAAATACTTCTCGTAAAAGATCCCTCCCAGCCAATATCCTAAGAGGGCAAATAGGAGTGTGCCCGGAACATACATCGAGGACCCTAACCCCTTAACAGAAAATAATATATTGAAAAATAAAATATAGGAGATTAAGAAGACAAAAAATCCAATTATCTCAAAGTATATTTTTGCTGGTTTCAAGTTGTATCTGAGCCTCCTCTTCCCAATCCATAAACTTATAAATCACAAGATTTGGCTTGTTGAACTTTACTTTCTACTCTTTTTACTTTCTTTCTCCGCCTTGCTTGCCTTCTTCTCCTTCTTTCTTGAAATTAAGAGAAACGGAGTTAATGCAGTAGCGTTTTCCGGTTGGTGCAGGTCCGTCTTCAAATACATGGCCCAGGTGGCTTCCGCAGCGAGAACAGACTATTTCTATCCTGTTCATGAAATAACTGGTGTCTTCTTTGAGCCTTACCCTGTCACTGGAAATAACATCATAGAAACTTGGCCAACCGGTTCCGGACTCAAATTTGGTGTCCGAAGAAAAAAGCTCCTGCCCGCAGGCAGCACAGGTGTAAACTCCTTTTTCCTTGTTATAGTACAGGTTTCCGGAAAAGGGCCTTTCCGTACCTCTCTGCCGCAGGACGTGATATTGTTCAGGCGTAAGTACTTTTTTCCATTCTTCTTCAGATTTTTCAACCACTTTCTGTGCCATTGTGAACCCCCTTTGTATATGATTTAGTTGTTCCAGCGATATTACTATTTTTCGAGTCTGCAAAGACCAATTGTTAGTTTGAAAGTAAAGTCAATGGTAAATTTGCATTGGAGTGATAGTAAAAATTATTATTATTATTATTAGTATATTATTATATTATTATATAAATTTAATAATTAAATTATATACGTGAAATAAAATGGTAAAAGTTGCATGTTAAAATCGAGAATCAAATAATGAGTATAATTATAATGGATTAATTATATTATATTTATATAAATGATTATCCTGAAATAAAACATGTTGGTTTGGGGCAACATGGGAGAGAATCTGACAGGGAGAAAAGACCATAGTATAATAGTCGCTGCACTTATCTTTATATTTCTTGCAGCAGTCTTTGCAGTTATCGTTTTTAAGCAAATTAACCCTGGAAAGTTTACTCTACCTTTTTATTTTCTAGTAATGGGACTGTATTTCTTTGCTACAGCTATGGAATCCGAAAGTAAGCTAGGAGAACGGCTTGCTTCTTTGAGCTGGACTCTTAACATGCTCGGCTTTATTCTTTTTTATCAGCGCGTAACAGGAAACCTGCAAAGCTGGATCTATATGTGGCCGCTGGTGTTTCCCTCCGGAATTGGATTGGGGCAGGTCTGCTATGGAGCGGTTAAAGCCAAAAAAGAGCCCATCGAGCGTGGGAAAGTGCTCATCAAGATGGGATTTGGACTTTTTATTCTGATCCTCGTAATCTTCAAGCTCTTCGGGATATTACAATAAATCAGTCCGCTCAAATAATTGAAAAACAGTTTTTCTTACCCATAAGGGAAAAAGAGATTTAAAGTGAGTAAAACAGGTTTAAATTAATTAGATAAGTTTAAAGAAGTAAAAACCAAAAACATAAAAAAATCAAACTGAGAAAATCAGAGAAGTTGAGTCAGGCTTGGCTCGTATTTTTTAAACTCAGGACCAGAAAAAGGAGAAGTTGAGACCAATCTCCCGAGATCTCTTACTTTTTCAAGCAGCTTGGGCCTGGATGAGACTTCAAGCTTATCCGTGCCAGCCGCAATAACCGTTTCCAGGACATCAAAGCCAAGATAGTAGAGAATGCCGGCTGTGTATTCAAAATATGGTTTGAAGGCGTCCCTATCCGAACTGCCCTGGGAAAATACAAGGATCAGTTTTTTATTATCAAGCCTGCTTGAAAAATCAGGTTTTAAGAAGGCTGTCAGACGGTCGATTAAGAGTTTAGTCTGGGCAGTCATCTGCCACATGTAAACAGGAGAACCGAGTACAATAGTGTCTGCAGTCTGGATTTCGTGGTAAAGTTCCTGCATGTCGTCGTCTATTGCACAGCAACCTGATTCCTGGCATCTGAAACAGGCATCACAACCTTTAATATTTAGAGATGTTAGATTATAAATTACTTTTTCTGCACCTTTTTCGGCAGCTCCATCGAGAATTGCGTTTACAAGTTTTGCAGTGTTACCATTGATATTAGGACTACCCACCAATCCAAGAATTTTAATGTTAAGACCCCCATTGAAGAGTTTAAAAAGTTAAAATTTTGAACAGGATAACAAAAGTATAAATGATTAGTAAACATAAAAAAGTTTCTCTCCTTTAAAAAATATATAAGTTGTTATGGAAGTTCGGAATGAAGACATAGAAAGTACTTGATTTTGTACTTCAAGCGCTTAAGTCCTAAAATTGAAGAATAGGGATATATTTTTGGAAATTGAGTTTCTGATCAAAAGTTTACCATAATATGAGCTTCTCTCCAGACAATATTATTCTTTTTTGAGTTAGGCATACTCTGATTTTGACCCTCAATTAATATTCATTCCGTATTTATATTTCTCCTAGTATTATATTCATTAAATACTAAACTTCAGGTGATACAATTTGAAATCGAGACTTTCTATCATTTTCGTCACTTTTGATTGATTGCAGTCAATCGCTCGTGGAATCAATAGTAAAGTTTGGTGATTCCAGAAGAGGTTAAAGTCTCTAAAAATAATAATTGTATCATAAACATTATCAAAATTTTATTATATAGATTCATTAAAGGGGGTAAGTAAACATGGACAAAGGACATTCAATGGGATCGCATACAATGATGCATGCTGGAGCGATGCCTGCTATTGTGGAACTTATGACTGAAATATGGGGACTTCTAACTGAAGAACAGAAAAAGAAAGTTATGGTAATGAGAATGGAGATCATGACACAATGGATGGAAAATGAAGTAATTAATGAGGAAAAGATGATCGAGTTGAAGAAAAAAGCCATAACTGACATTCGAAAGGTACAAGAAATGATGAAATGAAATATAAATTCAACAGAAGAACAATATCAAAATTTGTTGACGTCCAGATTTTTACCTGGATTTCAACATAGTTAAAGTTGTAGGTTCTTTCCATATACACTAAAAAATGTAGCCCATAAAAGTATCTCCAAATGAATACGGACTCACACAGTACAAGTGAACAATGTAAGTAACCTTGTTGCTTCACTAATTTGTTGGGTTATAATCAATGGTTTTCTGCTGATTGATACTGTGAACTACCCCTAAGCTAAAGACTCAGGGGTTTTACGTTTCGTCATATAAAAAAGTAATAAGGAGGTCGGCTATATGACTAATATAAAAGTAAATGTCAGGTGGATGGATGGCTATTATGAGTCATTTGACTGCACAGAAGTTAGATTTGGTTTAGATCTTCTATGGATGATGTTGAATGACAACAAAAACCGGCATATCCCACTTCGAAATGTACGCTGGTTTTCAGTTACGCCGGTAAGCCGCGAAATAATATGACTTATAGTTATTATCTTATGTTCTTAAGGCAATATACATTAACAGTTTCGGGTTTACCGAGCGTCGTCTTTACCTATTCCTGCTTTTTTTGAAAACTTACCCACTGAAAGGTTACTGGAAAAAGGTGTCATGGAAAATACCTTAATGAGGACGTTAGGACTTACGCACTGAATGTGAAAACTCAAGCACAATAGACGCGGCGGCTAAAGGCATATTTTAGGTAGTTGAAGATTTAATCTGTTGAGTTTTCATTTAAACCGCGTAAGTCCTGGTAACGTAAGTCCTGGTAACGTAAGTCCGGGTAACTTTTCAATATACACTACTGACTCTCATGATCGGATCTTAACTTTTCTTTCCTTTTAAAAGGGCAAAAGCTCCAAGCCCCGCAAGAATCACTGTGAGGGTGTTAAATCCAGGAATTGGAAGCTCCTTCTCTTCTGTTTGTGTTTGAGGCAGTCCTTTATAGGTATCGTAGTTGAAAATTGAGACTCCCAGGAAAGCCGAATCATTGGAATAATAGTCTGCCAGGCCAGTAAAAAGCTGGTGTGTTGAATGTTTATCCTTAAAGCCTTCTTCCACAGAGATTTCTATTATTCCTCTTGAGCCAACACCTCTTATTTCTCCCATTTCCAGGGCAACGGCGTCAACAATATTGGAAACGGAATTAAGCTTTTTATTTTCGCCGGGATAAGCCTTGATAATAAAGAAATCAACAAAAGGAGCGATTTCCTTGATTTGCGACGCATTATAATTAAGCGGAAGGCTTGCTGAGACGGATACGTTTTCTTTAGTTTCTGTATCGGCTGTTTCAAACAGTGTCTTGTAATCGATTGCGTTTTCTTCAGAGCTTTCCCAGGCAGAAGAGTTTACGTCGATATCAATCCCATCAAAGGGAGCAAGGGATTTTTCATTATAATCAAGTACTGTGTCCAGAGTATTCTGGCAGAGGTTACCAGCTCCTTTTTTTGTGCAATTTACGTCTTCCAGGAGCACGGCATGTACGGCAATCCCCTTTTCATGAGCCATTTTCACAAAGCGCTCGTATTGCCATACATCTTCGTTGTCTACGCTGAGGAAAATCGTGTCTATTCCTGAGGAATTCAGTTCATTTACAAGGGCAGAGAAATTGAACTCGTACGGGGAAGAAAGCCTGATTCCGGAAGTTTCGGAATTTGGTTTAGCTCCAACCGCGGTTTTAGGCTCGGAAATGTTTTCAGAGCTGTTTTTAAAACTATATTCAAAGTTATCTTCAGAAACGTTTTCAGAGTTATTTTCAGAGATACTCTGTTCAGAGGTGCCATCTGAAGCATTTCCCAAAGAATTTTCAGAGTTAGTATCAGAAACGATTTCTGAAGAATTACCTTCTTCCTGAGCTGAAATGATCTTCGCTGTGGGCTCGTCTCCGACAAATTTTCGAACCAGCACATAATCGACTGCCATATAGCCTGTATTCTTCGAGGCATCCTTGTAAGAAGCGGCATACAGGTAAACATGCATTGGGAAATTGGTTAAGGAATCATTTGAAGCGAAATCCATTCTAGGATCACGGACCCCATTTTTAAACCAGGATACTTTGCGAGTATTGTTTTCCTCATACCAGGCAAGTCCTGAGACATACCATTCTCCTTCAGGAACATTGACATCAGTAAGATCATAGAAATTCTTTTTTTGCTTACTGTAAATTGTTTCCATGTTCACTCGGCTTTCGTTAGCAAGCTCAGTCTCATGCTTGATTTCGTTTTTTTTGCTGTATATCTGGTCTATGAAACCCTGCTGCAGTACAGGTCCTCTATTATCCTTACCCGTGGTGACTTTCATTCTTTTGACCACAAACATAGAATTGACCTCAAAACTTTTTTTGCTGTAGATCATAGAGGAATCATAGGCATGGACCCTGGGAGCTGAGACGTTACAGATCCCGTTTTTAACCTCAACTAGACCTCCTCCCGCACTTTCAGAATCCCAATCAAACTCGTTAAGGTGATTGCCCCCAAAATCATCAAAATAGTCAAAAGTTTTTTCTCCACTGCTTACAGCTTCGGCCCCAGGGTTCCCGTACCTCATGAGAATTTTAGTGGTTTGATTCGCAGAAAGAGACGGAAGCCTGACCCAGATAAGAGCTTCCTTGTTTTCAGGATCCCAGGTTTCAATCCAGTAATTGAGTGTTCGATTTCCTGAGGAGAATCGAAGGTCAGAGCCATCAATTTTTGCTTCTGAAAAGTTAAAATTCGAAGAGTTCAAAACAACATCAACAGGATACCCTTGCAGGTCTTTACCGGCGTTCTCAGTAATTAGGATTTCCGTGGAGCTATTCCATGAATTATCTTTTGTGGAAATACCCGACGTGCCGCCCGTGGCAGCCAGGGCACAGCCTGTTAATAAGAATATGAAAAATACAGAGAAAATAACGTATGCAGTAGATCTTTTTGTTCTCATTAGAAGCCTCTCGCAAGCCCTTTATTAAACTCGATTGAGCATTAGTATGAATTTCTTGATAGGTAGTGGTTATTTACCTGATAAGAATAAATCTTTTCATTAATTCGCGTCTAAAATAATAATAACAATAATATTTGTAATAAAATAATAAAGATAATAATGTTAGTAACTAAATTAAAAATGAAATAAAAAAGGATAACATCCAGATAAGGATAAAACCATAACATGAAACCCGAAACAGTAATAAAGAATCTTTGCAATTACAGTTCCGATGACGCTTCTATCCAGCACCGAACTGAGAAAACTTATACAGGCAAAGCCTCCTTTGCTTGAAAATGCCGTTGATATAGAAACCCAGATCCAGCCTAACGGACTTGAGCTTACTCTGAAAGAAGTAAAAACAATAGAAGGTTTTGGAGCTGTGGATTTTGATAACTCTGAAAGAAAGCTTCCAGATGGGAAAACCCTTGAATTCGGAGATGATGGTTGGATTCACCTACCTGAGGGGATTTACAAGGTACTTTTCAATGAGATTGTGAATATTCCCATGAATCTGGCTGCGATTGCAAAGCCGCGATCAACCCTTATTCGCTGCGGAGCTACTCTTGAAACCGCGGTATGGGATGCAGGATACAGGGGTCGCAGCGAATCGATGCTGGTGGTTTATAACACTGCAGGCTTCAGGCTGAAAAAAGATGCCAGAATTATGCAGCTTTTATTCTATACTCTGGACACTGAAGTAGAAGAAGGGTATTCAGGGATTTATCAGAACGAAAATACAAAATAAGTCATTAAAAAACGTTTAAATTTTTTTATACTTTTTTAACCTTTTCTGACCTTCTCCTACATGTTAAGTTTTTTACACAGATTTATGCAAATTTTTTAAAGTATTTTAAGCTTTCTGGTCTCTAATTCCCGAAAATCTGATTCATGAAAAGTAAGTAAGAAAAATCCTGGAGTTTGGATCCTTAGAGAATATACTGATAAAGTTTATATTCTCTAATTCGAAATATGCAGCTTATGAACACTATAGGTAAATCCGTGAGGCTGGAACGTATATTCAATCGAGGTACCGGTAACGCAATTATTATTCCTATGGACCATGGAGTTAGTGCAGGTCCAATTGAAGGGCTTAAAAACCTTCAGGAAACTGTAAACAAGGTCGCAGAAGGCGGGGCAAACGCCGTGCTCGGACACATGGGACTTGCAAAGTACGGACACCGTGGATACGGGCATGATGTGGGCCTTATAATACATCTTTCAGCTTCAACTTCTCTTTCTCCTGATCCGAACCATAAGGTTCTGGTGACAACCGTAGAAGAAGCTATAAAAGTCGGAGCCGATGCTGTATCAGTTCATGTAAATGTCGGGGCTGAAGACGAATATGAAATGCTGCAGGGGCTAGGCTATGTGGCAGGAAAGTGCGATGAATGGGGAATTCCTCTTCTTGCGATGATGTACCCACGTGGAAAAAAGGTTCGTTCTGAATATGATGTGGATGTTGTAAAACATGCAGCTAGAATTGGAGCCGAACTTGGAGCCGATATCGTCAAGACAAACTATACTGGAAGCCCTGAAACTTTTAAAGAAGTAGTTGAAGGATGCCCTGTACCTGTAATCATTGCAGGTGGCCCGAAAATGGATTCTGAAAAGGAACTGCTGGAAATGATTGAAGGATCTCTCAAAGCCGGAGGAAAGGGGGTTGCCATAGGAAGAAATGTTTTCCAGTCCCAGGACCCAATAGCCCTTGTCCAAAAAATTGCAAAAGTAGTTCATGGGGGCGTAAGTGTAGAAGAATTATTAAAATTGGACCAGTAAGCCTGATGATTATAAAGACTGACGTAAAAATTAAAAGATAAAGTTTACCCGGAAAAAAGTGGAATTAAAAATCATAACGAAAAAAGATGTTCAGAGGGGCAAATTCCACTTTTTCCAGTGGAAATAAACGGGTTATAATTTTTTATAGAGAGTCCCTCTCCAAAATATCATTGATAAACACACTATGAATAATAATAATAATAATAATAATAATAACAATAATAATAATAACAATAATAATAATAATAATAATAATAATAATAATAACAATAATAAGGGGCTTGAATAAGACTTAAGAAGTTACTAAAAATAAAAAGCTCCAGTTAAAAACCTTAAATTTCATTTTCTGGATTCACTAATATTAGTCATAGCTTGTTACTTTCCAAAACATTACTCCGATATCCAAATTCATTCATTTTTCAATTTTTAAGGCTGCTAACCTAATATGTATCTAAGTTGAACCTTCTTTTTAAAGCAATCTATAAGGTATTATTTCAGGAAAACTGTTTAATATTTGTAGATCTGTTCCCCAATTTCAGTCTTCCTTTTTGAAGTTACCGTCTTTAAAGTCGCAATTTTATTTATTTCCACTCTTATGATCCTAAGAGTTATAACTTTAATAAATAGTAATCAGGAACATTACTTAAATAGTAAATTACCTCAGAATCACCTCATGTGCTATGTACAGAACGAACAATAAACAAACAAATGAAGATAAGTGATAAATGAAGATAAGTGAACAAATGCAATAAGTGATAAATGAAGATAAGTGAACAAATGAAGAGTAAGAAAAAGTATTTTTTAAGCGGCATGAACTCTTTTCAAGATATTTTTTGCGTTTGCTTGAAAAAGCCCAAGTTAAACTCAGGTATATGTATATATTCTATGAAAACCCGAACTGTTAACCAATAGATTCCAGTGGAAATAGAGGGGCACTGAAATTCCTAGGAACGAAAACAAAAAGATAAGAAGTGAATGCAATAATAAAACAAATATTTGAGCACAGTAAGCGAATTGCAGATGGGTTATAAGAGATATAACTGGATATAAAGTGTTCCCAAACTTTTAAAAACCACATCAAAAAAGTAAACAGAACCGTTTTCACATAAAAATTAAAACTCAAATAACAAATTAAAAAAATATATAGAATTGTAACAAAAAAGAAAAAAGTAAAATTATTAATAGTAGCAAAAAAATTAACCCGTGAAAGTTTCCAGTGGAAATAGTAGGGTTCCTCTTAGAAGAAATAAAAGCAGGAATTATATGGTTGAAATGGGAACCAATAGCATTAAACCTTTAGTTGCCTAAAATGCAGGTTTAACAGAAACGTCTATTATATCTGGTTTTATTACTCAAATACGTAAGTCCCTTTTAAGACGAGCTCTTAGAGAAAAATCAAATTTTCAAAAGAAAAATAAATAAGTGGAAATTAAAAATCAATAAAGGGAACAAGGTCACAACCTGTACATTTCGGGCACATAGTCTTTGCAAGCCCTGGATCAAGCCCGTATTTCTTGAGTATTTCGGCTTCAAGCTTTGCAAGCTTTAAAAGACGCTCAGGGGACGGACGTTCAGTAAAGCAATCTCCGGCCCTCAGAGGATGCGGGTTTACCGGTCGCAGGACAGGAATCACTCCTATTTGTGCAAGAGTCTCGATTCCATCTCTTACAGAATCGTCACTTTCCCCAAGCCCTATTATAAAATTACTGAAAACCCGGTTTTTCCCGAAAACGTCAACAGCTTCCCTGAGCCTATCCAGAATATAATCAAGGGAAAGGTCTCCGCAAACTTTTTTGAAGATCTCTCGGTCCATAGTTTCAACATTGTACTTGACTTCAGAAGCTCCTGCTTCATAGAATTTTCTGGAACATCCTTCAGTAGGGTACACCGAGACCCCAATAGGGACATTGTATTTTTTGAGAGCAGGAAGTAGCTTAATCACACGTTCAACTTCTCCTTCTATTGAGGTTTCAACTCCAGACGTAAGGGAAATAGCTTTCAGATTTCCTGTTCGCAAAACCTCATCAATTATGCTCAGGACTTCTTCGTCACTCTTAACGTGCCCCTGCAATTTGGGCACAGGGCAGTATTTGCAGTCAAACACGCACCTTTCACAAAGGGTTATAAAAGCCTGATCAGGGCAGTGTGCAGGTGCAGGCTCAAGTTTTCCTCGCACAAGTTCTTTTCCTTGATAGAAAACTCCAACATCTCCTTCACCTTCTACTTTCAAAATTGAAAGTGGAGAGTCTTTATTTATGCTGAGCCTTACCCGTTTTTTTCCCGACCTGAAAAACACTGAACTTGTACCTGCCCCGGGACCCGCAGTCGAACCCCGAGACCGTGGGATAAGCGAGGAGTCTATGGAAACCGAACCTATGGAAATAAGGAAAGCTTTTATTTCCGGCGTAATTAGCTTGCTTTGCATGCAAATGCTCCTTAGAGTGATTACAAAGTGATTACAAAATAATTAAAAAGTAGCTATCAAGTGACTACTAAGTGATCACAAAATGATTGCAATGGATCGAATACTAGTGATTTCAAAATTAATCTTGTTCTGCAGCTTCTTTATTTTCTCTCATCTTTAAAGAAATATATAAATTATTCTGTTGATCTAAATAAAATTGCTTTCAGTCAGCTCAAAACCAGAAGAAAAATTATCCAGATCTTGCCCGAACCTTTGTCCCTGGAGGATCTTGCCCTGGATTTTGCCCTAAATTTATCCCCAAAACCTGAAAATTCAGGTTAGACAGATACTTCATTTTTTTAGAACCGATTTGTTCACACATATCCCGGAAAATATTCTTTCACACCTAAATCTAAATTATACCTCAAGTTTAGCAGAGTAAAATAAGGTGCAAAGCCCCTATTATATAGGCATAAGAGAATTTTATTAGGACTTATGCACTTGAGGAACAAAATCAATTGCGTAAAAGGTCGCGAGTTAAAGTCATAAATTAAATAGTTAACGATCTAACACTGATAATTTTTCAGTTCAATCGCGTAAGTGTCCCGGTTATAACAATCATATAAGCTTATAATGATGGATTGAAATTGTAATGATATGTTAATATCAATATAATTACATAAGATTCTGTGCTAAAAATATTATATATGGTAAGTGCATAGTATGAATTGCGTTCTCATCCCTTTAACACCCTGTTCATTAATATCTACTCCATAAAGTAAGGGGATAAAACGGAAAGAGAATTAACCAAAGCTCGCAACCCGTGAGTCTAGTACCTTAGTATCTCTTCCCACATAAACAAAACCTCTTAAAGCCGCTCAGAACTTCCAGGTTCTTTGGTGAGAACGCAATCTTTTTTCAATATTAAAATTATGTTGGTAGCTATTCACTATTAACTAGAAATACCATATGATATTATTGATTATTACAATGCTAATGCCGTAAATGGAAACAAAGTTGAATGGCACCTGCTCAATGTATCACAGATGAGAGAAGTCTATGCAAAGTGTGAAACACCATTTTTGCCTGGACTGGTAGTATTCAGTACTTTGTGTATTTTACTGATCGCGTTTATCTAATTAAGAAGAAGTAAACCAATTATATAATAGTGTTATATTTTTATTTAGAAAATAAAATTAAATGGTGTGGAAGTTTATGAAATTCGGTTTCAGAAAACCATCTTTGAAAAAGTCTATTAATTAAAGCAAGGACTACAGGCAAATTAAAACGCAAAGCAAAAAAGGCGGTAGTACCATTTTATGGAAAAAAGGGAACAGGAATTATAAAGAATCCAAAAAAAGCAGTGTACAATAAGGTTTACCATAGGACATCGTTCAGTATATTCGGTTTTTTTAAGAAGCGATCTAGAAAATAAATTCAACGTTTCTATTTAGAATCATACAAATTGACCGGAGTCTTCAGAAGATATTGATAAAATAAGATACAAGAAATGTATATCAAGATAACAGGAGGAGAAAGGGATCTTTGAACTTTCGTTTAATGTAAGAAGTTCTTTTTTAATATACTACTTTGAGGAGGGAGATACCAAAGGTATAAGGTTTTTTCTTCTCCTCAACAAATAGTAAAAAATCTAGCTAATTATAAGGCTTTTTGAGCTTTTCTCAAAGGATTAGAGGACGCAATGCCTATGAGCCTATTTTCTCATCCATCAAGAGAAAAACGGGCTGTTTCTGGGAGATGCAGGATCAACAGATAAGTCACGGGGACCCCAGAGAGAACATATTTTTTAAAAAATTATCGGTGGTTTTCTTTTGAATAACCTGACATATCATATCGACCGCCCTTGCTATGGAAAACAACCTATTTAATTCGTTTATTATTTGAATTTTCTCTGGAACTCTTTTTGATTCAGGTTGCACGTTGTCGAGGTGCAGCCGGGAGAAAAACTGAAACTTTCTAAATTATTCATATTCAGTAATTGAAAAACAGTTTCTCAATCCATAAATTGGCTCCGTTGATCCACAACCGTTGATCCACAACCGTTGATCTGCAACCGTTGATCTGCAACCGTTGATCACGCAAACCACGTCGTTGCTTGGTTTTTCGGTCAAGCCTTTTTTGAAAAGGGTTGTGATCACACCGACCAAGTAGTTGCTTGGTTTTTCGGTCAAGCCTTTTTTGAAAAGGCTTGCAGGCAAGCAGTTTTTAAAATGGGTTGAGCTGCAACTCTGCTGATTTGGGCGGCACTACCAATATTATATATCTTAAAATATATTATGCTTCTTGACCGTCTAAAAAACAATTTTATTATTGAAAAAAGGAGAGAGACATGAAAGTCATGATCATAGGAGGTTTTCTCGGAAGCGGGAAAACAACCACTATACTGAAAATCAGCAGACATCTCAGTAACGCAGGGAAAAAGACTGCAATTATTGTAAATGAAATAGGGGAAATTGGGCTTGATGGGGATATTCTTACAAGGCCTGGCATTGTAACCGAGGAGCTTACAAGCGGCTGCATTTGCTGTACACTCAGGATAAGCATGCAGTATACCCTTCAGACTCTTGAAGAAGAGTTTATGCCTGACGTTGTTATTATCGAGCCGACAGGAATCGCCTTCCCTGGTCAGATACGAGAAGAAATCGAAACAATGGGACTCTCTGAGCTCTCCTTTGCCCCGATAGTAACCCTTGTAGATCCTGGCAGGTTCGGGACTGAGGCAAAAGAAATCCCGAGGTTTATAGAGACGCAGATAAAAGATGCTGAAATTCTCTGCATAAACAAGATCGATGTAACTCCTGTAGAAACTGTCCTGGCTACTGAGAAAATGCTCTACGAGATGAACCCTGAAGCCCGGATTCTGAAATATTCCGCAAAACATGAAGATGAGCAATTCGAAAAGCTGCTTTCCCATCTCTCTGTACCTGGATTTAAAAAGCCTTCCCAGGAAAAGAAAAACTCCATTGAGCTTTCTGAAGTTTCGGCTTACTCAGCTCTCTATACCCTTGGATCACGGGATTTCAGTCCTGAAGAAAGTGTACGTTTCGTAGAAGAAAACCTTCAGACCATTCAGGATAGGGTTCGGGAACTTAATCCTGAGTTTATAGGGCATGTAAAACTTTCCATGAAACTTCCGAAATCTGCGGTTAAGGGCAGCGTAACCTCATCTAAAGAAGTACCTCAAGTAGAGATTCTTCCTGCTCTGGAAAATGAGAACATAGAACTCAGGTTCCTTTCCGCAATTACAAAGGTCCCAAAATATAAACTCGTAGAGATAATTGAAAGTACTATTGAAGGAAATCTAGAGAAATCAGGTTTTATCTTCGAAAAAGAGGTTCATGAGCATGATACTAATGCTCACGCTGAGAGTCATGGTGAACATGAAAATGAGCAAATATACAAGGTTAATATATATAGGAAAGATGATTAAAAATAGTTTAGGTTAAACTTAAAGATAATCTAAAGCTGAACTCAAAATTAACCTAAAGCTAAACTTGCAACCTTAAAGCTACGGTAGAAACCTGTGACTTAATATAGAGTGTTGCAATCACACTTATCCTTTTTGGAACTGTTTAAAAAATGGTTGATATTAATAAATACAAAAAAATAATGGAGTTTTAAAATGAGCGAGGAAATTGATGAACTTGACGCTTATTTCGAAAACAAAAGTGAGCCGACTGAGGGCGAAGCTGTCAAACTGGAACACATGATGATGGAAAAGATTTCTGTAAGTCCTGAAAGAAGAAAGCTCCTCCGAATTGTTGGAATCTTTGGAAAGACTGAAGAACAGCTAAAGGAAGAATCAGGATTAAATGACTTCTTCTTTAAGTTCCATATGGATTTCCTGCTAAAAGAAGGCCTTCTGAAACTCGAAGATGGAATGTACCGCCTGACCGCTTCTGGAATTGCCATGCACGATTCAGTGTGTTAAATAAATTTTTTTCGATATTTCCTTTATATTTATAACTTCCAATAAGATTTTTTAGCTGCCTGATGGTTAACTCCATCTTGATTTTAGAAGGCTTCCTTTTGCTAAAAAGCGATAAGTTTTTATGTTTGTTTTGTCAATGGCGTTATGACCAAACTTTTCGATATCCTATGGAAGTTTCAAAAACGTCCCATTTAATTTCCGTATATATCGAGCAATCAAAAAGGAGTGTGAATAAATATGCCAGCAACAGTTAATGCAGATGAATGTTCCGGCTGTGGAACCTGTGTCGATGAATGTCCCAATGATGCAATTACTCTTGACGAAGAGAAGGGAATCGCAGTAGTCGACAATGACGAATGCGTGGAATGCGGTGCATGCGAAGAGGCGTGCCCGAACCAGGCAATTAAAGTAGAAGAGTAAAACGGTAACTAGTTGGAATAATCTATTTATTCCAATTTTCTTTTTCATTTTGGTTAATTAGTTTTATCAGTCAGTATTATCAATCGGTTTTGTCAATCTGTTTTATAAATCGGTTTTATAAATCAGTATTATAAATCAGTTTTATCAGTCAGTTTTATAAATCGGTTTTATCAGTCAATTTTATAAATCGGTTTTATCAGTCAGTTTTATCAATTAGTTTTATCAATCAGTTATATCTTTCCGGAGGTAGCTTTTAAATGGTATCAATTAAAGCAGGTATTTTAGGCGCCACAGGCGCTGTCGGGCAGAGATTTGTAGAAGCACTTTCAAACCACCCCTGGTTTGAGATTACAGCCCTTGCAGCATCCGAGAGAAGCGCCGGCAAAACATACAAAGAAGCTGCAGGCTGGAGGTTAGATACAGCTATGCCGGAAAGTGTTGAAAATCTCGAAGTTGTCCCGGTAGATCCAAAAGCCGTAGATGCGGACGTGGTGTTCTCGGCACTTCCTGCAGACCTTGCCCTGACAGTGGAACCCGAATTTGCAAAAGCCGGGTTTGCAGTGGCAAGCAATGCCTCATCCTACAGAATGGAAAAGGACATTCCCCTTGTGATTCCTGAGGTAAATCCAGAGCACCTAGGGCTTCTCGAAGTCCAGCAGGATGCAAGAGGATGGGACGGATATATTATTACAAACCCCAATTGCTCTACTATTGTCATGACCGTTACCTTAAAGCCTCTTATGCAGTTTGGACTCGAAACCATACAGGTAGCCACAATGCAGGCGATTTCAGGGGCAGGTTTTTCCGGAGTTGCCGCAATGGCAATTTATGACAATATAATCCCGTACATAGGAAACGAAGAAAAGAAGATGGAAACTGAAACTTTAAAGCTTCTCGGAGAGTTCAACGGCTCTGAAATCATGCCTGCAGATATGAGAGTCAGTGCTTCCTGCCACAGAGTCCCTGTAATAGATGGGCATACCGAAGCCATCTGGGCCGGAATGAGGGATAAACCGACGCCTGAAGAAGTAAGGGAAGCTTTCCTGAAATTCGACCCCAAGCTGAAAGAACTTCCTTCCGAACCTGTAAAACCTTTAATTGTAAGAGATGAAATTGACAGGCCTCAGCCGCGCCTTGACCGCAACATGGGAAAAGGCATGAGCGTCTCAGTGGGCCGTATAAGAGAAGGAATCCGCTACATCGCAACGGGACATAACACCATCCGCGGAGCAGCCGGGGCAAGTGTATTGAACGCGGAACTCCTGCATTCAATGGGTAAACTTTAAATCTGGATGACTTACAAGCAAAATAGAATGAAAAGTGAAAGCCTCACAGCTTAAGAAGGCTTTTGCTTTCCAGCTTTACTTTTTAGCTTTACTTTTCAGCTTTACTTTTCAGCTTCGTCACTCATTTTAAATTTATTAAGTCGTTCTTTCCTTTTTTACTTACTTCCGATCTTTTGAGAATTTCAGGAAAAGAGCTTTCTTGCAGCTTCCTCTGTCTTTCTCATAACCTCTTTTACAGGGATGCCGCTCTTTTTTGCGATTTTTTTGCAATCTTCAAACTCGGCAGAAATATTGAGCAGTATTCCCTCAGAGTCCCTGGCAATCTTGACCGCAGCTTCATATATCTGCCCTTCGACCTCAAACTTAACCGATTCTATTCGTCTGGCAGCCATCAACCTGTGCCGGGTAGGGATAACTCTTACTCCAAGGGATCCCGTTTCTATAATGATTTTTCTGGCGAGCTTTGCCGTGTCTTCGGGTTTTGCAATGACCTTAATAACATGAGCAGGACGGCCTTTTTTCATCGTTGCCGGGATGATTGCAACATCCCTTGCTCCCATAGCAAGTAACTCCTCGAACAGATTACCCAGTACTTCTCCACTCACGTCGTCAGCATTCGTTTCGAGTACCTCAATTATATCCGGAATCAGGCAGGAGTCAAGTTCGCATAACGTTCCCTGAAGCACGTTAGGTCCGGCAAGCTCGGAATCCCCGGCCCCATAACCTATTGAAATTACCCTGCCCTGAGGAAAAGATTCCAGAGGTCTTGCAAAATGGGTAAGAATAGCAGCTCCTGTAGGGGTCAGAAGCTCCTTCTGCTCAACCCCTCCCCTAAAATAGAATTTTCCTTTCCTGAGAAGCTCAAGGGTTGCAGGCGCTGGCACAGGCATAACTCCATGTGCGCATTCGATTGTTCCGCTGCCTACGTTTATAGGAGTGCAGTAAACGGAATCGCAATTAAGGGAATGGATCGCTGCCGAAGAGCCGATTATATCAGCAAGGGCGTCACTCTGCCCAACCTCATGGAAATGAAGCTTCTCAAGGTCAGGCTGCCCATGAACTGAAGCTTCTGCCTCAGCCAGCTTCGAAAAGATATCAAGAGCACTTGCTTCCACACTGGAAGGCAGTTTTGCGGCCTTTACCACGTCCAGAAGTTCCGGATATGTACGGACTGGCTCTTTTTCAGGCACGTTAATTCGGACATCCAGGGCTTTTATTCCCTTTTTCACGACTTCTTTTATATCTACGGATACGTTGACAGAAGCTTCTATCAATTCTTTAACCATTTTTCGGTCAGCCCCGAGATTGAGAGTGCACCCAAGGATCATATCTCCTGCTGCCCCTGAAAAAGGGTTGAATACAAGTGCTTTCATAAAATTCCTTCCTGCATTTCGATTTCTTTTCTTTTTCTTTTCCTTTTATTCCTTTTTTATTCCCTTTTTTATTCCCTTTTTATTGCCCCTGTTACTCTCTTGCCTGCTCTGCTCTATCTTCTTTGCCATGGTTATAAGCAGCCGCAATCATATTTGCAATCCTTGCAGCATATGCCCCCGCAACAAAACCTGCATCAATATTCACAACTGCAAGTGTGGAACAGGATTGGAGCATTGCCAGCAGGGCAGCTTTTCCTCCTCCACCTGCTCCGTAGCCTGTCGAAACCGGAAGCCCTATTACAGGCACGTCAACTAATCCCGAAACTATTGTGGGAAGCGTTCCTTCCCTCCCGGCTGCAACAACGATTGCTCCTGGCATCCTGGCTTTCAGTTTGTCCAGCGCCGGGATAAGTCTGTGGATTCCCGCAACCCCCACATCATAAACCGCAACCGTCTCACAACCCATTTCTGAAGCTACAACCCTGGCTTCTTCCGCAGCCGGAATATCTGCCGTGCCTGCTGAAACGAACCCAACGACCCCCCCGGTTCTGGGTGCAGGCGTGCCATCATGGACAACTACTGTACGAGCCCTGCTGTTCCACTCAAGTTTATCCTGGTCAAAGGCCTGCTTTAAGGCTTCGAGATGTCCTGGCGAGACCCGTGTAATTAGGGCTCTTTTGCTCTCGGCAACCATGACCCTCGCAATTTCTACTACGTCGTCAGGATCTTTACAATCAGCAAGAATAGCCTCGATTACTCCTGTTCTGCTTTTTCTGTGAGAATCAAGTTTTGCTATATCCATATAAGAGACGAACCCCAGGCCCCGAGCCTGCTGCTCCGCACTCTCAAGATCCATTTTTCCTTCTTTAACAGCCTTAAGTATGTCAGTAAGATCCATGTATTAACCTTTGCCTAAAAGAATTAAATGCTTTAGCAATAAACAGTTTAAATATCAAGTTGTTGGATAACAATTTATTCGTTTGGAGACTTTTTAGAGTTTAGCGCTATACTCATACAAGCTTGATTTTCAGAATTATCTGGTTGTTGCTTTGCAATTTGAGGTAAAAATTCAAAATTCCAAAGCTGAATGAATATAATTAACTAAACATGAAGATGAACAGCGGAAAATGAAGATATCGTTTAGTCTGACTTTTATTTAAAGATTAAACAATATCTTCATTTTGCTTTTTTGGCATTTAGAATTGTTCTCACTTTTAAGTTTGTTTCTTGAACATCTGCTTTGCCATAGCAACTCTCTCCTCTAGGTCAGATCCTTCAAGTTCTTCGACAACGAGTTCAAGCATCGTTGGTATATCAATGTGCTGGGGACATTTTTCAAGGCACTGTCCACATTGTACGCACTGGGATGCAAATCCGGTTTCTCCAACGGATATGGCACCACTCAACTGTGCAGCATAGAAGAACTTTACATCGTCTGCATTGTTGGACATGTAGAGATTGTTGTACAATTCGAAACAGAGTGGAATGTTCACACCTGATGGACAGGGCATACAGTATCTACAGCCCGTACAGCCTACTTTCATCAGTTCGCGATACTTCTGTTCTACTTTCTTTATTAGCTGCAGTTCAGCTTCAGTCAGAGAATTCGGGTAAGCCTCACCTGCCAACTTAAGGTTCTCTTCAATATGTGTTTCCTCATTCATTCCGGAGAGGACAACCGTGACCTCCGGGTGGTTCCATACCCAGCGAAGAGCCCATTCTGCAGCGGTCCTCTTCGTAGGGGCTTCATCCCAGATATCTTTCACGACCTGAGGCACGTTCTTTGTAAGATTCCCTCCGCGAAGAGGTTCCATAATTACAACGCCAAGACCTTTTGAAGCTGCATATTCCAATCCCCTGGTACCTGCCTGATTCTTTTCGTCCAGGAAGTTATACTGGATCTGACAAAAGTCCCAGTCATAGGCATCCACTATTCGATTGAAATCCTCTCCCGAGCCGTGGAAGGAGAAACCTGCGTTAATTATTCGGCCATCAGCTTTGGCTTTGTCAAGGAAATCAGCTACACCAAGCTTTTCAATATTGTCCCACAGGTCACCAACAAGAGAGTGAATAAGGTAATAGTCAACGTGGTCTGTTTTGAGTTTCTCCAGCTGAGCATTCAGGAACTTATCCATATCTTCCCGGCTCTCTATAAGCCACGAAGGAAGTTTTGTTGCGAGTTTCACTTTTTCACGGTATCCATCGGCAAGGGCATGACCTAAGAAAGGCTCGCTCTCTCCCATGTGGTATGGCCAGGCCGTATCAACGTAGTTTACTCCCTGATCGATTGCGTAGCGTACCTGCCTGGTGGCCCTTTCTTCATCTATACTACCGTCTTCTTTCACTGGAAGGCGCATGCATCCGAATCCAAGTATCGAAAGTTCGTCCCCGTTCTTTGGCATTTTTCTGTATAACATTTTTAGTTCCCCTTAAAATTATGATTGACTGACTGAACAGTCATTGTTAGATAGGATTCCTTGTATATATTTTCTTTGATCGACTAATCACTCACTACCGCGAAAAATCAATTTTTAGTCAGAGGTGTTCCTATAGTTGTCAGTTCACGGTCTAATGATCCTGCTTTAGTCATCACATTCTTCGAAGAATTTCCGGTTTATACACGATGTTTCGTTGTTCCGGAATATGAAAAACATGTAAACAATGTTTTTTCCATAATTATAATTCCCCTTCTTCCTTCATAGAGCAATTTTGATCTTTGAAGCAAGCTCACCATTTTACTTAAAAAAGCAGTGAGAGGACTAGTCAATCATGACTAATTTAAAGTATACGTTTTGCCATACTTTACAAGATCAACTAATTACTCCTGATATTTTTACAAAAGTATTGAACTTTTAATCGTTAGCAAATGTCTCAGCAACCTTCTGCAGTTCATCCCGAATTTTAATATGCTGTGGGCAAATCTGTTCACACTCACCACATTGGATGCACTCAGCCGCGCTCTTTTTGCTGTGCATCCCGACCAACCAGGTTTCCTGTCCCTTTGCCGCTTCCTTATTATGATACAGCGTCAGAAAGTTCATAGCCATAAATGATCCGGATATCCCTATATTTTCCGGGCAAACTTTTGCACAGTAATTGCATGTTGTGCATGGGATAAGTGGGATGTGATTCAATGTTACCTGTGCTTGTTTCAGTGTTTCTTGTTCATCGTCCGATAGCTTCTTGAAATCTTTCATGTAAGACAGATTGTCTTCCATCTGTTCGATGTTGCTCATACCGGATAAAACCGTAATGACACCATCCAAACTTGCAGCAAAACGGATTGCCCATGATGCATTGGAGGCTTCTGCATTTGCCGATTGAAACACTTGAGTAACCGATTCAGGAGGGTTCGCTAGCATGCCGCCCTTTACCGGTTCCATTATAATAATGGGCTTGCCGTGCTTTCTTGCCACCTCATAACAACCGCGGGACTGAATTAGAGGGTTCTCCCAGTCGGCATAATTGATCTGGAGCTGCACGAATTCCATTTCGGGATGGTTGTTCAGTATCTCATCCAATTCTTCCGGTGTGGAATGAAATGATAAGCCGATATGCTTGATCAGTCCTTCATTTTTCATTTCCAGAACAAAATTCCACATATCAAAATCATCAAAGACTTTGGTTCGTGATTCACCGAGATTGTGAAGAAGATAGTAATCAAAATAACTGCGCCAGTTTGCTTCAAAGATGTTTCAAACTGTGATACCGCCTCTTCCCGGGTCTTGCAGTTGATCCATGCTGCATTTTTCGTTGCAAGCTGAAACTTCTCCCGCGGATATCGTTCTACCAATGCCTGCCGAATAGCATCTTCACTACCGGGATAAGCCCATGCAGTATCAAAATAGGTAAATCCCGCTTCAAGGAAGCGATCTACCATTTCCTTGACCTGCTCCACATCAATGACATCCTCTTTTTGAGGCAAACGCATCAATCCAAAACCCAGTTTTTTGATTTCTTCTCCTAAATAAGTCATTTTTTTGTTCTTCCTTTTATTTTACAATGATTTACCCAGCTTATAAGCCTGCTTTGGACACCTTGAGCCCTTAGTCATGGATACATTGACAAAGCCACACCCTGTTATGTTTCTTGAACAGACAGATCCTTATTAATGAATAAATTTCCAGTATAACTATCTGAATTTTGAATTTCTTCTTTATCCTGATCCTTCCGGACTTCGATCACACATGAAGCGTCTACTGGTTGATTTTCATCCAATATTATTTTTCCAATAGAATCCGCACTGATATGTCCGCTGCATGGATTTTTTACACTTGTTATCGAACCTGTAATTACAGCATGAACATCGCTGTATTCAAAGGCAAGATCACAATCGATCATTTCGCAATCTTCCAGAATCA
>JAEWQJ010000018.1 GCA_023399215.1 Methanobacteriota archaeon
GGATTCTCCTTCAAATCGTGTTGTTAAACATTACTTATTAGATATGAATTCCCACACTTTCGAGGACATTAATTATGGAATTAATGGATCGGGCACCAATGGCATATTAGAAGCAAAATGGACTCCATCCGGTGATAAGATATATTTCGGAGTTTCAAGGATTGAAGAAACAAATTCTGGATATTGTTATATCATTTGCAATCCCGATGGTACAAATTTAAAATGTATAGGGACTAACTATACCGATCTTTCATACATAATAAAGAATCTTGGAAGTATTGGTTTTCAGAGGAATCTTAACTGGAATCAAGACTCCAGTAAAATCGTATTTGAATGGGAAAAACCTGGAAGTCATTCTCCTGGAGTATATATAGCAGACGGAGAGGGGTCAATTATCCGCGAACTTCCATCAGCTACATATCCACAGCCTGTCTTGTACGATTCTGATAAAGTCTTTATTGTTACAGATGAAGGAACTGTAGTGCTTGCCAATAATGAAGGCGATTCGATTCAGACTTTTCAGCCAGAGAACAGAGATGAACGCTACTGCGCTTTTTCGCTCAGCCCTGACAGAAAGAAAATAATGTTCGCTTCAGGGTCACCAGATAGCTACAATTTACAGACCTATATTTCTAAGATTGATGGTTCGAATTTAAAAGGAAATATCTCTTACAGTGAAGATATCTTGGCAAACGAATCCTGGCAGCCAAACGGTTCAATCTTGTTGGTAAATCAGAATAGAAGTTTATATATTGTAGAAGGAGACGAAAATAACAAACGTCTTTTATATGAAGGCAATGCAAGCGAATCCCAGTGGTTCCCAGATGGGAAGAAAATTCTTTTTGTTGAAAATGGAAACAAGCTGTATTCAATCGATATTGATGGAACCAATATAACTTTTATCACTAATTTCGGACAGACTTCACCCAATACATGGAAATATTTCGATGAAAGTCAGCACTTTTCAATAAGCCCGTCAGGAAAAATCATAGCTTTTATGTCTGCCTTTGACTCAGCCACTGGAAAAGCTATTGAAAACTATGACATTTTTAATCTTAAGATTGCCGCTCCTTTGTTTATTGTTAATTCCGATGGCTCGAATCTAACTCAAGTGACACCTGCAGTAAAAGGAAGATATGATACATGCATAAACTGGAGCCCTGATGGAAAGCAATTCACAATCGGGTCCACTACATATATGGATCCAGGGTGGGACCATGTGAATAACTCTCTGGTAGAATTGGATTCTGAAAACTCTTCGTCAATCTGGAAGAGTTTGCCGGTAAAGAAAATTATCAAGAGCGAAGAATCTGGCACCGATAAGGTCCAAATCAACGAACCAAATTCCACCAACACGTCGCAAGTTGTCGAGAATAAGAAAACAAGCAATCAATCTCCTTCCTTTACGTTTTTGCAATTGTTTATCTGTCTAATGGGGATCTGGTTATTGCATAAAAGTAAGGAGTTGTGATTCAGTGAATAAAGGCTGCGTCTTAACTATAGCACAAAAAGAGTTTTCGGACAAATTATATGAACCAAGTTTTTTTGTATTGCTTACTCTATTTACAGGTACCCTATTTATAGATCTGCAAAGCCGTACAAGTGGATTTTGGGATGTTGTCCAGGTGATTGGGGTATTCTTCCCATTGGCAGGTATAGCTCTTGGGTATGACGGGATAATTAAAGAAAAAAATAGCAAAAGCCTCAATGTTTTATTGACACATCCTGTTTTCAGAGATAATATCATAACAGGCAAATTCCTGGGAATTTCAATGATTCTTGCCCTTGTAGTATTTTTATCCGTGATAATTATCGCAGCTTCGGATTTTCTTATTTCCGGAAAAATTGCTGAATTTGATTCCCTCTTGCGTCTGCTAATTTTTGGAATATTTACTTACTTTTATTTATTAACTTTTGCAGCATTTGGGCTTTTTAGTTCAATCTGGTGTAAAACCGAAGTTGAATCCCTCACGTTAGGAGTTCTGGTATGGATTACGATGTGCTTTGCCCTTGGGCCTACTATCAAAATGCTAGCCTCTTTTGCATCAGGCCAAACAGTGTATGACATGACAAAAGAGTTTGTTTCTACAGCTTCCTCATTTTATAATATCTCGCCTTTACATCATTTTGCTGAGGTGACAATTGGAGATCTGGATTTGAGTTATTATGGAGGGCTCCATGTCCTGACAAATGCCCATGGATTTCTGGATACAGGGTATTCACTATCTTACCTGCTTGGATATTACTGGCAAAACGTAATAATCTTGCTAATTCTCCCGTTTTTGTTTCTGGCAGTCTCATACATTTCATTTTTAAGAGATGATATTTAAGGAGGGAATAATGTGGAAAATATCTCCAACGTCAAAATAATAGCTCAAAAAGAGTTTGCTGACTATTTAAAAAGTCCTGTATTCGTTTCTTTTACAGCGATTTTTACGCTGGTTGTTCTTGCTTATTCCTATGAACGAGGGACAGAAGTTGAATATACTGTAAATGTTCTAGGTAGTCCTGATTTGATGAGAGGGTTTGAAGGAATAGTACAGGTTGTCAGCCGTTTTGCACCAGTTATGGGTATAGTACTGGGTTTTGATGCAATTGTCAAAGAAATAAAGTCCAGTTCTATGAATGTTTTATTGACACATCCCATATTCAGGGATAATATAATTCTTGGAAAAATCCTGGGATCAGGCTTGTGTATCTTGCTGGTGCTTTTCTTTTCAATCAATCTGGCAACCGGAGTCATGATCATGGCTTCTGGTCTCCAAGTTACGATGCAGCAAATCACAAGGATTGAGATATTCGTGATTTTGACTTTTTTTTATTCTTTAATCTTCCTTGCAATCTCTATAATGATTTCGACAATAGCAAAAAAATCAAATAATTCCCTTATGTTCAACCTTATTTTCTGGCTTATCATAACGATATTGCTTGCCAAATTAATCTTTGTTGTAAGTTATGCTTTTTCAGAAGATCTCAATACAGCAAATGGTCAGACTCAGATCATCAAGAACTTCTTACCTGATTATCAGTATACTGCAACTGCTGTGGGAATCAAAAGTACTGATACAGGAATGACTTCTGGAATAGGTGGAATATTTGACACACGCTATACACTTGGAGCCTGGGCATGGGAATTCTGGCCCAATCTGGCGTATCTTTTCGTGCTACCGTTCATCTTGCTTATAGGCTCAGTACTAGCATTTTTGAAAAAGGACATAACATACTAAAAAACGTCCGTAAAGACAACTTTAGATCAAGAGTCATAGATGTATATCATTTTTCATTCTTGTATTTGCACCAGAATGAATTATTATTTTTAAGATTGTAAGATTACTTTATAAATTTGGACAGGGATTTGAAATTTAAAGGAAATTGCGTTAACTTATTTTTGTCATTTGGCTAATCCTAAAACTCAAAATCTACTTATTTGACTCATTTTTGAAATAATCAATATAGCTTATGAATAAGAAAGCAGGCCAAAATTATTTAGATTGTTGAAGCAAAAATTAGTCTGGAGACAGACCCATTTAGTTGGAATTTAGTTAATCCATAACATCAGGAGCAGTAATATCACAAGTAAATCAAGTATTTCAAGAAAAACCATGTTAAAAATGCCTTAACTAAAGAAAGAAGGTGTTGTGAAATTGGAGTAGTCTTCTTTAACGGCTTTTGATAATTAATCTCTTAAAGTAAGTCCAGTTATTCTACCTGTACTTTTCAATTAAGTTTTCATAAGAAGGATTTACTCTATAAATTATATTTCTTCCTATTTTTGTTTCCTGAATTATCCCTATATTTTTAAGATTTTTAACGTACCAGCTAATAGTAGCCCTGGAAACTCCAATTTCCTGTGCAAGAGCTATATTTGTAGTACACTTACTATCTTGTACTTCTAAGATTATTCTTTTGCTTGTTATATTTTGAAGGGCAGAGATGATTCTTTTTTCTTCGTTATCATAGCTGAAATTGTTTTCGAAATACCGTATTTTTCCCCTATCTTCATAGTCTTCGATTTTGCTTTGAGCTTTAAGATTTTTTACATGGTATTTGACTGCTCCCCTATTCAAATTTAACTTATTTGCAATCTCACTAATATATGTTCCAGGTTTAGCTTTAATATAAGCATAAACTTTAGATTGACTGGAGCTCTCAGGTTCATTTGCTTGCTCTGTAATCTCGAATCCTAGTACCACGAAAATAAGCTTTGCAAGATACAGCAGTACATCTATTATTGATAAGATTTGCATCGCAGCCAGCCAGAGCAAAAACTGCCAGTAAGGTATCTGAGTGACTTCAAGCTCAACTACTTTTTCTCCGTTAATTGAAGCTCCAGCTTGATCACCTGGAGCCGGGCTTACGACATATTCTGTAGCCCTGGCTGTTGTTACTAAAAGAAAAAATAGTAAACAGAAGATATATTTTTCAAACTTAATGTTGGTAAACATTAAATGTATAGCTCTGTGTTCCACTAACCGATTCTCCATAAACTTTGAACTTCCATGTCCCCTGTTGCACATATCCCTAGGAGGGGTCTATACTGAAATGTATCCTACCATTTATGCTTCCGTCAGAGTTATCGCGGTAAGTTCCGAGTTTGCTTCCAGAGGGGGTATAAACACTAAGAGTCAGGGAATCACTTGTATCTCCCCAGTTCAAATCTACTTCGAGATAATTCACTCCTGAACCTATGTTTACATTGTGAGTTAGAGTCTGTCCCTGGCTTATGGACTGAGTTGACAATATCGAAAGAAAGAAATTCTCTATATCAAAAGAATTTTCTATTCAGGGGCTAACAATGTAATTTTCTCCAGTAAGATCTAAAACAACTTCATTATTCGAGTTTCCTGAGTGCCATTTTTCGGCGGAAACTGCAGGAATAGTCACCAATCCTATAATAGCGCATAAAATCAATACTTTAAAGGTTTTCATGGTAACACACAAAAAGAATTATAAATACAGACATATATAGTTTCGGATGAAATATTAAAACGACCAGTATCCTATTATATAATAATTTGCTACTAAATTTAAAAATTGACCAAAAAAGCAGTGTCTCAAATTTGCTGTAAATTTGAATTCAAGTTTTTACGTATTATGTAGATAACTGATCTTCCAATATGGAATATTCTACTCAATAACTTTTTGATATTTATGATTTTACAGAAAAATTGGTACATAACCTGAAAAAAAGCATAACTGTGTCTTTTGTCAAGAACGTCTTTTGAGTAGTTTCTTTAGGTTTTTTTTCTCGAACTTTGATATAAAAAGGCGGACTAATAACAAAATGTGTTTCAGCTTCACTATATTTTATACTGGTTCTTGTTATCAGGGACCCACCTGAATTTTCTGCTTATCCAGAGACATAATCATTATGCAGGGCTATCTATCACCACGTCTATACTATTATTATAAGCCATATTCGCTTTGCACTAATCTACGTCGCTTCCGAGATTGATAGCCCTGACTAAGGACATATGGAGTTCAAATGGATACTTAATGGAGAGTTTGAACCCATAAATTACTACTAGTTCCTTTTATATAAACTGCAAAGTTTTTAACCAAATAATTAAACTATCAAGATGATACTTAATTCATGATTTCATTTTTCTGCAATGTTATTTAATATGAAGAATTTTTTTGATATTTGGGATAAAATATATGTTTTCCACAATCACTGTGAGCTTCAATCAGATTTTCTCCTTCGAAAATATTAAGATGATAGCGAAGAGTTCCACGGTTGAGGTCCATATTACTTGCAATCTCATTGAGTGCAGGTTATTGGACTTTAATAAGGCATTGTATACACTTTCGGGAGGAAATTCTCTCTTTCACTAGATTTATACCCTTCTTCTCTCTCACTAGGCATTCATATCCTTCCTCACAAATTTGATGTGAAGCTATCAGGATGATTAAGGATCCGATACTTGAATCCCGCAAACTCTTTTTTGGCAACTGTCATAACTTTTACAAGATCGCAGTTCATCTTTTGTCCCTCATATATCTCTTCTGAGAAATGCCACATACGAAGCTATAAACATCAGTACAGGTATGCTTGTTAATATTACCACATTTGACCTGTAATCTACAAACCAGTTACCAATCCCTACTCGAGTGTCAAAAATTCCATGAGTATCTTTACCTGAAGAAATTCCAAAGCTTCCATAACTTAAACGGACTCCGGTTATAGCTTCAGCATAATAACTTGCGGGAGAAAGTTTTTGTAAGTCTTCGCTCATGCTCATAGCTTCTTCATTGTGTCCAAGGTCGACTATCAATTCTCCAGTAACAATAGATGAGACAGTGGTAACTATAGCTCCAAAGATTAAAATCAAGTTTAGCCAAACTACAAGCCCGGAAATAAAAGAACTTCCCGAACTCTTTGAAACAATTGAAACCAATACACTGAAGGCAAAAAAACTTGAAATGTATATAAAAGTAAGTAATGAAAAGATGAGGATACGGTTTAGCTCAGAAAAACCAACATCTATACCTGTTAATAAAAGAAGAGTACCTATTGAAGCAGTGACCGCAATAAAAACTACTAAAATAAGAGCTCCAAGGCTTCCTATGATTTTTCCACTTATGACATTGTCCCGGAAAACAGGATGTGTCAGCAGTGTGTTCATTGACTTTGAATTTTTTTCCTTGACAACTGAGTCAAAGCCAAGAGCAAGGCTGAGAACGGGAATAAAAAGTGTAATTACTTGGGCAATGTCAATGAAACCAAAACCACTATTAAATAGCTCACATCCGTTTTTCCCGAAATAACGCTCATAGAAAGAACAACCAAGGTGAAGATCCCAAGAAGTATTCTGAAACCAGGGCTGTACAGGTGATCTGCAAATTCTTTCTGAGCAATGACCCCGATATTTCTCAAGTCTGCCTTCATAACGAAATCCTCCTGCGAATGAAAAAAAGAAGGAGCAGGACTGCAGTAATCCCCCTAAACCCCGGAATCTGGGACTCAGACTCTGAAGCTGCCTCTTTTCCTGAATAAGAGGATGGCTCTGAACCTACAAGTGTTACTGAAGAGGTAGAGGAGTTCTCTTCCACGATAAGAACTCTGCTTGTGGGTCTGTATCCTGTTTTGCTGGCATTTATCATATGTCTGCCTGCAGCAGGACAGCTGTAGTTCAGAAAGCCTGAGCTGTTGGTAAAACCAATTTCTTTATCATCAAGGATCAGCAGGGCATCTGCAATAGGTTCCGACATGCATCGAACTCTTAGCTGGCAGTTTTCTTCTTCTACAGGTGTCAGGAAATCAATTGAGAGAGGGTCTTTGTATCCTTTGAGTTTTATTATGAATAACCCTGTGAACTCATCTTGAGATACAAGCAGTCTGCTGCCGTCCGGACTCCAGCCTTCTAGAAACCTATCGCCTTCAGCAAGCTTTATTTTCGTTGATCCATCCGGACTTGCAGCAAAAACAGAATTTGATGAAACAAAACTGATAAAGTCTCCTGAAGGATGCCATTCGTAATCGGTTATTGTGGATGAAATAAGACTTTTTTCGCTTCCGTCAGGTTTTATTGTATAAAGGTTATCGTCCTGTGTAAAAGCTATTTTTTCTCCTTTCGGGCTCCAGCTAGGTTTGAATATAATATACCCTGGAAACTCTTGAAGCACTTTTACATTTTTTCCTGTTGAGTCTGCCATAAATATAGTGACTCCGTTAGCGTTTACAATACTAAAAATCAGACTTTTTCCATCTGGGCTAAAACTAAAACCATCTTCATTTCTGGAAAAATATTCTGTTGAAAGTTGAACTTTATCCGTCCCATCGCTCTTAATTGAGTAGAGACTGAAGTTTTCATCAACATAGAATACTCTGCTGTCATCAGGACTCCAGGCAATCACAATTCCGTCAACTAGTCTCTTATTCTCGGTCCCATTTTCGTTTATAATCCAGAGACCAATTTCTTCGTCTTCGGTCTGGCCAGTGCTATATGCTATTTTTTTTCCATCATTGCTCCAAAGTGCAGTCATTACATCAGAAGCGTCTGTAAGTTGCTGGGTCACATAGCCATTCGGGTCAAGTAAATATAATTGGCCTTTTAGAGGTTTCTGATGCATCAGGACAAGGGACTTTGTTCCTTGAGGATTCCACACAGAACATTTTCCCTTATTTCATCAACTGTTGTATAATTACACTTACCTGCGGTCTTGATCAATGTTTTATCCAGATCGGCAATTACATAAAAGTCTCTTATCGTGAAAATATTTGAAAAAATTACAATCCGATTTCCGTCTGAACTCCAGGATGTTTCCTGTGTATAAGGCGTTTCCATAGTTCGTAGGCTAAGAGATTTTTCTTTCGTATTGTTCGGTGTTGATGCAAGTTCTTGAATTCCACTTTCATCTGCGTTCAGCACATAAATAGCATGAAGAGTAGCTTCGTTTAGAGAGTTGATAGATGCTCCTACCACCAATCTGCTGCTATCCGGACTCCATGATCCGCTAATTATAGGTTGTTCTTTGAGATTGGTTCCTGATGATGTCACAAAGTTGTCGAAGTAAGGGTCTACTAATTGTGATATGGATGTGGTCTCTTCAACGCTCACACTGAAATTTTCGGATGATGCTGCAAAGCCTGTAGATATGCTCAAAATTAGAAAGATTAAGAGTAAGCTTGTTTTCAGTATTTCTGGCATATAATCCCTTGCAAATGTAAATTTTGTTCATATTTCACCTATCTCTAACTGTTAGGAAAAAAAGAAGAATTATAACATTCTTAGTAAATCTTGCATCTAGTTAGAGGCTCAATCCAAAAGATCTTGTATTTGGCAATATTGAATAAATCGTCTCCTTTAGAGCGAATTTGAATTCCATAATTACTTCTAATACATTTTATTAAACAGTATGCTATTTTTTATAGAATTATGGCTGTTATAAAATGTGTTATCTGGTCACTGTATAAATCTTCAGCTCCTTCTCCATAAAACTTCACCAGTTTCCAATCAAGGAACTTTTTGTGTACTCTCTAAAATAGTCATAACTTCTCATGGAACATTAATTGTAGACACAGTATAGCGACTCTCTCTAGAAGCCATAGCGGTCTCAATATTTACCATCAGAAACGTAACAAGAGTACACCGATAAGTGTTCTCTTGTTGTCACTTTTTTTCACCCCGAGATTTAACTCCAGAGGCAGGATTAAGTAAACCTTAAATCTTTTTAAAGTTAACTTAATTAAGCCGCTGGACATTTGGAGTTCAAATTGGTTTTTTGGAGATATTTGAACTCCATAATTTAATACTAACGTATTCTACATAAGATACAAAGTTTTTAGCAAAATCATCAAACAGTCAAATCAAATGTGTAATCTCTGATTTCATTTTTCAATAATAATATTTAATATGACAAATCATTTGGTACTTTGGATATAAGTCATCCTCTGTGTAAATTTTGAGCTTTTTCGGTTTTTTAAACTCCTCTTGACTTTTAAACATGTCAGATGTATTTACTCTATAGATGTATCTACTCTATATTATATTCCTTCAATAATTTTGAGGAACAGTTTTTGTAAATTCATTTCCTCTTCTTCGAACATGGATACCGTG